>JAZKZO010000027.1:0-5346 GCA_045612665.1 Eubacteriales bacterium
CTTGCCAAACGAACGCGGAATTTGCCTCAGGCGCGTGCCTGCGGAATGAGGAATTAAATTTAGAAAATAAAAGAAAGGAAAATGTGATAAGCTTGGCTTCTGCTTAAACGGTTAGAAGCAAGTTAGGCTAGGCGCACAGCAAGAATGACGGGCGACGGTGTCTCGCGAACCCCCAAAACTTACTTCGTGCATTTTGGGGAACCCCGTGGCGGAAACTCCGAGGTCGGCATTCGGGAGCAACAACGCATAACGAAGCTTATCACCGTTTAAAATATGAGGATAGCACTAATAGCCCACGACAAAAAGAAAAACAATATGATCGATTTAGCAATCGAATACAAGGACGTGCTCTCTCAGCACGAGCTTTATGCAACCGGCACAACAGGTACTCTCGTTATGGGAGAAACAGGACTTATGGTGAACCGTATGAAGAGCGGACCTCTTGGTGGCGACCAACAAATCGGCTCTATGGTTGCAGAGGGAAAGCTCGACCTTATAATCTTCCTTCGTGATCCACTTACCTCTCAGCCACACGAGCCTGACGTAAGTGCACTTCTCCGTCTTTGCGACGTTCAGTCAATTCCTCTTGCTACAAACGTGGCAAGCGCGAAAATAATTCTCTCTACCTTGAGAAAATAAGGAGATTATAATGGAATATGCTTTTATTGCGCTCGGTGGAGTGATTTTCGTTCTTCTTTTGATAATCATTTGCCGAACCATCGCATTCAAGCCCAAGGCGCAGGGCGTGGCAGGTCAAACCGATACTGACTTTGATAAGGACAGGGCGCTTGACTGCTTACAGACACTTGTAAAATTCAAAACCGTTTCAAGCAGAAATCCGGAGCTTGAGGATAAGTCTCAGTTCGAGGCGTTGACCCACGCGCTTCCCTCGCTCTATCCAAATGTATTCAAGGTGTGCGAATTTAAGCGCATGCCTGAGCGCGGACTTCTCTTCCTTTGGCACGGTAGCGAGCCAAATACCGACACAGGGGCCTCTGTTTTGATGTCGCACTATGACGTTGTTGACGTTGACGAGAGCGCGTGGGAGAAGCCACCGTTTGACGGAATTATCGAAAACGGTGTTCTTTGGGGACGCGGAACGCTTGACACCAAGGCGACCTTCAATGCTACACTTTTTGCAGTTGACACTCTTATCGGTCGTGGATTTGTGCCGAAAAACGATGTTTATCTTGCATTCTCGGGCAACGAGGAGATAAACGGCAAGGGCGCACCCACAATCGTTGATTACTTTGTTCAAAATAATATTAAAATCGGTCTTGTTCTCGACGAGGGCGGAGCTGTTTGCGAAAACGTTTTCCCCGGAGTTAAGCGCCCCTGCGGTATGATCGGTATTGCCGAAAAGGGAATGATTGACCTTGAATACAGAATCAAGACAAACGGCGGACATGCTTCCTCTCCGAAGCCTCGCTCGTCAATCGGATATCTTTCAAAGGCGTGCACACGTGTTGAAAAGCACCCTATGAAGATGAAAATAAGCGACCCTGTGGCGAGAATGTTCGACACGCTCGTGAGAAATTCTACCTTCCTTTACCGTATGATTTTCGCAAATCTTTGGGCATTCGGTTGGGTTGTTGACCTTCTTGGTAAAAAGACAGGCGGAGAGCTTAACGCGCTCGTTCGTACAACCGTTGCGTTTACTCAAATGAAGGGCTCTAGCGCACCTAATGTTATCCCACCCGAGGCGCATCTTGTATCTAACATTCGTGTAAATCCTTGCGACAGTGTTGAAAAGGTATATAACCATATAAAGAAGACCGTTGCAAACGAAAATATCACTCTTACAAAGCTCACCTTCTCCGAGCCGAGCAGAATTTCGCGCGTTGACTGTCCCGAATATGAGGCGGTGGCAGGCGCAGTTGCAACCACTTGGCCTGAGGCAATCGTTTCGCCTTACCTTATGGTTCAATGCTCCGATAGCCGTCATTACGGACGCGTAAGCGACAGAGTTTACCGCTTCTCCGCTATGGCACTGACAAGCGAGGAAAGACGCTCAATTCACGGTAACAACGAAAAAATCCGCATCGAATCAGTTCATAAATCGTGCGAATTCTATCTTAACCTTATTAAAAAATTGTAATTAAAAAGGCACTCGGTGAGTGCCTTTTTTATTTGATTGTCTTTAATATCGCGCTACTTGTAAGGGAAATTTGCTCCTCGCGCGAAATTGTTGGAGCTCCGTCGCCCCTTTGCTCTCCGTATGCGCCAAATTGCGCGTGAGAGCCACCGTCTATAACGATTTCCGTAAAATCATCGGGCAAATTAGCGACACATTTCTCGTATTTTTTGAGGTTTAGAACCTCGTCCTCGCTTCCGTAGATGCTAATTACCTCGATGCTCTCAGAGGTCAAATCAGAGGTTGAATACGAGCCGAGAAGCACAAGTGCCTTGTAATCGAAGTCGCTCTTCTCTATATGCATTGATGCTACCGAGCCACCAAGAGAGTGTCCGCCAATCGACCAAGACTGCACATACGGGAGCTGTTCTCTTATTTCGTCAGCCTTATCCGTGTCAAAAATCGCGAGCTTAAATGGCATATCGACAATAACGCAGGTTACGCCCGCTCTTGCGATATCAAGCATAAGAGGAATATACGCCTCACTCTCGACCTTTCCACCCGGATAAAAGATAAATCCAACGGGTCCCTCGCCCACTACAATCGAGCCGTCGTCCAAATATCTTACGTGGCTCATATCCTTGGTTGCGCTATCGTCCGCCTCATAAAAATCGGACACATATATGGCGCAAACGGCAAATAAAATCAAAATAAATGCCAAAGCCGACGCGCAAGCGATCAGCGCAATTTTCTTTTTCCTACTCATTTGCCAAGCACCCCGTCAAGGTATGATTTCAAATTGTTAGCACTTCCGTCAAAGACGTAGCCGTTAAAGCCAAACGACCTTGATGCCTCGATATTCTTTGTGTTATCGTCGATAAATATTGACTCCTCGGGCTTTATGTCGCACACGCTACAAAGGTGGTCGAAAATCGCCTTTGAGGGCTTGGTTACGCCGATTAGTCCCGACAAAACGCAATATTCGAACTCGCTAAGCACGGGAATTTCGTCCCTATGTGATGCGAAATATTTTGAAATGTTGGAAAGAAGAAGCACGCGCACACCGTATTTTTCCTTTATGTAGCGCACAAGGTCGCGCATACCGTCAATTTCGGGAATGTTATAAATCCAATTGTAGTAAATTTCCCTGGCAACGCCATGAAGTCGCTCGGGAATTCGCGCATATACGCAATCTAGCGTTTCCTCGTCGGTTATTGTGCCTGCGTCAAGCCTATCCCAATAAAGACGGTCGAAGAGGACCTCGCAAAGAAGCGCCTTGTCGTCCTCGTCTTGCACGTATTTACCAACCATATATTCGGGCTCGAAATGGACGATTACCTGTCCGAAATCGAACACTACATTTTTAATTTTCATTATTCTACCTCAAATTTAATTTCAAAATCGCTCTTATCTTGTGGGAGCTCGTAATCAATAAGATAAACGGGATATTCCTCCGAGCTTATGTGATGCTTTGCCATTTTTACCGACACCTGTGGCGATATTTTGCCCTCGACGGTGATTTTTACGTTGTGAATTTTAAGCGTAATGCCATCAAGGACAGGCTCGATTATGCTAACGAAGCGCTCCGTTATCTTACATTCCTTATCCAAAGCGAAGCTATCACGCATTGTAATCGCGCTATCGGTAAAGTCAAATTCTCTCTTAACGCTTTTTATGTAATCTCTGCCGTATGCGCACGCAAGCTCCATTTTAGCACTCGACGTGTCCTCGTCATACTTAACAATAACGTCCTCACGCGCGATATCGTCCTCGCCAATTCCGTCAATTATAGGAATATTGTGCGCATAGGCGCTCGGATTGAAGAAGGTGTATCTTTTGTTTGTGTGATAGCCGTCCTCGTAAGGTCCTGCACCGATATCGCAAATTATTTGCCTGTTATCGCTTGCCAAAATAAACGAGCCAACGTCAATGTGGTTATGGCTTTCGCCGTTATTTCCGCCCTTTGTCGCAAAGCCGTATTTGGATGTGCGCCTTGTAAGATAGCACGAATTTTTGGCACAGTAGGTTACGTTTTCGCGCACAGAGTCGGTTATATTGCTCTTATCAAAGTAAATAAAGGCGCGAAGAGCGAAATTGAAGTGTGTGTTATCCTCTACCACTCTGCCCGTCGTAATCGGGAGAGGCTCAATCATATCACCGTAGATATGACGGAGCATATGAGGCAAGCCCATATGATATTTTTGAATTATGCTACAGTCGCTAAAGGTAACTATAACGTCGCGCTGTAAGAACACCTTTTGAAGATTTTTGGAGATTTCCTTAACCTTTTCGCGCGCAAACCAGTCAACCTTGCCACCTGTAAGCTCTCTTTCAAGCATAGCGTAGGCACTGAAAAATCCGAAGCCGAATTGCCAATAGCCGATGCCCTCAACGCACATTCCGTCGTCCTTGTAGCTTGCAAGATAGCACTCCATTGATGCGTGAATTCTTGCCTGATGCTCAAAAAATAGCTCGGGCGCTTCGTACATCATAGCGCACGCAACGCCACTTGTGCAAACGGCAGTCCAGTTGTTGTCGTGCGTTTCCCAAAAATACTTACGCTCACAGTATGGCTCGATTATATGACGCCTTACCTCGTGGCTGATTCGGTCCTTTAAAAGCTGTGGGAAACGGTCCTCAAAGAGATTTTTAACCTCGCAAAGGGCAAATCCAACGCTTGATGCGAAGATGTCGATAAGACCGTTGTCAAAATCCTTTGGCGTTTTGCCGTAATAATGCTCGGTATAATGGCCGAGAGGTGCCCACGCGTAATCGTCAAGATAAGCCCACACTGTGTCGATTAAGTCATTATAATACTGCTCGTTTTCAGGATAAATGAGCGACAAAAGCGCGCTTGACTGTAAGTGGTCAAACTGCAATCTCCAAAGCCCGTGGTCGTTATTTTCCAAAATATCCTTAGCACTGTGTGCGCGCGGTCTTTGCTTGAATGCACTCTCGTAAAGAGCCAAAAGCTCCGCCCTGTGCTGAGCAAAATCGTCGCTTTCGCGCACGTTTTCCCAAAATTTTTTATCCTTTGCAAAATCTAACATGGTTTACCTCACAAGAAAAGCTATCACGGCAAGCACTAAAATATGTGTCGGATAGAAGATATAAAAGAAATATTTGAGCCTCCACTTACCTCTTTTGCCCGAATAAAGCAAAAGAATCGGAAGCGCTAAAAACGAAAATAACTGAATTTTACCAAGTGGCGCATCAAGGAGCATAAGGCACATACCGATAGCGCAAAGGGCAAGCGACACAAGGTGCGTGTC
>JAZKZO010000028.1:0-20623 GCA_045612665.1 Eubacteriales bacterium
TTCAAAAATATAGAAAATAACTATTGACATGTGTATTTTCGCGTGATATAATACATAGCGTATCTGGGTATAGCGCAGCTGGGAGCGCGCTACCTTGGGGTGGTAGAGGCCGTGGGTTCAAATCCCGCTACTCAGACCAAATAGGCGAGGACTTTGTCCTCGTCTTTTTGTTATAAAAATAAAAGGGCTTTTAAAAGCCCTTTTTTCTTATTTTAAAACATATTCGGGTTTTGATACGCCCTTGATGCAATCGGCGTTAATAATAGCCTTAGAAACGTCCTTGCGTGATGGAAGCTCATACATAATAGAAGTCATCGTTTCTTCCATAATAGAACGGAGTCCGCGAGCACCGGTTGAGCGGTCCAAAGACTTGGAAGCAACCTCGCTTAAAGCATCGTCTGTGAATTCTAGCTCGATTCCATCAATTTCAAAAAGCTTCTTATATTGCTTTACAATTGAATTTTTTGGCTCTTTAAGAATTTTAACTAGAGCATTCTTGTCAAGATTTTCAAGACCAACAATTACAGGAAGACGACCAACAAGCTCTGGAATAAGACCGTATTTTACAATATCGTGTGCATTTGCATCCTCAAATACCTTGGTACCGTTGTTTTCTTGCTTGCTCTTGATAGTGCCACCAAATCCCATAAGCTGCTTGCCCTTGCGCGATTCGATTATATCGGAGAGTCCGTCAAAGGCTCCACCGCAAATGAACAAAATATTTTCGGTATTAATCTTTATAAATTCTTGATTAGGATGCTTTCTTCCGCCTTGTGGTGGAACGTTTGCAACCGTGCCCTCGAGAATTTTTAAAAGCGCCTGTTGAACACCCTCGCCCGAAACGTCACGAGTTATAGAGCGATTTTCGCTTTTTCTTGAAATTTTATCAATTTCATCAATATAGATAATACCTTTTTCAGCCTTGCTAATATCAAAATCAGCAGCTTGAATAAGTCTTAAAAGGATATTTTCAACATCCTCGCCAACGTATCCCGCCTCGGTAAGAGTAGTGGCGTCAGCGATAGCAAAAGGCACCTTGAGCGCACGCGCAAGTGTTTGTGCAAGGTATGTTTTACCAACACCAGTAGGACCTATCAAAAGAACGTTGCTTTTTTGAATGTCAACGTCATTTTCACTTGCTTCCTTAGCCTTTTGTTCATTATAAAGAATTCTCTTATAATGGTTATAAACAGCAACGGAAAGCGTGATTTTAGCCTTGTCCTGACCGATTACGTATTCATCTAATGTTTCCTTGATTTGAGCAGGAGTTGGAAGATTGGAAAGAGAGAAGCCTTCCTCGGATACACTTTTTTCTTCGCTTTCAAGATATTCGTCGATTATCATAGAGCAAGCGTCAATGCATTCATCACAAATACAAGCACCCGATGGAGAAGGAATAAGCAATCCTACATCCTTTTCGCCTCTGCCACAAAAGGAGCATCTTTTAATTTCACTCATATGAATTAAACTCTCTTGTCAATTACTTTATCAATAAGTCCGTAAGCCATAGCCGCATCAGCTGACATAAAGTTATCGCGCTCTGTATCACGCTCAATAACATCAAGAGGCTGATTTGTGTTTTTTGCAAGAATTTCATTAAGTCTCGCTCTTGTTTTCAAGATGTGGTCTGCATGAATTTTAATATCAGTTGCTTGACCTTGAGCACCGCCAAGAGGCTGATGAATCATAATTTCGCTATTAGGAAGAGCAATACGCTTTCCCTTAGCGCCACTTGAAAGAAGAAATGCTCCCATGCTTGCTGCCATTCCTACACAAATGGTAGAAACGTCGCACTTAATGTAATTCATAGTATCGTAAATAGCCAAACCGGCGCTAACACTTCCTCCGGGGCTATTTATATAAAGATAGATATCCTTATCAGGGTCCTTAGCCTCAAGATAGAGAAGCTGTGCAACTACCAAGGATGCAGTAGTATCGTTTACTTGATCGCAAAGAAATACAATTCTATCCTCGAGAAGTCTTGAATAAATGTCAAAAGAGCGTTCGCCACGGCTACTTTGCTCAATGACCATAGGTACATAAGGCATAATAATCCTCCTATAATTTAAGTTTAAAATTACCGCTGTATTTATTAAACACAGCGGTAACAAGAATACGAATGTTAATTTACGCTTTTACTTTTGCGTTAGCCTTAACAAAATCAACAGCCTTCTTTACGCAAAGGTCTGACTTAATTGCGTCAGCCTCAACAAGCTCCTTAACCTTATCAGCCTCAAGACCGTAAGCGGTAGCAAGATTTGCATATTCAGCGTCAACCTCTTCGGTTGTAGCATCAATACCCTCAAGCTCAACAATCTTTTCGAGAGCAAGACGAGTTTTAACCTGTCTTTGAGCCATAGGCATAAACTGCTCACGCAAAGATTCGAGTGTTTGACCGGTATATTTGCAGTAAGTATTGAGATCAAGACCTTGCATTCTAAGTCTTGAATCGTAGTCGCGAACAAAGTTCTCAGCCTCGTTTTCGAACATAGCAGCAGGGATGTCAGCCTCAAGAGCCTCAACCAATGCGTCTATGATCTGAGCTTCAACTGCGTTTTCAGCATCCTGCTCATTTTTCTTTTCGAGTTTTGCCTTAATGTCAGCCTTATATTCATCAACAGTATCAAATTCGCTTACGTCCTTAACGAATTCATCGTCAAGAGCAGGAAGCTCATTGAACTTAATGCCATTAAGAGAAATCTTGAAGATTGCTTCCTTGCCTGCAAGGTCCTCAGAGTGATACTCAGTTGGGAATGTAACTGTGATATCGAACTTTTCACCGATGTTATGACCGATGATTTGCTCTTCAAATCCAGGAATAAAGCTACCTGAGCCAATAGAGAGGTCGTATCCCTCTGCCTTGCCACCGTCAAATGCAACACCGTCGCAGAAGCCTTCGTAGTCGATGTTTGCAATATCGCCGTCTTGAACAGCACGGTCAGTAACGTCAACAACGCGAGAGTTTCTCTGACGAGCTCTATCGATATCAGCAGCAATATCCTCTTCGGTTACTTCCTTAACAGTCTTGTCAACCTCAATGCCCTTGTAGTTCTTGAGCTCAACAGCAGGCTTTACAAAGAATTTAGCCTTGAGAACAACACCGTTGTCATCAATTGTAACGATGTCAAACTCAGGACGGCTTACAACCTTGAGGTCAGCCTCCTTGATAGCATTTTCGTAAGCGTCAGGAATGATTTCGTTGATTGCATCTTCATAGAAAACACCCTTGCCATACATTTTTTCAATCATTGAACGAGGAGCTTTACCTTTTCTAAAGCCAGGAACGTTAATCTTCTTAACTTCCTTGCGATATACCTTCTCGATAGCAGCCTCGAAGGTCTCCTTGTCAACGTCAAATTCGATTTCGTAAAGGTTCTTTTCAACCTCTGTGGTTTTTTTCAAAGCCATTTTTATTATCCTCCAAAAGTAATTGGTTTTTTATTTCTATAACATTATATATAAATAAATTTAAAAAGTCAATATAATTTCGCAAATTAAATAGAAAAATTTAATTTTCAGGGCTTAATTAGCGATGGAACGAAATTTAAGTAATCGGCGGAAATTAAAGTAAAGCAAATATCCTTGTAAACTACACTTTTCGGAATGTTGTAAACACCGTGAATGTGTCCGTGATAACAATGTGATATGTTAAATTCCTTTAAAACGTCAATTATACTGTCGCAAACAAATGAGCCGTAATAAGCAGGGAAGTGAAGAAAAACAAGAATTTCCTTGTCGGACTCACCCTTTAATTTAGTAGCTTCCTCAAGACTCATTCTAAGACGCTGCGCTTCACGGGCAACGATTTTGTCGTATTCGGGATTATTCGTAGCATTTTGAAGCTTTTCATCAATGTACCATCCTCTAGTACCACAAACGATGTAATCCTCCACCTCGTATGCATTATTGAATAGAAAATCTATAGTTTTAAAGCCTTTTTTCTCGATATATGCACGATTTTTGGACATCGTTCCCCACCAGTAGTCGTGGTTTCCCTTGCCAAGAAGCTTCTTTCCCGGAAGAGAATCAATGAATTCAAAATCCCTGTCAATGTCCTCTATATTGATCGCCCAAGAGATATCTCCAGGGACTATAACCGTGTCCTCGTCCTTTACGATAGCACACCAGTTTTTCTTTATCTTATTAACGTAATCCTGCCATCTGTTTCCAAAAATATCCATCGGCTTATCGGCTGATAGAGGAAGATGGAGATCTGCCATCGCAAAAATAGCCATTTTAACTCCTAATCAAGAATGTTTTTTACAGTAAACGCATGAGCGTTTTCAAAAAATATTTTATTAGCAATTTCTTTTCCAAATTGCTTTTCAATACAAAAATAGAGATTTTCTAAGTCGGAAATATCGTCAATTCCGTTCGGCAATGATCGAATTCCATCGAAATCGCAGCCAAGACATAGCGAATTTTTCGCACCAAGCGCTAAATAGTAGTCAATATGCCTTAAAACGTCGCTTATATCGGCTTTTGACGATGCGTTTAAATGCTCAGGGGCAAGCGAAATCCCTATAAGCGAATTCAATAATATCAAATCGCGAGCCTGTGATTTTGAAAGATTTCTTTTATGTGGACAGGCAAAATATGAATTTGAATGCGATGCAATCGGTATTTTTCCCGCCTCGACACAAATTAAAAGAATGTCATAAAAAGACCTACAGGATGCGTGGGATAAATCAACGGTTATACCAAGCTCTACCATTTTTGATATGGCTTTTTTGCCAAAGTCAGTAAGCCCTAAATTTGTGTTCCAAGCACCACCAATGCGGCTTATATCTTTCCAAAGCGGAGTTATTATTCTTACACCGTCCGAATATAGGGAGCTTAGCCTCGAAATGTCATCCTCAATAATTCTTGCATCCTCGATAGACAAAATTAAGGCAGAGTTTGTCAATTCGCTGGCAAAAGTAGCAAAGCTAACACCTTGCGCTTTAGCGAATTTGTAAGTGCTTAAGTATCTTTTGTATCCCTCTGAATCGGTTAAGGCATTGTTGGTCCAAATTGCCATTACCTGTATATATGGAAAAAATCCTTTGGATTTGCAAAAGGATGCCTGTAGCGAAGAGTCGAAAAGAGAATATTCGTTTTCATAAGCTCTTGTAAGAGTATCACAATGCAAATCAAAAAGCGGAAGCATATTATCACCTCGAAAAAGCGTTCTCTATGTAGTTTATGTCGCAAACTCGAAGAGTATCTTCTTCGTACGCTTCAACAATGACCTCGCAAACATCCATTCGGGGTTGCTTTGAGGCGTGTCTTTTGGGAAGCGTCTTCATATAATAATATGCAAATTTTAACAAATTATCTTTTTTTGAGGAATTTACAGCGTCAGACGGGCGATTTATATTCGATTTGTCGCTTCTGCGAGTCTTTACCTCAACGAACAAAACGTGTGTCTTATTAGTGGCGATAATGTCAGTTTCAAGCTTGCCGATACGACTGTTTCTGGCAAGAATCTTGAAACCGTTTTTTCTTATGTATTTAACGCAGGCTTCCTCGCCGAAAATACCAACGTCCTTCTTCGAAAAATCACTCATTTATCGAGAAATTTCAAAAAGCTTCTTCTGTGAACAGGGCAAGGACCGAATTGCCTTATCGCATCCATATGTGCCTTTGTGCCGTAGCCCTTGTGCTTGGCAAAGCCATATTCTGGATATTCCTTGTCGTATTCGTCGCACATGCGATCACGGGAAACCTTGGCAAGAATAGATGCCGCAGCAATAGAAGGAACAGTAGCGTCGCCCTTGACAACGGTTTTTGTAGGGATGTCAAAGCCACGCGATTTGTCGCCGTCAATCAATGCCATATCAGCAGGTATGGAAAGTCCCTTAACGGCACGGTTCATAGCAAGCATTGTTGCGTTTAGAATGTTTAATTCCTCAATTTCCTCAACGCTTGCCATAGCAACGCAGTAGGAAAGAGCATTTTCAACAATTAAATCGAAAAGAGCCTCGCGCTTCTTTTCGGTAAGCTTTTTAGAGTCGTTTAGTCCCTCAAGAACAAAGCCCTCGGGCAAAATGCACGCAGCAGCAACAACAGGACCCATAAGTGGACCTCGTCCTGCCTCGTCTATTCCGCAAATAACCTTTATCTTATCGTTTTTAAAGGCGTTTTCATAGTTGTAATCAAGCATTTTTATCCTCCGGTGATTCGATGGTTATGTTTCCAATTTTTGCGCTTCTAAACTCCTCTAAAAGAGTAATGGCGGTGCGTTCTGTGTTAATTTCTCCACCGGAAATCAAAAATCCACGCTTTCTTCCCACAAGCTCGAAAAGCTCAAAATCCATTTCACACGCATCAAGCTCTGATTGAGTTATTTTATATCTTGCCATAAGCTTTTCAGGCGCAATTTTACGAAGGCGAGAGCACAAAAGAACAGCGATGTATTCAATATCCAAAATAGCATCCTTTATAGCACCGGTGATGGCAAGATTTTCACCAACAACCTTTTCCTCAAATTTTGGCCAAAGCACACCGGGCATGTCCATTAAATCAAGACCGATTGTGGTAGGAATCCATTGCTTGTTAAGAGTAACGCCAGGGCGATTTTCAACCTTCGCCTTTTTAGCTCCGCAAAGCTTATTTATAAGAGAGGATTTTCCTACGTTAGGGATGCCGACAAACATAGCCTTGAGCTTTCTTGACATTCCCTTATCCTCATATCTTTTAAGCTTTTCGGAAAGGATTTCCTTAACGCTCGAGGCAAGCGCAGAGAAGCCCTCGCCAGTAATGCAGTCAACGGCGATGGCGTATTTTCCCTTTGATTTGTAATATTCAATCCACTTTTTTGTCATTTCCTTGTCAGCAATAGAGCTTTTGTTAAGCACAGTAAGACAAGGCTTGTCCCCGATTATTTTTGCAATTTCGGGATTTTTTGAGCTATATGGAATTCTTGCATCCAAAATCTCAACAATAATATCAACTTCCTTAAGATTTTCCGATATAAGACGGCGAGTTTTCGCCATATGACCGGGAAACCATTGAATAACGTCAGATTGCATATATACCTCTTATTTTACAAGTCCTGTGTTTGGAAAAATTCTAAATACGCATTTTCCAACTATATAATCCTCGTGAACAAATCCAATCTCGCTTGAACGGCTATCCTTGGAATTGTTTCTGTTATCTCCCATTAAAAACAAATGATTTTCGGGAACAACAGTCGTAGCAGTGATTAAAGCACCTTCACTGGTTTTAGTCCAATGAGCCCCATCCGGAGCGATGTATAAATAGTTAAAAGAATTATAGAAAGCATAATCCCTTTCATCTAGCAAAACACCATCAACATACACATCGTAAACACAATCACCGTAGCGACCAAGGTCCATAGAGTAAACAATTTTAACCTCTTGACCTTCCTTGGCAATAACTCTTTTAACAATAGGCTCGTGATAATTGTCAGGCTCGGCAACAACAACATCCCCGTGCTTTGGGTTATACGAGAAAAATAAATTTGACACAACAAGATAATCCTTGTCGTGAAGAGTAGGCTCCATTGATGCGCCTGAAACAATGCTCATTCTGGCGATAAATGTAAAAATCAAGATAACGCAAACGATGGCAAGAACAAGAGATTCCACAATCTCATATATGCCGCTAGTTGTTTTGTTTTCTTTTCTTGTTTCTTTGGTATATTCCTCTTGCATAATATCTCCTAATAAGGTAAAAACATAATCTTTCATTTTATTTTACCACGAATAGAGAAAATTAACAACACTTTTTATAAAATTTATTAATAATATTATAGTAAGAGAAAAATTTTTCAAAAAAGTGAAAAAATGTCTTGCATTTTAAAAACTAATGTGATATAATGTGCCCAAGTGTGCATTTTATGCACCAACGGGATGGTCCGCTGCGAAGCTCTGCATGAACATCCTATGATTAAATGGAGGGCGCGAAAATGGATAAGATCCAAGCACTTGTAAACGAGCAGTTGAAGACAGAAGTACCACAGTTCAACATTGGTGACACTGTAAAGGTACACAACCTCATCAAAGAGGGAAACAGAGAAAGAATTCAGATTTTTGAAGGTACCGTTATTGCAAAGCACGGTGGCGGAATCTCTGAGACATTCACAGTAAGACGTGTTGCTTACGGTTGTGGTGTTGAGAAGACATTCCCACTTCATTCTCCTCACGTAGCTAAGGTTGAGGTTACCAGACTTGGTAAGGTTAGAAGAGCAAAGCTCTACTACCTCAGAGACAGAGTTGGTAAGGCTTCCAAGGTTAAGGAGCAAATCTAAGCTTTTAAAGAAAATATCTCCGTTGAAAAACGGAGATTTTTCTTTTATTATCTTAAATTTCTTGGCATTCTTAGCTTCATCTTTTTATCATGGCGTCTTCTTGCCAAAAAAGATGCACAAAGAGAGGTCAAAATTATAAGAAGCCTGTAAATTATCACGCTTGCGCTTGATGCGTCTTTTATGAAAATAGAAAGGAAAAGAGTTAAACAAAATATCATTGTCCCTAGTATGAGTCCGCCAAAGAGCCACTTTTCCTTATTTATTCTTGTCATTACAAAGGAAGTCAAAAAAGTAGACAAGTAAAGTCCTATATATCCAAGTAAGGATATCTTTGCCGTGGGATTTTGAGAGCCGTAAAACATACAAGACATTAAAACAACAAGAAAAATAGATACTAGGCAAAAAATAAGCGTAAATAAAGCGCATCTTGTGATAAGCTTATAAAAGGGAAGCCCCTTTTGATGTGAGATATTTGTAGAATCCATAAATAAAAACCTCGCAAACAGTACTTTATACTAAAGTATATTTGCGAGATTTTAAATATATGAGTTTTTTATTCCTCAGCCTTAGGCTCTTCTACAGCTTCCTTTTTATCGTCAACCTTTTCAGCCTTTTCGATCTTTGCGCTCTTTTCAGATGGCTTATCGTTCATAGGAACCTCGCCACGCTTTTGAGCAGCACTAACGTCAACGTTGCGAACAGCAGTCTTCAAGAATCTAATCTTTGTTCTATCCTTGCTTGTTTCGATGGTGATAGTTTCATCCTTAATGCTTACGATTTCTCCAACAATACCACCGATTGTTGTAACCTCATCGCCAACCTCGAGATTGTTTCTCATATCGTTAGCTTGACGCTCCTGCTTCTTGTTTGATCTATACATAAAGAAGAAAACAACAACCAAAAGAACGATCATGATAATAGGCATAAAGTTGAATCCACCGCTAGTAGCACCTGCATCGCCTGCTGCGCCACCGTCAGTAAATAATGCTATAAATGACATTTTTGAGTACCTCCGTGTTAAATTTTATTCTATTGTATATTATTTTAGTCGGTTTTTCAAGTCTTTAACTAAAAAAACACAAAAAAATAATAATTTGCCAAAAACTTATGTGTTGAAAAAACCGTCAAAATGTGATAAAATATAGGCATGGAATATATTATTAATGAAAAACAGGACAAAATACTCTTAAGAGATTTTTTGAGAAGAGAGCTCAAGCTCTCAGCAAGACTTGTCAAAAGCTTGAAAAAATATGAGAATTCCATCCTTGTAAACGGAGAACATTCAATTGTTACTAAAAGACTTTCTAAAGGGGACGTGGTAACGCTTGATTTTACGGACAAGGAAGAGGATGTAAACGAGTATCTTGAAAAGACTGACATTCCCCTTGATATAATTTACGAGGATGAAAATTTTACGGTTGTTAACAAGAGCTCGAATATGCCAACTCATCAATCCTTAAGACATTATACGGATACGCTTGCTAACGCACTTGCTTTTAGATACAAGGACCGTCCATATGTTTTTAGAGCAATTAATCGCCTTGATATGGACACGAGTGGCGTTGTCGTTACGGCTAATAATCGTTTTTATGCCGATTTTCTTTGTGAAAAGCTTCAAAACGGAGGCTTTCATAAGCAATATATCGCTATTGTAGAGGGAAAACTCGAGGGCGAGGGAACAATTGACGCGCCTATCATAAGACTTGAGGAAAGTATTATAAAAAGGGGCGTTTCGAGCGAAGGAGACGAATCTATTACTAATTATAAGGTGCTTATGTCAAATGATAGCGTAAGCGTTGTGTTGGTAACACCTGTAACAGGAAGAACACATCAAATACGAGTACATATGGCTCATATCGGACATCCTATTGTAGGAGATTTTCTCTATGGCAAGGAAAGCGACGAGATGAAAAGACAGGCACTTCACGCATATCGCCTTGATATAGACGGAGTTGGAAGCTTTGAGGCAAAATTACCTGAGGATATGCAAAATTTGATAAGGAGATATTTTGGAGATGATAAAGGCGTTTCGTAAGACAAGAGAATACGTTTCCCTTGGTTCACTTGTTATATTCTTCTTGACACTTGTAAGCCTTGTTCTTTTTATCATTGTAAATTGCTCTACATCCTTTGCCGATTTCTTTAATTATTATATGACGGCACCTTTTAGAGCCTTTATTACTACGATGACCTCTTGGATACCGTTTTCTCTTGCCGAAATGGCAATTATTTCGATCCCGCTTTGGGCAACCGTTCTTATCGTTTATGCGATAAAAGAGAGCAAAAAGGGTACTAAAAGCGCTGTAAAATACCTTTGTGGAATAATATCGGCACTTTGCGTGATTTTTATGACGTTTGTTTGGACTTATTCAAGCGGTTATCACACTACAACCATAGATAAAAAGCTCGAAATTGACAGAGAAAAGATAAGTGCTACGGAGCTTTATGAAACTGCAAATTGGCTAACCGATAATATAAACGCGCTTGCCCCCGAAATTCTTTACGGCGAGGACGGAGCATCTATTATGAACTATTCCTATAAGGAAATGAGTTCGAAAATTTGTGATGCTTACGATACCTTTACCGCTGAATATCCGATTTTGGTGAATTTTGACAGTAAAATAAAGCCGATTGTTTTAAGTGAACCCTTCACTTATACACACATCTCGGGAGTCTATAGCTTTATGACAGGCGAAAGTAACGTCAATGTGAATTATCCCGACTTTATTATTGCATCCACCTCTGCGCACGAGCTTGCGCATCAAAGGGGAATAGCAAGAGAAGACGAGGCTAATTTTGTCGCGTTTATGGTTTGCATCTTATCTGATGATCCATATCTTCAATACAGTGGATATTTGGACGTTTATTCCGAGGTTATGAACGCCTTGTATTCAGCTGATAAGGAGCTTTATAGCGCTGTCGCATCCAGACTTTGCACTGAGGCTAAAAGAGAAAGAATAAGCTATTCAAAATTCTTTGAAAAATATGCACATTCAAAGACCTCCGAAATATCAAATAGCATAAACAATTCGTTTTTACAGGCAAACGGACAGGAGCAGGGCACAAAAAGCTACGGAATGGTTACCGATCTGACTGTTGCTTACTATAAAGCGAAGATAAAAAGCTAAATAACGAATTTACCTTTTGTGAATATAATGATAACAGTTTTATTTACGAGAGGTAAAAATGAAAAAGATTATTGTTGATGGCGGGCATTCTCTTGATGGCGTAATTGAAGTTAGTGGAATGAAAAATTCTGCGCTACCTATAATTTTTGCCTGCTTGCTTATAAAAGAAGAGTGTATACTTGAAAATATGCCAAGAGTCAGCGACGTTGAAAATTCGCTTGAAATTTTGCGTAGAATGGGCGCAGAGGCGGAGTTCGTTGATGCCCACTCGGTCAAGATAAACACCAAAAATGCCAAAAACCTGTATTTTGATATGGATTTAGTATCAAAAATGCGAGCTTCTTCATATTTAATGTCAAGCTGTCTTACAAGATACGGAAGCGTTCATATGATATATCCGGGGGGATGCAATTTCGGTGCGCGACCAATCGAACAGCATATAAAGGGCTTCAGGGCGCTTGGCGCAAGCTGTACCGAGGATGGTGAATTTATCGCCCTTTCTACTTCAAAAAGGGTACAAAATGCTGAAATAACTCTTGACAAAATTTCCGTAGGTGCTACAATAAATATGATAGTTGCTTCTTGTATAGGAAAAGGCACTGTCATAATAAGAAACGTTGCTAAAGAACCGCATGTGCTTGATTTAATTAGCTTTTTAAATATTTGCGGAGCGGATATAACTCTTTATGGTGATTATATAAAGGTAGTTGGAGTAAGCGCGTTGAAAGGCAAAAGATACCGTATATATTCCGATATGATAGAAGCGCTCACTTATGCAACCTGTGTAGGAGCTGCAAAAGGAGAGATTCGGCTCAAAAATGTTAATTACGAGCATATTTTGCCTATAATTCCTTGCCTTGAAAAAACAGGAATAGCGTTTAAGTATAAAAACGGATTTTTGCAAGTAAAATCCCCAAAAAGACTTGTGTCAACAAGCGTTTTCACAGCTCCATATCCCGATTTTCCCACCGATTTGCATCCTCAGCTTTCGGCAATGCTTTGCTTTTGCGAGGGCATTAGTGAAATAACTGAAACAATTTTCCCCAAACGCTTTGCGTACCTTTGTGAGCTTGAAAAAATGGGTGCAAAATTTGAAAAAATTGGCAATAAGGTTACAATTTACCCGTCATCGCTTCACGGTGCCGTCCTTGATGCAACAGATCTTCGCGCAGGTGCAGCTCTTATAGTGGCATCTCTTGGCGCTAGCGGTAGAAGCGAAATAAATAATGTTAATTACATTGTCAGAGGATATGAGGACATTGTTCCTAAGCTATCATCTGTCGGTGCAAAAATATTTTATGATAATAAATAAAAGGAGATACAAAAATGGAAGTAACAAAGCAAACTCTTATCGGAGACATTCTTGATTTTGATGTAGAAACAGCACAATTTTTCTTTGAAATCGGTATGCATTGCCTCGGATGCCCTCATTCAAGAGGCGAAAGCATCGAGGATGCTTGCGCAGTTCACGGAACTGATGCTGATGAGCTCATCGCTAAAATCAACACATTCTTGGCTAGCAAGAAATGAAAGAGCTTAAAATAAGCAAAAGACTGTCCACCGCCGCGTCCTATGTGCGCGACGGTGCTGTCATAGCTGATATAGGCACTGACCACGCATATATTCCTATTTATCTTACACAAATCGGCAAAGCTAGCAAAGCTATTGCAACCGATATAAATGAAGGACCTATTTTGCGTGCCAAGGAAAACATAAGCGCGTTTGGATATCAAGATAAAATAGAGGCGTATATTGCCGACGGTCTTGACGATATTGCTGATAAATCCCCTAACGATATTTTTATATGCGGAATGGGCGGAGAGCTGATTGCTGAAATTATTGACAAATGCGAATATGTGAAAAACAAGGATATTTCCTTGATTTTACAGCCTATGACAAGCATTTTAGAGCTTCGTACATATTTGAAAAAAGGATTTCTCATCTATGATGAGGATGTTGTTTTTGAGGACGGAAAATATTATCAAATAATATGTGCCCGTTACGACGGTAAAAATCACCGTTACAATGAAGTAGAGCTTGAAATAGGAAAAATCAATATAAAAAAGAGGACAGGCACTTTTTTGAATATGCTTGATTTCTTGATTTCTAAAAAGAAAAAAATAAAGCAAGGGCTTGAAAAGGGAGCTTGTGATACGGGCGAAATTTCAAGATTGATAGAGAAATTGGAGGCGCTAAAATGACTTTTTACGAGCTTTATAAGGCGTTAGATGCCAAATTTCCCGAAGCGCTAAGGTGCGAATGGGATAACGACGGCATTATGTGCGCTGACGATCTTTATGCACCGTGTAAAAAGGTGCTCATTTCCCTTGACGTAACAAACGAAGCCGTTGAATATGCAATTGAAAACGGATTTGATACTATAATTTCTCATCATCCGTTGGTTTTTAAAGGACAAAAGGCGCTTTCCACGCTCAATTTCACTCAAAATAAGTTGATTTCTCTTGTAAAAAACGGTGTTAGAGTGATGTCCTTTCATACAAGGCTTGATGCAGGGAACGGTGGAGTCAACGATGCACTTTTGAGCATTCTTGGCTTTGATAAAAGCGAGAACGATCCTGCTGATCCTATCGGAAGAATTTGTACTCTTGATAATGAAACAACCGTGGAAAAATTCGCTTATTTTGTTAAGGAAAAGCTTGGCTCGTCCGTGATTTCATATGTTGGCGAAGCGCCTGTTAAAAGAGTGTATATTGTTGGTGGAGATGGCAAGGATTTAATCGAAAACGCGCTTGCTTGCGAAGCCGATACGTTGCTTACCGGAAATGCGTCCTACAACTCGATGCTTGATGCTTCGGAGATGGGACTAAACATAATCGAGGCGGGTCATTTCTATACTGAAAATCCCGTTTGCGCGTTGCTCGAAAAATATGTAAAAGAGCTTTGCCAAAATGTGCATGTAGAGAAGTTTAATTCAAATAAAATAAAAACAATTTCTTAATTTAACAACAAATTAAAAATCGGCTAAAAGCCGATTTTTTCTTTTGACAAAAGGGATTTTAAGTGTTTTTGATATTGTAAATTTAAGGTTTTGGAAATTCAACATTTTATAAATTCAAAATTTTTAGAATTTTTGGTACTAAAAATTCTAAAAAGTGTTGACAAATGTCGAATTATGTAGTATACTTTACTTGTAAAGAAGAATACACGGAGGAAAAAATGGCACATAAAATTTGTTTTATTAACCAAAAAGGCGGAGTAGGAAAAACCACTACAACAATGCAAACCGCCGCTTACCTTTATACCAAACAGGGTAAGAGAGTTTTGATGATAGATATGGACCCACAGGGCAACCTTACAACCTGCGTTGGAGTTAATACTGACGGTGAAAATACAGTTTCCGAATTGCTCCTTGGCGAGGCTAAATTTGAGGAAACAATAATGAAAACTCCTTATGGAGATATCATTCCAAGCGACTCGGCTCTCGGTTATAGAGAAATGGAAATAAGCGGAAAATTCGGTAGAGAGCTTTTGCTTTTCCAGGCTCTCAAGGATAAGCTTGGTGATTACGATTACGTTCTTATCGATTGCCCACCTGCAATTAACACCTTTACATACAACGTATTTATGGTGGCTGATAGTGTGGTTGTCGTTTCCGAGGTCGGTCTTTTCTCGGCAAGAGGCTGTGGAAAGATGATAGATACCGTAAGACAGGCGGTTGGCGTATATGATAGAAACATTCATATCGCAGGAATTCTTTTCACTAAAAATAACCAAACAAAGCTTGCTAAGGAAATTCGTGAGCAGGTTTCACTCGTTAGTAGCGAATACGGAGTTAGAGTGTTTGAAACTATGATAGGCACGTATCCTGCGCCTATTGGTGAGAGCCAGGCACTTTGCAAGAGCTTGTTTGATTACGCACCAAAGCACAAGGCAACGGCACAGTATGCAGCAGCAATAGAAGAAATGATTAAAGCAGTTGAAGAGGAGATATAATTATGGCAAAGAAGATTTACGGTATAGCAGATGCTATGAGATCAGAGGTAAAAACACAAGAGCCTGCAAAGGTTGAGGTTCAAAAGGAAGCTAAAAAGCGCGGTAGACCAAGAAAGGTTACCGATCCTAAGGATGCTCGCACTGCTTTCGTTAGAACAACAGTTAGCCCATCACTTAAGAAGAAGCTCCAAATCGTTTGCATGAGCAAGGGAGTAAGCGAGGACGCATATACTCACGACCTTCTTGAAAAGGCTATTAATCGCGATTACGAAAAGGCACTTTTGGCTGTAACCGCTGAGGAATAATTAGTAAGTAAAAAGCTCTTATCGTGTGATAAGAGCTTTTTTTATTTTATAGCATACAAATTTAGATCCCATGCAGGAATATAAGGTAATCTCCTTAAAATAAGCTTATATTCGGGGCAAATTGAATATAAAAGAAGTGGCAAATCAAACATATCCTCGCTTTTGTGATACATAGAAACGAGCAAATCGGGCTTGAATTTTTCAATTAGTGTGGAGCTACCCAAAATTGCTTTGTGCTCCGCACCCTCAACGTCATATTTTATAAAATCCGCACTTGGAATAACGCTATCGGGGCATCTTGCCTCAACACAAACCATTTTTGTTTGATGCGATATAGTGCCACTTCCTGAGGAGTTTCTATTTCCTGAGGCAGAGAATTCGAGAGTTGTATCCTCGTCCCAAGAAGCATAGTTGAACGCGTTTATAATAAGGCGTTCACTTTCGGCATAAGCCTTTAACTTCTTAAAATTGCGAAAATCGGGCTCAAATGCGTAAACAAGGGAAAGGTTAGGGCATAAATTGCGGTATTTTCGTATCGTATCACCGTTGTAAGCACCTAAATCTGCATAGGAACGATATTTTTCATAAGGCATAATAGCGTCAACCGTTGCCTCGTCGTCCTCACTAGCCTTGAGATATTTTAACTTTCCTGTAAGCTTAAAGCGAACTACGTTGTCAAAAACCTCTTTTGAACGCTCGTCAAAAAGAAGATTTCTTGCCGTTTCAAGCTTACTAGCGTTGAAATCAAAGAATTCCTCACAAAATAGAGGTCCATCACAAACAGGAACATCGGGCGCGTATAGCTCGTGTATCTCGTCAAGCGCATAAATTCGCTCCATAACGTCGCTAAGATGTGTGCCAAAGGAGAGAAGAATGATAAAATCTCCGTATTTTTCCTTTGCTTGCGTGTATGAAAGCACAATTTTGCCACGGTAAGAATGACCGCGCACAAATCCGTCGCTTGCAAAAACGTCGTCATATTTTATTCCGTACGACTCTAAAACAGCTATTATTTTGTCAGCGCCGTTTCCCATGCCGTAAATGAGAATAGGCTTGGTTACGTCCTTTAAATAGTGCCATAAATCGCATGAAAACTCATTAAAAATATGTTTTTTAAAATTATTCATAGCATTCCTTGAAAAATAAATAAAAATGTGTTAAAATCTATTTACAGTATACAATAAAATTTCTTTTAAATCAAGGAGAAAAAATATGGATTGTCTTTTTTGTAAGATTGTAAACGGAGAAATTCCTTCAAATAAGGTTTATGAGGACGAAAAAATTCTCGCATTTCATGATATCAGTCCTGAGGCGAAAATTCATTTTTTGGTAGTTCCAAAGACTCATATTTGCTGTGCTGACAAGATTGATAGCACAAATAGCCATATTATCGCATACATTTTTGAGAAAATTCCGGAAATTGCCAAGCTTGCCGGCATCACAAACGGTTATAGAATTATCAATAACTGCGGAGAGGATGCTTGCCAAAGCGTAAAGCACATACATTTCCACGTTTTAGGTGGAGAAAAGCTTCCAGAGCACATAAAATAAGAAAAAAGACCGTTTAATACGGTCTTTTTTAATTAAAATTGCTTTCTTATTCTTTCAAGAGCACTTTTTTCAACCCTTGAAACCTGTGCTTGCGAGATACCTATCTCCGAGGCGATTTCGCTTTGAGTTTTTCCAGCATAAAAGCGCATATTTATAATCGCCTTTTCCCGTTCATTGAGCTTTTTTATTGCTTCCTTTAAGGCAATATCCTCAATCCACATTTCATCGCTTGAGCTTGTATCGCAAAGCTGATCCATAATAAAAATTGAATCTCCCGAATCGCTATAAACAGGCTCGTAAAGTGATACGGGCTCGCTTATCGCTTCCATAGCGCAAACGACGTCCTCTTTTTTCTCATTAAGCTCATTTGCAACCATTTCAATTGAAGGCTCGTAGGAAAGCCTTTTTGTAAGCTCTTCCTTCATTTGTAGCGCCTTGTAAGCCAAATCCCGTACAGACCTGCTAACTCTTATAGAGTTATTATCCCTTAAATATCGCCGTATTTCTCCAATTATCATAGGAACGGCATAGGTAGAGAATTTTACGTCAAGCTCAGTATTGAAATTGTCAATTGCCTTTATAAGACCTATGCAACCAACCTGAAAAAGATCGTCCATATTTTCATTTCTTGCACTGAATCTTTGAACAATTGATAAAACAAGCCGTAAATTACCGTCTATTAGCATCTCCCTTGCTTTGTCGTCGCCACTTCGCGATTTTATTAAAAGGTCCTTTTTTTCCGCGTCGGAAAGTGTTTTTAAGCTTGCAGTATTAACACCGCAAATTTCAACCTTGTTATAATGCATTTCGTACTCCTATCTTTGATAGGATTATTGACTTCAAAATAGTGAAATTATGCAAATTAAAGATTGCCAAATTAATGAAAAAAGAGCCCGAAGGCCCTTTTTATTTGAATATTTTTCTAAGCTCGGATAGCGTTTCCTTACTTGGTGCACTGAAATTTGTATGAGTAAGACCGAGAGCACAATATTTATGCTCTCCCATTGCGTGATAGGGGAGAAGCTCTATCTTTTCTGCATATCCGTATTCATCAAAAAACGCTTTTATTTTTTGCATTTCATCATTTGATGCATTGAATTCTTCAATTACAGGAATTCTTATCCATATTTTGCACTTGGCTTGTAACAATTTTCTTAAATTTTCCAAAATAAGCGAATTGTCAACACCAACAAATTCCTTGTGCAGGTCGCTATCAATACATTTTACGTCGTATAAAAACATATCAACGTAGGGGAGAATGCTTTCAAAATAAGAATAGGGAATATGCCCGGCGGTGTCAACGGCGGTATTTATATCATTTTTCTTACATTCGATAAGCAATGACCTCAAAAAATCAATTTGAAGCATGCATTCGCCACCGGAAAACGTAACTCCACCGTCTTTTCCATAGTAATCCTTATCCTTTAAGATAATTTCCATTATTTCGTTAATGGAAAGCTCTTTTCCGGAAATTTCTCTCGCACCCTGCGGACAATATGTAACGCATTTTTCACAAAAATCGCAATTTTTAAGAGAATTAGGGCATATTTTTTCACATTTTCCGCAGTCGATACACTTGTTTTTAAAATGCATCATTTGCTTTTCAAAAAGCTGACCCTCTGGATTGTGGCACCACGCGCAACGCAGGTTACAGCCCTTGAAAAATACGGTTGTTCGTACACCGGGACCGTCAACAAGCGAGCCTCTTTGTATATCAAAAATCATGAATTAGTCCTTTTTATAATATCGTCTTGAATATCATTGTTTAATCTTACAAAATAATCCGAAAATCCTGAAACTCTAACTCTTAAATTACTGTAATTTTGAGGATTTTTTCTTGCCTTAAGAAGCTCGTCCCTTGAAACGTAGGTAAGCTGAAAATGAACGCCGCCCTTTTTGAAATACGTCTCAAAAATATCAACAAGCTTCTCAAATTGCTCATCATCCTCAAAAATTTTCTTGTCAAGAGAAATGTTGGTTACAGTAGAACCGCAAACAATGCCGTTTTTATTACAGTCTGCAATTGAATTTAGAAGAGAAGTAAGACCATTTCTGTCCTTGCCGTCGTTTTGCCCAAGTCCGAATTTCATTAGCTCACCTGAAAAACGCCCGTCGGGAGTAGCCAAGGTGTCGTCGCCATACCATTTGTAATGCTGATTATAGCCGGCAAGGTCTCCTAAAAGCCATTGATATCCAAATATGTTTTTTCTATTTCTTATATGCTCGTAAATATCGTCAAAAAACCGTTTGGCAAGCGAGTTGGAAAGGTCGGTATCGTTACCGAAAAATTCGCATTTTTTGAGAATTAAGACCCTCATATCCTCATATCCCTGCCAATTTTTGTGTAAAGCATCTATAAGAGCACTCATCGTAAATATCTTTTCGTCAAAAACAAATTGCTTAACCGCGATAAGCGAGTCGATTACGTTAACAGTGCCCATTAGCATAGGAGAGGCAATACCAACCCTTGAACCACCTGCGGTTACGCTTTTTGCATTTTCGATACAGTCCGAAGCAAACAGGCTCGATATGTAATTTGTGTCCTTGGCGCGCAGAGAATTGTACATATCATCATACTCGAAAATTTTATCAAGCTCCTCGAAAAGAATTGTCAAATATTGCGAGTAAAACTCCTCAAAATCAGTGCAATTTGCAATTTTTTCGTGCTTTTTATGAAAAAGCGTTTCAATTGAATGCAAAAGATTTCCCTTTGAGGTGCTACCGGCAATAGAGCCCTGAAAAGCAGGCTCGTTACAGCCGACAGTAGTGTAATTTACCGCCTTTTCGTAAGGAATTTTGCAAATTTCCGTGTATGCCTTTATTCTTTTTTCATCGTTTGTGAAAGCAATTCGCTTATGTGGATCCTTTCTTTCCATATCCATCATAAATCTAAGCACTTCCTTAGGCGTTTTTTTAGTCCAACGAAGTGTAATTTGCGGAATATACGTGGGAAGCTCCATAAGTGCCTCAACAATAAGCCTTGAAACCTCATTAAATCCATCCTCGCCGTTTGGTAAATAACCGCCGATGCAAAAATGAGATTGCCCACCGCGACCAAAATGAGGAGAATTTCTGTGTGTTGTAGCCTGAAGCATTAAAAATAGCTCCTGCAAATATTCCTTTGCAAGCTCAGGCGTGATATTTCCGTTTTTCAAATCCTTTTCGTAGAAAGGAGTTAAATACCTGTCAAGCGTACCAATACTGTCGGGGTTAGCGCTAAAGCAAAAATAAATAGTCAAAATCGCACCGTAAAACGTTTGCGGTGGATGCTTTGGAATAAATTGAAGAGTGTGTGCAAGGCGCAAAAGATTAGCCTTATAGGTAGGGTTTTCAATCTTTTCAGCAAGCTCCCTTGCACGAGTAGAGCATTTGTAAGACCAATACATCATCGCCTCACAAACGCTTCCAAGCGCGATAAGAAACTCCTTTTC
>JAZKZO010000029.1:0-3338 GCA_045612665.1 Eubacteriales bacterium
GGATTGATAAGAACTACACCGTATTTTACAGGAGCATCCTTATTTACTCTATTGTACTCATCAAGAGCTGTTGCATTAAGGCAATAGCCACCGAAAGCAATTCCGTCCTTGCCTGACTCTGAGAAGCCGTTATGCTCGTTCATTACGAAGATTGCAGGTACTGTTGTTTGTGCAAGAGGCTGACAGTTTGGATTTAGACATCCTGAGTAAAGAATACCTGTGCTAGCAAAGCCGTTTGGATATTCAATAGCCTCGCTAATATTGTGTGCATCATACTTTGTTGCTGTAACTCCGCATCCGTTTGCGCATGCGTCAGCTGTTGTGCAATCGTTGTCGAATTTGTGAACACCCTTATGGAAAGCATCACAGGAGTTGTAGCCATAGATGATATAGTCGCCATTTGAGTATGCAGTAGAATCAAGCTTTATTGCTTCGCTGTATACTTTGTAGTCAACAGGGGTAGCGTTTGTAAAGTTGCCGTTATTGTCACTATATGAGGTAGTACCGTTTTTGAAGTTGTCTCTTGCCGTATTAAGCTGATCAAGAGTTCCACAATAGAAGAATTTAACGTTTCCTCCGCCGTGGAAGGCATATGAAACCTTATAGTTTGTTGCTGGCATTGTTGCATAGAAGGTTACAGGGAGATAATACTCTTTTATATTATCTGAATTATATGCAAATGAATGGTGGTCGTTTCTTATAGTTTCACCGTTAAGGTTTACAAAGTGAGTGAAGTTTTCAGGCAATCTAACAATTCTAAGTCCATCGCAATATGAAAGAGTATTATTGTTGATTGTTACCATTGATGCAGGAAGTTGAATTTCCCTAAGTGAATCACAACCGTTAAAGGCAGCACTTTGGATTTCTCTAAGCTGAGAGCCCTCGTCAAATGTGAGTGTTTCAAGCGATACGCAATAGTTGAAGGCTCTACCATGGTTATCGCTTATAGACTTAATAACCTCAACTGATGCAGGAATGTTTACCTTTCTTAGCGATCTTGCCTCGTGGAATGAAAGGTGGCTAAGCTCGGTAAAGGTGGAGTTTTTGTCGAATTCAACCTCAAGAACCTTTGATGCCTGTACAAGACGGTCTGTATTAGTCAAGGTGTTAGGGCAACGAAGGAACAAAATTTCAAGATTATCGGGAGTGTACGTTACACCTGCCTGGAAGTTTACAGCGCTATAATCGGAGAAAGCTGTGATGCCCATATTGTTTGGCATATTCATGCTAACTACGTTTTGCTTTGTAGGAACAGGGTATCCCTCTACCTTGAAGTTTTCGCTCTTGATAAATCTAAAGTAGCTGTTACCGTGATTTGTGTATGCAGGGTCGGTAGAAACGAAGCTTTTTACGGTTTTAACTCCGTTTGCCTCGTCGGTTGCGATAACGTACCAGGTAAGAGGCTCATTTTTCTCATTCCACATAGGGAATCTTCCCTCATACTCGGTTACAATCTTTGAGGAGTCGTTTATTGTAAGGGTTAGGTAGGTTGTGCCTGCCTCGTCCTTATAGGTCCACTCCTTTGCGCTTACGCTAAGTGCAAAAATTGCAGTCAACATAGCAACTAAGAGCGCAAAAAACAAAATTTTTCTTTTCATACTTTCTCCTTTTGAACGCGTGTGCGTTATTTAGAAACAATTATATATGCTATTATAACACGAAGCGGTATGTTTGTCAATATGCACAATAAACAAATCCCCTCCCCCGATTTTTGTGCATAAAACACAAAAATAGCGCGATTTTGAAATCGCGCTATTCGAACTATGCTTTTTGTGCGCCCTTTTTGGTTTTTGAGGCGTGCATTTCGTAAAGAATTTCGGTTGCAAAGGCGAGCTTTGTTACAACGTTTTGCTTTTTTGGATAGCAATAGAAGGAGTCGTTTTGGATTGAGATATCGAAGCAGTCGTACGGCTTTACGTAGCACCAGTCGTATTCGATATGAAGGCTATTGTTTTGGAGTGGCTCACGTTGGATATGATACGGAGCACCGTTATATTCTCCGTCAAGGGTGAAGCCGTTTTCGATGTGATGCGACACCTTTGCCATTCCAAGATGCTCGAATTTCCAACAGCGTGGTTGAGAATAAACGTCAACCTCGTCCTCGAAATAATATTCGCCTCGCTCGATTTGCGCCTTTACCTGCTCGCGCTCCCACATAAACCAGTCGGGCACGCGCTCAAATTTGGTTTTTCCGTCGTTTGCGCTAAGGCTTCCATCCTCGTTTAAGGTCCATCTTTTGCCACACTCGGTGCAGAAAAGCTCCGTGCCCTTTGAGTCCATTTTTCCTTCGGCAAGGCAATGTGGGCATTGATAGAGGATTTTGTGAATTCCCTCGGCACGGTATTTCTCGGTTATGAGAATTCCGTTGTCCTTTTGATATTTATAATCGTCGTAGGTGAGTGCTTCTCTTAGGCGAGCATTTATCTCATCGACGGACATATTTTCAATTTGCTCGGGAGTGAGGATTTTAGTTGCAGTTGTATGAAGCGGAACCTTTCTCTTTTTTCTGAAATTCCAAAATGGAGAGTGTAGGTGATTGCCTCTATGAACGATTGCCACAACTGGCACGTTTGCTCTTTTTACAAGCTGTCCGAGGGAGTCAGGCATATATGAGGTTATGCCACAGGGTGAGTATCTTGCCTCGGGATACATACAAAGTATGTCGCCTCTTTTGAGAACCTTGTAAATAGATTTGATAAGGTGCATATCGGTTGTAAATTTGCGTGTGCCGATAGCGCCGATAAGCTCCATAAGCCAAGGACGGCGATAGTATCCGTCAAGGTTAACGACATTGTTTACTCTATGTGGGAAGGTTGCCATAGCAGCAAGCTCAAAATCGATAAAATACATATGGTTTGAAAGGACCATATACGGGGGCTTAAGTCCTTCCATATTTATCTTTTCGACCTTGTATTTTTTGCCTATCAAAAGAATTTTGGAAAGAATCCAAATAAGATAGGTGAAAAACTTGGGCTGTCTTATGGGATATTTTGCGTTATTGTAGTGCTTTTTGTTTTTGTAATTTACCTTGATGTTTTCACTTCTTGTCATAAATCCCTCGTATTGTTTAAAATTTACACTTAAATTTTACCACACAGGCGTTAAAAAATCAAGAAAAAAGTTGACAAGGCAACAATTTTTGCTTTAAAAGATAATATTTTAAAAAAGTTTAAAAAATTTCAAAAAAGCTCTTGACAAACCACATTTGTTTTAGTATAATGATTGGGCAAGGTTAAGAAAACCTTCTCAGATTTGCGAGAGTGGCGGAATTGGTAGACGCGCACGTTTGAGGGGCGTGTGATTCGCTCGTACGGGTTCAAGTCCCGTTTCTCGCACCA
>JAZKZO010000030.1:0-86592 GCA_045612665.1 Eubacteriales bacterium
GATAGCCATATCCTCGGCTCTACCTTCGTCGTATTGTACTCGATAGTTTCCAAAGCGAAATTCATAATATTTGATACAGTCGCAATAGCCGTTTTCCGGAAAGGTCTCGGGATTCAAAATTTCCTCTACAAGCTCGGCTTCACTCTCGGTTAACACAAATTTCTCGCCCGTTCTTCTATCTTTCACCGACACGGGCACCTCTTCCTCGCTTGACGAGGATTCGCTTGGCACGTCATCGTTGCAGGAAACAAATACACCAAGGCACAAAATCGTTGCAAGTAATAGCAAAATTATTTTTTTCATATGCCTCCTCCTTCTCGCACAACAACATATGAGTCAAGACCGCCGGCATTTCCATATATAGATATGCATTCTTGCGTTGCATATGCACAAGATTCCTCAACAGAGAATCCTTGCTCGTATCTATCAAAAAACTTTTCGGTCCAAGTATTAGCCCTTTCGCAAAAAACTGTGCTTTCAAATCCTACCGCAACCCTTGCTCCTGCTAAAACAGCTGCTTGTGGCAAGCTTTTAGTTTCGTGATTTGCAGTTTCACAGCCTATAAATAACATCAAATCGCAATTGCTCAAGTTTACATTAGCAACATTTGATGAAAAATTGTATATATCAGAAGAATGTAAAAATTGAGAGCTATTACTTGTGGATAAAGCTATCATTGTTCCGTTTGCATCGTTGCTCCCGTGACTTCTAGAAACAAATATTTTAGAATTAGACATCGCACTTTTTACATCTGATACTATTATACTGTTGGTAAGCATGCAATTAAACTCATCACATCCAAGCTTTGAAATGTCGTCCATTACTTTACCCAAAATCGTGTGATGATCATGCCCGCTATCCGTAATTGCAAGCAAGTATGCACTTGTGCCTATTTTTAAAAGGCGCCATTCGTCTTTGTTGTCCGTTTGTTCCGCTCTTTGTTGTACAGAAGAATTATTTGTGGCAAGAGAAAGAAACATAGATTCGTTAGAACGAGGAGATATTTTATAAACTCCTTCTCCAGCATCAACTATTTTCCATTGTTTTCTTCCTATTGGTTCGTAAAATTCCGAAAAAGAAGGAATCGAATCAGCAACAGCTGTTTTATTGTTCGGAATCGCTAATGACAGGTTTGTGTTCATATTTGTTATTTTATAATATCCATTGTGAAGATATTCGAATTCCCATCGTTGATGAAGCATACTCGTAATATCAGTAATCATCAAATTTTGTTCTCCTAAAGCTATCATAAACATACCGTCAATATAATCGCTTCCGATATAATACTCTCCACTAGCAATAGGGGCATTGATCTCATATGTTACCAAATACTGTGCTCTCGAAGATGTTTCGCTTGACAGCACTACCACAGGAGACGTCGAACCATACGAGCGATAAAGAGCAACACCATAAAATGCCGATCCGGCATACGCATTTTTATACAAATCCGTTATGTTAAATATAATATTCCCCGGAGATGCGGCTGTATAGCTTGATGAAGCGGCAAAGTTCCTTCCGTCTATGGCTGACGAAAAATCTATTCCCATTTGAGAATATGAGCCTGCACTATACCAAGTCAATTGATTCTCGTTCCAATCAATCGTTACAGGATAAAGTCCTATCGTTGTATTGGCATTTGTTGAATTGGGAAAATAATAATACACGTTAAGCTCTGCATTGGTAACTGTTGCTCTATCAGGTAACGCTATCAGTTCCGCAGGTCTCATATAAGTGATTTGTGTATTGCTTATATATAAATAATCCGAACTTCCAAAATTCACATTTGAACGATTTGAATCTATATAAGTATCAAAAACATTTGGAAACTGTTCGGTTACCGCCGTCGTTGGATCGATTACCACAGGCAATTTTGCGGAGCTTATCCAATCGCTATTCGCGGTTACTGTAAGGGCATAGTCTCCGTTTTCGAGCAATTCAAGAGAATATTCAACCTCATATGAGAGATTTCCGTTTGCATCATACATATACGGAACAGGGATTGAATATCTTTCCTCTCCGCTTTCGTTATCGAAAAGCGAAACCGAGCCGTCCTCGTTCAAGGTAGCTACGAGATTTTCAAGAGAATAGATAAAGGTATAGCTATACTCGTCTTGAAGTCTCTTTACTATTATATTCTCCTTGACGTTATTTGAGCTTAGCACGTATTCAAGGTCGATTCCCTTTAAGGTGTTTTTATACAAAAGTGTTGTATTATTGTCTATTTGCTTTACTTTCTTAAATTGCGTGTCAAGATCATCTCTGCCAGACGGAGTATATTTACTTGCATGATTTGAAAGCTTCGCATTTGAGCTCTTGATATTTTCATTTGCAAATGAAACGGTTATTCTATATCCGTTTTCACTTAAGGTATATATCTCGTTTTCATCTTGCTTTATCTTTTTTGCAAAGGTAATTCTTCCGTCCGAGGTTATATACGCTTGCTTATTCTTTATTTCAGTCTCGGACATTGTATTGTCAATGTCCTGCCAATTTCCGTTTGAATCCTTTCTGTGTACTGCGTTATTATACATAATTGCAGTATATGAGCCATCGGGATTTTCAAAGTGCTTTGTGTTTTCATCACGAAGCTCTACGACCTCGTTTAGTGTCTCGTATCTATTTTCAAGGGCGTAGGCAATAGTGCTGAGAGGAAGGATAAGTAACACGAATATCACTGACATAATAAACGATATGAGTTTTAAATTTCTTGTTCTTTTTTTCATAAATGAAGTCTCCTTTTTAATAGTAAATTTCTGTTTTCTCATGAAATCAATACTAAGCTTACTTGAAAGCAACACACCTCCCCTTCAATCTTTCTATAATTAAAAAGGAGCTTTTTGAAAGAAATCCTTCAAATTTTTGAAATTTTTTGAAATTTTTTTGAATTTTTATTGTTCTTACCTTTCCTAATTTTATTTTAGCATACGGAAAATATGCTTGTAAATGCTTTTCACTTAATTTTCAGCAAATGTTCACAAAATCAAAAAGCGAACGGAAAATCCGTTCGCTTTTGTTTTATTTTTTGAGAAAGCTTTGAAGCTCGTCAAGGAAGGTTTCGACATCCTTGAATTCACGGTAAACGGATGCGAAGCGCACATACGCAACGGCATCTACCTCTTTTAGCTTTTGCATTACTATTTCGCCAAGCTCATACGAGGTTATTTCAAGACGAAGCGAATTTTGAAGCTCCTGCTCTATTTCATCAGCAATTTTTGCCGAGTCAACAGGGCGCTTTTGGCAAGCCTTCAAAAGACCTACAAGAAGCTTGTTCTTATCAAAATATTCGCGACTTCCGTCCTTTTTAATAACTATCGGTTGAACGCTTTCGATTACCTCATAGGTAGTAAAGCGCGCTTGACATTTAAGGCATTCTCTACGTCTTCTTATAGACGAATTTTCATCTATTGGGCGAGAGTCGATTACCTTGCTTTCCTCAAAGCCACAGTGAGGACATTTCATTTTGAAAATCTCCTTTATTCAGCGTCAACCACTTCTACCTTTTCAGCCTTTTTCTTGGTAACAATCTTAATAACGATAACAGTACCAACAAGAAGAGCGATTGAGAGAGGAATTGCAACGTATGCAAACCAATCTGCAACGAGTGTGAATACACCTGCCAAAATGAATGATACAAAGGATACGCCTGCTACTGTAATAGCATATGGAAGCTGTGTCTGTACGTGTTCAACGTGGTTGCACTGTGCGCCTGCCGATGCCATAATTGTGGTATCGGAGATTGGTGAGCAGTGGTCGCCACAAACTGCGCCTGCAAGGCAAGCTGACATGCCGATAACGCCGATTGTTGTTCCTGCTGGGAATACTGCGAGAACGATAGGAATAAGAATTCCGAATGTTCCCCAAGATGTTCCTGTTGAGAATGCGATAACGCAAGCAACGATAAAGATAATTGCTGGCAAGAACACTGCAAGGTTAGATGCGCCTGAGAGAAGGTTATCAACGAATACATCAGAGCCAAGTCCGCTTGTCATATTCTTAAGCGCTGTTGCGAAGGTAAGAATAAGAATTGCAGGAACCATTGCAACAAATCCCTTAGGAATTGAAGCCATTGACTCTTTGAATGTGATAGCCTTACGGCACATAAGATAAATGATTGTAAATACGAGTGCGATAAGTGAGCCCCATGGAAGACCAACGGTTGCATCGGTATTACCGAACGCGCCAACGAAGTCGAGATAATAGTCGCCCTCAGCATCGAAGAAGCCACCAACGTAGATAAGTGCGATTACGCAAGCAACGATAAGTACAACGATTGGGAGAATGAGGTCAAGAACTCTACCGTTCTCTCTTGCTTCACTTTCCTCTTCCTTTGCGTCCTCAAGTGCGCTAAGGTCGCCGTTTTGAGCCTTGATTTCGAAGCCTGACATCTTGCCGTAGTCAAAGCCCATTACTGCGAGAACCACGATAAAGATGAGGGTAAGGATTGAATAGAAGTTGAATGGAATAGCCTGAACAAACATTGCAAGACCGCTTGTTCCCTCTGGTGCATACTCGGAAACTGCTGCTGCCCAAGATGAAATAGGAGCGATCATACATACAGGAGCTGCTGTTGCGTCAATTACAAAAGCGAGCTTTGTTCTTGAAATCTTGTGGCTATCGGTTACAGGCTTCATAACCGAGCCAACTGTGAGGCAGTTAAAGTAGTCGTCGATGAAGATAAGCACGCCAAGAACGAATGTAGCAAGGATTGCGCCGAGCTTTGTCTTTACATTCTTTTGAGCCCATCTACCAAACGCCTGTGAGCCACCTGCCTTATTAACGAGAACTACCATTGCGCCAAGAATTACAAGGAATATGAAAATTCCGGCTGTACCTGATACTGCGCCGATAAGACCGTCGCTAACGATAGCGTCCATAGCCTTTGGAAGGTTATAGTTAGCATTGAGAAGTCCACCTATAACAATTCCGATAAAGAGCGAGGAGTAAACCTCTTTTGTGATGAGTGCGAGAACAATAGCGATAATTGGTGCTGCAAGGGACATAAACGTACCGTAGTAGCCGTCAACCTTACCTGTCGCATCGCATTCAGGGCACTTGAAGCCGAGAAGCTGTCCATCTCCCTCACACATTTGACAGTCAGCCTTAACAACTATACTGCAAACAACGAGAGCGATGAGCAATACTGCGAGAACAGACACCATTACGATATTCTTCTTGCTTTTGAAGAATTCTTTCATAATGATTTCCTTTCAAATATATTTATTTTTCTTCTTCGTCTGTGATAATAGCAATTCCGAGCTCCTTTAGGTCGGCAGGATTTGCAAATGATGGGCACTTGGACATAAGCTCCGAGGCGTTTTGAACCTTCGGGAAGGCAATAACCTCTCGAATATCCTCAAGTCCCAAAAGGAGTGTTACAAGTCTGTCAAGACCGTAAGCAAGACCGCCGTGAGGTGGAACACCGTACTTGAACGCATCAAGCAAGAAGCCGAACTTCTCCTGTGCCTCTTCCTTGCCAATACCGAGAATTGAGAACATATGCTCCTGCATTTCGGTTGTATGGATACGGATTGAACCGCCACCGAGCTCTGTACCGTTAAGCACGATATCGTATGCTCTTGCACGAACCTTGCCGGGCTCCGTGTCAATTAAGTGGTAATCCTCGTCCATAGGTGCGGTAAATGGATGGTGCTTTGCATAATATCTGCCGTCCTCCTCGTCATACTCAAAGAGAGGAAATTCGGTTACCCAAAGGAACTTAAACTCGTCTGCCTTTGTAATTCCAAGGCGCTTTGCACACTCACAACGAAGTGCGCCAAGAACGTCAAATACAACACTGTTTTTGTCTGCCATTACGAGCAAAAGGTCGCCTGCCTCAAGCTCCATAATTTCAGCAATTTTTGCGTTTTCGCTCTCCGAGAGGAACTTAGCATAAGAGGATGAAACCTCTCCGCTATCCGCCATCTTAAGCCAAGCAAGTCCCTTTGCCTTGAACTGCTTTGCAACCTCGGTAAGAGAGTCAATTTCCTTACGTGAGAATTTAGCTCCGCCCTTAACATTGATAGCCCTTACGCTACCGCCGTTTTCGATTGCACCTGCGAATACCTTGAATTCGGTGTCCTTTACAGCCTCGGATATATCCTTAAGCTCAAAGCCAAAGCGCATATCAGGCTTATCCGAGCCAAAGCGCTCCATTGCGTCCTTCCAGGTGATTCTCTCAAAAGGAGTTTCGAGAGGCTTGTGCATAAAGTTATCAAAGATATACTTAATAAAGCCCTCGTTTATTGCGATAATCTCGTCCTCGTCGGTAAACGAGATTTCCATATCAATTTGTGTAAATTCCGGCTGACGGTCAGCGCGAAGGTCCTCATCACGGAAGCAACGTGCAATTTGAATGTAACGGTCAAAGCCTGAGTACATAAGAAGCTGCTTATAAAGCTGTGGGGACTGTGGAAGTGCATAGAACTTACCTGGGTGAACACGGCTTGGAACAAGGTAATCACGCGCGCCCTCGGGAGTAGGTCTTATGAGGTTAGGTGTTTCTATGTCGATAAAGCCGTTTTCGTTAAAGTAATTTCTTGCAAGGTTGGAAATTTTAGATCTTGCGATAATGTTTCTTTGCATATCGGGACGGCGAAGGTCGAGATATCTGTGCTTTAGACGAAGGTCGCTCTTAACGTCGCTATTCTCCACGATTTCAAAAGGTGGAGTTTGCGCCTTGCCGAGGATTTTAAATTCGTCAACATAAATTTCGATATCGCCTGTCGGGATATTTTTGTTCTTTGTTGCTCTTTCTCTTACAACGCCCTTTGCACAAAGCACGAATTCGGCACGAACGCCAAACGCCTTGTCAAAGATTTCTCTATCGGTTGTTTCGTCGAATGCAAGCTGAACGATACCGCTTCTATCACGAAGGTCGATAAAGATAAGAGAGCCGAGGTCGCGCTGCTTTTGTGCCCAACCGAGCACGCATACGCGCTTGCCTATATCAGCTGTTGTTAGCGTGCCACAGTAATGTGTACGCTTGTCATTTTTTTCAAAAACTTCCATTTTATGCCTCTTTTATTTCACTAAAGATATTATCAATTTCAATTTCGCGTTGCTCGCTCTTTTCCATATTCTTGAGCTGAGCCTTACCGCTTTCAAGCTCGCTATCACCGATAATGAGCGTATACTTTGCGCCAAGCTTGTCCGCGTATTTCATTTGAGCCTTAAGGCTACGCGCGCTTATATCGCACTCGGCGTAAATTCCGTCCAAGCGAAGCTTGTTTACAATTGCAAGTGCCTTAGACACTGCGCCTGTACCAAGCGGTGCAACATAAAGAACGGGCTTGTTTTCCTCGATTTGACCAACTCCACTCTCCTTCATTGCGAGAATGATACGGGTAAGTCCCATACCAAATCCGATGCCGGGGAGTGCCGGGCCGTCAAGCTGCTCCATAAGACCGTCATAGCGTCCGCCACCACAAACGGTGCTTTGAGCGCCTATGCCGTCGCAAATGAACTCGAACACTGTCTTTGTGTAGTAGTCAAGACCGCGAACGATTCTTGTGTTAACGTTATATTCAATTCCCATCGCGTTAAGGTGTCCCTTAAGTGCCTCAAAGTGGTCGTGGCACTCGTCGCAAAGGTAATCGATTGTCGCAGGCGCATCCTTTGCAATAGCCGAGCAAATTTGGCTCTTACAGTCAAGAACGCGAAGTGGATTTGTCTTAAGTCTTTCCTTGCAGGTGTCGCAAAGCTCATCTATGTGAGATTCGAAATACTTAACAAGCGCCTCTCTGTATTTAGGTCTGCAATTCGGGCAACCGATTGAGTTTATATGCAAGCTAATGCCCTTGATTCCAAGCTCCTTAATAAGTGTGTCAGCCAAGGAAATGATAGTCGCATCTGCGCTTGCATCCTTTGTACCGAACATTTCAGTTCCGAACTGGAAGAACTCACGGCTTCTGCCCGCCTGTGGCTTCTCGTAACGGAAGCAATTTATAAGGTAGTAATACTTAAGTGGCATCGTATCCGATGTCTTGCCGTTTTCGATAATAGCACGTACAACCGATGCCGTTCCCTCGGGACGAAGGGCGAAAGCTCTGTTTTCACGGTCGGTAAAGGTGTACATTTCCTTTTGCACAACGTCAGTTACCTCACCAACTCCTCTTTTGAAAAGCGCGAGCTCCTCAAAGGTAGGTGTGCGAATTTCACCAAAGCCAAAGCGACGGCAAACGTCTCTTGCGGTGCTTTCTATTTTTTGCCAAATAGGTGTATCGGACGGGAAAATGTCCATTGTTCCTCTTGGCTTTTGAATTTTATTTGCCATTTTATGCCTCACATTTTTCGCTTTTACGCGTATATTATTTATTAGTATAGCAACTTTTATCGCCTGTGTCAATATTTATTTTAAAAATAAAAAGCGCACAGGTAGCCTGCGCGCTTAATTTTATGAATTTGATATTAGATTTCGACTGTTTTAAAGCTGTCGCTTTCGTTATATGCAACCGCTTCTCCGTTCTCAAGCTCATCAAAATAAGCCTTTACGACTGCGCCCTCGAGCTGAGCTCTAAAATCGGCGTTGATTGGGTGAACTATATCTCTGTATGTTCCGTCAGGATTCTTTCTTGACGGCATTACTATAAAGAACTTATCCCTTGCGTTAATAACCTTTATGTCATGAACTGCGAGAGCACCGTCAAACGTAACTGAAACAACAGCCTTCATCGGTCCTTCGTCGAAGCATTTTCTAATTTTGATATCTGTAATTTTCATCTTTGTTTTTCCTCCGTGGGTATGTCTATGCTTCTATTTTATCAAAAATTTGTGAACTAAACAATACGTTCATTTTACATTTTCGTGAATCTAATGTGTATTTTTTGTGAAGAAAAACTATTTTTTGTAGAAAAAGGGAGATTTTTACTATGGCGAGCGAAAACACGCACCTTTCAAGCTTCGAGCTAGATAAAATTTTCAAGAGGGCGAAAAACGTATTTTTCGTTGGAATCGGTGGGATTTCAATGAGCTCCCTTGCCGAGTATTGTATCGTATCGGGCAAGAGGGTTTTCGGCTATGATGCAAAAAGAAGTAAGGAGTGCGAGCGCCTTGAACGGGTGGCTCACATTCGCTATTGCTCAACCACCGACAGCGTTATGGGAATGGACCTCGTGATTTTTTCAAATGCCATTGACAAATCGTGCTTTGAGCTTCAAACGGCACGGCGACTTGGAATTCCGTGTGTATCGCGTGCAAATTTTCTTGCCTATGTTATGTCGGATTGTCATGTGCGAATCGGGGTTGCAGGGGCGCACGGAAAAAGCACGGTTACGTCTATGATTTCACATATTTTTAGATGCGACGGCAGAAGCATGAGCGCCCTGTGCGGAGCGAATATGAAAAATTTCGGCGCACCGTTTTACTTTGGTGGGCGCGATGCTTTTATTTTCGAGGCGTGCGAGTATATGAACTCATTCTTGTCCCTTTCCCCAAGCGATGCCGTAATAACGAATATCGAATTTGACCACCCCGATTTTTTCGACTCGTACGATGAGCTTTTAGACTCGTTTAAGCAATATATTTTGTGTGCAAAGAGAGTTTTCATAAATGCCGACGACCGTAAAAGCGCGCCTCTGCGACATCCGTTCAAAATAACCTTCGGTATACGCGAAAGGGCGGATTATATGGCAAAAATCGACACAGGGGGCGCAAAAAATGCGTTTTCGGTTATAAAAAACGGCTCTACGCTTGCCAAGATAGAGCTTCGTGAATACGGTCGCCATAATGTGTACAACGCCCTATGCGCCTTCGCGGTTGCACACACTCACAAAATAGATGCAAGCGTTATTGCCGAGGCTCTTTCAAGCTTTGAGGGCACGTCAAGACGGCAGGAGCTTGTTAAGCGCGTTCACACATTGACAGGGGAAGTGCCTCTCTATCTCGATTATGCTCATCATCCAACGGAAATTATAGCCTCGCTTGATGCCTTTTCGGATATGGGATTTAAAAATCCGCTTTGCATTTTCCAGTCGCACACCTATTCTCGCACGTATGCTCTCTATTCGCAATTCGTTGATGCGCTTGAGGGAGTAAAAAATCTGATTTGCATGCCGATTTTCAGCGCAAGGGAGCAGAACGTGTACGGAATAAGCGACGAAAAGTTTGCCGAGGATATCGGTGCGATTTTTATAAGCGACGTGGGCAAAATTGCCGAACACGTGCGCAAAAGCGATGCCGACTGTGTTATTCTTATGGGCGCAGGGGATATAGAAAATCTAAAAAATCATATAAAATAAATTTTAATCTTTACTTTATCTTTCTTTTGTGTTAAAATAAGGCAAGAATACGCATTAAGGGGGATGAATATGGAAAAGCAATACGGCTCGGTTGCCGAATTTTACGATGCACTAAATGCCGATTTTGACTATCAAGCGTACGCAAGCTACATTGTAGGGCGCATAAAGGCAAATGAGAAAATTGACTCCTCTCTTGTTTTGGACCTTGCTTGTGGCACGGGCAAGATGACCTTTCTTCTCCGTGAGCACGGCTATGATATGACAGGTGTTGACATAAGTGAGGAAATGCTTGGCGTTGCTCGCGATATTTGTTATGACAAGGGCATTGACGACGTGCTGTTGCTTTGTCAGGGAATGCAGAATTTCGAGCTTTACGGCACGGTTGACGCGTGCGTTTGCTGTCTTGATTCGCTAAATTATCTGACCAAGCCAGATGACCTTAAAAAGTGCTTTGCGCTTGTGCATAACTATCTTATCCCCGACGGTGTGTTTATTTTTGATATAAACACTCCGTATCGCTTCGAAAATGTTTACGCACAAAACGCATACATTTTGGAGTGTGAGGACGCGCTTCTCGCTTGGCAAAACGATTATAACGAAAAATCAAAAATTTGCAAGTTCTACCTAAGCCTTTTCGAGGAAAACGAGGACGGAAGCTACACTCGCTTTGACGAGGTGCAAAAAGAGCGATGCTACTCAAAAAAGCAAATTTTAAGAGCGCTTGAGAATGCAGGCCTTGAGGTAATCTCAATCCACGGAGATTTTGACGGCACTCCCGCAACCGATACTGATGAAAAGTGGTTTATAACCGCAAGAAATATAAAGGAATAATTATGGAAAAGAAATATTCAACAGTTCTTCGCGCAATGACAAGAGACGGAAGCGCAAGAGCTTATGTTATCAACTCAACTCAAATTGTAAATGATGCAATTAAATATCACAAGACAGCCCCCACGGCATCAGCGCTTCTCGGAAGAACCCTTACTGCGACAAGCGTTATGGGAACTATGCTCCCTGAAAACGGTGATACTCTAACCGTTGCGATAAGAGGAACAGGTCTTGCCGGCACTACTCTTTGCTGTGCCGATTATTTTGGAAATGTAAAGGGCTACGTTGCAAATCCTATGGCTGATTTGCCACCAAAGGCTAACGGAAAGCTCGACGTTTCGGGAATTGTTGGCGGTGGACTTCTTTGCGTTATGAAGGACGTTGGCGACGAGGTGCCGTTCAACGGTACAATCGAGCTTGTCAGCGGTGAGATTGCCGAGGATATTGCACAGTATTACGCAGTAAGTGAGCAAACTCCTACGCTTTGCGCGCTTGGAGTGCTTATAAATCCCGATTTTTCGTGTGCAGGTGCGGGCGGAGTTTTCGTTCAGCTTTTGCCATTCCCCGACGAGGAAATCATTTCCAAGCTTGAGGAAAACGCGAAGAAGCTTACAGGTCTTTCTAGCAAGTTTGCTAGCGGAATGTCAAACGAGGACATTTTGAAAATCGCGCTTGACGGAATTGAATACGACCTCTTTGACGAAATCGAGGTTGAGTATAAATGCGACTGCTCACGTGAGCGTACAGGCCGTGCGCTTATGAGCCTTGGCAAAAAAGAGGTAACCGAGATTTTCGACGAGGCTAAGGCTAAGGGCGAAAAGGAAGAAACCACTCTTGAGTGTCATTTTTGCGACAAAAAATATACCTTTACAAGGGATGAGGCGCTTGCACTATTTAAATAATGATGCATAAATTATTAAGAGATTTAGGCAAAATTAGGCAAGGCGCACCGCAAATCACGGACGAAGATGTACTTCTCGTACATCAAGGTCGCGATCGAGGAGCAACGCAGGATAATAAAGCATAAATCTCTTAGAAAAAAGCTCGACACAGGGTCGAGCTTTTTTATTCTATTGAGATAACGGTGAGCGTCTTGCCGTCAACCTTAAATTTGACCTCGTGGCCTGCAAAGGTAAGACCATAGACTCTTTCGCTATCGTCGATATATGACGGACGGGGGTCTTGACTCAAAACGCCCAAGAGCGCTTCTCTTTTGCCTTCGTCAAGCTTTTCGAGAAGCCCTGTATCGCAGACAACCTCAAGCGAATATTCATATGCCTCGTCGGCAAATCCGCCTGTCGCATCGGGGGCAAAATCCGTGCTCGGAAGGTATGGCTTTATATCGTAAATCGGAGTTTTGTCTAGCATATCAACACCGGAAACGACGAGGACGTGTCCGTATTTCTCGCTTTTTTCCACTCTTTCAAGCTTGACAAGGGACAGTCCAAGTCCGTTTGGTCTGAACGGTGAGCGAGATGCGAAAACGCCAACGCGCGTGTTGCCCCCAAGCCTTGGTGGACGGACGGTGGGATTGTATTTTGCGCCCTCGTTTTCCGAAAAGCCCCAAACAATCCAAAGGTGTGAAAATTGCTCTATTCCGCGTAACGCATCCTCACAGCGATATTTCTTTTCAAAAATTACAGTTCCCGTAAGCTCCTTCACAAGTCCGCTTTGCCTTGGAATTCCGAATTTATCCTCGAAATCCGTGCGAATTTGCGCTATTCTCGTAATTTCCATACCTATCCCCCCTTGAAGTGATACTATTATGCTACCATTTATTTTCAAAAAAGTCAAGTTTTACTTGAAAGGCGTGCGCATTTGTTGTAAAATAGTAATAGAAATCTTTTGAGGTGATTTATATGAAAAAGAAAATTCTCGTTGTCAGCTCTGCTAATATGGATATGGTTATGAGCATAAAAAGAGTTCCCGAGGCAGGACAAACAGTAATTGATAAGGGCTCTTACACGTATGTTCCGGGCGGAAAGGGCGCAAACTCGGCGGTTGCAATCTCCCGTCTTGGTGGAAAATGCACCTTCTTGACAAGGCTTGGCACTGATGCCAACGGAGATGCGCTTCTCTCTCTTTACGAGCGCGAGGGAATGGACACCTCGTATATAGTGCGTGATAGCGACACTCCAACAGGTCTTGCAACCATTTTCGTTGAGGAGAGTGGTCAAAACAGAATAATCGTATTCCCAGGTGCTAACCAAAAAATTAGCCGTGATGCAATTGACAAGGCTATTGATAGCGGTGTTGATGCGCTTTATATGCAATTTGAAATCAATCACGATGCAATTCTTTACTCGGCAAATGTGGCAAGTGAAAAAAATATTCCTATTTTCATTGATGCAGGTCCTGCCGACAGGAGCTTCCCTTACAGTGAGCTTCCACGTCTTGAAATCTTCTCTCCAAACGAGAGCGAGGCCTTTGAGCTTGTTGGAATTCGTCCTGACAGTGAGGAAAATTGCCTTAAGGCTGCTATCGCGCTTTCAAAAATGGTTAGCGCAAAATATATCGTTATTAAGCTTGGTGGTCGTGGTGCTTATATTTTCGACGGTGAAAAGGGCGTTACAAGACCCACCTTTGATATCAAGGTTGTCGATACAACTGCCGCAGGTGATGCGTTTACCGCTTCTCTTGCACTTGAATATCTTGACAGTGGCGATATAATGCGCGCTTGCGATTATGCAAACGCATCAGGCTCTCTCACCGTTAGCCGAAAGGGCGCATCAAGCTCAATTCCGACTCTTTGCGAGGTCGAGGAGTTTCTAAAAAATCAAAAATAACAAAATGCCACCAAGTGTGGCGTTTTTATTTTTCTATTGACAAGTCATATTTTCATAATATATAATAAAATTAGCATATTCCTATTTTAATTTTATGAAAGGATTTTTCCTATGAAGAAAAGACTATTTCTCTTTGCTTGCTTAATTATAGCAATTTGCGCTATTTTTGCAATTTCGGCAAGCGCTGCTACTCCGGACAACAGTAAAGAAACCTTTACTCTCACAACAGGTCAAGTTGTTGCTCTTTACGATACCGACGGAGATCCTCTTTGTTGGTATTATGATGAGAACGGAACCCTCACATGTACAAAATCTACCGATCTTTGGTATGAGGTTGTTAGTAGCAAGCTTTACAGCGTTTGGACCGAGCCTAACAAGCAAGGACTTTGCCTACAAACCTGCGACAACACAAGCGTTAACAGAATCGTGGTTGCAGATTTCAGACATTTGAGCATAACCACCATTTCAAATGATAATCTTTTTAAGACCAGTACAACCGTAGAATATGTTCGTCTTCCTGACACACTTACTGAAATCAAGGGATTTTTCTTCTACGGTGCTTCAAATCTTCAAAGAGTATACATTCCTAAAACCACTAGAAATCTCACATTCATCGGTCCTGAAGCCTTCAACAAATGCACAAAGCTTTATGCACTCTACCTTCCTGAAGGTCTCACAACCACAAACGAGCTTTTCCAAAACTCTACTCAAGCCAGAACAACTCCGTTCCAAGGTTGCCATAGCTTGTACTTTGTAAGCGATCCTGACATCATTACCAAGGAAGATGTTTACTACTTTCCAAGCTCACTTACAACGATGTACGGAGAGGTATTTGATACCTGTCAAAACCTTAACAAGGTTCTTGTTTTCGGTGAGAACGTAACAATACTTGATAACGCTTGGACATTCGAAAACGTACAAGACGGAAACGGTGGCAAGCCTACCGTCGTATTTCTTGGAAACATGGACCGAGTAAACACCGGTTCTTGGGGCGTTTCGAAAATTATCTTTGCAAATCCTGATGACAAGTCAAGCTCTGATTTCTCATCATATTCCAATTCCAAGACAACCGTTTTCTGTGCATCAGAGAGCGACATGACAAAGCATCTTGAAAGTCCAAAGCATTCGGTTATTAGCGAAGCTACCTGTTATTCAAACAAGGCAGGCATCATAAACTGCTTCTGTGGTAGAGAAATCAGCCGTGGCGAGTTTGAGGGCACAATGCTCGATACTCACGACTATATCGACGATTTTGACTGCACAACCGCTAACTATTGCAAAAACTTTGGCGAGAACAAGTGCGACAAGTTCCTCTCCTCTGATGCAGACGCTCACAACGAGGCGCACGACGTAATCTTTGCAAACGGCTTTACAAGTGCAGGTGTGCACAACACCTACTGCTCTAATGCAACCTGTAAGGCGCTCACAGTTATTGAAAATCTTGATGCTATGTTCACACACGAGGGATATGCATACAAGGAGCGCACCTCGGGTGGTATTGATACAAAGTTTAAGATTAACACAAAGGCTATGAAGCTTTACGAGCAGTACGAGGGTGCTCTCCACTTTGGTATCATCGTTGCAAATGCTTCTCACTTTGCAAATGTTGATGTATTTATCGAAAACGGTAAGCTCACATCCACTAACAAGGACGGCGTAAAGAGTGGAATACAGGTTGAGATGACCTCAAGAGATTACGAATATTTCAACTGCTACATTGGTGGCTTTGACTTCTCCGACTCTCGTTATACTGAGCTTGGACTTATCCTTGCAGGCTATGTATATGCTGAGGGCTCAAATGATGTTACCTACATTCAAAAGGATTATAAAACCGACACAGACGATACAACTCTTGAAATCCCTTATGTTTCAACCATAACAAAGGACAAGGAAATCAAGGTTGTTAACATCGTTGCTGTAAGAGATTTTACTCCTTTGTCTGAGCCAACCCAAGAACAATAAAACAAAAAACCACACTCGACCGAGTGTGGTTTTCTTTTATCCGCCATATGAAAGCATATTATCAATACATCTCTTTGCGCCCTCTCGAACCTGCTCGTCAAGGACAATCTCCTCGCCACCGTTATCGTTTAGACAGTTATAAACATCGGCAAGCGTTGTCAAGCGCATATCGTGGCAAACGCATATTTTTGAAAGCTTATAGAATTTCTTATCAGGGAAATCAAAGCTAAGGTGTGAAACGATGCTGTTGTCAGTTCCGATAACAAATTCCTTTGCATCGCTTTTTGCAACGTAAGACATAATGGCAGTTGTGCTACCTGCAAAATCTGCATGCTTTGTTACGTCGCTTACACATTCGGGATGAACCAAAATAAGCGCCTCAGGATGCTGTTCTCTTGCTCTTAAAACATCCTTCTCGGTTATGCGAGTATGTATTGGGCATCCACCTTCAATAAACACGAATTCCTTTTCGGGCACTTGCTCGGCAATCCAAGTGCCAAGGTTGCAATCGGGAATAAAGATTATCTTCTTTTGTGGAATTTGCTTTACAATTTTAAGTGCAGATGCCGAGGTTACACACACGTCGCAAAGAGTTTTAAGAGACGAGGTGGTGTTTATGTATGCGACAACTGCGTGGTCGGGATACTGCTCTCTCAATTTCTTAAGCTCGTCAAGAGTGAGCTGTTCAGCCATAGGACAGCCTGCGTTTGGATGCGACAAAAGCACTCTCTTCTTGGGCGAGAGAATCTTGGCAGTTTCAGCCATAAAGCGCACGCCACACATGAGTATATTCTTTTGAGGCGCATTCTGTGCCTGTTGGCTAAGTCCGAAGGAATCTCCTACGAAATCGGCAATCTCGACAATATCGTGCGTTTGATATGCGTGAGCAAGAATGCAAAAATCCTTTTCCTTTTTAAGACGCAAGATTTCCTCTTGCATTTGCTGGGTTGTGAGCATTGCGCCCTCCTGTAAGTTCAAAATTTATCATATTTTACTATATATCTTCGCCCGTGTCAAGATATTTGTCGAAATTATTTGTCAATTCTTTTTACATATGTCTTGACATATTGTGAAAGGTGTGCTAAAATGTGTAAAACTTAAATATTTATATAAGAAGGAAAAAATGAAAACAGATATTTTAATTGTCGGCTGTGGCTGCGCAGGTCTTTACTGTGCGCTCAATTTGCCAAGCGACAAAAAAATCACTATTATCACCAAGTCCGATGCCGAAAGCTCCGACTCCTTCCTTGCACAGGGCGGAATTTGCACCTTGCGCGACGATGGAGATTTCGATTCGTTTTTTGAGGACACCTTAAAGGCTGGGCATTATGAAAACGACAGAGAGAGCGTGTCTATTATGATAAGCTCCTCACGCGAGGTTACAAACGACCTTATTTCATACGGTGTTGAATTCCAAAGAGATGAAAACGGTGAGCTTCTTTATACAAGAGAGGGCGCACATTCGAGCAAAAGAATTCTCTTTTACAAGGATATAACGGGCAAGGAAATCACCTCGAAGCTTCTAAGCAGAGTGCGTGAAAGGGATAATATTACTCTTTTAGAGCATACGACGCTCGTTGATATTATATCAAAGGATAACGAATGCTACGGTGCTGTTATTCGTGAAAGCGATGGCGCGCTTAAAGTGGTTGAGTGTGAGCATACAGTGCTTGCGACAGGCGGTATAGGCGGTCTTTACAAGCATTCGACAAACTTCCCTCATCTAACAGGTGATGCGCTTGCAATTGCGATAAGGCACGGTGTTGCGCTTCAAAATACGAGCTACGTTCAAATTCATCCAACCACGCTTTATACAAAGGACAAAAAGGACAGGAGCTTCCTAATCTCCGAGAGTGTGCGTGGCGAGGGCGCGCTTCTCTATAACAAAAATATGGAGCGCTTTGTAAACGAGCTTCTTCCCCGTGATAAGGTAACCGAGGCAATTCACGCTCAAATGGCACTTGACGGCACGGAATTTGTGTGGGAGGACCTTCGACCTATCGGTGAAGCCGAGCTTCGTGAGCATTTTCCGAATATCGTTGCTAAATGCGCACAGGCAGGCTATGACGTATTTACGGAATGTATTCCCGTTGTGCCCGCTCAGCACTACTTTATGGGCGGAGTCAAGGTAAATCACGATAGTCAAACGACAATGAAGCGTCTATTTGCGATAGGCGAAACCGCATGCAACGGTGTACACGGTAAAAACAGGCTTGCGAGCAATTCACTTCTCGAAAGCCTCGTGTTTGCTAAGCGTGCATCGAGGGCGATTGCATTAGATAACAAGATAGCAAGCGACAGTGCTCTTATTAGTGGCGTATCGCTCAAAAAATACGAAAACAAGTCAGAGCTTGAGGAAAAATACAAGGACTCTGTTTTAAAGGAAATTGAAATTGACGAAATAAAATCAAGGAGAACAAATATGTTTGATGAGGTAACACTTAAATTACAGGTAGATCCACTAATTCTTAGCGCCTTGCGTGAGGATATTACAAGCGAGGACGTTTCAACGAATAGCGTTATGCCTATGGCGACAAAGGGCGAGGTTGACTTAATTTGTAAGGAAGACGGCATTCTTTGCGGTATGCAGGTGTTTATGCGCGTATTTACGTTGCTTGACAGCGCAACCGAGTTTGAGGTTTTCGCAAAGGACGGCGACGAAATCAAGAAGGGACAGCTTCTTTGTAAGGTTCGTGGCGACATTCGCGTGCTTTTGAGTGGAGAGCGCACTGCCCTTAACTATATGCAAAGAATGAGCGGTATCGCTACATATACAAGAGGTGTTGCTTCACTTCTTGCCGGCACTAAGACAAAGCTTCTTGATACAAGAAAGACAAGCCCTAACAATAGAATTTTTGAGAAATATTCCGTAAGAGTCGGCGGTGGCACAAATCACCGTTACAATCTAACTGACGGTGTGCTTTTGAAGGACAACCACATAGGTGCTGCGGGAAGCGTACGCAAGGCTGTGCTTATGGCTAAGGAGTATGCTCCTTTCGTTCGTAAGATTGAGGTTGAGGTTGAAAGCTATGATATGGTGGTTGAGGCAGTTGAGGCAGGCGCTGATATCATTATGCTCGACAATATGAGCCACGAGGAAATGAAGAAATCAATCGACTTTATTAACGGCAGAGCCGAGGTTGAGGTTTCAGGAAACGTTACAAAGGAAAATATCGCGCGTCTTACCGATTTGGGCGTTGACTTCATTTCAAGCGGAGCGCTCACCCACTCTGCACCTATTCTCGACCTTTCTCTTAAAAACCTTCACGCAATTTGAGGTGTGATATGACAGGAGAAGAAAGAAGAAAGGAAATTCTTGCATGTCTTGAAGGCACTGACAAGCTTATTTCTGCATCTAGCCTTGCCAAGGAGCTAGGGGTAAGCCGTCAAATCATCGTTGGCGACGTTGCTATTTTACGCGCACAGGGTTATGATATTGTGGCTTATGCACGCGGTTACGTGCTTCAAAAAAAGAATGCGTTTGAGCGAGTTTTCAAGGTTTACCATTCCGACGACGATACCGAGAGGGAGCTTAACGTTTTCGTTGATGCAGGCGGAGAGTGCGTTGACGTGTTTATCTATCATCGCACCTACGGCGAGGTACACGCACCTATGAATCTCAAATCCCGTGCGAATGTTCAAGCGTTCTTGAGCGATATTGCCTCAGGCAAATCGAGCTTGCTTAAAAACGTTACCTCGGGCTATCATTATCACACGATAAGTGCCGACTCCCCCGAAATTCTTGATGCAATCGAGGCGCGCTTAAAGGAAAACGGCTTCCTTGCCCCACTTCAAGACTATGAGCCAAGCAATTTAAAGAAATAAAAAAAGGAGTGAAATTCACTCCTTTTTCTTTTTTGTAACAGTGTTATGAAAGCAAGTCCTCAAAGAATCCTGAAAAGGTTCCCTCTTCGCCCTCAATTGTTCTGTCTCCGTTTGATATTGATCCCTTACCGTTGCTTGTTAACGAGGCGGTAACAATATCATTTGATTCAAATTCTACAAGCTCAAGGCTTGGCTTTTCGTATTTCATTGTACTGCCTCCTTAATGTTTTCAACAGGGATATAAATTTTAAATGCCGAATAAATATCGTTCTCAGTAACGGAATCGCCTACAATATTAGATCCGTTTGTTTTTGAAATGTTAAAGCCTCTTATAGTGAAGCCTCCCCACCAAGCATCATCAACGGTTGTGTAGGTTGTGCTTACGTTACCGGGACGGGAATTGCTGGTATTGGTTGAGTTTTCGTCAATCCAACCCTCGGGACGGTATTGCCAACCGCTTGCAACCCAAAGAAGTGCTCCGGTTGGAAGATCATTTTTAGTAAAGGTCTTTGTTGCCCAGAATTTATCCGAGGTACCATCGGTAGTTGAATATATTTCCGGACCCATTTCCTGCGAAAAGTAATATGCTTTTCTCATAAGTCCCATAGCACTAGCGGTAAGCGCTCTATACTGCTTGCCGTTGATTGTTACAACCTCGCTATCGCAAAGCGCCGAGTCAACGTAAACGATAGCCTCCTCCTGTGATGTTTCCTTAGGAACAAGAATTCTAAACACAAGTGTCGCAATTTCGTCAGTTGAGTAGGTGTTTACGTCGTTATGACCGCTATAGTGAGTTGTCTTTGAAATGTTGAACGCACGCTGTGTGTAGCTTCCCCACCAATCCTCGGTAACTGTAACCTCAGCCGTTGTTACGTTGCCCGGACGTGAGCCTGTAGGTGCCCAGCCCTCGGGACGGTATTGCCAACCGCTTGCGACTTGAATAATAGAGCCAACGGGGAGTTGTGCTTTTGTAAACTGCTTAGTTGCAACAAAGCCCTTTGCGAAGTCGTCAGTTCCGTTCATTGTGCTTGAGCCTGTGGTGTTATAGAAGCTGTTGAGCATAAGTCCCATGCCAGTAGCATCAAGTGCAACGTATCCCTCGGGAATAGCACCGAACGGACTTTGAGGAGTTACGGGATCTTGTGGTGCTTCAGGCTCTTCTCCGCCCTCGTTACCGCCTGACGGTGGAGTTGTCGGAGCTTCGGTATATGTAGAATTTGTTACCTCAAACGGCTTAGCATATGCGTTATTAACTGCCTCGATAGCCATAGCTCTCTCGGTTTCGTCAACTCCGTCAGGAGCATAATCAACTGCGTCAATTGACACGCCTGTAAGAGATTTTACAAACATAAGTGAGCCAATATATCTTCCAAGGTCATAGCTCAAATGATAACCGTCGCGTGTGAGTGTATCGCCAACGTAAGAGGTTCTTGCATTTTGAACTGCAGTTCCCGCAGGGATTACAAGCTCAATTCTATCCTCGGCAAGAATGTTTCCTTTAACTGCGCTTATAATCGCATTGTACATTGTTGCTTGGTTCTTGTCATACTTGCCAAACTCACTGTGTGAGGAATTTTGCTGATATGCCCAAGTCATATGCCATACAATTCTTGCGCTTGGATTTAGCGGCTCTACGATATCAATGAGCTTAGCTACATCGGCATAGGTTTCGCCCACGCCACTTGAGCCACTTGCCTGTTGCATTGTGATAAAGTCCCAATCGTCGCTCTCAACCGCGGTCTTAATTGAAACGCCACCCTTAGATGACCAAGTGCCGTTTGTGTTTGTATAGTACGTATATGCGTTTGAATTATTCGTAGCATTTGAAAGGTGAGTTGCAAGAGTGCATCCACCAATATAAAGGTTTCCAAGCACTACCTTTTCAATTCCTGCATCCTGTGCTACTTGATAAACGTATTCAAGTGAGTCAACTGAGAAGCTGTTACCGATTGAAAGGATTTTTAAAACTCCGTCCTCGTCCCAATCCTGCTTCATCGTTGAATAATCAGGTGGAGGTGCAGGTGGAAGTGGTATATCCGCCTTCTTTTTTGCATCTACAGGAACAAGAATTCTAAACGCGCTCATAATTTCATCTTCACGAAGTGCTGAAATGTTAGGCATAGGACCAACGTCTGTAAGAAGTGTGCCGTTGTTTTTGCTGATATTAAAGCCTACACTTGTGTAGCTTCCCCACCAAGCATCGTCAATGACAACTCTCTTAGTGTTTACAGGGTTAGGGCGAGTGCCCGGCATCTTGTTAGGACGGTATTGCCAATTATTGTCGGCATCGACCTCAATAATCGTTCCGTTTGGAAGGTCGCTTTTAGTAAGCGCTACCGAGTTGGTCCAAAACTTTGGACCTGTGCTTGCGTCGGTTGTTTGAAGTGCTCCGCTATTCCAAAACGCGCAATTTATAAGGTTAAATTCCTTGGCAGTCATTTCGTGATATTTTTTGCCGTCAACAATTACGCAGTTTGAAACGCCAACGTAGTCGAATTCGGGTTCTGCCACAACCTCATCAAACGTTTTGTCAGTACAGGTTACTCTTTCGCTATGGTTGTCAAGGTATGTGGTTTGACCACCTACGTTAATGTAGAGTGCACACAAAATGCCCTCGCTTCCACGCATTGAAGTTGGAATGCCACTTACCATAACGTTGATAATGCTGTACTCTGTGTCAGTTAAGTCGATTGATTGCACGGTAGAATGTGTCGGATTTCCCTCGTTGTCAAGTGGATTGTTATCACCGATTACCGAACGAACGGCAAGCACTCCACCGAATTTGAGCTTTTCACCTGTCAAGGTCTCAAATCTTGCAAGCGCATCACGGTCAATTCCGTAGCCCTGTGCAATACCACCGTCGGTATATGAATAACCGCGAGTGATGAAAATCGAGGGTATTGTTTCCTCTATCTTTGCAGAGCAAGCAGTACACTTTGATACTACGTCAATGTCGCCAAGGAAGCCATACTCGCCGAGTTTGATTTCCGTTTTGTAACTGTGCTCTGCACATTCAGCATTAGCCGATAGCGCAAAAAACGCACAAATCACAAGCGCCAAAAGAAGTATCGTCAAGATCCTTTTCTTCATATTTTCCTCTCCTTGTGGGATTTCCCCACAATATATAAGATTTTAGATATCATAATTATAACACATTATATATAGCTTCGTCAATTCGCACAATTAACAAATACCCCTCCCCGATTTTGTGTCTTATGCACAAAAACCACGCAACTTGAACTCTTAGGAGCTTTTTATCTAACTAAAACAAAATCCTCGACACGAGGTCGAGGACTTTGTTTTATACCTGTGAAAAAATTTCAAGCTTGGTTGCCTTAAGAATTTTTGAAATTAGCTTTGGAGTTAGGCGTGGGAAGTGCTTATACATAAAGCTCATCATATGGGCATCTGCGCCGACGATAATACGCACCTTGCGCCTTTTTAATCTGCGCATAATTTTGTTTACTGTCTTATCAAGTGGGGCACAAACCTTCGAAAACAGTCTTGCATCCTTTTCAGATGCGCCTTGATTTTTCATAATGTCGGTTTTAACGAAGCCTGTCATTATGCTTGACACGTAAATATTCTTGTTTTCGCTTGCCATACACTCAAAGTACATTTTAGTCGCGCTCTTTGATGCACAATACGCACTAACGCCTGCAAAAGGACATAGCGCACTTGACGATGCAAAGGAAATTACCGCACCCTGTGCCGATTTTTTGATGATTGGGAGCATAGCCTCGGTTGCGTAAACCTGTGCCATAAAGTTAATTTCCATAATCTTGGCAACGCTCTCGGAGCTCGAATTTTCAACCGAAGCAAACTTTGGTAAAGCACCTGCACAGTTGATAAGCGTATCAACAATTATGCCCTCGCCATCAAGCCTTTTTGCAAGAGCGCCCCACGCGCCCTTATCGGTTGCGTCGAACGGTGTTGGAATAAAGCGCTCTCCAAGCTCGCACCTTATCTCTTCAAGCATCTCGGCACGCCTTGCAACTCCGTACACGGTAGCACCGAATTTCAAAATGAGTCTTTTTGCAATTTCCTTGCCTATTCCACTTGATGCGCCTGTTAAAATTACCGTCTTACTTTCAAAATTATATCTCATATTTACCTTTTCAAAAGACCACACTTTTGGTGTGGTCCTTGCTTTTATTAAAGTGCTTTTAAAAGTGAATTATCTTTGTACGCGTCCGCTTCCGCCACCCTTAATAAGTCCCTCAACCTCTTTTACGCTAACGAGGTTGTAGTCGCCTATAATTGTGTGCTTAAGGCAAGATGCCGCAACTGCAAATTCGATTACGTCCTGTGGTGCTTTATCCATAAGTGAAGCGTAGATAAGTCCACCGCCAAATGAGTCGCCACCGCCTACACGGTCAACGATATGTATATCATAAGAGCGAGAGAAGAAATAATCATTCTCCTTTGCATCGTAAAGCATAGCCGCCCACTTGTTATCGTTTGCTGAAATGCTTGTACGGAGAGTGATTGCTACTCTCTTAAAGCCAAATCTCTCGGAGAGCTGCTTTGCAACGCTCTTATATCCGTCGTGATTTACAACGCCTGCGTCAACGTCGGTATTTTCAGCCTTAATTCCGAACACCTTCTCGGCATCCTCCTCGTTTGCAATACAAACGTCAACGAGCTTCATAAGCTCACCCATTGTCTTGCCTGCCTGCTCACTTGTCCAAAGGTTCTTTCTGAAGTTAAGGTCGCAGCTTGTTGTGATGCCCTTTTCACGGCACGCCTTAAGTGCGTCCATGCAAATTTCAGGAAGCTCACCACCGAGTGCCGGTGTGATACCTGTAAAGTGGAACCAGTTAGCGCCGTCAAGAATCTTATTCCAATCAAAGTCATCTCTCTTTGCAAGAGCGATAGCTGAATAAGCACGGTCGTAAATAACCTTTGAAGGACGCTGTGATGCGCCTGTTTCGAGGTAGTAAATACCTACTCTTTCGCCACCTCTTACGATATCGGAAGTGTCAACGCCATAACGACGGAGCGAGTTAACTGCGCTCTGACCGATTTCGTGAGTAGGAAGCTTTGTTACATATGATGCGTCAATTCCGTAGTTAGCAAGAGATACTGCAACGTTTGCCTCACCACCACCGTAGGTAGCGCCGAAGGTATCGGTTTGGATAAATCTTGTGTATCCTGCCGGATTGAGTCTAAGCATTATTTCGCCAAAGCATACTGTTTTCATGTTAATTGTTTCCTTTTTATATAAATTTTCTTACACCACTATTTTACTCCAACTTGGCGTGATAGTCAAGTGCTTTGCGAGTATTTTTCGTAGTAAAATAAATATTGCTGTGCAATTCCTGCACTTTTGCCAAGCGCGGACACGTCTATTCCGTTTGGAAAATATTTTTCCAAGGTACGGTTTATATGTACGTCGCGTGGGAATGCCTCGGTTTTTCCAAAGCCGAAAAGGAGTGCGCACGAGGCAACCTTAAGCCCTATTCCCTTTACCTGACAAAGATGTGCTACGCATTCGTCAAAATTGTCGTTTGCCATAACTCTTTCAATATCAACGCTTCCGTTTTTGATTTTCTCACACGCATCGGCGATATATTTTGCTCTAAAGCCCATTTTGAGGGCGAAAAGCTCCTGCTCGCTCACTCTTGAAAGCTCGTCATTTGAGGGGAACGTGTAGTCGTTTTTATCAAAAAGAGCGACACTGTGTCCGTAATTTTGGCAAATTGAGGCGATTATCTTTTTAATTCTCGGAATGTTGTTATTCTGCGAGATTATAAATGAAATGATTGCCTCATACGGGTCTTGGCGCAAAATTCTGATACCGTTTCCGTACTCGATTGCCCTTTTCATATGTAGCGAATCGGTGCAAGAGAGGATTTGCGCGTTTACCTTGTCATAATCGGTATCAAGAGAGAGATATTTTCTCCAAATCGAATTATATTCTTTCTCCGTTGAGCCGTAGATTATCAGCTCGTTTTCGTGATTTTGAGCAAAAATCACGTATTTACCAAAGGCAACTCCGCCAACCTCAATTTTATTGCCGAATTTCTCGACAGGGTCAAAGCGAAAGCACTGACCGCAATCGAAGGTTTTGAAAAGAGATAGCCTCGGTATATCGGTTATATGTACTGCGAGAACACCGTCCTGTGTAAATTCCCTTACCTTTTCCATTAAATTACACCTCCCATTACGAGAAGTCCAAGCACGCAAGCGCTGACAACCATTACGCAAACGACTATCAAGATTACCTTAATATCGTTCTTTTTGCCCTGTGAGCCCTCTAGCAGGCGTGCACCGCGCATAGCCTTAACCACTGGCTTATAAAGAAGCATTGCAAGCGAGGCGTTTAGCGCGCCCTTTATTAAGTTGAACGGCAAAAATACGCTGAGTAGCATACCCGCAACGACCGACCTTGCAACGTTCATATAAAGTGGCGTGATAAGATAATTCCAAAGCACCATTATAACCGCCATTGACAAAACTCCCGTGCAAAGACCGATTATCGCTCCCGAAAATGTGCGCTTTTTATGATAAATCACGCTTGCGGGCAAAGCAAAGGCACAGCTTGAAATTATATTCATAAGAAAGCCGATAGGACCTGTTGCGCTTATAGAAATTAGCTCCAAAAGTGCGGTTATTACGCTAATTATTATCGTAGGAACAGGACCTAAAATAAAGCCTGCGATTACGATTATTATATCCTTGGGGTCGTAATCGAGAAAGCCTGCGACCTTTATCGGTATCAAATTACCAAGACAGGTGAGCGCGTATGCAAGCGCCGAGAACATTCCCGTCATTACTATTTTCTTCGTTGATTTGTTCATTACAGCTCCTTAAAAATAAAAATCGTCCTTTCAGGACGACAAAAGAAAATATCACATAGATTCTTCTTCCATCCAGACTTTACTGTCGGTCTTGGAATTGCACCAAGTCAACGCAATCGCGCTCGTGGACTTTACCACCGGTCGGGAATTTCACCCTGCCCTGAAGATTTATTCGTTTTACAGTAAAATTATATGCCATATCCTTGACTTTGTCAAGTGAGTTCTAAAAATTTGAAAAAAATCTTAAAAAATTCATAAAATTCTATTGATATTGAAAAAGACCTGTGATAAAATATTTCTATCAAAAAATCAAGAACAAATATCGGAGGTATAGTATATGAGTTCTAATGTAAGACCCGATTCAATGAAGAGAATTAACACTTTCGAGCTTGCAAACGCATTTATTGACGAGCAGGTTGCCGAAATCAGAGCGCAGGTTGGCGACAAAAAGGTGCTTTTGGCACTTTCAGGTGGAGTTGACTCCAGCGTTGTTGCAGCGCTTCTTATCAAGGCTGTCGGCAAGCAGCTTGTTTGCGTTCACGTAAACCACGGACTTATGCGTAAGGGCGAAAGTGAGCAGGTTATCGAGGTGTTTGGTAAGCAGCTCGACGCAAACCTTGTATATATCGATGCAACTGACCGTTATCTTGACAAGCTTGCAGGTGTTAGCGACCCTGAAACAAAGCGTAAGATAATCGGTGGCGAATTTATTCGTATTTTTGAGGAAGAGGCAAGAAAGCTTGAGGGCGTTGACTTCTTGGCTCAAGGTACAATTTATCCTGACATTCTTGAAAGCGTAAAGCAAGCAGAGGGCAAGAAGGCAGTTAAGTCTCACCACAACGTTGGCGGTCTTCCTGATGACCTTCAGTTCGAGCTTGTTGAGCCTATTAAGCTTCTCTTTAAGGACGAGGTTAGAGTTGTAGGCGAGGCACTCGGTCTTCCACACGCGATGGTTTACCGTCAGCCATTCCCGGGTCCCGGTCTTGGTGTAAGATGCCTTGGCGCTATCACAAGAGATAGACTCCACGCACTTCGTGAAGCTGATGCAATTCTTCGTGAGGAGTTCGATATCGCAGGTCTTAACGAAACCGTATGGCAATACTTCATTGCAATTCCTGACATCAAGAGCGTTGGTGTTAAGGACGAAAGCCGTTACGAGGGTTGGCCTGCAATCATTCGTGCAGTAAATACAACTGACGCAATGAGCGCAACTATCGAGGAAATCCCATACCCAATTCTCCACAAGATTACAAAGAGAATCACAAGCGAGGTTGAGGGCATTAACCGTGTTCTCTACGACCTCACACCAAAGCCAACCGGCACAATCGAGTGGGAGTAATTTTGAACTCGGTTCAAAATTAGAGCTCGTGCAAAGCGCGAGCATATCGAATTGGCGCATAGCGACAATATATCGAGTCGGCAATCCGACATATAGACACATAAATAAAAAGAGCGGAAAATTCCGCTCTTTTATTTTTGACCTTCATTTATTATTTCCGTTTCTCTCTCCCAAAGCTCACTAATCGGCTTTTTATCGCCGAGCCAATAAACTCGCGTGCTTTCGTATATAGATTCTCCCGGCATTATATATCGTTTCCATTTTACAACCTTATATGTGAGTGCAACATATTCAACCGTTCCACCGTCGTCATATTCGTTTTTGCGAAACGGCACGAACATAACCACAAGTACCACAATAATAGACAAAGATATGCAGATAATTTTCTTTTTCATTTTACCCCTCTTCCTTGTTTTATTGTTTATTTTTCCCATTCCATTCCAAATGGCTCGGTAGTATATGCGCTCGCGCAAATCTTGGCAAGCTCGATATTTTCAAGCGTTTGTCCGTCATATGCGCTCGCCCCTGCGCCAAGCATAAAGAACGGAACGTCCACATTTGTATGATTGTAGCCGTGGAAGAGATAGCCGTACTCGTTATACTTTGAATCGGTAAGCTTACCTGTTTCGTGGTCGGCAGTTACGATAAGAAGTGTATCGGGGTGGCAAAGCGTAAACTGTGTGGCATATGCAATCGCGTCGTTAAAGCGCTTGACCATTTCGATAGCCCCTGCCTGATCCTTGTCGTGTGAGCGCTTGTCAATTTGTCCTTCCTCTATCATAATAAAGAAGCTTGATGCGTCCTTTGACAGAGTTGAAAGCGCGTTTTTCACCTCGTTTGTGAGATTATTATCGACACTTCCCGCCACATAATCAATTTTTCCGTCCGAGATGAGCGCGTCAATTTCCGCTTGAAGCTCCTCGGTGTTTTCTCTTGAAATATTATGGCACATATAAGCGGACGGAGTTGCGCCCGTTATCTTATCGGTGGTTACTACGGCAGTTTTTGCGCCAAGTGAAAATGCAAGCTCGCGAATGTTTTGGAGCGGATTGCCATTAGGGTCAACTCCGATATAATCGTTGAGCGTTTTATATCCCGTCGCCATAGCCGTGCCCGATGCTGCGCTATCGGTAAAGCTTGCTTCCTTATTTATTACCGACTGTGAACGGGTTACGCTCTTACCTGTGGCGATAAACGACCTTGCAATGAAGGTTGGCATTCCGTTTCTTTCTGCCATTTTTATATGGTTTTCGCCCATTCCGTCGCCTATCATAAAGATTACGCTATCGTACTTTTCGGAAAACACAAAATTCTTTGGACTTTCCTCTGTTGGAAGGTCGCTTATTTTAAGGTCATATTCGTTTACAAGTGCGTGGACGCCTGCACCAACATAAATTCCGTAGCCCTTGATTACAATCTTTTTGTTTTTTGCAAAAACAAGATACTGTCCGTCGGAAAGCTCACTCTCAGTTTTGGATTCCTCACGGTTTGTATCGCCTATCAAGATTTCAAATCTTGCTTCCCTTGTAGAATCCGTTACGATTTCGACACCGTTGCCACGCTCCGACAGCATAGTGGCAAGATTTTCCGCGGCGTATTTAGTGCTTAGGTCTGCATTTTCGGGAATAACTATTTGAAAATCATCTATTTCCGCGTTGCCACAGCTAAATAGCACAAGTGCTAAAATTATAATACTTAAAAATGTGAGTAGTTTTTTCATTGCTATCCCCCTTTTTTATTATTTTATCACATATAACACGCAAAATCAATAAAAAAGAGGCACACGCCTCTTTTTTACATCATTTCCTTATCGTAAATTGCTCTTTCGCCACCGATAAATTTAGGGCGAACACGAGCGCAAATTATGCTTGCCTCTCCGATTTTGTTAATCGAAAGGCGAACAGGCACGGCAACTCTTTTAAGGTGCATACCGATAAGCGTGCCACCGATATCAATTCCCGCATCAGCCTTAATTTCCTCAACTACAACAGGATTTTTAAAGCTACCGTAAGCCACGGTTGCAAGCGAACCTCCCGCCTTCTTTTGAGGCACTACGTTTACAAGTTCTGCGTTTGGCACTGCCTCAGCCTCGGTAACTATTGCGCGATTAAGATGCTCACAGCATTGAACTGCAAGATATATTCCCTTTGCCTTAAGCACGCTATAAATTCCCTTGAATATTTCCTCGGCGGTATCGGGGTCGGAGTTTGTTCCTATTCTAGAGCCAACAACCTCGCTTGTCGAGCAACCGACAACCAAAATACTTCCCTTTTTAAGCTTGGCTACCTCGCAAAGCTCCCTTGTAGCCTGTATACATTGCTCCTTAACTGACATATTTAAACCTCTTTTACGGATAAATTTTCGTTTTTACAAGGACATTTTACCACTATAATAAAAAAATGTCAAGAATTTTGCGTTTGTTCACAATTTGTTCACAATTATGGTATATAATGTATGTGTTAAAAAATTATATGATTTAAAAGGAGTTTATTTTATGGCAAAGCTTAATGAGCTTAAGAAATCAATCGGTGTAAACGGTCCTGTCCTCACAATCGTTATGGACGGAGTTGGCATTGCTCCCGATAGCGAGGGAAATGCAGTAAAGAACGCATACACACCAACTCTTGATATGCTTATGGAAAAATATCCTTGGGTTAAGCTCAAGGCACACGGAACAGCCGTTGGTCTTCCGGGCGACGACGATATGGGTAACTCCGAGGTTGGACACAACGCACTCGGCTCAGGTCAGGTATTCGCACAGGGCGCGAAGCTCGTTTCTCAATCAATTGAAAACGGCAAGATGTTCGCATCCGACACTTGGCAAACAATCGTTTCTAACGTAAAGGATAACGGTAGCACTCTCCACTTTATCGGTCTTTTCTCGGACGGTAACGTTCACTCTCACATCGACCACCTCAAGGCTATGATTGCACAGGCTAAGAAGGAAGGCGTTAGCAAGGTTAGAATTCACGTTCTTATCGACGGACGCGACGTTGGTGAAACAAGCGCGCTCGACTATGTTGAGCCATTTGAGGAATTCCTTGCATCACTTCGTGATGATTCATTCGATATTATGATCGCATCAGGCGGTGGAAGAATGGTTATCACAATGGATAGATACGAGGCTAACTGGAAGATGGTTGAAAACGGCTGGAAGACTCACGTGCTTGGCGAGGGTAGACAGTTCTGCTGTGCTAAGAAGGCAATCGAAACCTACCGTGAGGAATTCAAGGTTATCGACCAGGATCTCCCACCGTTCGTAATTGCAAAGGACGGAGCGCCTGTTGGTACAATCAACGACGGCGACAGCGTTATCTTCTACAACTTCCGTGGCGACCGTTCAATTGAAATTTCAAAGGCATTCGACGATGCAGACTTTGACAAATTTGACAGAGTTCGCTTCCCTAAGGTTGTTTATGCAGGTATGCTCGAATATGACGGCGACCTTCACATTCCTTCAAGATATCTTGTAAATCCACCTGAAATCACAAATACAATGGGAGAATATCTCTCTGATACAGGTATTTCACAGCTTGCAATCTCCGAAACTCAAAAGTACGGACATGTAACCTACTTCTGGAACGGAAACAAGAGTGGAAAGTTTGACGACGCGCTTGAAACCTATATTGAAGTTCCATCCGACGTTGTTCCTTTCGAGCAAAGACCTTGGATGAAGTGCGCCGAAATCACCGATAAGCTTATCGAGTGCCTCAGAAGCGGTGAGTACAAGTGCCTTCGCGTTAACTTCCCTAACGGAGATATGGTAGGACACACAGGTAACCTTCTCGCTACACGTTGCTCGATGGAAGCGCTCGACCTTCAGCTCAAGAGACTTCTTGACGTAGTTGACGAGCTTAAGGGCGTTGCAGTAATCACAGCTGACCACGGTAATGCCGACGAGATGTATGAGGTTGACAAGAAGGGTATGCCTAAGGCTGACAAGAACGGCAAGTTCAAGGCTAAGACAAGCCACACTCTCAATCCTGTTCCTTGCATTATCTATGATAACTTCTATGCAGATAAGTATGAGGTTAAGGCTGACAACGGTCAGTTCGGTCTTTCCGACGTTGCGGCAACTGTTGTAAACCTTCTCGGCTACGAAGCTCCCGCTATGTGGGATGAATCTCTTATCGAGGTAAAATAATCTTTTAAAACGACACACCAAGGCGCATACCTTGGTGTGTTTTAGGAGTAAAATGAAAATCTTTTATCAGGATAACGATATAATCGTTTGTGAAAAGGAATACGGTGTTTCCTCGCAAAAAAGCGAGGGCGCTAATATGCTCGATATGATACGCGAGATAACGGGTGTTGAGCCGTTTCCCGTTCACCGTCTTGACATCACGACAAGGGGCATTATGGTATATGCTCTAAATCAAAAAAGCGCAGGCGAGCTTTCAAGGCAAATTCAGGAAGGCACCTTCAAAAAGACTTATCTTGCAATTGTGCACGGACACACCGAGGATGAGGGCGAGATGGTTGATTTTCTATATCACGACAGGCTAAAAAACAAATCCTTTGCCGTGAAAACGAAGCGAGCGGGGGCAAAGGAGGCGCGCCTTGACTTTACCACTCTGCAAAGAGCAAAAATCGGTGAGGACGAGCTTTCGCTCCTTCATATAAGACTTCACACGGGAAGGACTCATCAAATACGAGTTCAATTTTCCTCGCGCTCATATCCACTTTACGGAGATGGAAAATACGGTGCTAAGGATAACGCAAAAATCGCGCTTTATTCACACTCTCTTTGCTTTTTACATCCGAAAACCAAGGCGCAAATGTATTTCGACGCATTACCAAGCGGTGAAATTTGGGACGAGCTCGCATCTATCCCAAAACCCTTGTGATAAAATAAGAAAGCGCCATACAAATAGGAAAGGTAAGAATCGCAACGCACGCCATTTTAAGGAGCGTTTTGAAATTTACTCTTTTACCGTCGCATAAGCCTGCTCCCGCAACGGAGCAGGCTTTTATATTGCTCGTGCTAACCGGTAAGCCGAGCACGGAGCAAAAAATCAAGCAAGCGCTCGAGGACACCTCACTAACAAACGCGCTTTTTTCTTTTAATGCGACTATGCCCTCGCCCATTGTTTTTACTATTCTGCCACCGCCCAAAAGCGTACCCAAAAACAGCACCGCTCCAACTGCGAGGGTTGGAAAAGCAAGAGATTGCAATCCTTGCGTGGGATAAAGAAAAATCAGCAGTGCAAGAAGCTTTTGTCCGTCCTGTGCACCGTGCATAGCCGAGGAGAGCGCGCACGATGCGATTTGCAGTCTTTTCCAAGGCAAGTGTGCTCCTTTTAGCATCAAATAAACGACACAGGATAGGCAAAACGAGGCAAGGCACGACAAAATCATATAGAGCAAAATTTCAAGCGCAGGCGTCAAGCTTGCCGTTTTCGAAAGCGCAATTGAAGCACCGCAAAGCGATGCCATAATTGCATGCGACTCGCTTGACGGCATTGAAAAAAGCCAACAAGCACTCGAAAAAATCACGCTCGAAAGTAGTATTGCGATGACTCCCATCTCTCCTTTTGCGCCAAGCTCTACTCCGTCAAGAATACTTTTTGCCACGCTCGCGTTAACGAGCAAGGAAACGGTCAAGCCGAGAAAATTACAAATCGCACTCAAGGCACACGCACGGTTCATAGAGAGTGCGCCTGTCGCAACGGTTGTCGCAATAGAATTCGGTGCATCGGTAAAGCCGTTTAAAAAGGTTACGCCAAGCGCGAGCAAAATCGCAACGCCCGTAAGAGTGAAAAGCTCCATAATCCCTCACAAAATCATTTCTTTTTCATAAAATACTCGTAAGGGGGCGATTTTATGATAATTGAAAAGGAATATGCAAGAGAAAGGGCTGTGCTTTATGCAAGAAAATATGCCTTAGTGCGAAATCCTCTGTTCTTCTCCTTTGCGGGAATTGGCGGAAATTGCACGAATTTCGTTTCTCAATGCGTGCTTGCGGGAAGCTGTGTTATGAATTATACACCGATTTACGGCTGGTATTATCTTTCAACCAACAGGCGTAGCGCGTCGTGGACGGGGGTAGAATTTTTCTACAATTTTATGATAGAAAATGTAGGGGTCGGTCCGTTTGGAATTGAGGACACGCTTGAGCGCGCCGAGGTTGGCGATGTAATTCAGCTTCAAAACGAGGACGGCGTTTTTTATCACACGGTAATCATAAGTGAAATTCGCGACGGAGAAATTTACATTTGTGCCAACTCAAACGACGCTCTTGACAAGCCACTCTCGGAGTATGATTATGCGAATTTGAGAGTAATTCACATTCTCGGAGTGCGCTTCGACACGAGGTTTCAAATCGACTGCTTTGACTCTCTTTATTCTCCACCGTTTTCCGAGGTTACTGAGCAAAACGAGGAGCAAATGCCGAGCGAAAGCGAGCCTTAAAAACGCGAGTATCGGCACTTTGCCCAAAAAGAATAGCCTTCACCTGTGCACATTGCACAAATGGAGTTTATCAATTTTATTTTTAACAGTGAATTTGTTTAAAATTAACTTGACAAAGGCCTTATAATAGTGTATTATATATAATGTAATAAAAGCGAAAATACGGCTTTAAAAAAATTCCATATGGAGGACAAAATGAGAAAAAGAATTTTATTAATTGCTCTTGCGTTGATCATCGCATTGACATCTGTCTTGCTCGCATCTTGTATCCCTACTCCGGATCCAGATGACACAAGCTCATCAAGTAGCGGCGATTCATCATCAAGCAGCGACGGCCCAAGCGGTCCACAGGGCACAGCTAGCGAGGTTGACAATATCAGATACCTTCGCGTTGCAGATCTTGAAGACGGAACTGCTACTCTTAAGTTCAACGTTTTCGTAAGCGGTCTTAGCTATGACATCAGATATAGCGACAAGCCTATTACCGACGAAAACTTTGCTAAGGCTACAAAGGCTAATGCTAAGGTTACAGGAACAAAGGAAATCACAGTTGTTCTTGAAAATCTTGGTGCTTCAGCTTCAAAGGAATACTACGTAGCTGTTAGACCTTATGCAGGCAACGAGTCAAATCACGGTCTTACAAGCTCTGTTCGTGTTGGTGGTAATATGGTTATTCCTATTAACTACACAACATCAATTTCAAACGTTTACCACGGTGAAACACTTCGCGGTAACTTCACAAAACTCTTTGACGAGCAGGATGACAAGTACGTTTCAAGCCTTTACCGTCCTGAAACAAACATGGGTACTGTTTATCCACCGCCAACAACAGGTAACAGAGTTACATACGATCCTAATGCAGGCGACGTTGTAGACGGTAAGGTTGGTATGAACCTCGGTCCTATCGTTGACATGGAGTTCAACCACTATATCACAACAATTAAGCTCTTCTACGGTGAGCTCAAGGGTAAGTATGTTGTTGATGGCAACAATGTTGTTTTCGATAACGACGCTCCTTTTGTTGGAACAGTTACCGTAAGATGGTCAAAGAAGCCTGTTGACTTCCAGGCTGACAACGAAAAGTGGGATGGCTACTACGAGTTCGAGATGTCTGACATCGACGACAAGAACTGGAACGACGTTGAGGTTAATGCTGAGGCGAGATACGTTCAGGTTGTATTCAAGGATGGCGAAGCTCCTCACGAAATCTTGATTTACGGCTATCAAAGCTCCGAAAACACTCCTATCGCAACAACTCTTCGTCCACTTCCTACAATGGGCGAGATGATGGGTATGTGTGGATTCGTTGCTACCGGTGGTGGTAACACTCCTATCAGAAGCGTAAGCTGTACAACAGTTCTTCGTGAATATCACAACTTCGGTTGGTCATATAACGACGGTGCATATCCAGGCATGTCCAACAACTTTATGGGCGGTATGGGTAACTTTGACGGACAATACTCCGCTTATCAGGCTGCAGGAATCAACGTAATTCCATGTATCCAATGGCCAAACTACGAGCTTGCTAAGAAGGTTGACGACGACGGCAATCCTATCAAGGAAGGCGGAAAATACGTTCCTGCAAGCTTCTTTGAGAAGTTCAATCCTCAGGTTTACTGCTTGTATGCAGACAATATGTTCTGCTTCGCTGCACGTTATGGCTCTAACACATCAGCAGATCTTCTCTCAATTTTGAGAAAGCACTGCTCAACAGCTGCAAAGAGCGCAGGTGCAGGCACACTTCAATGGATCGAGGCAGGTAACGAGCCTAACGGTGAGGATAACCTCGGAATGGTTCCATACCAGCTCGCAGCTCTCCAAAGCGCTTGCTACGATGGACATATGAAGACATTGACATCATCAAAGATTGATGACGGATACCACTTCGGTGTTAAGAATGCTGACCCTAACTTCAAGATTGCTATGGCAGGTCTTGCAGGTACAGGCGGTAGATATATCACAAGTATGTGCTACTGGCTCCAGGCTAACCGTACTGACGGTAACCTTGGTATGGATGCATTCAACTTCCACTCCTACTTCTCAAATACCTTCTATATGAACAATACATATATCCAGGTAGGTGTATCTCCTGAGTATTACAACATTGTTGACGACATTTCCCGTATAATTGATTACAGAAACAAGTACTTCCCAGACGTTGAGGTTTGGATCACTGAGTTCGGTTGGGACACTAACCCAAGCTACGAAACAATGACCGCTGCTCACGCTTACGGAAAGTATGATTCACATCAGGTACAGGCTATGTGGCTCGTACGTGCATACCTCATCTTCTCCTCAATCGGTGTTGATAAGGCTACTATGTACATGTGCGAGGACGTTGCATACGACGTAACTGCAGTTGGTAAGTACGGTACTTGCGGTGTTGTAGGCTTTGATGAAAACGGCAAGGAATACTACAAGGATTCCTACTACTATCTCTACACACTTAAGAACGCTCTTGGCGACTACACATTCGTAGACGAAATGCAATCAGGAAGCGACGATGTTTGGATTTACAAGTATCAAAACGATGACGGCAAGACTGCATATGCAGTATGGTGCCCAACAATGGACGGTACAGAGGTTGAAGACTTCGAGCTTAAGATTGACGGTAGCTCCGCTACTCTCATCCAGGCTGTTGACCTCGACACTGACGGTGTTGCAAGCGATCTCACAGTTACAAACGGAACTGTTAAGATTCACGTTTCAGAGAACCCTGTATACGTAATGGTTGACTAATAAAGTAAAAACCGAGGATTCATTCCTCGGTTTTCTTTTTTAATTTAAATTTTACAAGCACAAAACGAGAGTGAACTACACCTCATCCGTCAACTGCGTTGCCACCTTCTCTTTTCTTTTTAATTAAATTAAAAGAGCCTGCAAAACAGGCTCTTTTGATTTTTATTTTTCTACTACGAAGATTGGGTTCTCGCTTACGTTAACAACAACTGTTCCGTTATTGTTTTCAAGTGCGCTATGCTTACCGTTATAAGCCTCGTTTACAAGCTGAATGAGCTCGAATTCGCCCTCTCCAACCTTAAGCTTCATACCGGGAACCTTTGTTCCGTCAGAGGTTGTGCACCATACTGCGTACTTTGCCTTACCCTCTTTTGTAACGTATTTGAAAATCTTAACGTTTGCGTTAGGAGCTTCAATTTCGCCATCAAAGCGAGTTGTCTTAAGGATTTCCTTAAGAGTATATACATAATAGAAGGAATCCTTCTTGTTTCCTTGAATTACATTTGTAGGATCAATCTCGATTGGGAATCTGATAAGTCCGCTCGAGCCGTACTTACCAACGGCAGTTTCCTCAGGACCGCAGTCGCGCGACATATACATAGCAGCCTTTTCTACACCGATTGATGAAAGAAGGAGATATTCACGAACAAGCCACATAGCCTGTACCTGTCTACCTGTATATTCTCCGTATGCGTGTGCAGCGGTTGAGGTCTTCCAGCTTTGGTTAGTGTCCCAACCAAATTCGGTGAGCCAAATTTCCATATCGGGATAGTATCTATCACGGAAATCACGAATTGAATCGAAGCGTCCGATGATATCACCCTCTTCAGGAGATACGCCCATCCAAATGCTTTGACCTTGGTCGCCACGGTCCTCGATATTTACGTCTACGAGCTTTGCAATACCTGCCTCGTCAAGCTTTTTACCGCAATAGCAGTGAGCGTTGATTGCATCAAAAGGAAGCTTTCCGTCCTTACGGTTGTACTTGCACCAAAGCTGCATAGCTCTTATATAGTTGGAGTTAAGTCCTGCTCCACCTGACATTGACATCTTGAAGTTAGGGTCAGCCTGCTTTACACCAACGTTCTTGTACATTCCCTCGTGTCCGTCATAGCACATGCTAAGGAATGCTGCAAGCTCGAATGGTGAGAAGTACGGATCTCTGCCAAGCCAAGTTCCGTCGGGCTCGTTAAGAGGCTCTACACTCTTAAGGTAGCCAAGACCGATTTTAGGCTCTTGTCCATCAACAACCTTAATAAGTGATGGATCAATATCCTTATTGTTTCCGTATCTTGCAACAAATTGGAAAAGCATTGTTGCGTAGCTCATATAGTTCTTTGGATCAGTTGAATCACAGGTGTGGTCCTTAGGGCATCTCTTTGAGTGAGTTGAGATAACAGGACAAACGTCAATACCGAACTTCTTTGTCTTGCGATAATATTCATCGAAGTCCCAAGGTCCGGCAAAGCTTGGATTGAATGCGATTTTGGTATTCTCCATATCGGGAGTACAGCTCCAAAGCCATGGGTGATACTCACGGATATAGCTTACAGCACGAAGAACGTCATCACCGTCGTTTACGAACGCATTCATACCAACGAATTCGCTAAGATCACTAAACTTGTGCTCCTTCTTTTCAGGGATAACCTGTGTGCTTGGTGCAACCTCGTAGCCGTAGATTATAATCTCTGACGGTGCTTGGTTATTATTAAATGAGAAGTTGATATACTCGGTCTGAGCGTTGGTTTCGAATCCTGTCCACTTTCTCTTTTCAGGAGCAAGCTCCTCGTTATACTCCCAGCTAAATGGAGTTCCCATCTTAACTCTAACCTTACGAACACCGTAGTCAGCCTTGTCCTTTTCGGGCTTATATTCGTCATAGTCGTTATAGATGAACATATTTGTGATTTGGTAAACTGCGCCGAGCTCAATTGTAAATGCCAAGTCAGTTTCTCCAACCCACCAATGGTCGTGTCTTGGGTGAACCTGTGGGATTTGTGGCTCTACGCCATAAAGGGGATCTCCGTCGGTATCGAATTCGCAGAAGAAGTTTGATACCTTCTCAATTCCCATATCGTTGATAATCATCTCAGGGGTGATGCGTATTTTTTGTGGTTTGTTGTTCATTTTAAGTTCTCCTTTTTAATCAGACGCTTTGATGTTTTTCTCGTCTAATGCTCTTATTCTGCTATTACAAGAATTGGGCATTCGCTTACGTTTACGCTAACTGTGCCGTTATTAACGGTAAGCGCGCTTGACACACCGGCGATTTCGCCATATGCCATTTCAACAAGCGTTGCCGATGATGCGTTACCGATATTCAACTGATATCCGTCAACGCGAACGTTGTCAGAGGTAGGACACCATACTGCATAGCAGGTCTTGCCCTGACCGTTTTCAAACTTGTAAATCCACACGTCCTCATTACCGGAATCGATGATTTCAGTGAAATACATATCCGACATATTGCTCTTAAGTGTGTATATGTAATAATAAGAGTCCTTCTTTACTCCGTTAGATGTGATAATACCGCTTGTGCCGTATTTTCCAATGGAGGTGTCCTCAGCACCGACGTCGCTACACATATACATTGCCGCACGGTCAACGCCGATTGATGCAAGAATAAAGTATGCGCGTGTGAGCCACATTGCCTGCACCTGTCTGCCCGTGTAAGGACCGTATGCGTGCGATGAGCCCTGTGTGAGGTAGCTTTGATTTGTATCCCAACCAAATTCGGTAAGCCATACTTCCTTATCAGGATAGTAGGTGTTTCTAAAGTCGAGCACGTCAGCGAGTGCGCCTGCAAGGTCTGCATCCTCAGGGGATACGCCTATTTCAATTGCATAGCCGTTATACTCGATTGTTTTTCTACAATATGTGTGTACGTTAAATGCGTCAATTCCGATATCGCCGTCCGCACGGTTATGCTCAAGCCAGAAGCACATTGCTCTTATGTATCTGTTTTGGATACCTGCAAGTCCTGACATTGCAACCTTCATTCCGGGATCGGCATTTGCGATACCAAGACCGCTACCGCTAGGAGAATTCATAGTGTTACAGTGTCCGTCATATACAGCAGAGGTAAATGCTGCAAGCTGATACGGTGTGTAGCCGTTTGAATCCTCACCGTTTGGCTCGTTTCCTATTTCAATCCAATCAACAAGGTCGGTATTGATAACAGGCTTTTGTCCCTTTGCAATCTTTACAAGGTCGAGCGTTGCGTTTGGATTATTTCCGTAACGGAGCGAGTATTGATATACAAACTCCGCATACATTACGTAAGACTGTGGGTCGTTTTTGCTTTCTCCCTCAAGATGTGCAGGAGATGATTTCATATCAAACATAAGGCAAGGAACAGGATCGGTGTTCTTTTTTCTAAGCGCCTTATAGATGATTTCCATCATAGTCTGATAGTTACCGATAAAGTTGGTTGCCGGCTGAGGATAAAGCTCCTTCTTATATGCAAAATTCCACGTTTTGTAATCACGGAAGTAGCCTGCACACTCAAGGCTTGATGCCTTGTCAGCCTGGCTGTGTCCATTGATACCGAGAATGTATCCCATCGGCTTATTTTGATGTGTTCCGGTAGGCTGTGCAGGAGTCTCTCCCAAGTCGTAGCCGTATGCCATAATTTCGTACGGCGGAGCTGATGCTCTGTTCTTAAACTTGATATTCAGATACTGTGTATCTGCGTTTATCTCAACCTTATTCCAGCCCTGCTTGTCAGCGGTATATGTAACGGTTGTTTCATACGCAAACGGTGTACCTGCCTCAAGCACGATTGTTTGTCCTGAGCCGTTGTAGTAAAGATACACGTGATCGATGTGCTTCTTTACTCCGAAGTTTACTGTTATTTCGAATTCGCCGTTAAAGTCGTCCTCATCAATATCTCCGTCGTTATCAAAATCGTACGGAAGCAGGAAGCTTGACGGCACCTGTGCGTTTATATCGGTTGGATTTGAATTTTGCTCATCGAAAAGAGGCGACAAATTCTTAAGCGACATTCCGCAATAGGTCATATCGTAATCTATTGGCAACTGTACGACTGTTTTGTCAATCTCGTCATCATCGTCATCGTCGTTACACGAAACGAATGCAAGAGTTACAAATATCGTAGCCAACACTAAAAGCAAGCATTTGAAAAGTCTTGATTTCATAATTACCTCCTTGCGCTTGCGCGCATTTATTTATTATATTATATAATAAAAGATGGCAAAAGTCAAGTAACTAATTGACAAATTCTCCTATTGAAATGCTGTTTTTTGTCATTTTTTAAGCAATATTAACAAAAATGAAAAAAGGCACTTGAATTTAGCATAATTTTAAGGTAAAATTATAATAGCGTAATGTGGGCTTTTTACCATTTTACCGAAAATTTGATAAATAAGGAAATTTGTATGACAGGTATTGAAATCGCAACAATAATTGTAATGCTTCTTGGTGGACTTGCCTTCTTCCTTTACGGTATGAGTCTTATGACTAACGGTCTTGAAAGAATGGCGGGCGGTAAGCTCGAGAGCATTCTTAAAAGCGCGTCCTCTAACAAGGTTAAGGGAATGGCGCTCGGATGCGGAGTTACAGCCGTAATTCAGTCCTCATCCGCTACCACCGTTATGCTCGTAGGTCTTGTTGGCTCGGGTATTATGACGCTTCCTCAAACGGTAGGAATGCTCATGGGCTCAAACATCGGTACAACAATCACACCTTGGATAACAGGTCTTAGCTCTCTTAACGGAAGCAGTAACTCACTCGCCTTCTTAAATCTCTTAAAGCCGTCCTTCTTTACTCCGATAATCGCTCTTATCGGTATCGTTCTTATTATGTTCTTTAGTAAGAAGGACAGAAAGAACAAGGACATCGGAACTATCTGCCTCGGCTTTGCAATTCTTATGCAGGGAATGGAGCTTATGTCCGACTCTGTGTCGTTCTTAAGCGAAAAGGATGCTTCTTCCGGAAACCTTCTTTACGGTGATGCATTCTTCAAGGTAATCGAGGTTTTTGATGCTAAGGTTGTTGGCATTTGGCTCGCACTTATTATCGGTATGATATTCACAGCCGTTATTCAGTCCTCATCGGCTGCAACGGGTGTGCTTCAAATTCTCGTTGCCGCTACTACAATCACAAACGCAGCAGGCGAGGTTGTTGGCGGTATGTCCTATAAGGTTGTAATTCCACTTATTCTCGGCATCAACATCGGTACTTGCGTAACCGCGGTTATTTCAAGCCTTGGTGCAAACGGAGATGCGAAGCGCGTTGCCGTAACTCACCTTACAATTAAAATAATCGCTGCACTTCTTTGCATGATTCCATTCGCAATAATCTGTGGATTTAGCCCTGATTTTCTTGACAAAATCCCGAATGTTTGGGGAATTGCCACCTTCCACACATTATTTAACGTTGTAACAACCTTCGTTCTTCTCCCGTTCACAAACCAAATTATGAAGCTTTCATACATATTTGTAAAGGAAAAGAACGAGAAAAAGAGAATCGCTTATATCGACCCTATTCTTCTCAACCAATCCCCTGCGGTTGCAATTTCGGAGTGTGCTAACCTCACAAACGAAATGTGTGCGCTTTCAAGAGATACAATCTTCCTAGCACTTGACAACCTATACAACTACAATCAAAAGAATTCTCAGGTTATCCTTGATAACGAGGAGCTAATCGACAAGTACGAGGACAACCTCGGTACTTATCTTGTAAAAATCTCGGCACGCTCAATTTCAGATGCCGACTCAAGAAGAGCATCGAAGCTTCTTCATACAATCGGTGATTTCGAGCGTCTTAGCGACCACGCAATCAACATAATGATGGTTGCCGACGAGATGAACAACAAAAAGATTTCCTTCTCCGATGAGGCTAAGGCTGAAATTGACGTTATTACACGCGCTCTTCGCGAGATTATCAATCTCACCTGCGATTCGTTTGCTGTAAACGACGTTGATCTTGCAAAGCGTGTTGAGCCTCTTGAGCAGGTTATCGATATGCTTATCGCAAAGTCGAAATCCAACCACATTGCCCGTCTTCAGGCAGGAAACTGCACAATCGAGCTTGGATTCATCCTCTCCGACCTTCTCAACAACTACTCCCGTGTTTCCGACCACTGCTCAAATATCGCGGTTGCTCTTATCGAAACCTCGCATAACAGCTTTGGAACTCACGAATATCTTAACTCAGTTAAGAACACAGGAAACGAGAAATTCTCGGTTGCCTTCGACGAATACGCATCTGCTTACAAATTCTAAGCATAAACACAAAATCCTCGACACAGTGTCGGGGATTTTTCCTTTTTTTGACATTTTTCGGCATTTTTTGGCTTATTTTGAAGCTTTTGTGAAAACTTATCAAAAATTGTGTGAAAATTTTCTTATTACAACGCGCGTTTTTTATTGACAAGCGCGAATATTTGTGATATTATATTATATATTTAAGTATTTTTTAGGATTCTTACCTTATGGTAAGACGTCTTTGGAAGGGAGGGCACTATGAAGCTCAGCATTGTTATTTGCGTTTACAATACTAGCAGACCGTATTTTAGAGAATGTCTTGAAGCTATCAGAGGCTCTACACTTTCATTCTCGGATTACGAAATACTCGTTGTTGATGACGGTAGTGAGGTTGACTACACGGACTTCATCGAGAAATATAACATTCGCTACGTAAAGACCGAAAACCGCGGAATTCTTGCAGCTAGAATGTATGCGCTCAAGCTTGCCGAGGGCGATTACGTGCATTTCTACGATAGCGACGACTGCTCTACCTTCAACTATCACGCGCCGATGCTTTTAAAGGCTGAGCGCGAGAATGCTGACATCGTTATAAACGATTGGGCATTTTTGTCGGAAAGAGCGAAATACATTTGCACAAGAGATACGACAATCAAGGGAGATATCTCCTACTCTGGCGACGACGTGCTTAAGGCATTCGCCTCACAATGCGGTAGAGAGCATGCGTATTTCGTGCTTTGGAACAAAATCTTCAAGCGCGAGGTTTTGCTTAAGGCGATAAAGGAAATTGAGGCACTTGACCTCACAATGAGCCCTGTGCATTACTCCGAGGATGCGCTTATAAACTTCTTCGCCTTCAAGAATGCAAGAAGGCTCGTTAACATTCACACAGGATACTATTTCTACCGTATCCACCCACGTCAGAGTGTGAACGTTTCAAGCAAGGACAAGCTTATCTCACAGGTTACCTCTATGACCGACACGCTCGGTGCTATGATGAATAACATCGGCGACAACGTTCATAAGGAATATATTTACGATTGCATTCAAAAATGGAATGAGCTTATGGCTCGCTCGCATTATTCATATGCAAAGACCAAGAAATATCTCGACGCAATCCCTTACATAAAGCAAAGATACGGCATCGAAAAGCTTCGCACCTCTACCTTTAAGGACGGAAGCGCATATACGAAGAACCGTATTCTTGCCGAGAACTTTAGCGAAATCGACTGTGCGCTTATGAAGCTTTTCAAGATGAGCGACACTCCAACCGATGCCTGCTATGACAAATCCGACGATTACATTCGCTCGTCGGTTGAGCACATGTGCGAGCATCAAGGAAAGATTATCGCCTGGTCAAAGGATGCGAAAAACGTTATTCCCGAGGCAAAAATTTCTTTTAAAACGAAGTTTTTGCACAACCACATAGTTTACAGTGCCGGAATGATACTTTTCAAAAAGGGCTCTAAAATCCGTGCGTTTTTAAAAAAAAGATTTTAGTAAATCACCTAAGCGCTTGACATAAATCAAGCGCTTTTCTAAAAAGGAACTGACAATGAACGAAAAGCAAAAAAACATAAGAAACTTCTCTATTATCGCGCATATCGACCATGGAAAGTCGACTCTTGCCGACCGTATTCTCGAATACTGCAATGCCGTTTCCAAGCGTGAAATGGAAGAACAGCTTCTTGACAATATGGACCTTGAGCGTGAGCGCGGAATTACTATCAAGGCGCGTGCCGTAAGAATCGACTACACTCACTCCGACGGTCAGGAATATGCGCTCAATCTAATCGACACCCCCGGCCACGTTGACTTTAACTACGAGGTATCGCGCTCGCTTAACGCGTGTGAGGGCGCGCTTTTGGTTGTTGACTCTACACAGGGAATCGAGGCGCAAACGCTTGCAAACGCATATCTTGCGGTTGATGCCGACCTTGAAATCGTACCTGTTATAAACAAAATTGACCTTCCAAGTGCTGACGTTGATAGAGTCCGCACCGAAATTGAGGATGTTATCGGTATTATTGCCGAGGACTGCCCTGCCGTTAGTGCGAAGAACGGACTCAACATAAATCAAGTGCTCGATGCCGTAATTGACAAAATCCCCGCTCCAAAGGGCGACCCTGACGCACCTCTTAAGTGTCTTATTTTCGACTCGTATTACAACGCGTATCTTGGCGTTGTCGTTTACGTGCGTGTGATGGACGGAACTCTTCGTGCAGGCGATAAAATTAAGCTTATGAGCACGGGCGCGACCTATGACGTTGTTGAGGTCGGTTATCTTAACGCGTTCGGACTTAAAAAGGGCGAGGAGCTTCGCGCAGGCGAGGTTGGATATATCACCGCGAGCATTAAAACCGTTAGCGAAACCCGTGTCGGTGATACTGTAACCGATGCGTTTAATCCTGCATCCGAGCCACTTCAAGGCTTCAAGGAAGCGCTTCCTATGGTTTATTCGGGAATTTACCCTGCCGACGGTGCAAGATATAACGACCTTCGTGATGCGCTTGATAAGCTCAAGCTCAACGATGCCGCTCTTTCCTTTGAGCCCGAAACGTCGATTGCGCTCGGCTTCGGATTTAGATGCGGATTTCTCGGACTTTTGCATATGGAAATTATTCAAGAGCGTCTTGAGCGCGAGTTTAATCTCGATATTATAACCACAGCCCCTAGCGTTATTTACAAGATACAAAAAACTGATGGATCAACCGTTTTCGTTGACAATCCGTCAAATTATCCACCGCCCGACACAATAAGCATAGCTTACGAGCCGACCGTAAAGGCTAACATTATAACTCCCACCGAGTACGTTGGCGGAATTATGGATTTGTGTCAGGACAGGCGCGGTATATTTAAGGATATGAAATATCTCGACTCGCAAAGAGTTGAGCTTCACTACACTCTCCCACTTAACGAAATCGTTTACGACTTCTTTGATGCGCTTAAGAGCCGTAGCAAGGGCTATGCGTCGCTCGATTATGAATTTTCGGGCTACGAGGCGAGCAATCTTGTTAAGCTTGATTTCTTGCTCAACGGCGAGGTTGTCGATGCGCTTACCTTTATCGTTCACTCCGAAAAGGCTTATCCAAGAGCGAGAAAGATTGCCGAGAAGCTTAAGGACAATATTTCAAGACAGCTCTTTGAAATTCCTATTCAGGCTGCAATCGGCTCAAAGATTATCGCACGTGAAACCGTTAAGGCGCTTCGCAAGGACGTGCTTGCAAAGTGCTACGGTGGAGATATTACAAGAAAAAAGAAGCTTCTTGAAAAGCAAAAAGAGGGCAAAAAGAAAATGCGCCGTCTTGGCTCGGTTGAGGTTACTCCCGAGGCATTTATGGCAGTTCTTAAGCTCGACGATAGCGAGAAATGAGAAGCTTAGGTCTTTATATTCACGTTCCCTTTTGCAAGCGCAAGTGTAATTATTGTGATTTTTACTCACTCTCTTGCCCCCAAAAGGACAATTTGGTCGACTATGTGTCGATAATTTGCTCTCATGTTGAAAAGGAAGCACACCTTTACGAGGACCTCGTTTTTGACACGGTTTTTCTTGGTGGTGGCACTCCGTCCCTGCTTGACGAAACGGAAATTACGCGCCTTTTCGACGCGATAAGGGCTAATCTTAACGTGTCCGAGAATGCCGAAATTTCAATTGAGGCAAATCCGGGCACTCTCACAAGAGAAAAGCTACTTGCGTACAAGAAGTGTGGCATAAACCGAATAAGCATGGGACTTCAATCCTCGTGCGATAGTGAGCTTTCGATGCTCGGCAGAATTCACACTCTTGAAGAATTTGAAAAAAGCTACCGTCTTGTAAAAGAGGCAGACTTTGACAACGTAAGCGTTGATATTATGTATGCCCTGCCAAGTCAAAACCTCGACTCTCTTATGAGGACCGTGGACTACGTATCTCACCTTAACCCCACACACGTGTCAGCTTATTGCCTTAAAATTGAGGACGGAACTCCGTTTTCGAAAATGAAGCTTGATTTACCAAGCGAGGACGAGCAATACGAGATGTATTTGTCGCTTTGCAAGCGTCTTGCAGAATTTGGCTACGAGCAATACGAAATAAGCAATTTTGCAAAAAACGGCGCGAGATGTGTGCATAATCTCAAATATTGGCTATCCAAGGAGTACGTTGGATTTGGACCGAGCGCGCACTCATTTTTTGACGGTGTACGATATTTCTATGATAGCGACCTTAGTGCGTATGTCAATGCGATAAAGGACGGCAATTTGCCCAAAAAGCAAGTCGAGGACTTGCCCGCACTAACGAACGAGGAAAGAATGGATGAATATGTTATGCTCGCCCTTCGCCTCTCGGACGGAATTGATACAGCCGACTTCGCCTCTCGCTTCGGTGTCAATTTTGAAGATGCGTACGATATTCAAAAATACATTGATAGCGGACATATCACCTTTGACGGAAAGCATTACGGCTTCACCTCTAAGGGCTTTTTCGTAAGCAATTACATTTTGTCTAATATGCTCAAAACACTTTAAGCAACCGACTCGGTTGCTTTTTGTTTTTTGTATAAATTTAACAAAAATGCAAGCCCTCCCCCCGATTTTCGTGCAATTTGCATTGACACGCGCGTGGATTTCGTGTTATTATATATATGTATAACTATATGCCCACGGGTGCTTACCCGTAAGGAGAAAAAGATGAAAAAGAAATTACTCTTTATCGTTTGCATAATGGCTCTTCTTTGTTGCATCTTCGCTTTAAGCGCTAGTGCAGCCGAGGTTGAGGTTGGAAACGTTTTCTACACGACCTACACCTCATCCGCTTATGAGGGCTATGACGGAACTGCAACGGTAAACACCAAAAACCAATCAAACACCGCTACTATTATTTCTATTCCCGACACAATCACGGTTGACGGAAAGACATACGTTGTAAACGCAATCCAAGGTAGCGCGTTTAACGGAAACAAAACCGTTCAGGAAATCAGAATCTTGAGCAAGTACATTACCGTAATCCCAGGCTCAATGATTTTGAACACACACGGTGGTGCTCTTTCAAAAATCTTCATTGATTTTTCGATTATCACAGAGGTTGCCCAAGCAGGTCTTAATCCATCCACTCAATCTAACGGAAACAGCCCTGTAACGAACAGCTTCTACTATTACGATGCAAAGGCATTCATTGCCGACGGCAGTGAGGTAAGAATCACCTCTCCTGACTTCTCAAGCCTTGTAACCGTTGGTCAAGCGGCGTTCCAGGGCGCACAGTTTGAGAAGCTTGTAGTTCCTGCAAGCGCATCTCTTTCTACACAGTGCTTTAGAATGGTTCAAGCAAGCGAGATTATCATAAAGGGTGATCGCACGTCTATTCCGAACTACGCCTTTGCTCACTGTAGAAACGCAAGAAAAATCGTTGTCGAGTCAAGAAACCTTCAATCAGTTGGTGGTTCATCATTCGCCCTTAACTTCCAACCTACAAACGGAGTTTATCCAAGCTGTGATTTCTATATTGATATGTCTAAGGTTAAGGCCATTGACGGCTCGGCATTTATCTTCTCGAGCGGATACGACCATGGTATTACAACTGTTCAATGGTACAATCTCGAGGGTGAAGAAGCCGTTGATCTTTCAAGCGTAGAAACTCTTGGCGACTCTTGCTTTGCAAGCTCGAACCTTGGCTCTGCCGACTATATCAAATGGCCAAATGCCATCAAATCAATCTCTAACCAAGCATTTAGACTTTGTAACATTAACCAAGTGCTTATCATCAATCCTGCCGAGGGTTCAAAAATCGCTCTCTCCTTCTGGGCATTTGCAGGAAACACCTTCACCGGTGTTGTTCTCGGTAAGGACGTAATCGAATCAAGTGCCACATTTCCAAACGCAACGTTCGCAGTGACTTTGGCAGATTCATTTAAGATTCAAGACAAGAATTTCATTTCTTCTTCCACACCACTGTATTGTAAGGAAATAACTGTCAACACCTCGTTTAGCACACAACAAATCGCAAACGCCACTATACTGAACTACGGTCTTTGCGGAGCAGGCGCTACCGTAACATTCCCAAATACAAACACACTTACTCTTGGTACATTCAATCACACAGAGAACGAAGGAGCACCTACCGTTCCATCCTGTACAGTTCCGGCAGGCACACAGTACAACTGTACTCTTTGTAACACCTTCATTCGTTACGAAGAAACCACTCCTGCTCCAGGACACACATATGATGCAAATGCACCACTCTCTGTTGAGCCTCTTAGCTGTACAACAAACGAGATTAAGCACTATATTTGCTCTACTTGTTCAGAAGAGGTGTTAGTAGTAACCGCATATGCAGTAGGACACAAACACACAGTAATATCTTATCCTGTTGTATCTACCGACGGTGTTGAGGGTATAAAGAGATATACCTGTGCTAACTTTGACGGCACTTGCGGTGATTATTACGAATATGCATACCGTATGCTTCCTGACGAGCTCGACGTTCGTATCGAAATGAACGACGGCACAAAGCTTACCGTAAAATCTTCCCTTATTTGGAAGTATAAGACTCTCGAGGTTGACAACGTTTATAGCTGTTGGCTCTACAATGGCTCACTCAACAGCTCGTTTGTTGTAGGCGATGTAACGTACAAAACATCTGATATAAAAGCCATTTCCGTTCCTTATGGCATCACAAAGATCGAGCAAAACTTCACACACCCTTATTCAAACATCAAGGTTATTGATTTGACCGATGCACGCGACGTTGCGCTTCCATCCACGTTTAGAGATAACGGCAACATAACAGAGGTTATTCTCGGTGATGGTGTTAAGCTTCAAGGCGATTCATTTAGATATATAAACTCTCTAACCGTTCTCAGAATTGCCAACGGCGCAACTGTTGTATTCCCGTCGGGCGCAAACGTATTTAGCGACTTTAGAGGCCTTGATAAGATTATAATCGGCGACGGCGCAAACGTACGCTTTGAAAGAAACACAACCTTTAACTGGAACGGCAGTACAACAAGAAGAATTGCCGAGATTATAATCGGAGATAACACAACCGTTTACTTCGGTTACAAAACCTTTAACGGTGAAATAAATCTTACAACTATCACCTTTGGTGAAAACGGCAATTACACATTCGCTGGCGAATGCTTCCAGGGCGCACCTCTTACAGCGTTGAACATTCCTGCAAGCTCAACTGTTACATTCACAGGAGATTCTGCATTTAGAAATTGCGCATCACTTGTAAGCGTAACTCTTCCTGCATCTGTAACTGAGGTTAGAAAAGAAACCTTTAACGGCTGTACATCTCTTGAGAGTGTTGTTCTTATGGGTGCTACCTCTATCGGTGAAAACGCATTCAACGCAACAACCGACAAGACACTTACAATATTCTCACATGCAAATGGCGATTTGAGCATCAATTCAAAAGCATTTGCAAATAGAACAAACGTTGTTCTCTACACAATGAGCACAAACGTTACATCTCTTTCGACCACATCTTACACAATCTATTCAGGAATTCCTCACTCACAGTACGAGGCAAAGCTTGACCCAAGCTGTCTTGCCGACGGATATGACGGATATGCAACCGACTGTCCTTGTGGCAATATTGTAAGCGAGGTTACCTTCACAATTTATTCAAGTGATGCAGAGGCTACAACAGGCAGCTACGGTGTACACACCGTTATCCCAAGCCTTGGCGGACACACCGACAAAATTGTTATCGTTTATGCAAACGGATTTGACAAGGAAGGCTCTAAGAGTGTTGCTTGTGCAGTATGTAGCGAGGTATTGAGCGAGGCTACAGTTGTAAATCCTATCTTCGTTCACGAGGGCTATTCATACAAGCTCAACGGTGAGGTTACCGGAATTGAGAGTGCATTCAAGGTTGACAAGGAAGCTCTTAAGGCTTACGAGCAAGCAAGCGGAAAGAAGATTACCTTCGGTATGATTATCGCAAATCCTACCTACCTTGGTGAGTCATTCTTCTTAAACGGCATTATAACCGCAAGCAAGGGCGCAATTCAGGTTCAGGTTGATATGGGCGACTACTCTATCTTCTCCTGCTACATTTCAGGCTTCCAAAAGATTGACCCACAGGTAAATCTCGAGCTTGTAATCGCAGGCTATACATACGAGGGTGACGACGTAAGCACACTTAAGCTTATGCAAAAGACCTACGAGGTAGGCGACGAATCTCCTGCTGTAAGCAAGGTTACAAAGAGCGACGCAACGCTCCATACCGTTAACATTGCAAACGTAAAGACTCCTGTTTCATTCCCTGCTAACATTAAGGAATTCGGAACAACCGAAGAACAACAATAAACAAAAAAATCGACACTCAAACGAGTGTCGATTTTTCTGTTTTAAATATTAATGAAGATTTTTCGAAAAATTTCCAACGCTTTCACTTTTTCAATTGTCATAATAGGTACAAGGGCAAAAAGTGCCCAAATAAAAAAGCGAGGTAAAGAAAAATGAAAACAGTAAAAAGATCTCTTGTTGCATTGCTTTTGGCGCTTTGTATGGTGCTATCTCTTATTGCGTGCGACATTCCAATCAGCTCTCCAAGTGAAAGCTCATCGAGTGAGGCTACCTCAAGCGAAAGCGCTTCGAGCCAAGAGCAGCTCAAGGCAGAGGGGCTTGCATTTCTTGCAATTGACATCAATCCGTCAATCGAGATAGTATTAGAGGACGGACTTGTTAAAAGTGTAAATGCCTGCAACGATGACGCATCTGTGCTTCTCTCTGGCGAAAATCTTATAGGGCTTACATCTGATGAGGCAACAGAAAAAATCGTTGCTCTCGCTGAGGAGCTTGGTTACTTAAACGACGACAACAATGGTGTTAAAATCACTGTAACAGCAGATGATGAGGACATCGCCTCTGCTATCGAGGAATTTGCAAAGGAAGCAGTTAAAAAGGGTAGCTCTCGCGCGATTGTAAACACAAATCCGCGTCTTGCAGACGAGCGCGAGGTTAAGGAGCTTAAGGACGAAAATCCCGAGCTTTACAAAAACCTCTCCCCTGCTAAGCTCCGTCTTGTTAAGTCAATTATGGAGTTTGACCCAGATATGACAATTGAGGTTGGTATTGAAATGTCAACCGAGGAGCTCATCGCCACTCTTAAGGAATACTCCGATGAGTTTGAGGGAATGGTTAGCGAGGAGCTTAGAAAGCAATTTAAAGAGCGCAAGCACGCTATGAAGGAAGAGGCAAAGCAAAGAATTGAGGAGCTTTACGGAGAGGATTATAACGCCCTTTCGGAAAAGCTTGACGACTTAAAGGCTCTTTACGAGAAGGTTGAGGCGAAGGCAGCTGCTGTTGAGCTTTCAAGCGAGGATGTGCAGGCAATTTTGGCTCTTATCGACAACATAGAGGCTGACATTTATGTAGAGGACGATGTGGCTACCATAGAAAGCATCGAGCTTTATTTTGATGAAAGCTTCGGTCCAGAATTTTTTGAAATAAAGGATGACCTTTACGAAATTCTCAAAAAGTACGACAAGCACAGCTATGCTCTTTCCGAGGATGAAATCGCACAAATTACCGAGCTATGTGGAGAGACATCTGCCACCACTCTTGGCGATTTGAAGATGCTTATCAAGAGAACCGAGGCAGAGCTTAGACTCGCAAAGGACGCCTTCAAGCCAGATATGCTTGAACAAATTATCATCGATGAAATGGAAAAAAGATTTGATGAAATTGAGGTTCAAATTAAAGAGGATTTGAAGGAAGAAATGGAAAATGCAAGAACTCATTTTGAGACTCAAAAGCAACACAGACACGAGCAAAACGAGCGCCACAACGAGCCTCACAGCAAATAATCATCGCTCTATCTTGTTTCAAAAAGCCTTGACTTTGTTGCGATAAAAGGGTAAAATATACTTAATAAAATCGCAACAAGGGAGGGGCAGATGAGCTTAGATTCATTATCAACAAAAATCGCAAGGCACGACAAAATTGCCTTTGAGCATCTATATAACAAGCTATATCAGGCTGTCTATTCTGTCTGCCTTGCAATCCTTAAAAATCACGCTCTTGCCGAGGAAACAGCACAAGAAACCTTTATTGCAGTTTGGAGCTACTCCGACACCTTCAAGGGCGTGGGTTACAAATGCTGGATTTTAACAATCGCAAAGAATAAATCTCTTAATTTGCTCAAGAAAAGTTCAAGAGAGGTAAGCATTGACTTTACCGAAAACGAGGTCTTGGGCTCTTACGAAAGTGATTTTGAGCTTAGTATGCTTATCAAAAGCGCGCTTAAAATTCTTGACCCTGTTGAGAGGCAAATTGTGCTTCTTCGTGCATCGGGAATCAAGGCAAAGGAGCTTGCAAGCTATTTGAATATGCCCAGAGGAACTATTTCGTGGAAGCATAAAAGTGCGCTTGACAAGCTAAAAAAATATATGGAGGGAACGGAATGAAAAGAAACAATATTCAAAAGCAACTAAAAAAAGATTTGTCCGTGGCTTCTAATTCCGATTTTTCCTCTCTTATGGAAAAATTTGATGACGGTAGCCTCGAAGCAGAATATGCAATGAACAATGGCACTACCGTTCGTCGTTCAATGCCTAAATTGATTTATTATGTGTTAGGACTTTTCATCTTGATTTCAATTCTTGCCTGTGCAATTCACATAAGCCGACAAGACAAGAGCACGCCAATGGGTGGATATTTTGTAATAGATATAAATCCTTCAATAAAGATATGCTATGACAAGGAAGGAATTGTTACCGAGGTTGTACCTCTTAACGAGGATGCAGATGTTTTACTTTGCGACATCGACCTTACTGGAAAATCGCCTGAGGCTGTGGTTGATGCGCTGTTCGAAAGATGCATTTCGCTTGGCTACTTCTCTGCTGACAGAGAAAACAACGCTGTTCTTGCAAGCGCAACAAGCGATAACGGAGAAAGCGACGACAAGATGACTGAGCGTCTTGAAAAGACCTTTAAGGACAAATTCTCGTCCGAAAAGATACTTGGCGTTGTAATAACAGGCATTCAGGATTCCGCACTTGACGAGGAGGCTGACAAGCACGGAATTGATTCTCAAAAATATGCACTTATTCTCCATTATACTGAGCTCGGCGGAGAACTTGATGAGTCTCTTTACGACGAGATTTCTATAAGCGAGCTTTACACTAAGATTTCAGAGCTTGAAAAGCAAATAAAGGCACAGCTAACAGAAAAGGCTAAGGAAGAAAGAAGCTCTGCTGAAAGAGAGCTTTTCGCCTCTCTTGCAAGCGATGTTTTGAAGCTAATAGACGGAATTGAGAAGTGCATTACAAGAATTGACAGCGTGCCCTCTGCTCCCGATCACGAAATGGGTGGTGGCAAGCCTGGCAGACCGAACGGAGCCAAGCCACCAAAGCACGACAAGGGGCATTACGATTCTCTTCTTGGCGATTTAATGCAGTTTGGAATCGTGCTTGAATCAGCAAAGCAGGAAAGCGACATAACACGCGCTGTTGACGGCATTCTTGCTATTTTAAACAAAATAAAGAACGACGAGGACGATGAGGAGCTCATAGCACTCGTTAGCGAAACGATTGATGGCATAAACGAGCTTTTGGAAAATGTTGAGCTTAAAAAGGCAGAGCTTGACGAGCTTGATAAAACCATTCAAGAGCAAAATCAGCAAAGGCTCGATGCATTCAAGGACTCTGCAATCGGCAAAAACGAAAATGTAGACGATTGGCAAAGGGACAAGGAGCAGGAGCTAATGTCGAATTGGTATTCGCAAAAGCGCGAATGGCAAAACGAACGCAAGAACGACCTTGCAAAGCCAAAAAAATAAAAGAAAGCAGGTAATTTTTACCTGCTTTTACTTTTACAAAGTCCCTCGCTTCCGATAGGGCACGCATCACATTTTGGCGCTCTTGCCGTGCAAATATCTCTGCCGAACAAAACGAGTCTATGGCAAAGGTCGCTTTGCTCCTTTCCCTCAACTAGCTCGGACATTATAATTTCAGTTTTAAAGGGGTCCTTCATTCCTTCCTTATACATTCCAAAGCGCCCACAAATTCGCATACAATGTGTATCGGCTACGATTGCCGGCTTGCCGTATAGGTCGCCAAGGAGAAGATTTGCTATCTTTCTACCAACGCCCTCGAATTTAAGAAGCTCATCCATTTCGTCAGGGACAATTCCGTTATAGTCGCGCACGAGTCGCGCGCTCGCATCCTTTAAATTCTTCGCCTTCATTCGATAAAGCCCACAAGGCTTGACAATTTCCTCGATTTGAGCAAGTGGAGCATCCGCCATAGCCTGCGCACTCGGCAAAGCCTTAAAAAGCTCCCTACAAACGATATTTACTCTTTCATCAGTGCATTGTGCGCTAAGTCTTCCCATTATAAGAAGCTTCCAAGGGTCGCCCTCGTATTCAAGCGAGCATTTTGCCTCGGGATAAAGCCCCTTTAAAAGCTCGACAATGCGCGCCATAACCTCTTTTTTCTCGTTTTTCGTCATATCAGCTTAACTCCAAGCTCATCCTTTAAAATCTCGGTTAATCTACACAGGGGCAGTCCTACAATGTTATAGAAGTCGCCGTCAATGCCCTTAACGAACGCGCCTGCCATTTCCTGTATGCCGTATGCGCCCGCCTTGTCGTACGGCTCATCACGGTCGATATATTTTTCGATTTCCTCACGGGAAATTTTTCTCATATGAACATAGCTTGTAACGCTCTCTGAATAAACCTTATCCGAGGTGCGTACACAAATTCCGCTTACAACTGCGTGAGTGTTGTCGGAGAATTTTTCAAGCATACGGATTGCATCCTCTCGTGATTTCGGCTTGCCCATAAGCTCGCCCTCACATACAACAACGGTATCGCAACCGATTATAAGCTCATCCTGCTCCATAGGAACACTAAGAGCCTTTCTTTCGGCAAGAATTTTCGGTATTTCGTCAAGGGGAGTGTCGCTAGAATATGATTCGTCCGCGTTTGAAACTCTTATATCGAAGCTATCGCAAACCATAGAAAGTATCTCGCGCCTTCTCGGTGAAGCCGATGCAAGAACTATTTTCATACCTTAATTCTCCTCATTTTTTCGTTAGTTGCTCTTCCGCTCTTATATGCCTCGATTATGCCGTAGCACTCATCCCTTTTCTCATCGGTAAAGATGAAATGAAGTGGAAATTCCTTTATTACGGAAAGCTTATCAGCCATATAAATCGGTGTTGCGTTGTAGATTATATTACGGTGCCCGAATATGCCCTCGCAATACATTTTAGCGCCTGTACGGTCGCAAAGGTAAGCTTTGCACCTATCGCAACCCTCGGTGCTTTTGATTACGCACTTATGTGTTGTCATAACAGGGAATTTTCCGTATGCGATAAGTGAGCCACCGATATCTCTTGCCTGTGGCAATGTAAGCTCAGGGGACAAGATGATGCTTTTTGCGCCCTTTTCCTTTAAATACTCTGCGCCCTCGCCGTTAAAGATGTTAAAGCGAAAATCGCAAATTATCTCAAATCCAAGCTCCTTTAAAATGCTTATTTGACCGATATTTGAGGCAAGCGCATATTTTATGCCGTCGGCGCGCGCGTCCTTAAGTGTTGGAAGCACGTCCTTCCATTCCTTGTCCAAAATAACAGGTGCCAGGCATATACCGTTTGCGCCACAGTCCTTTTCATATCTATCGGCATATACGAAGATTATATCAAAATAGTCGCTATTTTCGGGGATTTGCTCCACTCTTGAAAAGAGGGCTGTTCTCTTATTAAATGCACCGAAAATGCGTTTTTTAGCCACATAGTCGGCTTTTTTTATCTCTCTTGCGCCAAGAAGCGTGTCTATCGCCTTGCGACGAAGTGCGTTAAGTGCGCTAACTCGAACCATTATGCCCTCGCTCTTTTCAACCTCTATTTCGCCAAGTGAGAGAGGAGTTGTGCCGAGCTTTGAAAGATTCTTTATTATATCGCTTTCCGACATAGGCGCGCTTATTGCCATCTCGGGCGCATCACCGTAAACGGTTACGCTTTGAGTGCCATTCGACACGGTAAGCGACGATTTTTCGCCCAAAACAAACCGTGCGTGCATATTGATTTTCGGCTTTTCAAGCTCGACCTCGACACTTTCAAGCCCCTTTGTGATTTCCTTATCCTGCTCCGAGCGCACCCCAAGCATCGCGTCGTCAATTCTAGATTTGAAATACCCGTCGGTAAAGCCCTGTCTTGAAAACAGCGCCTCAAGGTGCGAAAGCTCTCTTATACCAGCATTCCTTTTCTTATCCAAAAGCTCGCGCCAAATTTTGACCGTTCCGCCAACGTAATCGGCACTTTTCATTCTTCCCTCGATTTTAAGAGATGACGCCCCCGTGTCGATAATTTCATCGATATGTGTGCAAAGCGACATATCCTTTAAGCTTAATGGATATGCGCTGTTTTTTCCTATTTTATACGGCAAGCGACACGGTTGAGCGCACTCTCCGCGATTTCCGCTTCGCCCACCCATTGCATAGCTCATAAGGCACTGTCCCGACACGGACATACAGTGTGCACCGTGCACGAACATTTCAATTTCGGCATCAACCTCGTCGCAAATTTGCTTTATACTGTCCTTGTCAAGCTCTCTTGCAACCACGACACGCGCGCATCCCACATCCTCAAGTGCACGCACACCGTCTATATTATGAACGCTTGCCTGTGTGCTTGCGTGAATTTCAAGGCTTGGAAAATGCTCCTTTATAAGGCGCATAGCACCGATATCGGACACGATAAGTGCATCAACGCCACTCTCGTAAAGGGACGACACGTAGTCGAGCATTTGCTCTATTTCCCTGTCCAAAATCGCGATATTAAGCGTAACAAAAGCCTTGACACCGTGTGCATGGCAAAGTCTAATCGCCTCACGCGCCTCGTCAAGGTTAAAGTTATTCGCTCTCATTCTCGCATTAAACAAATCCGTGCCGAAATAAACGGCATCAGCGCCCGATGCGATTGCCGATTTTAGTGCCTGCATATCCTTGGCGGGTGCCAAAAGCTCAGGCAGGGTGCTTTTATTTTTCATTAGTTGTTTTCCGCGAGCTTAGCTCTTAATTCCTCGTTTTCCTTCTTCAAACGGTTAACGTTTGCCTGATAAAGTGCAATTTGCGCCTCAAGATTTTTGAGCCTTCTTGAATCGCCTGCGCCTGTGCTGTAAAAGTCCATCGCGCAAAAGATTGACGCCTCAACAAGTGAGCAATTTTTTTGTGAGCGAAGCATCTTGGTTATTCTCTCGTTTACTGCGCTTGCAACGCCCTCGACGTACTCCTTGCCCTCCTCGGACACGATGCCAAGCCTAACGCCTGCGATTTCAACAAAAAACTTCTCTTTCATAATCTTTTTTAAACCTCTTGAAATTTGCTTTCGTAATATGTATAATATATAAAAATGGGCATATGCCACGCGCATATGTTGGTGTTAAACATATTATACACCATAAAAAGACAAATTTCAACGACTTAATTTATTATTTTTTGGAGAAAAATATGGGCATTATCAAAAATTGCAAGAGAATCGTTATAAAAATCGGTACGTCTACACTTACCTATCAAAGCGGTGCGCTCAATTTGAGAAGAATTGAGCTTCTTACTCGCGCCGTGTCGGACTTCAAGAATGCGGGACACGAGGTTGTTATGGTCAGCTCCGGTGCCGTTGGTGCAGGCTTTGCCCGTCTTGCGCTTGACGAATACCCGTCAACTCTTGCTCAAAAGCAGGCGTGTGCTGCCGTCGGACAAGGTCAGCTCGTTAAAATTTACGACGGATTTTTCTCAAATTACGGACACACAGTAGCTCAAATTCTTATGACAAAGGACGTCGTTGACGACCCTCACCGTCTTGAGCTTGCAAGAAACACCTTCTTCACTCTTATCAAGATGGGCTGTGTGCCGATTGTAAACGAAAACGACTCCGTTTCCTGTGAGGGACTTGACTTTGGCGGAAACGATACGCTCTCGGCATACGTTGCAATTGCCTGTCAGGCAGACCTTATTATCAATCTAAGTGATATCGACGGTCTTTATAACAAGGACCCAAGAAAGCACGAGGATGCCGTTTTAATCGACCGTGTTGAGGAAATTAATGATGAAATTCGCGCGTGTGCAGGCGGTGCAGGTACAAACCGCGGTACGGGTGGTATGATTGCGAAAATCAACGCAGCCGACATCGCATCAAGAAACGGAATTCCTATGCTTATTATCAACGGTGAGGACCCACATATTCTCTATGATATTCTCGACGGTAAGCATATGGGCACATATTTTGCCGCAAGAAAGGACTAAAAATGGAGCTTTTTGATACTGTTAAAAATATATGTGAGGGTGCAAAGGTTGCCTCTCGCTCTCTTGCTCTTTTGAGTGGCGAGAAAAGAAATGCGCTCCTTATAAAAATTGCCGATAATCTTAGTGCTAACGCATCGAAAATAATCGAGGCTAACGCGCTTGACCTTGCAAACGCAAAGGCTAACGGAATAAGCGACGCGATGCTCGACCGTCTTATGCTAAACGAGGCAAGAATTGACGGAATTAGCGATGCTATTGTTAAGATTGCATCTCTTGACGACCCTATTGGCGCAGGTGAAATCTTCACTCGTCCAAACGGTCTTGAAATACACAAAATGTGCGTGCCACTTGGTGTTGTTGCTATGATTTACGAGGCGCGCCCAAACGTTACTCCCGACGCATCATCTCTTTGTCTTAAAAGCGGAAATGCAGTTGTGCTAAGAGGTGGCAAGGAAGCCATCAACTCAAACAAGGCTATCGTTTCAGTAATTCGTGCTACTCTTTTAGAGTGCGGTGTTGATGAAAACGCCGTTTCACTTATCGAGGACACCTCTCGCGAGAGCGCAAACGTGCTTATGAGCATGCGCGGTTATATTGACGTTCTTATTCCACGCGGTGGAAAGGGACTTATAAAAAGCGTTGTTGAAAGGGCTAACGTTCCCGTTATCGAAACAGGTGCGGGCAACTGCCATCTTTTCGTTGACGAGAGTGCCGATATTGATATGGCAATCAAGGTCGCTCTTAACGCAAAATGCTCACGCCCAAGCGTATGTAACGCCATAGAAACAATTCTTTTGCACAAGAGTGTGGCAGATAAGTTCTTGACTTTCTTCTATGACGAAACAAGAAAATACGCCCTCGATATTCGCGGATGCGAAAAATGCAAGGCTATCTTGCCTCAAATAAACGATGCAACCGATGAGGACTATGCAACCGAATATGACGATTATATCGTATCGGTCAAGGTTGTTGACGGTGTGGCAGATGCAGTTGCACACATAAACAAATACACAACAGGACACAGTGAGGCTATTATCACGGAAAGCGCGCGAAATGCCGATTACTTTGTAAATAGCATTGATAGCTGTGCGCTATACGTAAACGCATCTACTCGCTTTACCGACGGTGGCGAGTTCGGCTTTGGCGCAGAGATTGGAATTTCCACTCAAAAGCTACACGTGAGAGGTCCTATGGGGCTTAGCGCGCTCACAACCTCAAAATACATTATTAAGGGCGACGGACAGGTAAGATGAAGGAAGTAATTTTATGTAAATACGGAGAGGTTATCCTTAAGGGCGCTAACCGTTCCGAATTTGAAGCAAAAATGCTCAAGGAGCTTCGTAGAAGAGCTAAGCGTATCGGTAATTTCAAGATACATTATGCGCAATCTACCGTTTTTTGCGAGCCTCTTGACGAGGATAGTAACGAGGCAATCGACGAGATGGCCGAGCAGGCAAAGCACGTTTTCGGCTTTGTCGGTGTTACTCGTGCAATCGCTTGCGAAAAAAATATGGACACCATTCTCGAAATGGTGAAAAAATACATTCCCGAGCGTCTTAAGGGCTACAAGTCCTTCAAGGCTACCGCGAAGCGTGCTGACAAGCGCTTCCCTCTTGGCTCTCCCGAGATTGCAGGAGAGGTCGGTGCGGCAATTTTAGAGGCTACGGGTGGTAAAATCAAGGTTGACCTTCACAATCCTGAAATTATAGTTCAGGTTGAGATAAGAGAAAGCCTTGCATACATTCACGCAGGTCAGGAAAAGGGCGCGGGCGGAATTCCCTCGGGCTCTAGTGGAAAGGGACTTCTCCTTTTGTCGGGCGGAATCGACTCCCCTGTTGCCGGCTTTATGATGGCAAAGCGCGGTGTGCTTATCGAGGCAATTCACTTTGAAAGCTATCCGTACACCTCGGAGCGTGCGCGTGAAAAGGTGCTTGAGCTTGCAAAGGTGCTAACCGATTACACAATGCGTATGAGAGTTCATATAGTTTCTCTTACAAAAATTCAAGAGCTTCTTCGCGACAACTGCGACGAGGATTATTTCACACTTCTTTTGAGAAGATATATGATGGCAATTTCCGTTAAGCTCGCACACGAGCTTGACTGTGATGCAATAATCACAGGTGAAAGCCTCGGACAGGTTGCATCGCAAACTATGAAGGCTATAAACGTAACCAACGCAATGTCCGATATTCCTGTTTACCGTCCGCTTATCGGTATGGACAAGGAGGAAATCATTCAAATTTCAAGAAAAATCGGCGCATACGACACCTCTATTCTTCCTTACGAGGACTGTTGTACTGTCTTTACACCAAGGCATCCACGCACACGTCCCGAGCTTGAAAAGGTTATCGAGGAAGAAAACAAGCTCGACTTTAACGCACTAGTTGAGGAAGCGTATGCGACAAAATATGCAGTTGTTGTTAAGCAATTTGGAGATAATATAATCGAGGGGGAAGGCAAGGATGAGTAAAAAATATATCACGTTAGCCGATGAAACAGGCGCAAGCACTCTTTATGAGATTTTGGACGAATGTACAATTGACGGTGGCGCGTATCTCGCTATCGTGCCTGTCGCAACCGAGTATTATGTTGTCAAAAAGGTAAATGCTGGCAAGAAAAACGAGAGCTTCGTGTCAATTGACGGCAAGGAGCTTGAAAAGGCAGAGGGAATTTTCCAATCTCGTCTTAGCGCAATAGACTACGATAACGAATAAAAAAAGAAAACAGGTTCGGTTGAACCTGTTTTTTATTAGCCTAAAAGTATGTCGGTTACAAGCATTATGCAAAAGCCGACAAGGAGTGCGTACGTCGCGCCTCGCTGATGTCCGTCTCCGTGAGTTTCGGAGAGCATTTCATCACTTACAACGTAAAGCATTGTTCCGCCTGCAAACGCAAGAGCGAATGGCAAAACGAATGATGCGATGCTTACGGCAAAATATCCGATAAACGTTCCGACAACCTCAACAAGTCCTGTAAAGGCTGCAATGAGGAAGGTTTTTGATGGCTTGATGCCCGATGCAATCATCGGTGGGATTATAATCATTCCCTCGGGGATATTCTGAAGGGCAATACCGATAGCGATAAGAAGCGCTTGATTTGTGTCATCGCTTCCAAAGCCAACGCCTGCCGCAATTCCCTCGGGAAGGTTGTGAATTGCAATTGCCGTTACAAAAAGGATTACCTTTGAAAGATTTGTAGCCCTATGCTCCTCGCTATCAACACCTGCAAGCTTATGAAGGTGAGGAACGAGCTTGTCTATTAAGTTAAGGCACACAGCACCGATAAAAATACCGACTACTGTGATTATAATTCCGTATTTTCCACCGTATTCAACCGACGGTATGATAAGTCCAATTACGCTCGCGGCAAGCATAATTCCTGCGGCAAAGGACATAACGATATCACTAAACTTGTGAGAAATATTTTTAAAGGCAAAGCCGATTATCGCACCGAAAACGGTTGCACCGCCAACGCCTAATGCAGTTAGTAAAACGAGCTCCATAAAATCCCCCTTAATTTCTTATACATTTTATCATAAGGCTAGGATTATGTCAAGATAAAATCGTGCGCTACTTGACATAATTTTTCTTTAATAGTATAATTAAATAAATAAGCAAGATTACTCTAAAGGAGATATTTATGGTTTTCCAAAAAACAAAATTTGACAAGGCGACAAGCATTTGGCCCAAGGGACTTCGAGATGAGATGAACATAACCGTTGCGTTTGTAGCCGAGTGCGATAAGGGAGATTTTACTCTTAGACTGTGCGCGCAAAGCGACTATCAGCTTTTTATAAACAAGGAATTTATAATGAGTGGCCCTTCCCGTGCAGGTCGTGGCTTTTATCGCGTTGATGAAATTGATGTTTCAAAGCATCTTACAAGAGATAAAAATGAGCTTTTGGTGCTAGTTAACTCATACAGGTGCGACAATTTTTATCTAATAAATCAAGCCCCCTTCCTTTGCGCGGAGCTAATCGGCAAGGACGGTGCAAGCTGTGAAACAGGCTCTGAGGCGTGGCGCGCTTATCGCTATACGCAAAAGCTTCAAAGGGTACAAAGATACGCCTTTCAGCGTCCGTTTACCGAGGTGTATGACTTTACCTCTCTTTCTCCGCTTGAAATATGCGGCGAGGCGCTTGAATGTGAAAGCATTGAAATCGACACCTTTATTTGCCGTGAGGTAAGCTATCCTGTCTTTCCGTTTGAGCCGTACAAGTGCGTTTTGGAGAGTGGCTTAGTTAGCACCGACAACACCTCTAGCCGTTTTTCGCCTTGGTGGGTGAATATGATTGGCAAGCAGTGCGACGGCTTTATTGATAGCGCTCTTGAGCTTAAATCGACCGATATTGCCGACTCTCTTACATATATCCCCGACAATATCACAGGCGACAAAATCGGCAAAAATCAGTACAAGATGCTCGAAATGAGTGCTAATATAACGGGCTTTATCCGTGCCGAGCTTGAATGTGAGAGCGACACCACGCTTTGCCTTATTTTCGACGAAATTCTTATTAACGGCAAGCTGAATTATCAAAGAATGGAATGTGCAAACATTCTCGTTTTCAAGCTTAAGGGTGGCAATAAATACACTCTTATCAGTGCCGAGCCTTACACCTTCAAGTATATGAACGTGGTATCGCTTGACGGTGAAATCAGCCTTAACAGTCTTGGAATTATTCGCACAGACTTCAACGAAAGTGAGATTATCAAGACTATTCGCGACGATGCCGACGAGCAAATTAAGAGAATTTACGCATCTGCTCTTGAAACCTTCCGTCAAAACTCATACGATATCTTTATGGATTGTCCATCTCGTGAGCGTGCAGGTTGGCTTTGCGATAGCTTCTTCACCTCAAGGGTTGAATATCTTATGAGTGGAAAAAGCACCGTTGAGCGTGCATTCCTTTCCAACTTCGTAATGGAAAAGGATTACGGAATTTTGCCAAAGGGAATGCTCCCTATGTGCTATCCTGCCGACCACAAGGACGGAAACTTCATTCCAAACTGGGCAATGTGGTACGTGCTTGAGCTAAAGGAATATTTAAAAAGAACAGGCGACAGGGCCTTTGTCGATGGCATAAAGGAAAAGCTTTATGCGCTTCTCGATTACTTTAAGGGCTTCGAAAACGAAAGAGGACTTCTTTGCCACCTAAAGGGCTGGGTGTTCGTTGAATGGTCAAGATGCAATTCCTTAACACAAGATATAAACTATCCTACAAATATGCTCTACTGTGCGTTTAAAGAGGCTCTTTACGAGCTCTATGGTGATAGCGAGCTACACGCGCAGGCATCAAAATTAAAGGAAGTAATCCGAGGCGAGGCGCGCATAGGCGACTTCTTCTGCGATAATGCCGTAAAAGGTGAGAACGGAAAATACGCCCTCTCGGGAGAGCTTACCGAAACCTGTCAGTATTATGCATTCTTCTGCGGAGTTGCAACTCCCGAAACGGATAGCGAGCTTTGGGAAATTATGATACGCGACTTCGGCTCAAAGAGAAAGCAAAGTGGCAAGTGGGAGAATATCCATTTTTCAAACGCGTTTATCGGCAATTACTTGCGCCTTTTGCTTCTTGAAAAGGCAGGTCTTTTTGAGGAGCTTGAAAGTGATATTCGCGGTTATTTTGACTACATGGCTCTCAAAACAGGCACGCTTTGGGAAAACGACACTCCGAGTGCAAGCTGTAATCACGGCTTTGCATCACATGTGCTTATTTGGCTCGATAAGTTAGGTTATTTAAGGAGTAAAAATGACTGATAAAAAAGAAATACTCGGCACTGCCCCCATAGGAAGGCTTCTTTTTAGACTTGCTCTTCCAACGGTGGTTGCCCAGCTGATAAATATGCTATACAACATCGTTGACCGTGTTTATATAGGTCATATGCCCGAGGTTGGCGACCTTGCCCTAACCGGTGTCGGTGTGTGTATGCCTATTATTATGATTGTATCTGCATTCGCTGCGCTTGTAAGCTCAGGCGGTGCGCCGAGAGCATCAATTTTTATGGGCGAGAAAAATATAGACGATGCCGAAAAGGCGCTTGGCGCTTGCTTTGGCTTGCAAATTATCGTTTCCACCATATTAACGGTGATATTGCTTATTTGGAATCGAGATTTTCTTTTGGCATTCGGTGCAAGTGAAAATACAATCGAATTTGCAACCGACTATATGAGCGTCTATGCCATCGGAACAATTTTTGTACAGCTCACTCTCGGCATGAATGCGTTTATAACGGCACAGGGCTTTGCAAGGACTGCTATGCTCTCCGTTGTCATCGGTGCTGTTTCCAACATTGCACTTGACCCTGTGTTTATTTATTGGCTTGATATGGGCGTAAGCGGTGCTGCTCTTGCGACCATAATCTCACAGGCACTATCCTGTATATGGATTATCGTATTTTTGTGTAGCAAAAGAAGTCTTTTAAGGCTCAAAATCAAAAACCTTATTCCCTCTCCGAAAATTGTGCTTCCCTGTGTTGCACTCGGCACGGCATCGTTTATTATGCAATCAAGCGAAAGCGTAATTTCGATTTGCTTTAACTCCTCGCTCCTTGAGCACGGTGGAGATATCGCTGTCGGGGCTATGACTATTTTGACAAGCGTAATGCAATTTGCTATGCTTCCGCCACAAGGAATTGCACAGGGCGCGCAACCGATATTGAGCTACAATTACGGTGCTAAAAACGCGGATAGAGTAAGAAGCGTTTACAAGCTTTTGCTTGGTGTTTGCCTTGCTTATTCCCTTGTGATTTGGTCGCTCGTTATGTTTTTCCCAAGAGTGTTCGTTTCAATGTTCACTCCTGATGATGCGTTGACCACCTTTGCCTCAAGAGCGCTTCGCATATATTTTAGCGGTATGGCGTTGTTTGGAATTCAAATCGCATCTCAAATGACCTTTGTTTCTCTTGGAAACGCACCGTCAAGCGTGCTTGTGGCTGTTGTGCGTAAATTTGTGCTTTTGCTACCTCTTATCTACATTATGCCAAGCATTGTTAGCGACGCGACAACAGGCGTTTATATTGCCGAGCCGATTGCCGACCTTCTCGCAGTTACTTTTACTGGCATACTGTTCTATTTTCAATTTAAAAAGGCACTTCGAAAAATCGAGGTCAAATAAAAAAGGACGGGAAACCGTCCTTTTATTATTTAATTATTTCAAGAAAACCTCGATTACAGGCACTACAACGTTTGGCTTTACGTACGGAATCTTTAACGCAACGAGTCCCTCGTTTTGAGTTCTCGCCTCGCTAAAGTGATCAACTCCACCCTCGGTATAGAGGATTTCGCTTCCGTCGTGCAAGAACTGTGCATAGTCGATCTTTCCGCCAAGTCCTTGGAATTCAAGGAATGCATAAGGATACTCAACCAAGTGGATGTAAAGGCGCTTTCCGTCCTCGCTTTGTGTTAGGCGTGTACCTCTTGGTGCTACAAATTCAGGCTCAGCCATTGTGCATCCGTAAATTGAACGTGAGTTATATTTCATCCATTCAGCATATACGCCAAGAGCGTCCTCGGCTCTCTTGTCAAGATATCCTCTTGCGGTAGGACCTACATTCATAAGAAGGTTACCGCCGATGCAAACGGTATTTACGAGCATATCAATAAGCATCTTTGGTGATTTCCAGGTTGACTCATCACGGTGATAGCCCCAAGAGCCCGAGAAGGTTTGGCAAGCCTCCCATGTAACGAGCTCGCCTGTTTCTGCGTGCTTAACCCAGGTAAGTGGCTGATACTGCTCAGGAGTCCAAATATCCTGCTCAAGGTCGCAACGGTTGTCGATAATGATATCGGGCTGAATTGATCTTACTGTTTCAATAAGCTTTTCGGACTCCCAATGGTCCTTGCTCTTTCCTTCCATCCAATCGGGGAAGTTAGGGTCCTTATTTGGATACGAGAAGTCAAACCACATAATATCAATCTTGCCGTAGTTTGTAAGAAGCTCGGTTACCTGATTGCGCATATACTCGGCATATTTCTTCATATCACGGCCCTGATTTTGCTCAAAGGCGTCCTTATCGTTACGGCGAGGATGGATTGCATCAATTGTAAAGTCGGGGTGGTGCCAGTCGATAAGCGAATAGTAGAAGCCCACCTTAAGTCCCTCGGCACGGAACGCATCAACGTATTCTCTTACAAGGTCGCGTCCTGCCTTTGTGTTTGTGCATTTGTAATCGGTATATTTTGTGTCGAACATACAAAAGCCCTCGTGATGCTTTGTTGTAAGAACGGCATACTTCATTCCCGCTTCCTTTGCACGTCTTGCCCATTCCTTAGGGTCGTAAAGATCGGGATCAAAATACTTAAAATACTTGTCGTACTTTTCGTCGGTTATGCATTCAATATGCTTAATCCACTCGTTACGCGCAGGCATTGCGTAGAGTCCCCAGTGAATAAACATTCCGAAACGGTCGTGCTCGAACCATTCGGTGTTTCCAAGTGTTTTTTTGGTCTTGTAGCTTGACATTTTACTGTCCTCCAAATATATTATTTTAATTTTTTACCAAGAATTTTCGCATTTCTTACAAGTGGCTTAATTTTTATCCACTCGTCCTTGCCCGGGCACATTCTGTAAAGTCCAAGACAGGATAGGATATACCACGCGCTCATCGTGCCGTTATCCTCATCTCCTGGATATCCGTCGGGCGTTGGCTTAAATAGCTCGGTGCAAATTCGACGAACCCAGTGATCGCTTTTCTCGCTTTCACCAAGATATGCGTACATATACGGAATATGAAACGACGGCTGATTTGAAATAGCGCATTGACCGAAATTTACGGTTGCCATCTCGGACATTTCGTGAATTTCCGCGCCGTAGCTATTGACTCTGAAATGCGCAGGTGCACCAAAGAGCTTATCAAGATACTCGACAAGTCTATCTTTTCCACCAAAAAGCTCACAAAGTCCCTCTATATCGTGTTGAACGGCAAGAGTGCTTTGCCAAGCGCTAGCCTCGGTGTAAGCACCGCCCCACTTATACGGGTCAAAGTCAGTTAAAAACTCACCGTTTTCGTCCTTTGCGCGCATAAAATTAACGCTTTTGTCGAACAAGTGTCGATAATTTTTCGCGCGAGCTATATATTCGTTATAAATATCCGTCTTGCCAAGTGCTCTTGCAATGGTTGCAATGCACCAATCTCCGTAGGCAAAGTCAAGAGTGAGATTTACGCTTTCCTTGTGTTTATTACAGGGCACGTAGCCGTGCTTTATATACTCGCCTATGCCCTCTCTGCCATAGCGCTTTTCGGGCGACGGAGTGCTTGCGTGATGAAGCATACCGTCAAGTGAGTTTTCAAGAGTCGCCCTATCAACAATATTTTGTGTACACGCCTCGGCAATTACGGCATCAATAAGCGTGCTTGGCATACAGCCGACCTCGCCAATGGAAATCCATCTTGGAAGCCAACCACATTCCTTATAATCACAAACGAAGCCCTTTACCATATCGGCAAATTCCTCTCTTGCGATAAGTGAGAAAAGTGGGTAAACGGTGCGATACGTGTCCCAAAATCCGTTGTCGGTATATCTTACACCGTCGCGTGTCTTGCCGTCAAAGGGCGTATAATGAACAGGCGCGCCCTTGTCGTTTAGCTCGTACGCCTTATGTGGGAAAAGAAACGCGCGATACATACAGGAATAGAAGGTACGCATCGTTTGCTCGTCGGCATCTATTTCTATTCTCGAAAGATGCTCCTCCCAAGCCGTCTCGCCCTGTGCCTTAACCGTATCAAAATCGTGCTCTCCGATTTCCCTTTCAAGAGATAGAAGTGCCATTTCGTAGCTTATGTACGAGATTGCAAGGCTAGCCTCTATTTTGCGCGAGGACATGGCTATGTGTGCGTAATTTTCACCGATAACGCATCTTGACTCGTCTATATCGTCTTTTTTAAAGCGCACTGCAACGTACATTTTAAAATCCTTTGCATCGTCCTGTGAGTGCGCATTGTTTGTTATAAAAAGAATTCCTCTGTTTTCGTCAAAGGAGTATTCGTAATCGCCCTGTGATGCAAGAAACGACAAATACGGAGTTGTTTCACACGCAAACTCCAACCTCATAGCGCACGCGCGCTCGGTGGGAGCAAGCTCAAAAACGCAAGACGGGCGAAGCAAATTGAGCTTTATATAATGAGGCGACAGCTCCGAGTCGCTTTCTTTAAAGCTACTGCTTGCCATCGAGGGAGTGTTGCATATAATATCCGTTTGTGGAATCATCAAAAACGTTCCGTAATCACCAATCCAAGGACTTGGCTGATGAGTTAGCCTAACCCCCTCTGTACACGGAAAATCAGGCGAATAGAACCATCTCGACATGCCGTCGGTTTGAGGGCAAAAGGATATCATTCCAAACGGCATTTGAGTTAAAGGGAGCGTGTTTCCGTTTGAATATCTCATAACGGAGCGCGTTCCCATTTTTGTATTTACGTAAGATAAATATTTCATATCAGCTTATAGTGTCATTCTCGTAAACGAAATTTACTTTTTGGAAAAATTCATAAACCTTTTCAACGGGAATCGCATACGAGCCTACGTTGTTGCCGTCCTCGTCAAGTGCGCCCGCATAATTGATACCAATGATATTAAGGCTAGCATCTAGCAACGCTCCGCCACTAGAGCCACTGTTGATATAAGCATCGTGATGCAAAACGTTAAATTGAACGTTCGACTCACTCGTGGCAGTATCCTTTAACGATACTCTTGTATAGCCTACTATATTTCCGAGAGTTATTGTGTTTGACTGTCCCTCGGGCTGACCAAGAGAAATTACAAGGTCATCTGCCTCACCGTTTCCGCCCTCAAGAGAAAGCACCGTGTACTCCTCTTGGCTTGTGAATTTAACGATAGCGAGGTCGTATGATGCGAGCCTTGCAACAAGAGATGCCTGATATTCGTTGCCGATATAGTCAACTACAAGGTAGCTTGTATAGGTTGTTGATTCCTCAAGAGATTCGCTATACACAACGTGATTGTTGGTTAGAACGTAGTATTCGTTTTCCGTGTGCTTGATTATAGCGCCACTTCCGTTTGAAATTCCAACAACGCTCTCAAAGCCACCGAAGGCTCTGTTCGAATATTTTGCTTGAACAGTAACGTTTGCCTTAATTGTGTTTGTGCTTATGATATTTATAAGCTCTGCATAGTCGATTTCATCACAAACGGTACAAACACCGCTTTCAAAGGTATGCTTACCTACGGCGCTTGTAAACGTGTCAAGAAAATAATATCCACACTCGCACAGGTGCTTTGTATAGCCCTCGTCAACACAGCCGGGGGCAACCGTGATTTCCATAAAATCGTGAGTATGTCCCGGTGGGATTATAATAGACGACTCCTCGCTTGACTGCTCACTCGATTCCTCGCTTGAGGACTCGTCAAGCTCACTTGACGACGAGGATTCAGCCTCGGGAAGCTCGCTTGATGAGGATTGCGACTGTGATGGAGACGGTGAGATTTCCGATAAAAGTAAATCTAGTATTGAATCACACGAGGTTGTCGAAATCACAAGAACAAGGCATAATAAAGCCAATACCAGCTTTTTCATTTTAGTTTTCTCCGTTTATTTAATGAATGGGGAGATGACACCGTAAACGAACAGCACGCCAACGATTATAGGAAGTGCATATCGCATATAGTATTTCATCCATTTTTTGATTTTAAGTCCCTTACCTTGGTTTGCCTCTTCCATAAAGTTATCAAAGCCCCAACCGAATTTGTTGGTACAGAAGATTACGAAGATGAGCGAGCCTGCAGGCAAAAGAACGTTACTTACAATATAGTCCTCAAGGTCAAGCACTACGCTTCCTGCGCCAAGAGGATGGAATCCCGAGAGAACATTGAAGCCGAGCAAGCAAGGAATGGAAAGAACGAGCATTCCTGCACCGCAAATAAGACAGGTTTTTCTCTTTGACCAGCCGGTAAGCTCCTGAACACAGGACATAATGTTTTGGAACACTGCAAGGATTGTCGACATTGCGGCAAATGACATAAAGAGGAAGAAAAGCGTTCCCCAAATTCTTCCACCAGGCATATTGATAAATACATTTGGAAGAGTTTTGAATATAAGACCAGGGCCTGCTGTCTGCGCCAAAATTTCCTCGGTTGGGAGAACTCCGTCGCCCATATAGGTAAAGAATGCAGGGAAAATAATAAGTCCCGAGGTGATTGCCACGAAGGTATCAAGGCAAGCGATATTAACGCTCTCACCAAGGAGTGAACGGTCCTTGCCAATGAAGCTACCGAAGATAGCCATTGAGCCAATACCAAGGCTAAGAGTAAAGAATGCCTGATTCATAGCTGCAACAACAACGTTCAAAAAGCCTACCTTTTTAACGTTAGCGATGCTTGGAAGAAGATAGAACTTAAGTCCCTCTCCTGCCTTTGGCAAGGTGAAGCTATGGATTGCAAGCACAACGATAAGCACAAGGAGTGCAACCATCATTACCTTTGTTACCTTTTCGAGTCCCTTTTGCATATCAAACGAGCAAATAAGGAAGCCGAGCACACATACAACGGCAACGAAAATAAAGAGCGTCCAAGGGCTTGAGAGCATATTGTCATATACTGCGTTTACCTCGGCGGACGAGCTCATTCCGTCAAACTTGCCTGTGAGCATATACACAAAGTATTGAAGCATCCAGCCCGTAACCGATGTGTAGAACATCATAAGAACTACGTTTCCTACAAGTGATGCGTATCCGTGTGCGCGCCACTTCTTATCGTCAGGCTTAAGCTTTTGATACATTCTAACAGGGCTTGCCTGTGATGCTCTACCAACGGAAAATTCCATTGTCATAATCGGAATTCCCATAATAGCCAAAAATATAAGATAAATTAAAACAAATATTCCACCACCGCTTTGCGCTGCAACGGTTGGGAATTTCCATACATTTCCTATTCCGATAGCACAGCCTGCGCTTATGAGTATAAAGCCAAGACGGCTACCAAGTCTTTCTCTTTCCATAAATACCTCTTAAAAATTGTTATACATATATTCTACCACAAACACGCGCGCGTTTCAATATTTTTAAGCAAAAAAGAGATGCAATTACTGCACCTCTTCCTCATTTTTCATTTCTTGTATTATAGTTTCTCTGTTTGCACGTCTTATAAGCTTGCAATACGGCACGCCTGTAAAGCTCTCGAAGGCAAACAAGCGCTCAAAGCCACGGGCACTGTACATTGAGAGCGCAATTTCGTTATCCTCTGCGCAATCAAGATACACATCAAGGTCCTTGTCAAGATACGGCAACGCACCGTCAAGGAGCTCACTGCCTATTCCCTGCCCACGGCAAGCCTCGTCAATACAAATGCTCGAAACGTAATATCCGTTGCCCTCGCTCTCGAGAGGGAAAAAGTATTCCTTTAATGCTCTTTCAAGAGTTTCGTCAACCATTTCTCCTGCGCTCTCAAAGGCATTGAAGAATGCGCCGACATCAACCTTGATAGGTGAGCGACACGCGATTACAATACCGACAATCCTGTCATCAACAAGTCCAACATAAATGTTGTTTTCGTTATACGGAGTATTGCTCTTTATCATATAAGGCAAAACTCTCATAGCGCGTGCCTTGTCATCCTCAAAAAGGCTTGGCAAAATATACTTATCTGTTTCGTATATAAGGGATGAAACTATATTAAGGTCGTCGCCTTGAGCGAGCTTTCTTATTGTAGTAATCATAAAATTCCTTTTAAATTCAATGTGATTTTGTATTGTGATTTTCCAAAACTTATTTAAAGTATACCATATTTTTGCCATTTTGTCAATAGGTCGTAATTTTTGCGAATTTTTCAACACTTTCGCCTCGGTTTGTGCTACAATATATACATAAAGCTTTAAGCGAGGTTTATTATGTTTAAAAAATACGTTTCCAATACTACTCTTGCCCTTGGCACGAGCTATTTAATAGACAAAACCGACGGTGTAAAGGGCTACCGTGTTTATATTAAGCCAACACTTTACGGCAACTTCAAGTGGAGATTTTTCTTTATAAATTCAGTAAACTCAACCTACGCACAGGGCGAGGTTGGCTATGCCAATAAATCAGGTGGAAAATGGAAAATCCACAGTGCTACAATCGGTATTAGCGCTTCTCTTGACAAGGACGATGAAATCAAAAATGTAACCAAGATTACCTACGGTGGTAGCGAAAGCAAGTGCGTTGCCCCTGATGAGCAATTTTGGAGCGACGAGGTTGAATTTGAGATAAACGACGGCTACATTGTTTGGGAATGGCACCTTGAGGGAGAGAATATTCCGTCAATGCCCGAGGATATTTATACTGCTTACTCAACTCAAAATGGAGAGTGGGCGCACGAGTGGAACAGACCCTCTCCGTGTCTTGTCGGAATTGAGCGCCCGTATAAGAAATATATCGCATTTCTTGGCGACTCAATCACTGCCGGATGCGGTACTAAAAAGGACGGCTACGAAATGTGGGTGGCACGTATTGCCGACGCTATAAAAGACGAATATGCCGTTTGGAATCTCGGTCTTGGCTACGGCAGAGGTAGCGACTGCGCGACTAACGGAACATGGCTTTACAAGGCAAAGCAAGCCGATATCGCGGTTATAACCTACGGTGTAAACGATATAAAATCGGGCGAATACGGCAAGGGCAGAGGCTCTAGCGCAGGTGAAATTGTATCTTGGGCGGAAGCTATGGTTGACAAGCTACAAGAGGCAGGCGTTGAGGTCATTATCGCAACGATTCCGCCCTTCTCCTTTAGCGACAGAGAAAGATGGGAATGGCGTTGTGCCACCCTTGGCTTGAAGCTTCTTGCCGAGCGCAAGGGATGCCGTGTTTACGATATTGCATCCGCTCTTGAAAGCGAGCCGTATAAGGGCGATTACCCACACGGAGACCATCCGAACGGTGAGGGCTGTCGCATCGCCTTTGAAAAATTCAAGCAAACGTTTTTTGTAGACGGAAAATGGACACTTTAATCAGTTTTTTATCAAAAAATATTGATTATAAAAAAAGTGTGTGCTAAAATATTGCTATCTTAATTATATTTCGAGGTTTTTATGATTAGAATTGGTATTTACGGATACGGCAATCTCGGACGCGGTGTCGAGATGGCTATTTCGCAAAATGAAGATATGAGGCTTGTTGCCGTGTTTACACGTCGCTCCCCTGAAAGCGTTAAAATCAACACCGAGGGTGCACGCGTTTTGCACGTTGACGACGCTCTTAATATGAAGGACGAGATTGACGTTATGGTAATTTGTGGCGGTAGCGCTACCGACTTGCCTTTTCAAACTCCGTTTCTTGCAAAGCATTTTAACGTTATCGACAGCTTTGACACTCACGCGAAAATTCCCGAGCATTTTGCAAACGTTGATGCAAGTGCTAAGGAAGGCGCGCATACCGCTATGATTTCGGTTGGCTGGGACCCCGGTATGTTCTCTCTTAACAGAATGTACGCAGGCGCAATTTTGCCAAACGGTAAGGACTATACGTTTTGGGGCAAGGGCGTTTCACAGGGACACTCCGACGCAATTCGCAGAATTGAGGGAGTTGCCGATGCAAAGCAGTACACAATCCCTGTAAAGGAAGCGCTTGACGAGGTGCGCTCAGGCTCAAATCCTACTCTTACAACTCGCCAAAAGCATACAAGAGAGTGCTTCGTTGTTGCAAAGGACGGCGCTGATCTTGCTTATATTGAAAACGAAATCAAGACAATGCCAAACTACTTTGCCGATTACGATACAACCGTTCACTTCATCTCACAAGAGGAGCTAAACGAAAAGCACGCGGGAATCCCCCACGGTGGATTTGTTATCCGTAGCGGTGAGAGTGCAAGTGGAAATAAGCACATTATCGAATATAGCCTAAAGCTTGACTCAAATCCCGAATTTACTGCATCGGTTATCGTTGCATATGCACGCGCAACATACCGTATGGCGTGTGAGGGCGCGTACGGCTGTAAGAGCGTTTTTGACGTTCCACCTGCTTATCTTTCTCCAAAATCAGGCGAAGAGCTAAGAAAAGAATTACTTTAATCGGGGGCAAAAGCTATGGTTAAGCATATGATAATATGGAAGCTAAGTGATGATGCTTCAATCGACTGTAAGCAAGAAATCAAGCTCGCATTAGAGGGGCTTGTTGGCAAAATTGACGGTCTTGTTGAAATGCACATTTTGACAAATCCGTACGAGTGCTCAAGTGGAGATTTGGCAATGGATTCTCTTTTCGAGAGCAAGGAAGCGCTTGATTTTTATCAAAAGCATCCACTCCACGTGGAAATTGCGAGCAACCTTGTTCGACCAAACGTGAGTGTTCGTCTTTCCTTTGACTACGAGATATAAATAAAAAAGCCTTGCTTACAGAATAAGCGAGGTTTTTTATGTTCTTAAATATACTTGAGGGCGTTTTGATTCCGTTTTTAGGCACCACGCTTGGCGCGCTTTGCGTATTTTTTCTAAAAAACGGAGTCGGCGCTAAAACGACAAAGGCATTAAACGGCTTTGCGGGTGGAGTTATGGTTGCTGCGTCGGTTTGGAGTCTTTTAATTCCCGCAATTGATGAAAGCGCGCATCTTGGCGTGCTATCGTTTATCCCTGCCGTCGTTGGATTTTTCGGTGGAATTTTCTTTTTATTCTTTCTCGACAAGGCAATTCCGCACACACACTTAAACGAGCAAAGCGAGGGTCCACGCTCCCACCTTGGCAAAAATACGATGCTCTTTTTGGCGGTAACCTTGCACAATATCCCCGAGGGAGTGGCAATAGGCGTGGCTTTTGCCTCGTATCTTACAGGCGGTGGAGAGATTTCTCTTGCCGAGGCGTTTGCCCTGTCAATCGGTATCGGAATTCAAAACTTCCCCGAGGGCGCGATAATATCAATGCCACTTGCAAGCGACAATCGCTCGCGCACGAAAAGCTTTCTTTGGGGAGTTATCTCGGGCGTGGTAGAGCCAATCTCGGCACTGCTGACTATACTCTTTTGCAGACTTCTTTTGCCGATATTTCCATACCTGCTTGCATTTGCCGCAGGTGCTATGATTTTCGTGGTTGTAGAGGAGCTAATTCCCGAAATGACCGACGGCGACCACAAGGCAGATATAGGAACTATTATGTTCGCGCTCGGCTTTGCCATTATGATGTCGCTCGACGTCGCACTAGGATAAAGAAAAGGCACACAGGGTGTGCCTTTTTTGTTATTCCCAATAACCGAGGTTTTCCTTGGGAGTTGAGAAAATTGTGAACTCCTTGCCCTCGAAAAGCTCGGTTGCGTTTCTTACAAAATCCTCGGGGGTAAGCTCTCGCTCACGGATTATGGTTTTTGGAAAGCCGAAGTCGATTTCATAAAGCCACGGTCCTGCATAGCCCACCTCTTTTAGTGCGCCAAGGATTGATTTCCAATCGTTTTTGCCCTCGCCTGGGAGCCAATGGCGCTCGTTCACCATGTCAAAATCCGACACGTGGAGCGTTACGATTTTATTTCCAAGCGTCTTTACAAAGTCCACGTTATCCTCGTAAAGAAGATGGTTTGTGTCAAAGCAAACGCGAAGGTCGTCATTTGCGCTTATAAGCTCCTTTATGTCGCTAATGCTTCTTCCAAGGCACGACCTTGGCAAGTCCTCAACGCATATTATCGCACCACGCGCCTTTGCGTATTTTGCGAGCGTGTCGAGGCTCTTTTTCGCACACTCCATTCGACTTTTTCTATTTTCGTCCTCAATAGGCTCTCCACTTGCGTGGATTACGAATTTGTCAATTCCGATGCCTGTCGCCTTGTCGATTATATCGCAAAGATACTCTACGCTCTTGGATGCAAGGTCCTCTCTTGAAATATCAATTTCCGAAAAAGGATAGAATGGAAGATGAAACGACCAAATCTTAACTCCGTATTTATCGCTTAACGATTTTAGCTCGTTATAATCGAGTGCATCAACCTCGCCCTTTGGTCTTGAAATTTCAACGAGCTCAACGCCCGCCTTGGCGCAAGAGCTAAAAAGCTCCTCTGTATTCCTTGATGCTGTTGTTGATAATCCTATTTTATACATACTCCACCTGCTATTTTATTATTTCGTTAATTTGAGAGCTATAATAGCTGTCCTCAAATTTTTTGATTACGTACTTGCGGCTTGGATTGTCGCTTGGCTCAAAATAGTTCTTTCCGTTTTCCTTATCAACCTTAATATCAATGCAAACGGTATCATAGCCTGCCTCGCCCTCGTCGCCGATAAGTGCCATAAGAGCAAGCATAGGGTCCCACGATTCTCTACCGCTCGGTCTTCCGTGCCAATCATAAAGAACGTCGTAAAGGTAATCGCCCTCGGGGATATTCTCGCCCGTTTCAACGCATGAGCCGATTTCCCAACCAAGGAAGGTGATAGGACACGGTGCGCTCTCGCAAATTACCGATGCGCCCCAGCAAGCCTCGGGATGGCGTGAGAAGTTAAACTCCTGTGCGCCCTGATGCGAATATCTACCGCCCATTATCCAAATTTTCTCAACCTTCTCGGTAAAAAGCTCCATACCTGTCTTTGGAGAAATGTCATCTCCCTCGCTAAGAAGCGCCTTTGCAAGCGAATGCAAAAAGCCTACCTCCATAATTTCAACCTTGCCCTTTGCCTCGGCTAAAAGTCTACGGTAAAGGCGCACGGAATGCTCGGCATCGTCGTTTGTCTTGTCGGGCGCGTATTTTGCAAGTCTTTCTTGATATCTTGCTTCCATTTTAAAATGTGCGCTATCCTTATCAACGCCAACAGGAATTCCCTCTATGCCCTCGTTTGCGAAAAATCCGTAAATCGAGCCGGCACTGTGCTGAACACAGGTGTTTGAGCAAACGCCAAGCAGTCTTGCCTTGCCCGCCTTATGAAATCTTGAAATAACGCGAAGCGCAACAACGTCGTCGCAATCCTCGCCCCAGTCTGTACCAAAAATAAACTCTCTCATTTTATCTCCTTTAAAAGCCACTTGGCAACACCGTCGCTTTCATTCGACTCAATTACCGCATCGGCTATTTTCTTAACCTCATCTTGTGCATTTGACGGCGCATAGCACTCATCACACACCTCAAACATTGAAATATCATTCACTCCATCGCCAAAGCATACGACCTTATCTACGCCAAGCATATGCTTAAGCTTCAAGACGGCATTCGCCTTTGTCGCACCCTGTGGATGAATTTCAAGCCACCATCTGCCACTGTACTGTTCCTTGTAATACACGCATTGATGCTCGTTTTTAAGCGACTCGTACATAGGAATCAGCTTATCCTCGCTATCAATACAGGTGAAGTGAAATATCTCGCCCTTATCAAGCATATTCGCGCTTGTCGGATTTCGACGCGGATCGTCAAGATGCTCGTTTACAAATTCAAGCACTCCGTCCTCTAGCTCCTCTTGAACGTAGGAAAAGCATTCTCTGCCGTCAATAAACGCGTACACAAGTGGGCAAATTCCACCATTTTTCAGCTTGTGAAGAATTTCTTTTCCCTCACCGTCCTTAAATTTATCAACGAGCGTAAAGGTGCCGTCCAAGGGATTTCTTATAAACGTACCGTTATAAATGATCGACGGACTCGTCGGCTCAAAGCCGTCCAAAACCGAGCTTGCACTCACGTACGAGCGTGCCGTAGCATAGGTAAAAAGCACTCCCTTATCCATTAGCTCCTCGAGTGTTTTTCTAGTAAAATCACTAAGGCGTGGCTCGTTATTTAAAAGTGTTCCGTCAAGGTCGGAAACGTAAAGGGTTTTTGCCTTCATCTGTCTTTTCTTTCCTTAAATTCCTTTAAAATTTCCTCGGCTACCCACATGTTAAGCTCGCCTGTATAGTGAATCAAATCCCAACGGAAAATGTTCTTATCCCACGCGTACTTATCGTAAAACGGACACAGAGTCGGCTCAAAGGTAGTCGTTAGCTCCTGCTCTTGTGCGAGCTCATCGAACACCTGATTTATGTAATTCATATTATCGAGGTGTACCCCTGTCGGATCTTCCTTCTTCATAACGTCAACAAATGGCATTCTATGAAGCGTTACAGGCACGTTATAGCCGATTGCCGAGCGAAGTCCCTTAAAGAATTTCTTATAATCGTCCTTAAGGTTAGCTCTCAAAAACTCGCTCTCGCGTCTTGTTTCCTGTTCTCCGCCTCTCCAATGAAGTCCTACGAAGACGCTCTCAAGCTCGCATCTGTCAAGATGCTCACGAAGAAGCTTCAAAATATGACAGGTGTACGGATAAAGTGAAATATCAACATCGCCAAGCTTACCTGGGATAAGCTTTCTAGGTCTATTCATATTCCACATATCGTAAAGCCCCTGCGAGCCTATTGCAATTTGTATCACGTAAAGGTCGGGCAAGCCTGCCTCGTTGCCGTTATCTATCTCTTTTTGCCAAAGCCTTGCAAGCTGATTCGCAACCGAATAGGTGTTATCCTGTGTTTCGGCAAGATTCATTCCAAAGCTTGTATAGTGGCTAAATTTGAGCTTCTCGGTATCAAAGGATTGGTTTGGCTCACGGTAAAGCCCCCACACGTTGTTGAGAGGCTCTTTTATGATATCCTCTTCCTTCATCGGCATCGCATGGCCTACCGCGTTCGACTGACCGAAAAGCATAAATATTGCTACCTTATTTCCCATATTGCACCTCGCATAAAGTTTCTAATTTTATTTTACCTTAATTTACTTCTATTTTCAAGAGGAGAACGAAAAAAGAAGCGTTAGTGAACGCTTCTTTTTGATATTTGTGAATTCAATTCGTAAAATGCCTCAATCGTATACACAAATTTTGCGCAAAGTCTAACGTCGTAGGGGACTAGCCTGTAAATATCAGGACCTCTTTGCACCTCAAAGAATTTGCCCGGTCTAAACGGCAAGGATGCAAAATGCGAGATAGGAACAACTATATCGTCAAAGGAGTGCTCGTCAGTTATTTTTAGTGTTATATTGTCCTTGTCAAGCGTTACTGTGCCCCTTGCAATCTCGTGGAACTTACGCTTATCGTAATCTATCATATGAATTGACGTATCGGCAAAGAGCGTGCGCTCGGGATGAGCCTCAAGACGGCACTTGATATCCTCGAATATCATTTTACTCCAATCGGTAACGTATCGAATTTCATCAGGAGTCGTACCAACATTATGTAGAAATCCGTACTCGTCAGCCTCGTGCGCAAATCCGCATTCAGTACACCAAATTTTGTTACCCTTTGTCTTAATTGTAAGCTCGCTCTTGCAAAACGGACACACGTAAAGCACGTTTTCGATGCCCTCAAGATTCGAGGCATGTCTATATTTGACAAGCATTTTCTCCTGTTCTCTATACGAGTCAAAAAGAAGTGCCTCTCTTGCTTTCTCTCTTATCTCGCTCTCGTCAAGGAGCGCAATCTCGTCCTTTGAAAAGAGCTTATATATGTCGATTGTAGTTTTACCAGGTCTTTTGATTTTCGACCATTTTGGCGCAACCATATAAGCGCCGACCGTTCTCGCAACGTAAATATCCGTACCAATCCATTTAAGAAACTTATAGGTAGCGTCGGGAATCGGTGTAGATGCGCCGTCCTCGGTATTAAGTCCCGCGGGATAAATAACGAGAATTTTGCCCTTATCAATCGCTTCCTTCATTCGTTTTATATCGGTAACGGTTGTTTGAAACTGTTGCTTCGGGATTACCTTTAGCCTGGTCATTACACCCTTAACGGGCATAGTGCTATAAAAGGATTCGCTAACGACAAATCTCATTCGTCTTTTCGTTGCGTTAACCAAATTCACGAAATCAAGTTGTGCTGCGTGGTTAGCGATTATTACAAACGGGCCCTTCTTGCCCTTTATTTCATTTCTTAAGGTATGGCATTTAAAGATGCGCTTTGAATAGAACCAAGATGCGACTCTCATTATCCAATACCAAAATCTGCTTTGTCTTTTGCGTGGCAAGGCTTCGCCCCCTTTCAGCTTAATCAATAGCTATGTTTTACCACACCAACCTAAATTTTAAATAAAAAACACCAAAATATCTACTCTACCAATATAAGAGTTGCAAAAAGTGCCCACATGTGTCGATAAAACGAAAGATTGAGGCTGTAAAATTCACAGCCTCAATTATCTTATTTACTTCTTTTTCTCTTAAAAAGGCTAACGATATACTCTATTACGTCAACGAGAAGCTTAACTCCGCCGAACAAAAGTGCAGTTCCGTCGGCAACGCTTGTATAAATAGGTGCACCGCAAAACTTACATATCATAGTCAATTCTCCTTATAGAGTAATTATATATAATATGACATTACAAAGGGCAAAAAATATCGATACCCTGTTGAAATTATATAATTCAAAACGCAAAATCCACAGGCACTTGGCCTGTGGATTTCGATTATTCCTTATTAAGAGTTTTCTTTTGCCACGATTTTTCGCCACATTTCGGGCACTTCATATATCTTGTTCTGCCCATATGCGGTGCCATAGTCATTGCCTTATAGGTTGGCACATATTTATGACCGCATTTTTTGCACTCATAATAGCCTGCCACCTGTTCAATTCGCAATGTAAAGAAAAATCCAACAAACGCTGGAATGAACCCAGAAAACACGCAAACTATTCTTTGCCAGTTTTCCATTGGCAAGAGTGCGCCTATAAGTATTGGTGCGAATAAAACAATACAAGATAGAATGCCGATAACCCATTCAAGTGCAAGCAATCTTTTGTCCGCCTGCTCCTTTGCCTTTACCATTTCTAGCAAATTGCGCTCTAATTCCTTATTATAATTTTCCACTGTTACAACCTCCCCACAAAGCAAATCATTAACGCTGATTTTAAGAATCTCACACAGCTCAAGCATTAATGAGGAATCGGGCATTGCGCGTCCCGTTTCCCACTTTGACACAGCCCTGTCTGTAATGTTTAATTTTTCAGCCAGCTGTGCTTGCGTCAAGCCTACGCTTTTTCTGCGCTCAGAAATGAATTTTCCAATTTTAATTTGATCCATATCGAGCCCCCCTTTCAGCGTTAGTATACACCGTTACGCGGGAATATTCAACATACCGTTGGTTGAATTTGTGCTTTTTATTATAATTCTTCAAAAATGAGCGCTCCACCGCGAGTCGCCCTTGCCGCCTTAAAGGTCATCGTGCCTGCGTAGCCGTCAATTGCCTTAAAGCCAACGAATATAAGCCTGTCATTCCAAATCGCGCCCTTCGGCACACCTGCACACTCGACTCCCGAATCGCTCGGTGGAGCAAATCCCTCAAACGGCTTATCGGACACCATATATTGTGCCTTGCCGGGAAGCGTGAAAACAAGATAGTATTTTCCGTTATATTTAAAATAATCGGGGCACTCGGGCTGACCGTGGTTTGGAGATACGAACATTTCCTTCTCACACTCGTCCCATTTTTCCATATCGCTTGATACGTAATGCGCAAGACAGCCCCTGTTTTCCTTTACAAGCGAGGTCGTTAAAAGCATATGGAAAAGCCCGTCCTCACCCAAAAAAACCTTTGGATCTCTTGCACTTGGCGCATCGTATTTTTCGGAAACGGTAAAGCAAAAGCTCTCGTCCTTTGTAAAATGATAGCCGTCGTTTGACACACTTCGCCTAATAAGCGCAGGCAAGCCGGCGCGTCTCACCGTGTAATATAGATACTCCCTGCCACCCTTTCGTATCCAAGAGCCCGTGCAAATAGAGCCCTCGCTTTTGTCGGTTATCTCTACCGCCATCGGATGAACGCTCCACGTCTTGAAGTCCTTTGTTGAGATATGTGCCCATTGATGCGCACCCATCCCCCACTTGCTCTTGTGATGATGGCGATCCTTTAAGTAAAAAACGTGATACTCTCCGTCCTTTACATATGGCATACAGTCCCCAACGAACGAGCCGTCGTCAGGACGCCACCCCTCGGCATTCTCAAAGCTTGAAATAACACAGGGTAGCTCCTCTTTTTTATCAAAATACAGGGATATGTGTGCGTTTTCGCCCAAATCAAGCTCGTCGCCAAGTGCGAAAAGGCGCTCTCCGCAGGGCCATTCCTCATCTACTATTTTGCCGTTTATGTATAGCTCTATTCTATAATCTAGCAATACAAGCTCCACCTTGTCGCCAACCTTGACGTTGCCCTTAAGCTCAAGCGGACGCTCGTTATAGTCGTAGAGCACCAAAACACGGATTTCTCCGTCGCAAGTGCATATTTCAAGACTCTTTTTGCCGTTTTTAAACGAGCTTGTCTCAAATGAGCTTCTATTTATTTCAAATGATATTTTTATGTCTTGCATTATCCTCTCCTACAAAAAAGTGCCGCGCCCTTGGCTGCATCTTCCTTTATTTGGCTTACAAGAACACTCATACCGAACGTGTCCTCTATTAGCCTTTTTAAGATTTCATTTTTTCTTACAGCACCACCCGATGCAACAATGCGAGCTCCCTTTTTGGGGAAAGCACCATATAATCCGCAAAGCTCGTCGCACATTCCCTGTAATGTGCCTAGCACAAGGGCGGACGGTGTCAGGTTTTGACCGTCAATTTTACTTATTGAGCCTTTCAAATCGGGATTACTTCGCTTTCCAAAGAACGAAGTATCGACACAGAGTCCCTCTTTTTTGCTTTCGTACGCCTCGCACGCCAGCTTGTACATAATATCGTACTGTGGCGATTCCTTGCCCGTTGATGATGCTATATAGCTTCTAAAAAATTTTTCAAGCATCGAATATGCATATCCGCCACAAAGCGCCGAACCGCAAATAAGATATTTTCCGTTCACAAACGGTCGCAGCTCTAGCTCGTCATTTGGCTCTGTGTAATCACTCACCATTGACACCTGTGAGCCTGTTCCGATATTAACAAGCAAAGTGCTATCGTCCTCACCAACCGAGCCAAAAAAGCTCGCTTGATTGTCTCCTATCGCCACGTATACGGGAATTTCTCTGCATTTTCCTATCACAAGGCTTTCGTTTGTAACCTCGGGCAAAAAGCTTTTGTCAATACCAAGAAGTGAAAGCTTATCAGTCATAAAAGCTCCGTTTTTGATATCAAAAAGTCCGAAGCTTGATGCAACAGATGCGTGTGTCAACGTCCTTTTCACCTTGCATATTTTCATTATAAAGAGGTCCATTATACTGCAAAATCCAACCGCCTCGTCGGGCACTTTACCGTTTAGAGTGTTGTAATAATGCGTTGCAATGCCGTACCCTGTTGCGATTTTCTCGCCTGTGATTTCCTTTATTAGCTCGCAAGCGCTTTTGCCGTTTTGGAGCTTTTGCTCGGCGCGCTTGTCCTGCCAGGTCGCAAGATTTGAAACCGCCTCACCCTCGGAATTTATGTAAACAATTCCGTGCATTTGACCTGTTACGCCTATGCTAATAATTCCGTTGTACGAGTCGAGAATACTGTAAAGAAGCCCCTGCGCCTTTTCCATTATCGCATCGACGTCCTGCTCAAAATAAATCTCCGTGCAATTGTATGAATTGTGCTCAAGCGAGCACTCCTTCACTAGCCTTTTGGCGCCAATATCATATACAACAGCACTAACGGTCGTCGTGCCTATATCTATTCCAACTGAAAGCATTATTTCACCACCCCTATGCTTATATTATAACGCCTTGCGCAATATAAGTCAAACATTTTATCTCAACCACATTAGAAAAAACAAAAAGGACACTAAAAGGGGCTCACTCTTAGGGATTTAAATTTAATAATTTATAAAACTCGACTTGCAAAAAGTCGAGTTTTTTATCTATACATAACTACTTGAATTAAGATGGTATTTTTGCTATAATAAACTCATCGATAAATAAGAATTTGTAGGAGCGTATATGAATAGCGTAAACAAAACATTATATATCCCTTTATACGGCAAGTCCTATGTTAGCAAAAAGGGATTGTTTATTGATGATAAAAAAGCCGAAGAAATTTGGGAAGCAGAAGGCTTTTCTCTTAAAGGAAAATCCAAATCCAAGTGGCTTGCTTACTATATGGGTGTTCGCTCTGCCGTGTTTGACGAATGGGTAAAGCAACAAATGGCAGATTCGCCAGATGCAGTGGTAATTCATATCGGGTGCGGAATGGATAGCCGAATTATAAGAGTTGGAACTGAAAATCACAAGTGGTACGATGTGGATTTTTCAGAAGTTATTGAAGAAAGAAAACGCTACTACACTGAAACATATGACTACAAAATGATTGCAGGCGATGCAAGAGATTGTAGTTGGTTGACTACTATTGAGAAAAAGAAATCTGCCATCGTCGTTATGGAAGGTGTAAGTATGTACTTGACAGTAGACGAAATGCGAAATTTAGTAGATAGCCTTTGTTCTCATTTTGAAAGCCTTATGCTTTTAGTGGACGCATATTCTTCATTTGCCGCTAAAATGTCAAAGCGTAGAAACCCTATAAATGATGTAGGTGTAACCGAGGTTTATGGTATAAACGAGCCACAAGCATATCAAACCGAGAAGCTTGCGTTTGTAAAAGAATACACAATGATACCTAAAAAATACATAGACGAATTAAAAGGATTTGAAAGGTTTGTTTTCGAGAAGCTTTATGCAGGAGGTTTCTCGAAAAAGTTGTATCGCTTCTTTGAATACAAAAAGAAAGACTAACGAAAGGCGTTCGTTAGTCTTTTATATTGTCTAAAATCCCTTGTAGGGACTTGGTGAATCGTGTCCTTTTGTTTGTGTTCACCCAACAATTTCGAACCTTTATGAATTATCCTTAACACTTGCTTGAAGCGTCGCTATAAACCCTCTTATATTATCTTCGTTATTACCTGTCATCTGGGTAGATAACCATTTCATATCTTTGAGCAGTAAATGATACTTTTTATCGGCAACTATACGAATATGGATTGATGACTTAACGAACAATCCTCTCTTAATCGATAATTTCTCTATCGTATCGAAAGGAATTTCGGTGATATAAACACTACTTGCTGTATATATCAGAGCATTTTGCGTTAAATAGAAATATAGATTCTCAAAACGTCGTGAAATTAAAAACCAATAAAACCTACCACCATAGCATGGGTATTTTAAGTTCCACACTTTTCCATTAACAAGTTCACAAGTTAAATCAAATCTCTTTTTGAAATCATCTTTCCAACTCATATATCCACCGCCTTTCTTGAGGTTATTATAGCACAAAAGCGCAAGTAAGTCAATCCGTTTGCGCAAAGCGCAACATCGTGCTTTTGTGTCCGCACGAATGAGGAATGATGTTTTCGCTACGCTCAAAATGATGTTGCCCTTCGGTCAAACGATGTTGTGTCCTACGGACACA
>JAZKZO010000031.1:0-18754 GCA_045612665.1 Eubacteriales bacterium
ATATCCATTTTCATCCACATTGGTGATAGCATCATTGGTGTATTGTACGCCAATAATGTACCCATCGTGCAAGGAATTGGTTTTATCAATAAACTCTTGTATATCTTTTTTTGTTTTGATTTCGTTGAACATCATCACACCGCCTTTCGTGTTGTTGGTTTCATTATAGCATAAAAGGGGTGGTTTGTCAATCCGTTTGCGCCACACCGCGTCAGTCGCATAGTCGCAGGCTATCGCCTCGGTACACTCGACTCTGCCTGTTCCTTGCTTTGTGCCGAAAAGCGTTGCAAAAACGATACTCAATCGTTTTTACTTAGCTTTCAAATTAGAACTTCGAATCCTCGCGAGCGAGGAGCTCAGTCAAAATCATAGGTAGCGCTCCAAGAACGAAAAAAGCATCCCTTTTGGGATGCTTCGTTCTTGGAGGCGCCACTCAGATTTGAACTGAGGAGTAGAGGTGTTGCAGACCTGTGCCTTACCACTTGGCCATGGCGCCTTATGAATAAAGCAACATCCGTTGAGGATGTTGCTTTGCTGGAGCGGATTACGGGGCTCGAACCCGCCACCTCAACCTTGGCAAGGTTGCGCTCTACCAAATGAGCTAAATCCGCATTTATTATGGTGCCTCCGGTCGGAATCGAACCAACGACACGGGGATTTTCAGTCCCCTGCTCTACCAACTGAGCTACAGAGGCTTTTAGTGGCGACGGTAGCGGGGCTCGAACCCGCGACCTCCAGCGTGACAGGCTGGCGCTCTAACCAACTGAGCTACACCGCCGTATAGTAAAGCGGATACGATTGTATCCGCTTTATGGTGGAAACAATAGGGCTCGAACCTATGACCCTCTGCTTGTAAGGCAGATGCTCTCCCAACTGAGCTATGCTTCCATCTTCGCTCTAGCGACGGATATGATTATAGCACAGTAAAATTAGTTTGTCAACACCTTTTTTAAAAATTTTTAACTTTTTTTCAAAAAATCGAAAAGTGCGCGAAAACAGTGGATTTTTAGCATTCCCGTCAAGCATATTTTATTCGATTTTTCCAAAATTGATACACTTTTTGGACAAAAACGCGAAATTGTCCGAAGTCAAATTCTCTCAAATTATTGACAAAAGCTTCATTTATGATAATATATAAATATGAGAGGAGTTGATTTAATGTTCAAAAAAATAATAACAATTATATTGTACACGCTTCTTGGTGGATATGCGCTTGTTATGTTTGCCACAATGATAACCTCGGGCGCTATTGTCGCGATAGTTTATGCCGCCATTATATCAGCTTACATAGCAGTTATGATGATATCGATAAAGGCGTCAAGAAGACTCGAAAGATATAAGGAAGAGCTACTTGCAAATCTTGAAATGCAGGTTGTGAAAAGTAAAACGATACTGCTACTTTCACTTGCCGGCAACCTTCCGTATTATTTTATCTATTTTGTTTTGTCCTTAATTCCTATTGAGTTTCCGGGGCTTTGGATTATCGCAGGCTTGCCGTGTTGCGTAATTTCCGCGCTCCGTCCGATAAATCAAAATTATCAAAGATACAATTTTCTAACAAATAAAGGAAAGCTTTATTGGTTTATTCAGCTACTTCTTGCAATTGTACTGTGGCTAGGCGGAAGAATGATAATTTTAGTAGGAGTTTTGGGATAATATAAGATTGACATCACAGTATAACTGTGATAATATACATATATAAATTACTAAGAAGGAACGGTTAAACAAATTGAACGGTAATTTTCACGCAAAGGGCGTCCTTGATACAGTCGAGGAATTGAACACCAACGCACTCGAGGGACTTAGCTCCTCTGAGGCTAAGGCACGCCTTGAAAGGGACGGCAAGAATGAGCTTGCCAAGAAAAAGCCAAAAAGCACTGCAAGAAGGTTTTTCGAGCAATTTAAGGATGTAATGATTATAATTCTCCTTGTTGCCTCGGTTATTTCCTTTGTTATGGCGTGCATTGAGGGCAATCCAAAGGAATTTTTTGAGCCTGCGCTTATCTTGCTCATCGTAGTTATCAATGCGATAATGGGCGTAGTGCAGGAAAGCAAGGCGGAGAAGGCGCTTGAGGCGCTTCAAAATATGTCAGCGCCAAAATCAAGAGTTATTCGCGACGGAAAAGAGGAAATTATCGACTCCTCGTATCTCGTTGTGGGCGATATAATCCGTCTTGAGGCAGGCGATTTCGTTCCTGCCGATGCAAGACTTATCAAAAGCGTAAACCTCAAAAGCGAGGAAAGCGCACTCACAGGAGAGAGCGTTCCGTCCGAAAAGGATGCAAATGAAGTCGTTTCCGAAAACGCACCTATCGGCGACCGTACAAATATGATATACTCCGGTTGCTCAATTACCTACGGTACAGCCGTTGCGGTTGTAACAGGAACAGGTATGAATACTGAAATGGGCAAAATCGCAAGCTTGCTTCAGGGCGAGTCGGACGGTCAAACGCCACTTCAAAAAAAGCTTTCGAGCCTCGGAAAGGTGCTTGGACTTGTGGCAATTTTGGCGTGCATTGCCGTGTTTATTGTCGGATTTTTAAACGACCTTGATACAATGGACCTCTTTATGACTGCCGTATCTCTTGCGGTGTCGGCAATTCCCGAGGGTCTTTCGGTTATCGTTACGATAGTTCTTTCAATTGGCGTTACAAGGCTTGCGAAAAAGAATGCAATCATTCGTCGCTTGCCCGCGGTTGAAACACTTGGCGGAGCGTCTATTATTTGCTCTGATAAAACAGGAACACTCACTCAAAACAGAATGACGCTTGTGCGCGCATATCTTGATAAGGAAGAATATTGCGAGGATATAAGCGAGAGCAACTCCGATAAAATAAAGGAGCTTCTCAAATACGGAACTCTTTGCTGTGATGGCACAGTTACCTTTGAGGGCGACAAGGCTATTCACATAGGCGACCCAACTGAAACCGCGATTATATTCGCTTCTCACAAAAACGGACTCGTTCAAGACGAGCTTAAGGCGAAATACGAAAGAGTAGCGGAGCTTCCGTTTGACTCCGACCGTAAGCTTATGACGAGCGTTAATAAAATCGACGGCAAGCTCGTTGTTATCGTAAAGGGCGCGTTTGATATGATGGCGCTAAGATGCACCTCGGGCAATATCGAAAACGCCCGTCGCGTAAACGAGGAAATGAGCAACGGAGCACTCCGTGTGCTTGCAGTCGGATATAAGATTATTGATACACTCCCTGACGAAATAAGCTCTGACAGCCTAGAAAGCGACCTTACGCTTATGGGACTTGTCGGAATGATAGACCCACCTCGCCCAGAGGCAAAGGAAGCCGTAAAGGTTTGCCTTGCAGCAGGCATTCGCCCTGTTATGATTACAGGCGACCATGTTGTAACGGCATCGGCTATCGCACGCGAGCTTGGAATTTTACAGGCAGGACAAAGAGCGATAACAGGCACAGAGCTTGATGCGATGAGCGAGCAAGAGCTTGACAGTGCAGTTGAGGAGATCTCCGTATATGCCCGTGTATCTCCTGAAAACAAGATAAGAATTGTCAAGGCTTGGCAAAAGAAGGGACAAATCGTTTCTATGACAGGCGACGGTGTAAACGATGCACCTGCGCTTAAGGCTGCCGATATCGGTTGCGCTATGGGAATTACGGGAACTGACGTTGCTAAGGGCGCAGCTGATATGACCTTGGCTGACGATAACTTTGCAACAATCGTTGATGCAGTAAAAGAGGGCAGAGGAATCTATGCAAACATAAAGAAGGTTGTCGGATTCTTGCTTGGCACAAATATCGGAGAAATTATTCTCGTGCTTTTGGCAATGGTATTTCTTCATGTATCACCGCTTCTTTCAATGCAACTGCTCCTCATCAACCTCGTAACCGACTCGTTCCCCGCAATCGCGCTCGGAATGGAGCCACTTGAAAGGGACGTAATGAATAAGCCCCCAAGACCGAAGGGAGAGGGACTCTTTGCCCACGGCTACGGCACACAAATTCTCCTTCAAGGCATTATGTTCGGACTTCTTTCATTTTTCGCATTCGTTATCGGTAACGGTGGCTTTGCTATCACAACCGAGGCGTGCGTTGCATCGGGCAGAACACTTGCATTTATGGTTCTTGCACTTTCACAGGTCGTTCAAGCGTTTAATATGAGAAGTGAGCATTCACTCTTTAAAACAGGCGTGTTCGGCAATAAGACACTTAATAAGGCGGCGCTCGGCTCAATCTTGGTTGTGCTTCTCGTTATGCTTATCCCAGGTGTTAATGGCGCATTTGGACTCGTTTATATGAATTGGCCACTTTACCTTATCGGTGTCGGAATGGCATTCATTCCAACCGTTGTAATGGAGCTTTCCAAGCTTTTCGGCTTTATAAAATCTCATAAATAATCAAAAAAGGCTATCGAAGGATAGCCTTTTTTCTCGTCCTTGACATTTCGCCTTTATTTTGATATAATATATAGTATAAACGACAATTTTTGACAAAAAATTGATTTTACAGGAGATATTATGAAAAAATTACTTTTAGCCATTGTCGCGCTTATGCTATTTGCATCAATGCTAATTTTTAGCTCTTGCAATCCTGATGACGGTGATACGTCTAGCTCGTCAAGTGAGGAGAGCTCATCAAGCGAGGAGAGCAGTTCATCAGAGCCTACGCACGAGTGTGTCTTTGGAGACTGGCAAACGGTTACCGAGCCAACCTTTGAAAAAGAGGGCTTAAAGGAAAGACATTGTCAGGTGGCAGACTGTAACGAGGTGGAAAGCGCAGCAATTCCAAAGCTCGTTGCTACTTATATTATCACATTAAAGGACGGAAATACAGTAACTAAAATTCCGCTTCTTTCCGATGGAAAATACACCTTGCCAACAATGAACAAGGCGGGCTACGAGTTCCTTGGATTTAAAACCGAGAGTGGAGCTGATTTTGCTATTACCGGCACAGTAACTGAGAGCGTTACTGTAATTGCACAGTATAACATTCTTCCAACCACAACCTTTGCCGAGCTTAAGGAGCGCATTGAGGCGGGGGCTGACAAGATATATCTCAAGGCAGATATTACCTTGACCGATACTATTTTCGTTGTTGACGAAACCGTAATTTATTCCGATGAAAGCTATAAGCTCACAAGAGCGAGCGATTTTCTTGGCGATTTGTTTATTTTGGGCTGTGATTCCAATGGCTTCAACGTTACTCTTAAGCACAAGAGAGCGACTCTTACAATAAAGCCTGAGGGCGAGGCAGTAATTACAATCGACGGAAACAAGAGCGCACTTACAGGCGACGTTGCCGGCACGGTATTCTTTATAAAGAACAGTAGCGTTCTCAATATCTACGACGGTGTAGAAATTGTAAATCACAAAAAGACGTCTAACGCATACCTTTTAGAGGATGCGCACAATATTTCAAGCCCAGAGCTTGTAGGCGGACCTGTGTCTATAATTGTAAACGGTACGTTTAATATGTACGGTGGTCTTATCAGTGAATGTGAGGCTGACCTTGACGATTCGGCTTCAACTGCCGAGGAGGATCAGGTTGCAGGCTATGACAATTCGTCGCGTGGTGGAGCAATCTTCAACTATGGCGAATTTAATATGTACGCAGGAAAGCTTGAAAAGTGCAAGGCAGGTAGAGGCGGAGCAATCTATAACTACCGTGTTGCAAATCTTGTAGGCGGAGAAATTTCAAATAACTACTGTCCGTCATACGGTGGAGTTATGTATCAGCCTAACTCACAGTACGTATACTCGGTTATCGGCGACACAGAGGGCGAGATGCTTATTTCCTCTAATAGTGCCGACAAGAGCGGTGGAGTTGCTTACGTGGCGCATCTTAGCGTTATTTACGTAAAGAGCTCGGCTAAATTTTATCAAAACGAAACAAAATCAAACGGTGGCGCAATCAACTGTGCAGGAAGCCTTATAATTGACGGCGCAACCTTCGAGGAAAATAAGGCAAGCTCAAAGGGCGGTGCAATATATGTATATTACGACAAGGCGGAGTATACAAGAAGAATTATCGAGATTAACTCGGCAACCTTTGATTCAAACGTTGCTCCAAGAGGCGGTGCGGTTGCACTTGGTGCAGGTGATAGCGTATCAAAGGGCGCACACGTAAGAGTTGGAAGCGTGCAGTTTATCGACAATAGCGCACCTCTTAATTCAAGCGACAAGTACGGCTACGGTGGTGCAATCCACGTTGATAGCGCAAGCTTGCTTGAAGTTTACGGCTCTGCAAGCTTTAACGGCAATACCAGTGCTGATAACGGCGGTGCAATTTATGTGACCAAGGAGTCCACGGTAAGCATAGTAGCTGACAAGGATATTGTGGCTACCTTTGACGGCAACAGTGCCGGTGCAAACGGTGGAGTAATTTATAATTCATCATCAGCGATAACCGTGAAGGCGCAAAACGGCGGTAAGGTTGAGTTTAAGAATAACGAGGCAACCTCTAGCGGTGGCGTATTTGCTATCCACAGCAACGGAACAAACTATCTTTACGGAATTACCGCAACCTCAAATACCGCAGGCGAGAGCGGTGGAGTGCTTTACGTTTATGGCGCTAGCGTTGTTATAGGCGATGCTCAAAATCCAACCAAGTCCACGTTTAGCCAAAACAGTGCTACAAGCGGTGGCGCAGTATATATCAGCTCGACAAAGAGTGCGAGCGTAGATGCTAAAATCTACGACCTTGAGCTTTTGAACAATACAAGCACCGAAACAGGTGGAGCGCTTTGCGCAAGAGTTTATAGCGACACGTATACCGAGCTTTCTTGCACGGTTGATATTGGTAAGCTCGTTGCAAACGGAAACACCTCGGGCGGAAATGGCGGTGCGTTGCACATTTACACCTTCGCAAATGTTAAAATCGGCACACTCGTTGCAAATGAAAACGAGGCAACCGGCACGGCATACGGTGGAGCTATGTATATTTCGGGCAAGGCAAGCGTTGAAATCGATTCTATTAGCGCAACCTCGAATAGTGCGGGAAGCGGTGGATGTATTTATCTTACAACAGGTGGCACATCTCTTACACTTAATAGCGGAAGCATAGAGGGCAATACGGCATCTGAAGCTAGCAAGGGCAACGCGCTTTGGTGCAATTCCGCATCCTCGGTTCTTAAAATCAAGACAAATGCACAGGATGAGTATTTGGTAGACTTTGAGGACGGCTCGATTCTTGGTAAGAGTGGCTTTGCAATTACTCCAGTTAAGGAGGATGAAACAGTATGAGAAAAATAATATGTATGACCGTTTCGTGTCTTCTTGCAATGGTTCTTCTTTGCTCAACGCCTATTGCAATAGGTATGTGTGAGGTAAAGGAAGCGGTAGCTATGTCATCAGTTACCAAGCCAACTACAAGAGAGGAGCTTTTAGTGCCTGAGGATAACGACTTTTTGTCAAGAGGCTCAGCTACGTACGATGGTATAAACGGCAAAAGCGTTGGTATTTACACCTTCTACCGTGATTGCAACGAACCACAAAACAATCCTAACTTTTCGCAAACCTTGCTTATTTATCAGTGCATAAAGTATAAGGAAAAGCATCCCGAGGCGGACGTAAGCATAGCTTGCAGTAGCTTCCACTTCTCAGTTGCTCTTTCTGCTTGCGTTGACGACAGTAAGCCCGAGTACGGAAAAATGAAAAACATTTATGACGGCGAATATGACGACCAAGGCTATTATAGACTTTCATATCTTCTTGTTAAAGCGGCAAGTCTTGGTATAGATGTTACCGTTATAGGTCAAACCGATGCGGCGGGAGTTAAGCAAAACGGAGTTGTCGTTGGCGATTATAGCTTCGTTCAGTATTTTAATTCTCACTTGTCCGATGAGGCAATTGACGGCAAGACGGTTGGCGATTTTATGGCGTTTAGAATAGCCGATTGGAAATCCTACGGAGATAAGAGTGCTGCCGATATGATGCACAACAAGCTCCTTACCGTTTCACACTATATCGACAATGACGGAAACGAGCACGAGGACGCATTTTGGACCGGAAGCATAAACCTTGACGGTGTAAGCGACCAGGGACTTAACGGCAACAACTCTATCCAAAGCGCAGTTGTTTTAACAGGACATAAGAAAATAAGACAAATTGCCGAGAATTATCTTAAGATAATGACCGACTATTGCGACCAAGAGCAAATCGTTCCGTTCAGAGATAAGATAACCAAGATGAACTCCGAGCAAATCGAGCTTATTTTGGCAGGCAAGGAAAATGAAATTCCCGAAGACGAGCAAATCGTTTATCTTGGAAGCGAAAGCGACAAGGTGTTCGAGCTTTATTTCACACCTCTTGGCGGTGGATTTTCCACTTGGGATATCGAGAAAAATCCTTATGCAAAATATATCGACAAGCTCATTGTAGGCGCTGAAAGCGGTGAATATATCGAGTTTTCTTGGAACAACGTAAAATACGTTCAAAGCTTTGAGCTCTCCGAAATGATGCTTGAGGGAATAGACCATGCGTTTGCATTGAGCAAAAATAAAAACAACCTTTTGAGCATTCATTTGCCCGAATCAAACCTTGACGGATTCTTCACCTCGCTTGTTCAGGGAGAGAATATCGGCTATAAGGGACTCAACGTGTACGTAAATCAATGGTGGTATCACACAAAGGATTTTCAGCTCTCATACGTTGAAAACGGTCAAAGACAGTACGTTACCGTGTTCAACTCACTCAATATTCACGAGGGCTCGATGTATCATCAGACAAACACAATCTTTGTAGTAAAGGAAAGCACTAAAACAGGAAATGACGTGTACGTAAATTACGCACAGCTTCTCAATCCTCACATAAACTTCCTTTCAAGAAGAATAAGTAAATAAAAACAAAAAGGCTATCGCAGGATAGCCTTTTTTATTATTTTGATTTAAGAACGTCCTCGACGATTTGAGGCACGGTTAAGCGGTTTTCGCTAAGGATTGTGTCAAGAGTGTACTTGTAAGGGAATTCCTTTTTGAAGCCGTATGTGATAACTCTTGTCTTGGTGTTTGAATAGTAGCGCGCGATTTTCTCACCGAAGCCACCGTCAAGAATTCCGTCTTCAAGAGTGATTACAAGTGAGTGCTTTTCGCTAATTTTGTCAAGCGCGTCGGTGTCAAGCTCGCTAATAAACATAGGATTAACAAGAGTTGCGTCAACTCCCTCGTCCTTTAATGCCTTGCATACCTGCTCTCCGAGAGGGAAGAATGAGCCAAGCGCCAAAACGGCAACCTCTTGACCGTTCTCTACAATCTCATATTTGCACTCGGAATAGTCGCTCCTTGCGCTCTTGCCCGAGCAAATAGCCTTGGTTGCAGGAATCTTAATAGCAACGCTCTCCTTGCTTTGGTCAATCGACCAATCGAGCATCGCAAGATATTCTTCCTTACAGGTAGGAGCAAGATATTTGAGGTTAGGAATATTCGAAAGCATAGGAATATCGTAAATTCCAATATGAGTAACGTCGCTTCCACAGTAGATTGATGATGCGAAAACGAGAGTTGTAACAGGTGAGTAGTTAAGACAAACGTCGTGCGACATTTGGTCGTAGGTGCGTTGTAGGAAGGTACTGTTTACAGCCCATACAGGCTTGCCACCTGCCTTTGCAATTCCTGATGCCATAGCGAGTGCGTTTTCCTCGGCAATGCCGACGTCGATAAACTGTGCGCCCGCCTCGTCCCTGCGCTCCTTTGTAAAGCCTGCTGCAGTAGGAGTTGCAGCGGTAAGAGAAACGATGGATTTATCCTCCTTCATTCTCTTTAAAAGATGAAGTGCGGTTATATCGGAATAGCTGTTAGAGCCGTTCTTGCTATAAAGACGCTTACCCGTTTCAATATCGAACGGAGCAGTCGCGTGCCAAAATTCCTTTTCAGTCTCGGCAAGAGCATAGCCCTTACCCTTTTGAGTCTTTACGTGAACGACGATAGGATGGTCAACGTCCTTTACGCTCTCAAAGGCATCTATAAGCGTTGCAATATCGTTTCCGTTGTCAACATACATATAATCAAGACCAAAGGTCTTGAAAATGTTGTTCTCGCACGCTCCGTTAGAATCGCGAAGCTCTTTAAGATTCTTATACATACCGCCGTGATTTTCGGCAATAGACATATCGTTATCGTTTACAACGATGATAAGAGCACCGTCAAATTCACCTGCGTAGTTGAGTGCCTCAAGTGCCTCTCCACCGCTAAGCGAGCCGTCTCCGATAATGGCAATAACCCTGTTGTCGCCCCCCATAAGGTCGCGAGCCTTTGCAAGCCCGAGGGCAAGGGAAACCGAGGTTGAGGTGTGTCCCATTGTGAACACGTCGTGCTCACTTTCATACGGTGCGCTGTATCCGGAATATTCGTTATATTTACTCTCGTCAAGGAACGCCTCAGCTCTACCTGTGAGCATTTTGTGAGTATAGCTTTGGTGTGAAACGTCAAAGACAAATTTATCTCTTGGAGAGTTAAAGACATAGTGAAGCGCGATGGTCGTCTCGACAATACCGAAGTTAGAGCCGAAATGTCCACCGTGAATACTCAATTTTTTAAGTAGTGCTCCGCGCACCTCTCCCGAAAGAGCGTTTAGCTCGTCAATGCTTAGCGCCTTAAGCTCCTCAGGACCCTTAATTGTTTCAAGAATCATTGTATCTCTCTCTTAGCAGGTAGGAATTAAACCGCACCAAGTTCGGAGCAGTCAAGCGACCTACGAGCTATGTTAAAAAATTTTATAAATGTTTAAAAACCATAGTTACCTATATTGTAACATAAAAAAATTTCCATTTCAATATGTACGCGCAAAAATATTTTAGCTTAAAATTCGCATTAAAACAAAAAAATCGCCACTTGGGCGATTTTTGTTAATAGAAAAAGCATAGAATGAGTGGCAAAAATATTGCGGGGAGCATATTTGCGATTTTTATTTTAGTCGCACCCACCATATTAAGACCGATTGCCATAATAAGCACCGAGCCCGTCGCACTCATTTGAGCGGTTACGACACCGGGCAAGAAATCACCTATAAAAATTGCAATAAGCTCTATTATACCTTGGTATAAAAATACGGAAATTGCCGAAAAAATCGTTCCAATTCCGAGCGTTGCACCGAAAACGATAGAGCTAATCATATCTATTGCCGATTTAGCAAAGAGCGTGCCCTGCTCGCTACCGCCCGAAAGTCCGCTTTCAATTGCTCCTGTTATTGCCATAGCGCCAACGCAAAAGAGAAGTGTAGCGCTTACAAAGCCCTTTGCAATGCTTTTGTCGCTTGCAATCTCGTTTCCGCTTTCATCGTACTTCTTTTTGCTTACCTTGCTCTCAATAGCCTTGCCGAGCCTGTTAAGACCCTTGTCAATGTCGATAAGCTCTCCTAAAATAGTGCCAAGAGCGATAGCACCTATCATAACGAGCACAGCATAGCTACCAAGAGTATCACTAGCCCTTTGCTGATTTGTAATGACACCTGAAACGCCAATAAATATAACGCAAAGTCCCATTCCCTTCATAATTGCGTCGGGAATCTCCGAGAGCCTCTTATGCTTTGCCAAAAGCCCCGAAACAAGCACGCCGATAAGCGCACCGACAGCGATACCTATTGCGTTTACAATAGAACCTAAAAATATCACTTCGTTTTTTCCTCGTAGATTTTATTTGCAAGAGTGCAAAAGTCTGAAATAGAGAGTCTTTCGCCTCTTATATTTATGTCAAAGCCACATTCGGTAATGAGCTCGCCAATTCTCGCCTTTGGAATATACGAAATTGAGGACGAGAGGGAGTTGAGCAGAGTCTTGCGCCTTTGTGCAAAAGCTCCTGCGATAACCTCGAAAAGCGTTTTTTCGTTTAGCACCGAGTACGGCTTATCCTGATATAGCTCAATTCTTATAACCGTCGAGGTTACGTTTGGAGCGGGCAAGAAGCTTGACGGCTGAACGTCAAAGAGTCGTTTAACGCGTCCGTAGTAGTTGACCGATGCAGTAATTGCACCGTAGTCGCTATCCTTTTCGCTTGCACAAAGTCGCATAGCGACTTCCTTTTGAACCATAACCGTAATTGAGGCAAATCTGCCGTTTCCGTCCTCAAGAAGCTTCATAAGAATAGGAGTCGTAATGTAGTAAGGCAAATTCGCGCAAACCGACACGGGTGCATCTCCAAAATGCTCGTCTAAGAAGCTATCAAGCTTAAGCTTCAAGAAATCCTCGTTTACGAGTGTAAAGTTGTCATATTCAGCCATGGTTTCCCCAAGCACAGGGATAAGCGAACGGTCGATTTCGACGGCAACAACCTTGTTGTATCGCTGACAAAGCTCGCTTGTAAGCGCGCCAACGCCAGGTCCGATTTCGAGAACACAGGCGCTATCACGGCATACCGATGAGTGATATCCAAAGCTTTCCTCGGCTATATCAAACGGCACGCTCGGATTTATTAAAAAGTTTTGACCAAAGCCCTTTTTGGTATCGGTTGAATATCTTGATAAAAGTGCCTTTACGGTCTTTATATTACATAAATTCATTCAAAAAACCTCTTGACAAAGAATAGCTTTTGTAGTAAAATGATTTCACTTGCTGGAGTGGCGCAGCTGGTAGCGCAATTGACTCGTAACCAATAGGCCGTGGGTTCAAATCCCATCTCCAGCTCCAATCGACAAGCCTTGGCTTGTCGATTTTTTTTTATTCCTGCAAGGGCAGGAACGGAGTCTTGTACCTTGGTTTAAATCATAGCATAAAAAAATTGTTTAGTCAATAAAAACAGCGCAAAAAAATTCCCGCGCGCTACGCACTTGCGTGCCCACGCTAAAAATATGTTGATTTTCTCGACAATTTGTGATATACTTTAAAATAGGAAGGTATGGGCTTCCTACAAAATATGATATATTAGGAGGGAAAATGAACGAGGCAATAGAAAATATTCTTTCGCGTAGAAGTACAAGAGACTTTAAGGGCGATATGATACCTGAATGCGACCTTGAGCTTATTTTGGAGGCGGGAAAAAGCGCGCCGACAGGCAGAGGTAAGCAGTCTCCTATCATAATAGCAATAACAAATAAGCAGTTAAGAGATAAAATTTCAAAAATGAATGCTGAAATAATGGGTGCTGACTTCGATCCGTTTTACGGCGCACCTGTGATTTTCATCGTTTTGGCAAACAGACAAATTCCAACCTATATCTATGACGGCACGCTCGTTATGGAAAATATGATGCTTTGTGCAAACGCTCTTGGGATTGGTAGCTGTTGGATTCATCGAGCAAGAGAGGAATTCGATAGCGACGAGGGCAAGCAAATACTCAAATCGCTCGGCATAGAGGGAGATTATGAGGGCATAGGACATCTCGCACTTGGGTATGCTAACACCAAGAGTGGCGAGCCGATGCCACGCAAGGACGATTACGTTTACTACGTAAAATAAAGAAAAATTTCATGACATTACGAAAAAATTAAAAAAATGTTGACAAATCAACGAAATTGTGCTAATATGTATTTGCGCACATTTTGACAAGTCAACAATTTACATTGGAGGATGAAATGCAAGAAAAAACCGAACGCTTTGCTAGCTTTATTTTATCAATCGACAGAATTTCAAAGAACATCAAAAGAATCAAAAACAACACAATGGAAAAATACGGCCTTAGAAGCGCACACGTTATGTGCCTTCTCAACCTTGTGAAAAGTGGCGACGGTCTTAATTCCACCGAGCTTGCCGATGCTTGCGGAGTAGATAAGGCATTCGTTTCAAGAATCACGAGTGAGCTTGAGAGCAAGGGCTATATTACAAGAAATCAAAATGACCACGGAAGCATTTACAAATGCAAGTTCATTTTGACCGATGCAGGCTTAGAGGTAAACAGATATATAAACGACAATATCGCGATAATTATGGGCGAGGTAAGCGGAAGCATTCCTGACCACAAGCTCAGAACCTTCTATGAGGTTCTCGCGATAATTGACGAAAACATAGCTTTCCAGCTTAAGGAGGAAAAATATGGCAACTAAAATTAATTCGGCAGATTTCAAAATTAAAATTGACAGTCTTTATTCGTATTTTGAAAGAGGAAAGGCTCTTTACGGCGACCACACTCTTTATAGATTTAACAAAAATAAGGATGAGGAAGTAAGCGTTTCCTATAAGGAAATGTACAATCTCGTTACCGATATGGCTCTTGCATTCAAGAAGTTCGGAATGGCAGGCAAGAAGGTTATTCTTCTCGGTGAAACAAGCGTGCAGTGGATTTCATCATACATTGCAACAGTTGCAGCCGACGGCGTAATCGTTCCTATCGACCCACTTCTTCTCGAGGAGCAAATCATCGAATTTACAAAGTTCGCTGAGGCTTCATTCGTTGTTTGCTCACACAAGTTTGCGCACGTTTTCAAGGACCACGAGGCTGAAATTCCAAATGTTGAAAAGATCATTTTGACCGACCGTACAACATTTACTCTCGATCCAGAGCAGGAATATGTTGAGGAAAAGTTCACAACATATAACAACATCCTCGCTCTTGGAAGATACCTTGAAAAGAACACCGAGCTTAAGCTCGATACAAGAAACCACGATACAAAGAAGCTCGGAATACTCCTTTTCACATCTGGTACAACAGGCTCATCAAAGGGCGTTATGCTTTGTGAAAGAAATATTTGTGCAGTTCTTGAGGGAATTTATCCATTCCTTGCAGGACTTACAAAGGAAGACTCCGTTATGTCCGTGCTTCCTATTTACCATACCTATGAGATGAGCGCAGGAATTCTTGCTCCAATGCTTTACGGTATGACAATTTCAATCAGTGATGGAATTAAATATGTTGGTAAGAACATAAAGCAGTTCAAGCCAACAGTTATGGCACTCGTTCCACTCTTTGCAAATCAGCTTTATAAGACAATTCAAAAGAATGTTCAAAAGCAGGGCAAGGAAAAGACTCTTGCAACAGGTATTAAGATAAGCAATATGCTTCTTAAGCTCCATATCGATGCAAGAAAGAAGCTCTTTGGTGAGGTTCTTCAGGGTCTTGGCGGAAATATGAAGGCGTTTATCGTTGGTGGCGCAGCACTCAATCCTCAAATTGCAGAGGGCTTTGAGAACTTTGGTATCAAGGTTCGTCAGGGCTACGGTATTACCGAGTGCGCACCTCTTATCTCCGTTATTCCAATTCACGAAAAGAACAATCCTGCATCATGCGGTAAGCTTATGCCGGGTATGCAAATCTATATCGACAAGGAAAAGCCTGATGACACCTTCGGTGAAATCGTAGTTAAGGGCGAAAACGTAATGCTCGGCTACTATAAAAACGAAGAGGAAACTGCGAAGGTTCTTTCAGCCGACGGTTGGTTTAAGACAGGCGACTACGGCTACATTGATGATGACGGATATATCTACATCACGGGTAGAAAGAAGAACGTAATCGTTCTCCAGGGCGGTAAGAACGTGTTCCCTGAGGAAATCGAGGAATATCTTGAAAACGTTTCCGTAATCGAAGAGGTTGTAGTTATCGGTGATGAGAACAAGGAAACAGGTGCTGTATCCGTTGTTGCTCTTGTATATCCGAGCCACGACGAGTGTGAGAAGCTTGGTCTTCTTGAAAAGAAGGACATCGAGGCATATCTCCACGAGGAAATCCAAAAAATCAACAAGCGCTTGGCTTCGTACAAGCACATCACAAGAGTAGAGCTTCGTGATGAGCCATTTGAAAAGACCACTTCAAGAAAGATTAAGCGCCACGCGATTAAAAAGGACTAAATCAAATAAAAGCCGTCGTACTCCGACGGCTTTTGTAATTTCTTATTGACAAAGCTTTTTCTTTATGATAAACTAATATATAGAATTAAAAGCTTTAAGAAAAAATGGAGGCTTTATGTCAAAGATTAAGGTTGTTTTGTGTCTTTTGATGGCACTTTTAGTTATATTCGCATTCGTTGCTTGCGACGATCCGGATCAAAGTTCGTCTTCGAGCTCGTCAAGCTCAAGCGAAGAACCAAGCTCAAGTGAAGATCCAAGCTCAAGCGACGATTCGTCGTCAAGCGATAGCGAGGATGGACTTCGTGAGGTTGAAAACGGCAATGAGGAGCTCGGCCCAGGCTACACAGTTCCAATTCCACCTGATTATACAAAGTAAAGGATAAATAGCGCGGTCCACCGCGCTATTGTTATTAAAAATGATTAAGATTAAAATGGCGGATTTTGTTATCGAGATTGATAACAGGCACACCTTTATTGAAAAAATGTGCAAGGACTATCTGACAAGCGACGAGGGCGCGGATTTTTCCTTTGTTATAACCGAAGAGGATATTGAAAAGGAAAAGAAGCTTTGCGAGGAGGATTTTCCAAACGGATATATCGAGGCAATTTGTGCCTATCGCAAGATAGCTGAGGCAATAATCGAGCACGACGCGTTCTTGATGCACGGTGCGGTAATTGAAATGGACGGATGCGCCTATGCATTTTTGGCGAAGAGTGGCACAGGAAAAAGCACACATATAAGACAGTGGAGAGGGCTTTTTGGCGACAAGGTTACCGTTGTAAACGGAGATAAGCCGATTTGCCGATTTATCGACGGAGAGCTTTATATCTACGGCACGCCGTGGTGTGGCAAGGAATTTTGGAACACAAACACTCGCGCACCTCTTAAGGCGATTTGCTACGTTGAAAGAGCTCTCGAGAACAGCATAGAGAAAATCTCGCCGATGGATAGCTCGCTTCGCGTGATGCGACAAATCCTTATGCCAAACGATGCAAATCTTGCATCGAAAACTCTTGAAATGATAGATAGAATGCTTACAAGCATTCCGTCATACTTGTTAAAATGTAATATTTCGCATGAGGCGGCACAAATTGCCTACGATGCGATGAAGGAGTAAATTATGAAATTAAGAGAAGGCTTTATTTTAAGAGACGTTGCAGGAAACAGCTTTGTTGTTGCAACAGGTGCACTTAGCGCAGAATTTCACGGTATGATTACCTTGAACGAAACAGGAAAGTTTATTTGGAAAATGCTTGAAAAGGGCGCAGAAAAGGACGAAATCATAGAGGCACTTTGCGCTGAATACGAGGTTGACGACAAGAATATCGTTGTGGCTGATGTTGACGCATTTATTGAAAAGCTAGAGAAGGACAATATCATTGAATAAGCAGTTTTTAAATTTGTGCGATTTGTACCCCGTAATCGACGAGGTTATTTCGTCGGGCGGTGAGTTTCGTATGTACCCGAGGGGCGTTAGTATGCTTCCTCTTTTGGTGCAGGGTGAGGACTCGGTTGTGCTCGTTTCGCTCGGGGACGTGTGCGTAAACGATATGATTTTGTACCGTAGAGATAACGGTCAGTTCGTTTTGCACCGACTTGTAAAAATTGAGGGCGATGAGTACGTTATGTGTGGAGATAACCAGGGCGAGCTCGAGAGAGGAATAAAGAGAGAGCACCTTCTTGCCAAGGTTAAATATTTCTATAAAAAGGATAAGAAGGTAACACTTGACGATAAGAGCTATCAAAAGCACCTTAAAGGGCTTCCTGCCCGCCGTAGATGGCTAAGGCTCAAAGGATTGCTCGCAAGAGTAAAAAATAAAATATTCAAAAAATAAACGGCGAATTGTAAAATGCAATTTGCCGTTTTTTATGCAACTTGTATAAAAAGCGGGGGTGTCTTTTCGTGCATTGTGCGAATTGACATTTCGCGTGCGCGATGTTATAATATATGTACAATAATATTTAGACGGGTGTAATTCCCGTAAGGAGTTTTCATGAAAAAAGCAATTAAAATTTTAACCTTGTTGCTTGCTCTTGCTCTTGTTATTTCCGCTTTTGCAGTAATGGTATTTGCTACCAACGACTGTGAAGGAGAGGAAAGAAACGTAGCACCGCTTGCAACAACATCCGGTAATAGCGCACGCTGGAGCGAGTCTTATTTTAGACCGTTTATCAACGACGGAGACAAATTGACCGGTTCTCCTGCGAATATGGTTGACTGGGGCGATGCTTATGATACCGTTTTCAGCTTCACCGAGCCTTACAAGTTTACCAAGATTGTGATTACAACCTATAGCGTTGGTCGAATTGAGGCAGACTATGGCATTAGCGAGTGGGTTTCCGGTAAGACAAGTGAGTATGATATAGAGGTTTATCTCTATGACAAATCAGGCGCACCAATCTTCCACGAAGTGGTTAGTGCCGGTGGAACAGAGGATATCGTAATTGAAATTGAGGGCGATATCGGATATGCTTGCTCTGCAGGTGTATTCTATGCCCGTAACGGTCAACCTCAATGTATTTGGGAGTTCGAGCTTTATACAAAGGATAACCATAATTGGCAAGACGTAGCAGGTACAGATACAGCTACCTGTGATAGCAACGGAACAAAGATGGTTAAGTGCTCCGAGTGTCAAGAGGAGGTTGAATCAATCTCTTACGCAAAGGGACACAACACCTGTGGTGATTGTGAAATTTCAGGCTGTGCTGACGGCACTGCTCCGGACCACACCTGCGAGACAACCTGTCCTACTTGTAACGATAAGGTAGCCCCTGCGCATACAAAGAACCCTGATATTCCATGTGATCCTGACTGCTATCTTTGCGATGCAGAGGACGTATTTGACGTAACTCATACTCCTGACACATCAAAGCCTTGCTCAACAAAGTGCTACTACTGTGGTGTGGACGGAGTTGCAACAGCAAATCACGTTGCAAACGCCTTGGATATGTGCGATAACGACTGTGCAGTATGTGGTGCAGAGGACGTAATCCCTACAATGTATGAGCTTGCAAAGGATGGCGCAGATCTTTCAACACACAAGACAAATCCTAATGCATATATAACACACGTTGC
>JAZKZO010000032.1:0-54715 GCA_045612665.1 Eubacteriales bacterium
GAGCTTGTGAAAATCACAAGCTCTTTATTTTATTAGTTGTTCTTAAGTCCACGCTTTACATACTTTGTATGAAGAACCTCATGAGCCTTGTGGCTACCTGGGTTACCAAAGTATTCGTCATAGAGCTTCTTAACTGCTGAGTTTTCATGGGATTTTCTCAAATCCATCTTCTTATCAGCTGTGTAAAGAACGCTTGCACGGAGCTCACGAAGGTTTACGTTGTTACGAACAACAGCTGGTTGTGTTGGTTGACCACCACCGTTTACGCATCCGCCTGGACAAGCCATGATTTCGATGAAATCAACCTTCTCCTCGCCGTTTCTTACTGCTGTAAGAAGCTTCTTAGCGTTAGCTGTTCCACTTGCAACTGCAACCTTGATTTCGTTGCCACCGAGAGTATATGTTGCTCTCTTGATGCCTTCGATACCACGAACATCCTCGAATTCGAGCTTTTCGAGAGGCTTGCCCTCGATAACCTCAGCTGCTGTACGGAGAGCTGCCTCCATAACACCACCTGTTGCACCGAAGATAGCGCCTGCGCCTGAACCGATTCCGAATGGATCGTCAAACTTAGCGTCTTCCATAGCTCTGAAGTCGATACCTGCCTGCTGAATCATTCTTGCAAGCTCTCTTGTTGTGATAGCTACGTCAACATCAGGAACGCCTGCTGCGTTTTGATGATCTCTTGTAACCTCAAACTTCTTTGCTGTACAAGGAATTGCAGATACGAAGAAGATATCCTTAGGATCTACGCCGATCTTAGCTGCGTAGTATGTCTTATACATAGCACCGAACATTTGTTGTGGTGATTTGCAGGATGAGAGGTTGTCAGTAAATTCTGGGAAATAGTGCTCACAGTACTTAACCCATCCAGGTGAGCATGATGTGATAAGAGGAAGGTTTTTGCCCTCTTTAAATCTGCCAAGGAACTCAGTTGCCTCTTCCATGATTGTAAGGTCAGCTGTGAGGTTCATATCATATACGCCATCAAAGCCGAGAGCCTTCATAGAAGCAACCATCTTACCCTCAACGTCAGTGCCTGGAGCATAGTCGAAGCACTCACCGATTGTAGCTCTTACAGAAGGAGCTGCGCAGATTGCAACGTGCTTTGTAGGATCTGCCAATGCAGCAAGAACCTTAGCTGTGTCGTCCTTTTCATAAAGAGCGCCAACAGGACAAGCAACGATACACTGACCGCAACCGATACATGATGTCTTGTCAAGAGTCTGCTCAAATGCAGAAGCGATGTGTGTGTCAAATCCACGGTCATTTGCGCCGATTACGCCGATGCCCTGCATATTCTTACAAGCAGCAACGCAACGACGGCAAAGGATACACTTCTCGTTATCTCTTACGATATAAGGAGTTGTAGCATCGATTGGATATTCGTTGTTATTGCCCTTGAAGTGGTCCTCATCTACACCGTACTCATAGCAGAGCTTCTGGAGCTCACAGCTTGTTGAACGGATACATGTAAGGCACTTCTTCTTATGTGCAGAAAGAACAAGCTCGAGGTTTGTCTTTCTTGTTTGTCTGATTTTTGGAGTGTTTGTATAAACCTCCATACCCTCGTTTACAGGGTATACGCAAGCAGCAGCAAGTCCTCTTGCGCCCTTTACCTCTACAAGGCAAAGACGGCATGCGCCGATCTCGTTGATGTCCTTGAGATAGCAAAGTGTAGGAATATCAATTCCGGCATATCTTGCAGCCTGAAGAACTGTTGAGTTAGCAGGAACAGAATATTCTTTATCGTTAATTTTAATATTTACCATATTTTCCATCTGTGTTTCCTCCTATTAGCCCTTATAAATTGCCTGAATCTTCTTACAGCTTGGCAAGCAAGCGCCACACTTAACGCACTTTGTTGAGTCGATTGTCATTGAAGCGAGCTTATGTCCAGGTGCTACATAATCGGTTCTCGAAATTGCGTCAGCAGGACACTGCTTAGCGCACAAGCCACAACCGATACACTTGTCCATATCAATCTTGTATGTGAAGAGGTTCTTACATACGCCTGCAGGACACTTCTTATCAACGATGTGAGCGATATACTCATCACGGAAGTTAGCAAGAGTTGAAAGAACTGGGTTAGGAGCCGTCTGACCAAGACCGCAAAGAGATGCGCTCTTAATGTAGTTAGCGAGCTCTTCGAGCTTATCGAGGTCTTCCATTTCACCGTTACCTTCGGTAATCTTTGTAAGGATTTCGAGAAGTCTTACAGTACCGATACGGCATGGTGCACACTTACCGCAGGATTCGTCAACAGTAAACTCAAGGAAGAACTTAGCAAGGTCAACCATACAGGTATCCTCGTCCATAACGATAAGTCCCCCTGAGCCCATCATTGAGCCTTCAGCGATAAGGTTATCATATTCGATTGCAACATCATACTTAGAAGCAGGGATACATCCACCGGAAGGTCCACCTGTCTGAGCAGCCTTGAACTTCTTACCGTTAGGAATACCGCCACCGATTTCCTCTACAACCTCACGAAGAGTTGTACCCATAGGAATTTCAACAAGACCTGTGTTAGTGATCTTTCCACCGAGAGCAAATACCTTTGTTCCCTTAGATTTTTCGGTTCCCATAGCTGTGAACCACTTAGCACCGTTGTTGATGATTTGTGGGATGTTTGCATATGTTTCAACGTTGTTGATGATAGTTGGCTTTCCAAAGAGTCCCTTAACAGCTGGGAATGGTGGACGTGGACGTGGCTCACCACGGTTACCCTCAATAGAGGTAAGAAGCGCGGTTTCCTCACCACAAACGAACGCACCTGCACCAAGTCTGATTTGCATATCGAACTCGAAGTCAGTACCGAAAATGTTCTTGCCGAGGAGTCCCTCTGCTCTTGCAGCGTTGATAGCAGCCTGAAGACGGTTAACAGCGATAGGATACTCAGCACGAACGTATACGTAACCTTGGTTAGCGCCGATTGCATAACCTGCGATAGCCATAGCCTCGATAAGTGCGTGTGGGTCGCCCTCAAGGATAGAACGGTCCATAAATGCACCTGGGTCTCCCTCGTCACCGTTACATACTACATACTTCTGACCCTTAGGCTGAGCTGCAGCGAACTGCCACTTTCTACCTGTTGGGAATCCACCGCCTCCACGGCCACGAATTCCGGAATCAAGGATTTCCTTGATAACCTCATCAGGAGTCATTTCGGTAACAACCTTAGCAAGTGCAAGGTATCCGTCTGTTCCTATGTATTCGTTGATGCACTCAGGGTCGACAAGACCGCAGTTACGGAGTGCAACTCTCTTTTGCTTCTTGTAGAAAGCAGTTTCGTTAAGGGAAAGGATTTGGTCGCCCTTAACTGTTTCGGAATAGAGGAGCTTCTTAACAGGGTTGCCGCCAACGAGATGCTCGTTTACGATTTCGTCAACATTGTCAAGCTCAATTCTTGAGTAGAATGTTCCCTCTGGATATACAATAACGATTGGACCAAGTGCGCAAAGTCCGAAGCATCCTGTAAGAACTACCTGTACCTTATCAGCGATACCTGCGTTCTTGATAGCCTCTTCCATTTTTTCCTTGATTTGTACGCTCTTTGAAGAGGTACAGCCTGTACCGCCACAAATAAGAACGTGCTTTTCATATTTGCCGTCAGTCTTCGCATCTCTGTTTTGACGGAAAGCGATTTTTCCTGCATATTCGTCTCTGATTTTAATGAGATCTGCCAAATTCTTAATCATAATCTTTCTTCCGTCCTTTCTTATGCGTTATACTTGTCAAGAATTCCCTTGATCATATCAGGTGTAAGTCTTCCGTAAACCTCTTCGTTTACAGTAAGAACAGGAGCAAGTCCACAAGCACCGATACAACGGGTAGCGTCAAGGCTGAACTTTCTATCTGCTGTGATCTCGCCGTTCTTGATGCCGATAAGAGATTCAAGCTTGTCCATAAGCAAGCCTGCGCCCTTTACGTAGCAAGCGGTTCCGAGGCATACTGCGATAGCATATTCGCCCTTTGGATTGAGAATGAATTGTGAATAGAACGAAGCAACTCCATAAACCTCAGAAAGAGGAATATCCATACCGAGTGCAATATGCTCCTGAACTTCAATAGGAAGGTATCCATAGATATCCTGTGCCTTTTGAAGAACTGGCATAAGTGCGCCCTCTTCGCCCTTGTGCTCTGCAATAACAGCGTCAAGCTTTGCTTCTTGCTCTTTGGTGCCATTGAAAGCAACTGATGTGAGTTTCTTTTTCATAAGAGATCTCCTTCTATAAAAATTTTTTATAATCGTAGTTAAGCCTTGGTCTTAGCCTCGAGAGCATCGGACGCCTTATCGAGATAATCATTCTCCATAAGCTCGATTATTCCCTTATCACAAAGGGCAGCGAGTCTTGCATCCATAGGAAGCTTACCAAGAATTTCGTAGCCGTACTTTGTTGCTACTTCATTTATTTTACCGTCTCCGAAGATGTGAATTTCCTTTCCGCAGTCGGGGCAAATAACATAGCTCATATTCTCTACAAGTCCCAAAACAGGAACATTCATAAGCTGAGCCATCTTAGCAGCCTTTTCAACTATCATGGAAACCAAATCCTGAGGAGTGGTTACAATAACTATTCCGTCAATTGGGAGAGATTGGAAAACCGTAAGAGGTACGTCTCCTGTTCCCGGAGGCATATCGATAAACATATAGTCTATCTCATCCCAAACCACATCGGTCCAAAATTGCTTTACAGTTCCTGCGATAACAGGTCCACGCCACACAACCGGTCTTGTTTCGTCCTCAAGAAGAAGATTTACAGACATGACATCAATTCCTGTCTTGGTTGAAACAGGGAGAAGATGCATTCCATCCGAGAGTGCACGGTCCTTAAGGCCGAAGGCACGGGGAATAGACGGTCCTGTAATGTCCGCGTCGAGAATCGCAGTTTTATAGCCCTTTCTCTGCATAAGAACAGCAAGCATAGAGGTAACGATTGATTTACCAACTCCACCCTTACCGCTCACTACGCCGATAACGTGCTTTACCGAGCTTAATTCATTCAACTGTTCCTTTGGTATTCCACCCTGCTTTGAAGGGCAATTTGCCGAGCAGGTCGAACAGTTATGAGTACATTCTTCTGACATTACTTTTCCTTTCTATTATATATATAATTTATTTTGTGTCGCAAGTATTATACTACAATGCTGCGCATTTTTCAAGTCCTTTCGGCAAAATTCTTTAAGTAAAATTACGCCTTTTGATAATTTCATATTTTCCTGTTACCGGATTTCGGAAATCGTAGTCAACGTAAACAAAGGAATCCTCGCTTGAAAGAAGCGTTATTGCTCTTTTAATTCCCTGCTTTTTCTTTGTTTTCGGGTCTTTTTCAAGCTCGTTCAAATATTCCTTGAGCTTGGGAGAATGGATTTTCAAAAATTCGGGCAATGCTCCCATTTTGTTTGTTGAAAGTCTATCCATTGCCATAAGATCGCGAATGATATTTTCGTTTTCGATATTGGAGCAAAGATACTGATAAACAAGAAGCGAAAGCTCATCAAGGGTTCTGCTCTTTTCATACTTTTTCACAAAAATGGCGAGCCCTGTGTACAATTTAAAGGGGTTTTCAACCGAATTCAAGAGATATTCATTGAGTCTTGGAAACCTTCCTGAATTGTAAAATCTATCGAAAAAGTCCTCGATTACATGAAGTGCTTCCACCTCGTTTTGCGAAAGCCATTTGGTGCTTTTAACTTCGTATGGCGGTTCAAGATTATAATTAAAAACCGACTCGTTTGGCTCTTCTCTTAACTTAGCGCCGTGCAAAAGCTTCAAAAATCCAAGCTGAAGCATATGAGGGCGCAAGGCAATCGCGCGATTGAAGCTATTTTCAAGGCTTTTCATATCCTCGAACGGCAAGCCTGCGATGAGGTCTATGTGAATATGAATATTTTGAGGAGCAAGAAGCAATTTAACGTTTTCACATAGCTTTTCCATATTAGTTCTTCTGTCAATGGCGTTAAGTGTTTCCACATTAAAGGACTGAAGTCCTATTTCCATTTGGAAAAGACCGATAGGTGCGCCTGCGAGCACGGCTATCGTTTCTTTGTCAAGAATATCCCCCTCAATTTCGAAATGGAAGCATACGTCCGTGGGTATTTCTTTGCCGTATGAATTTATAATAAATTCAAATAGTTCCTTAGCTCTCTTTTTATCAGCGTTAAACGTGCGGTCTATGAGCTTGACGGTTTTAGTGCCACTATTCGCAAGAATTAGGATATCTTTTTTAGATCTTTCAAGGTCAAAAAATCTAACTCCGCCACATCTTCCCGACAGGCAAAACGCGCAACGGTACGGGCATCCTCTGCTCGTTTCAAGATATGCAATTCTACCGTTCAAGGCTTCTAAATAGTCCTTGGTATATGGTGATGGTGGGTCGCTTACCATAGTGAAAGGCTCTTTGACAACGATTTCATCGCCATCCCTATAACAAAGTCCATCTATTTGCTTTGGATCAACCCCTTGGCAAAGTCTTGCGAATGGGATTTCCCCCTCTCCGGAAATCACATAATCAACAAAAGGATTTTCTTGAAGGATCTCTTTCGCATTGTAGCTAACCTCAGGACCGCCCAAAAGGATTTTGACGCTTCTTCCCTCTTTTATTTTTTGGGAAAGAGATAGGACAAGGCTTACGTTCCAAATATACGCCGAAAAAGCGACCGCGTCAGCGTCGCTTGCGAGTATTCTTTTGAGAATTTCTTCCTCTTTTTCGTTAATTGTTCCTTCAATTATACGGCACTCAACCTCGGGAGACAGAGCATCAACCGTAGCTTTAAGATACCATGGAGCAAGGCATGAATGAACGAACTTCGAATTAAGAGCGCATATTACTACCTTCAACAAATCACCCTCTTGCTTTAATTTTAACAAATTTTTTGCATTATGTCAACAAATTGAGCATTACTTTTTATTTTATGTGGGCATTTTATTTTTTTATTTTATAAGCCTTGACAAAACGCGCTTATAATGGTAAAATACTTATATCTATGGATATTTGCGAGGTGTCTATGACAGATTTACATTGCCACGCACTATGCTTTGTCGATGACGGGGCAAAAGACATCGAGGAAATGAATCAAATGATTGATATCGCCTATAACGACGGCATCAAAAAAATGTGCTTCACGCCTCATTTCAAGGCGCATCATTTCAAAAACGATGCTCAAATTTCGAGCTATAATGAAAAAATCAAAGAAAGCTTCTCTATGGCTCTTGAATATGCAAGGGACAAGTATTCCGATATGGAGCTGTACCTTGGAAACGAAATTATGCATCATCACGACATTTACGACTCGCTTTCGAGTGGCAAATGTGCGTTTCTTGCAGGCTCATCGTATGCTTTGGTGGAATTTTTGCCAAGCGCGTCGTATTTTGAAATTCAAGGTGCTCTTTCAAGCTTGTTAAGAAAGGGTGTTAAGCCTATTCTTGCACATGCCGAGAGATACTCTTCTCTTGTTAGCGACGTGAGTCGAGTGGACGAGCTAAAGGAAATGGGAGTTCTCATTCAAATAAACGCGGGCTCTATTGCTAAAATGAAGCTTGGAAAATGTGCAAAATTCATAAAAACACTTTTCAAAAGGTCGCTTGTTGACATTGTAGCCAGTGATGCACACGATACGGTTTCGTTTGCACCTATTATGTCAAGGGCGTACGGTATAATTTACAAAAAATACGGTGAAAGCGTTGCAAGAAGCACTTGTGAGCTTGTGCCGAATTTGATATTAGAAAACAAAAAGGTTCATTAAGGAGAAAGAAATGGATTCAACCAACACAAACACAAAAGAACAAGAAAACGGTCTTGATATAAGAGACGTTGCCAACTTCATTTTTGGCAAAATTTGGATCGTAATTCTTGCTATGGCATGCGCTGCGGTTGTGGCTATAATTTTTACAAGCACAATAACACCGACTTATAAATCGCGCTCTACTCTCTTCATCACTAACACACAGGACTCAATCAGCTCCTCTCAGACTGTCAGCGACTGGACAATCGGACGTCAGCTTGCTACAACAAGCCCTGAGCTTGTTACCGAGGTTTTTTGTGATAAGGTTGCCGAAAAGCTTAATCAGGACCTTACATTCGTAGCTAAATACGGAGAAATCACAGGCAAAAGACTTCTCTCTTACATAAATGTATCGTCTGATGCGGAGACCTGTATGGTAACCTTTACAGTTACTACAACTAACCCTGAATACTCAAAAATCTTGGCTGACGAAGTTACAAGCTATTTTGGAGTATATATTAACGACTTTATGAAGTCAGACTCTATCAGAACCATGCAAGCAAAGCTTGGTGAGGTTAACCCTAACCCTTCAAACATTCATACTGTAAGAAATGCCGCTCTTGCTGCCATTATTGGAGCTATTGTTGCTGCTGCTATTCTCGTAATTATATTTATGTTTGATGACAAGATTAAAACAGCTGACGATATTGAGCGTTATCTTAAGGTAAGCGTTCTCGGTGTTATTCCCGAAATTGACGTTGAGCAGTAAGGAGATCAAGAGATGAAAAAGACATTTGTTTACGAAAACGAAACATTTTCCTACTATGTAAAGGAAGCCTTCAAAACTCTTAAGACCAACCTTTTGTTCAGTGGCGCTGATATTAAGACTGTTTTGATAACAAGCTGTGTTAAAAACGAAGGAAAAAGCACAGTTTCACTTGAGCTTGCGAAGTCCCTTTCTCTTTCAGAGAAAAAGGTTCTTCTCATTGACTCAGACCTAAGAAAGAGCGTTCTTTCCTCAAAGTATACCGATAACGAAGGAGAGGTTCTCGGACTTAGCGAATATCTTTCCTCACAAGCAACTCTTGAGGACGTTTTGTACTCAACTCAGCACGAAAACCTTAGCATTATTTTTGCCGGTGCTGTTCCTCCGAACCCTGTTGAGCTTCTCGGCTCTTCAAAGTTTGAGGCACTTGTTACCGAAATGCGTAATGCTTTTGACTATGTTATCATTGATGCTGCTCCTCTCGGTGCAGTAATTGATGCATCAGTTGTTTCCGCATTCTGCGACGGTGCTGCAATGGTTATTTCCTGCGGAGAAATCGGTTATCGCTTTGCTAAGGACGTTAAGCAACAGCTTGAAAAGGGTAATTGCAAGATTCTCGGTGCTATTCTTAACCGTGTTCCTACAAAATCATCCTCGTATTATAGCAGATACTATAGAAAATACTACGGAAAGTATTCAAGATACAGCGGTTATGGAAAGTATAGCAACGCATACGGTAGCAGCGACTATTCCGCTAATCCTGCGCCAAAAAAGAAAAAGAAATAAAAGTCAAAGCCCTGTTTTAAGCAGGGCTTTAAATTACCATATTAATGGTGTCAAATCCATTAGGAAAGGAGTTTTATGGCAAAATTGAAGGAAAATGCTATATCGTTTTTCAATAGCAAGCTATATCCCATATTTTTGGCTATGATAATTTTTATCGGGCACACCTTCTCTTGCGAGCTTTTTTCAATGTCCTTGCTCGTTTTATGTCTTGCTACAAGTGTTGTTATTTGCGATGACCTAAGAGTAGCTATTGCGCCCGTGCTTATGATTGCCTTCTCTTTTTCATACAAAACCTTCCTTAGCGGTTGGCTCGGCTCTATTGCCTTTTTAATAGTAGTTATAATCTCCTTGCTACTAATCTTTGGCGCGGTTTTTGCACATATGATTTTATATAAGAAAGGACACAGGATTAAGGATTTGCCGAAATCTCCATTATTTTGGGGATTTGTAGCCCTCTCGGGTGGACTTTTGCTAAACGGTTTCTTTAATTTCAAGGCATACGCGCCTATAAACATCACGTTTTCTCTTCTTCTCGTATTCTTCTTTACAATCATTTATTTTGCCTTTTATATAGGCATAGAAGAGCGCAAGGACATTTCCGAATACGTAATCTTCATCTTCTACGTTGCATCGGTTCTTTTGATGGCGCAAATGGCAGTTTTACTGCTTCGCGATGCTACCTTTAGTGAAGGTGGGGCGATGATAAAGGAATCTCTTATTTTAGGTTGGGGAATGTGGAACAACGTTGGTGGAATGCTGACCATGCTCTTGCCTGTTCATTTTTACTATGCATCAACCAAAAAGCACGGATATATCTACTATATAAGTGCAATCATCACATACGCAGTAATAGCATTGACGCTCAGCCGTTCATCCCTACTTTTTGCTACTGTTATTTCTATAATTTCAGTTGTTTTAATTTGCGTAAGGGGTGAAAACAAGAAAATCAATAAAATTATAACTCTTTCGCTTTTAGGAACAGGTGTTATCTTGGCAATTCCAGTAGTAATACTTCTTTGGGACAAGATATCCGCATTCTTCGGAAGCTATATAAATCAAGGCTTTAACTCTAACGGAAGACTCGATCTCTACAAGCACGGTCTTGAAAACTTTATAACTCATCCTATATTCGGCGGTGGCTTTGACAGCTGCTTAGAGGATAATTTTGGGCACGGAATCGATCCTAACAGGTATCACAACACTATAATCGAGCTTTTGGCAACCTGTGGCGTTGTAGGATTTGGTGCATATTGCTACCACAGATATCAGACAATAAAGCTATTTATCAAAAAGAAAAGCGATCTTAGCTGTATATTCTTGGGAATATGCGCGCTTGCTCTTCTTCTAACAAGCCTTTTGGACAATCATATCTTCAATTTGTACCCGACAATGTATTACTCTATTATATTAGTAGCGCTCGGAAAGCTACCGACAAAGGAAAACGAATTGTCCTAAAAAATCAAAACAAAAAATGCTTACGGAAATTCCGTAAGCATTTTCTTTTTTATTCAACTGTTACAGTTTGAGATGAGGTTGCGGTAAATTGACCGTCTGTACAAACGAGGTTAGAGATGCTTCCGTTTGCATATGAGCCAACGGAAACTGTGTAGCTACCTGTCAAAATATCAGATGATGCAACCACAACCGAAAGCTTTTCAGCGTAGCTCTTTGGCAATTTAAGAACGATGTCAAGGCTTTCTCCCTTGATGTTTATATAGTTACCAAATACGTATTCACTTGAGTTTTCGATTGATGCGTTAAGAACCTTATGTGTAGATGAGGTTGGAGTCTTTGGATTGTTTGTAGTTGAGATAGAAACAACTGTTCCACCTGTAACTGTAAACGTTCCGTCGGTCTTAAGGTCAACCTTATCGAAGAGATAAAGAACGCCTGCGCTTACTGCAACGGTCTTAGCGTCAATTGCATCGGAAATAGCAACTGCGATAATAGTTCCACCACTAACCGTTACTTCTCTTGCGTTAATGCCCTTATCGGACTTGATAACGTTGATTTTAGCAGAGCCTGTAACTGTGATAGTGTTGTCAGCCTTGATTGCGCTTTCACGGGAATCGAGGTTGATTGAGCCACCGAGAATTTGAATTGTGTTAGCAGTAGCGGAATCGCCATTCTTTCCATCGGTTGAAACTATACAGTCCTCGTCGGAGTCGATACCGATTTGTCCTGCCTTAATAACGATGCTATTGTCGGCTCTAACGCCCTTTGCGCTTCCTTGGATTGCAAAGAATGCCTTACCGCTATAAAGCAATCTGTCTACCTTATGGTATTCCTTGTTATCAAGAATATATTCACCGTGAGACATATCCTCGACAAACTTAGCATTTGTTTTAATATAGATAACGCCGAGAGTATCAATTTCAACGTCGTATCCGTCGATACCGTCTGCTACGGTTGTAATCTTAATATTTGTCTTACCACCGATTGTAATCTTTGATGTACCCTTGACGCCCTGTCCATCAGCTGTATCAAGCTTTGTATTGCCCTTGATACCTGTTTCCTTGGCATCAATAATCATAACGGTATTCTTATCGTTATCACCAAAGGTGATGTCGCCTGTTGCGTTGATACCGTCTTGGTCGGTTTCGATATTAAATCCACCACCGTTAACGGTAACTGAGCCGTATGCGTCGATTGCGTTACCGGTTGCGTCAATATTGAACTTACCACCGTTTATTACGATGCTTCCAAGAACGTTTTGCTCAGGAAGATTTGCAACCTCATATTCTCCGCTCTTAAGACCTGCTTTACCGGTTTTTGTTGTGATATCGCCCGAGTTGATTACAAGTCCTGTTTCACCGTAAATTGCGTGATATTCAGCAAAGAGATCAAACACACCGCCGTTGATGGTGAGTGTCTTTGTGTTGAAGATTGCGCTCTTATAAGTTCCGTTTACCTTAAGAGTTCCCTCACCGTCGATTGTGAGGTTACCTGTCTTAACATAGATAGCACTCTTCTCGAGGTTTGTCTTTGTATCGGTAATTGTGTTAACCGAGCCCTTTGGAAGAATGATAGTAAGGTTACAGCCCTTTGAATAGATAGGTGGGATTGATGATGCATCTGAATAGGACGTAATATTTACGTTATCCAAGATGAGAATTACCTCTTGAAGAGGTGCATCAGGATTAGGTCTATCGATATCAACCTTTACATATCCCTTTGTTGTTGTACCTGAAAGGCGGTAAACACCGGGAGCTGAAATGTGTGTGATACCAACTGAAACGTCCTTATCGATTGCGCTGGAATAGGCTTCTGCCTCTCCCTCGTTACCAAAGCTATCAAGAGATGCGAAGACGTTTGAGTTAACTGTTTGGTTAATGTTCACATTATAATCAATTTTTGGAACATCAGGATATTTTTTGTCATCCTTTGAAGAAGATGATGTTTGATCATCCGTTGATGAGGATGACGGTTCTTCCGAGCTACTTGAGGATGAGCTTGAGCTTGAGGATGAGGACGAGCCATCGTTTCCATCACAAGAAGCAAGCACAGCAATCATCATAAGTAATGCAAGGACAAGTGCAAGTAATTTTTTCAATTTACTTTACCTCCTAAATTTATCTATGTTATAATTTTAGCACAAAAAAGCGCAATAGTCAACACTTTTATTTATTACTTTTGTATATTTTTAGAATTTTAGGGGGATAACGAGTGTGTGAGTGGTTTGATTTTAAAAATTCGCCTAACAAGCACAGCTTTTGAAGGCGTGCATATTGACAAAGTTCTTATATTATGGTAAAATAAATGTATCTATGCGAAAGGAGCTAACGATATGAAAATTTCTCTTGTAATCCCCTGTTATAACGAAGAAGAGTCCTTGCCAATCTTTTACGAGGAGCTCAAAAGAGTTTCATCCGAGATGAGTGATTATGACTTCGAGATGCTATTCATAGACGATGGCTCTAAGGATAAAACGCTCGAAACGCTTCAGAATTTTGCCAAGGATGATGAGCGCGTAAAATATATCGCTTTTTCGAGAAATTTCGGAAAAGAGGCGGCTATGTATGCAGGATTTTGCAATTCTACCGGAGATTATACTGCCGTTATGGATGCCGATATGCAGGATCCACCATCTCTTTTGCCAGAGATGGTAAAAATTCTTGAGAGTGGTGAATATGACAGTGTAGCTACTCGACGCACAACAAGAAAGGGAGAGCCTAAGATTCGTTCCTTCTTTGCGAGAATGTTTTATAAGATTATGAACAAGGTTTCAGATGCCGACGTTGTTGACGGTGCGCGTGATTTTAGACTTATGAAGCGCGAAATGGTTGATGCAATTGTTGATATGTGTGAGAGCAACCGCTTTTCTAAGGGAATTTTCGGTTGGGTAGGCTTCAAGACCTATTGGATGGAATATGAAAACGTAGAAAGAGTTGCCGGCAAAACGAAATGGAGCTTTTGGAAGCTTTTCAAATACTCGATTGACGGAATTACCAACTTTTCGTCCACTCCACTTAAGATTTCGTCGTTTATGGGCTTTATTTTCACGTTAATTTCGCTTATTATGACTGTTTTCGTGTTTGTAAGGGCCTTGGTGTATCAAGATCCTGTACAGGGTTGGCCTTCGCTTGTATGCATTATTTTGTTCATCGGCGGAGTTCAGCTGTTTTGCATCGGAATTATCGGTCAATACATTTCGAAAATGTATATTGAAACAAAGAAAAGACCTCATTATATAATCGCTAAAACTAACAAGGACGGTGTGGTTAAAAAATGAAAAAGGAATTGCCTCACGAGGGACATCGCCAAAGATTAAAGAATCGATTTTTAGCCAGCTCTCTTGATAGCTTTGAGCCACACAATATTTTAGAGCTACTTCTCTTTTATTCCGTTCCAAGACAGGACACAAATGAGCTTGCGCACGAATTGATTGACCGTTTTGGCTCACTTCGCGGTGTTTTTGATGCCGATTTCAAGGAGCTTATCAAGGTTAAGGGCATAAAAGAAAATTCTGCAACGCTTATTAAGCTCATTCCTCAAATCGCAAGAACTTATATGCTTGACGAGGACCTTTCGGGAAGAGTTTTGGACACGGTTGACGCAGTTGGAGAGTATCTTGTTAAGCTTTACATAGGCGCGACGAAGGAAATTATATACATTTTGCTTTTCGATCCAAATTTCAAGCTTCTCAACACTGTAAAATTGGGTGAAGGAAGCATTAACTCCTCTATTGTTGATCCAAGAAAGATTTTTGAGGAGGTTGCGAAGGTTAACGCATCAATGTTTGTGCTAGCGCATAATCATCCTAACGGATATGCAGTTCCGTCAATGGAGGATATCGAAACAACTACAATTCTCGCAAGCGCGTTTGATATGTTTAGCGTTGACGTTTTGGAGCATTTTGTGGTTGCGGGAGACAAATTCTTCCCTATCATTCGCGAAACTCGCACAGCGCTTACGGCTAATACGCCAAAATTAAAATAAAATAAATCGCAAGCTTATCTTGCGATTATGCCTCCATAGTTAAATGGATATAATAAACCCCTCCTAAGGGTTAGTTATGGGTTCGATTCCCGTTGGGGGTGCCAAAAGCCACCTAAACCGATTTTTGGTTTGGGTGGTTTTGCATTTTCAAGGGTGAATCGAACTCATCTTCAAATCTTTGATTTGAATTGGGTGCGCATTTTTGACTAAAGCCGTTGTCAGCTTGCTAGCATAAGGCTAGGCAAAAATATTGCCGTTAGGCATTCTTCCCGTTGGGGGTGCCAAAAAGGCTACATTTTTCAATGTAGCCTATCATTTTTTAGGAGTTCATATGTCAAATCAAAAACCAAAACGACACCACTATATTCCTCAAAACAAATCATTAACAACTTTTTTATATTCGTCCATTGAAAAGTATTGTTTGTATTGAGTTTCTTTTTCCAATACCATTGTTTTAAGAATATTACTATATCTTTGATTCATATCAATACAAAGCTCAAATTTCTTTTTGTTTTTTTGTGAAAATTCTTGGTTTTTTGAGTTGTGAAAATCTTTCCGTTTTTGCAACCAACAAAACCCTCGCTTTCCAATCTACTCAATCCTTCATTAACTTCTTCAAGTTGAATTACATTATGATTTATCGTGTTAAAAATCAAGACGATGTCTTTTAGTGTTGATTTTCTTCCAGATATAATCAATGTTGTTAATAAGCTTCCGTCCACATGTTTGAATGTTTTATTGAAATCCATCACAACAATCACCTTCCGATATATAAAATTTCCATTTTTATGTTTTTGATTTATTTTCAATTTGGATAAATCGTTTTTTCAATAATTTTGTCATTTTCATCTACTTTGATATATTCAATTTTAATTTCGTCAGTAGGTGTACCATTCATCATTTGCATCGTCTCACAAGCAGTCATTATAAATGGAAAAAAACTAATCATATCATCTGGTGAAACAATTACCTTTTTATAATCCTCAGAAATTTCATACCCACATTTATCTACATATTTTAAGAGCGAACCTACAATGAAATCTTCTTCAGAAATGGAAATTTCAACTCCAATATCTCTTGTATCTCCTAAAACAGCCTGCAATATTTGCAAATCTAAACTGTTATTTTTCCACTTTTTTAACTCTTTATCGCTTAAAAACAATATCAAATATCCATCCTTGTCGACCTTTGCAAAGGTATATCCATCCTCAACAAGTGTTCCCTCTCCCTTGTTTTTACAAAAATCCTTTGGAGACATCTCAAACATATTTTGACAATAGTCCGGATCAATGACTATTTTATTACAATTTGAAAAATAAATCACTCCACCCAAGCATATAAGCAGAAGCACAACGACAATTACCCCAACAATAATAAAATTTTTAATTTTAAATTTCATAAAACACCTCAAAATAGTTTTTATTCAAAAAGATATTACATGGCTGTATTTTGGAAACAAGATGTGAGGTGTTTCGAACTCATACAACCAATTTATTCATTTTTATTATACAATTTAAAACACCGATTGTCAATAATTATCACTTGCATCTTTTCACCAAAAAATCACCAGTCTGAAAGATGTGCATTTGAAATTTAACTACCATCTTGATTGTTTTAGACAAAAAAACTATTTGAAAAGTGCGGTTTTATTTAAAAAAACCAGTTGGAATGTTGATTTTATGTGTTAAAATCGCTCCTAAGGGTTAGTTATGGGTTCGCATTTTCGACCAAGGCCGACGGGAGCTTGCTCACAAGAGGTCAGGCGAAAATAGCTCGTGAAGCGAGCCTTCTCGTATTTTAGCAAAAAAGCAGGTCATTTGACCTGCTTTTCTTTATTAGTTGTCGGCGTAATTGTAGCATAAATCAACAAGATTTGTCAGCATTTTACATTTTTTAATATTCAAAAAACATTTGCTTTTACTATTGAAACGCCAATGCTTTTGTGGTAGAATCTATGGGACAAGGCGTTGCGCCTTGCTCTAAATATTATTTTACAGGAGTTAAGCATGAAAATTTTAAAAACGCTTCCCGGAATAGTGTTATCAATTGGCATTGCTATTCTCGCCTTGTGGCTTGAAAGCTTATTGCCTATTCACATTATCGGTGCTGCGGTGATTGCAATGTTTATCGGCATGATCCTCAACTATTTTTTAAGAAACATTACCGTTTTCAATTCAGGCACAAAATTCACCTCAAAGAAAATTTTGAAATTTGCGATAATTTTGCTCGGTCTTTCTCTTAATATCAACACCATTTTCCAGGTTGGAAAAATGTCGCTTCTTGTTATGGTTTTCACACTTTTGACCTGTTTTGGTGGCGGTTATTTGATAGGAAAGGCATTAAAGCTTAATTGGAAGCTATCAAATTTGATCTCCGCAGGAACAGGAATTTGCGGCGGTTCAGCCATTGCCGCTATTGCACCTACAATTGATGCGGACAATAACGATGTAGCGTATGCCATGAGTGCAACATTCCTATTTGATATGGCAATGATATTGTTATTCCCTATTATGGGACGAGCACTTGGAATGTCGGATATGGCATTTGGACTTTGGGCAGGAACTGCTGTAAATGATACATCCTCAGTTGTTGCTACGGGATATGCTTTTTCCGAGGCGGCAGGTGACTTTGCTACGATGGTAAAGCTCACAAGAACGCTTTCCATTATTCCTACCGTTTTGATTTTTGCTTTTATAAACCTTAATCTCAAGCGCAAGGAAGCAAAACTCAACAATACTGACGGAAGCGAATTAAAGGCACAGTTCAGCATCAAAAAGATCTTCCCTTGGTTTATTTTGGGATTTGTTGCATTGTCGGTTGTGGCAAGCATTTTCACAATTCCAAGCGCAGTTGTTGTTCACACAAAATCGGCAAGTAAGCTTCTTATGGTTTCGGCACTTGCGGCTATCGGTCTTAACACCTCGTTCTCAAGCATGAAAAAATCAGGAATCCGTCCTATGATTCACGGCTTTATAATATCAGCTCTTGTTGTGGTTGTTGCTTTGGTTGTTGAGATCGCTATGGGAATCGTTTAATAGATAAAAGGACAGCTTGTAGCTGTCCTTTTGTTATATTTTAATTTCTTGAAGGGAGCTTTGATTAAGAGTTGGCTCGGTTAAGAATGTGCGTTTTATTTCGGTGGTGTCGGGGAGCTTGGTATAATAGATACCCTTTGTGGCGTTGATTACGCAGGTATAGGTTGTGTAGTGCTCCTTCCCTGATTTTGATTTAACCAATCCCTTTGGGATTGACACCGAGGACATAAGGGCGAAAAGTGTGGCTACCGTTTCGTCCTTTGTGGTTGGTTTAGCTAAGTGCTTTTTCAAGATTGAGAGGCGGACAAAGCGCGAGCTTGAGGAAAAATCACCTGGGAGTCCTTGCAAATCGAGCCCTAGGCTATGGGCGTTTTCGTTTGGAATAACAGGTGTTAGGTGTTCGTAGTTTTCAAGAGTGCTTAATTGCTCATCAAAGGTGGGGTTATTCGTCATTATTCCCACTGGATTTTTATGGATTTTCGTGCCGTTTTTTGTCGTTTCAAGCACTATTGCGTCGTTTACATCGGCTATTAAAAAGTGCAATGGAGTATTTGAAATTTCATCACTAAAGGGTGTATTGACAATTACTAGTTCAGAAAGCGACTTCTCTGCCTCAGCAACAGTTCCAAAGCTCGACAAAATATACGGAATTATCTCATACGGGGCTAAATTCAGCGCGTTTGGGCAAGGGGATTTTTCATAATGAGCATTACCCGGGAAATTTTGGGCGCTAATGCAAAGCCCCTTTTCGTTTACTGCCTCGGCGTAAAGTGGAAAGTTATTTGCCACCATTCCTGTGCCCATTATTGCATAGTGATGCTCTATTTTCTTCTCGTGCTTGAAGTTAAGGGGCGCGCTTCTCGGTGTTATAACTATTTTTTCGCCAAAGCGATAGTCGAGGTCCATATTCCTACAAAAATAAAAATCTCCACAATTATACGTTAAGCTGGTGCACATAAAAATCTCCTTTTATTAACCTTTTAGTTTGTTAACTAGTATATGCAAAAAAAGAAAAACCAACGCAAATTTGCGTTGGTTTTGTTTTAGTCTTCAAAAAGTGGGGTTGAAAAATATCTTTCAGCGGTATCAGGGAGAACTGTTACAACCGTTTTGCCCTTGCCGAGCATTTTTGCAAGCTTGAGAGCTGCGCAAACGTTTGTACCGCTCGAAATTCCGCACATAATTCCCTCTTTTGATGCCAAATCCTTTGAGGTTTTAAGTGCTTCCTCGTCGTCGATTATGCAAATACCGTTATAGATTTCTTGGTTTAGGATTGTTGGAATTATTCCGTCGCCTATGCCCATTTGAACGTGAGTACCGATTGAACCGCCCGAAAGGATTGCGGCGTGTCTTGGCTCAACTGCCCAAATTGTGATATTGGGATTCGCTTCCTTTAACACCTCACCGATGCCTGTAATTGTTCCGCCTGTACCGATTCCCGAGCAAAAGCCGTGAATTGGTCCGTCAACCTGCTTCAAAATTTCGATAGCGGTTTGCTCTCTTTGAGCCTGTGCGTTTGCGGGATTTTCAAACTGCTGTGGAACGAAAACATTTTTGTCCTCGGCTTGCATTTTGAGTGCCAAATTCATACAGTCCTCGATGCATTTTCCGATATTTCCCGCATCGTGAACGAGGATTACTTCAGCGCCATAATGACGAACGAGCTTTCTGCGCTCCTCACTTACAGAGTCGGGCATAATGATTTTGGTTTTATAGCCACGAACCGCGCCTACAAGAGAAAGTCCGATTCCCTGATTTCCGCTTGTTGGCTCTACGATTATTGTATCCTTTGTGATGAGTCCCTTTTTCTCAGCATCTAAAATCATATTATAGGCTGTTCTTGTTTTGATTGAACCACCTATATTAAGTCCCTCGAATTTTACGAGGATTTGCGCCATATCATCATCAACCATATTATTAAGACGGATAATGGGGGTATTTCCCATTGCGTCAAGAATTGAATTGCAAATCATTGTTGTCTCCTTATGCGTAACCGTTAATGGTCTTTTAATATTTTATAACAAAGGCGCGACAATGTCAAGACTTTTTTCTTGACAGGGCTATTGTTCGGGGGTATAATAGAAATATAACAACATCAAGAGAGGTTTTTTATGAAAAAGGTTGTATTGCTTGGCGATTCTATTCGCCTTTGGGGATATGGAACAAAAGTACCCGAAATGCTCGGTGAGGACTATGAGGTTTGGCAACCTGAGGACAATTGCAGGTTTGTAAAGTACACCTTGCGTGGTCTTTTTGATTGGGGTGAGGGTATCAAGGGTGCTGACGTAATCCATTGGAACAACGGTCTTTGGGATTGCACCGAGATTTTTGACGATGGGCTTTTCACAAGCGAGGCTGAATATATTGAAAATATGGTTCGTGTTGCGAAATTACTTCTCAAAATCACGCCAAACGTTATTTTTGCTACAACTACTCCTGTTTGGGATGAGTTCGAGTGGACACATAACGATAAAATCGAGCGTTTTAACGAAATTATCGTGCCGGAGCTTAAAAAGCTTGGCGTGAAAATTAACGATTTGCACTCGGCTGTTGCAAGTGATGTGCATAGATACATAAAGGAATGCGATATGATTCATCTTAGTGATGAGGGCATTGACCTTTGTGCAAAAATGGTTGTAGATGCAGTTAAAAGCTTCGAATAAGAAAAAGGCTAACGCGATGCGTTAGCCTTTTTGTTGGTGGGAGAAATACAACCTTTGGTTGATGATATACACCTACGGAGATGATATACACGCTAAAGCGTGATGATATACCATTGCTTTCGCAATGGATAAAAAAAGTACTGCAGCAAATGTGTCCTTTTCTGCAGTATTTTTTGCCTAAGAGCGACCAAAAGGTGCGTAAGGTTAGGTAAAAACGCAAAAAAGGTGCGTAAAGTCGGCGAGTTGGCTTTGAACTCTTATGTCAAATCAAGAGAAGTGAATCCTAAAGCGTTAAGCTTCTTTTGAAAGGCATAGAATTCTGAATGCTCCTTGGCGTACGGATTCCAACCGATTTTTTTCAAAAATCGTGTAAATGCCGTTTTCTTCAATGGGATGTAAAATCTTGTATGGTGAGTGGGTGTAAAGAACTCAAAGAAAGGAAAACATCTGCCGCCAATGCATTTTAATCGACTCTCTCGTTGTTCGAGCGATATGCCCTGCGCCAAATCGTAGTTTTTAGCGCATTCGTCGAGATTGATTTTTTCAGTCTTACCGTAATCGTTTTTGAAAATCAATTCTTCCGAGGTGAGTTCAATGATATTCTCAAATGGTATCTTTCTTACAGTGGTTTCGTCTTCTATATGATATGCCTCTTGAATTGATTTGTAAAATTCGTTCCAACTCATATTTTCACCGCCTTTCTGCCTTTATTATATCACACTTTGATAAATAAATCAAGGCATAGCCTTGTATATCATCAATTCCAAAGGAATTGCATATCACCAACACGAAGTGTTGTATATCATCATTGCGAAAGCGATACAACCTGCGGTTGATGATATACGCCTACGGAGATGAGATACACGCTAAAGCGTGATGATATGCCATTGCTTTCGCAATGGATAAAAAAAGAAGTAACTTTTGTCTACCAAAAGTTACTTCTTTTTTGGTGGATCTGGCGGGAGTTGAACCCGCGTCCGAAAATCCGTTAGCACAACCTTCTTCGTGGACAGTTAATCTTTTAAAATTCCCTTATCGAAGCGCCGATTAACAGGCTATTCGATTCGGTAGCGCTTTTTTGTGTGATCGGCTCAAGCGCAACGACCGATGCACATTTACCACTGTTTGACGCCTCAGCCAAGGTCGTGGTGCTCCTTGGGGAGACGGGTGGCTAAAAAGCCACAGCACTGCCACTAATCGCCCAAAGGGCAATTAGTTAGGCAGCCATAGCAACAGTTCTGTTGTCGTTTAATTTTTAATTTAGCCATTATACGGGATTAGCCAGCCCGCCACGCTTATCGTACCTCAAAACCCCCGTCGAAGCCCTTACAGACCCAGATGGCAAGTGGGTTTTGCCCACTTGCATAATTTTGAGTTTTTTAATTTTTTGAATTTTTAAATTCTTAAATTTTAATATTCCATTTTGAAGATACCCAAGCCCTCGCCTGTTCTACCGCCCTCAAGAAGATACTTCTTGATTGCGCGGCGAAGTGAGGTGTTCTCAGGATATTCGTTTAGATCCTTTGGTTGATCCATATCGAAAAGACGCCAAGCATCGTTATACTCGCCCTCTTTATCATCGCATTGGCTAATGATTTTGAAATCATCCATAAATGAGCGAGTATTTGACTTTTCAGGAATGATGTCCTTATAGCCAGGATACAAGAGCCAGCTATAGCATGTGAAAACCATAGGTGCGCCGTTAAGCTTTGGTGCAAAGAATTCCTTCGCCTTTGCATATGCGTCATCTCTTGATGCCTTATCAAACGGAGTCATTGTTCTTGGAATATGTACGCCGATTATCATATCGTCAGGCTTTAAGTCAAATTCCTCGTCCTTATAGGTGTTACCGTATCTTGCAAAGTCGAATTGCAATCTACCGAGAGCAAATCTTGTCATATTGAAGAAGCCTGGGAACCACCAAGCAACGAATGAGCCCCACATTCCCTTAACAGCCTTGCATTCCCAAAGCTTCCACTTAAGGTCAAGCATACTGTCGTGCCAAATTTGAAGGTCAATGTTCTCTTTTTCGTAGCAAGCCTTTAGGTGCTTTGACATACACATAAACACGAGAAGTCCTGCGCTATATTTATGCACGCCTGCCTTTTCGCCTGCTTTTTCGGCATTTGTCAAAAGTGTGCCGTAATTAACGTTTATATCAGCCTCATAGCTTGCAATACAATCGTAAAATTCTTTTTTTGCCTCGTCATTTGCTTCAATTTTATCAAAATCCGCGAGGAGTGACTCCTGCGCTTCCTTATCGAATTCAAGCTCGTTCATTAAATAAACAATGTAATTTCTCATATTAGTCCTCTCTTTGTCCCTTTACTGCTCTTTCGATTGTTCTTTGTGCCGAGCGCTTTGCATCGCTCTCGCGCTTGTCATAAAGCTTTTTGCCCTTGCAAAGTCCAAGCTCAACCTTAACTCTTGAGCCCGAAAAATAAAGCGACAACGGAATTAGCGAATATCCATCGGCATTTATTGCACTGTTCAGCTTTAAAATCTCGCGCTTATGCATAAGAAGTCTTTTATAGCGAAGGGGATCTTTATTATAAATATTTCCGTGCTCATATGGGCTTATATGAACACCGAGAGCTAAAAGCTCTCCGTTATAAACCTTGCAAAACGAGTCCTTAAGATTGACTTGTCCTGCTCTCACAGATTTCACCTCTGTACCGAAGAGCTCTATACCTGCCTCGTAGCGCTCAACGACGAAGTAATCGTGATATGCTTTTTTGTTTTGTGCTATCACCTTTACCGATTTATCAGCCATAGCTCTCTCCTTTCAAGTTACTTTCCTATATGAGTATATCATATAATTTTTTCTTTTTCAAGGGGTTATATAAGTTATACACGCCATATTATTGACATTTTTTTCGCTTTATGGTACAATTTTTTAGAGGTGGTTTAATGGATTACAAAATTATATATTCAAAAAGGAAAACCATCGCCATTCAAATAACAAGGACTTGCGAGGTTATTGTAAGAGCGCCTATCAAGGCTTCGAGGGCTAGAATTGAGAATTTCGTCGAATCTCACAGGTCTTGGATTGACACGCATTTGAGCATACAAAAATCGAGAGCGCAAAGGTATCCCGAGCCAAGCGAAAGCGAGATTTCTCATCTTAAGATGAGGGCGCGCGAGATTTTGCCCGAAAGGGTTGAATATTTTTCCGCTATTATGGGTGTTAAGCCTACGCACATTTCTATAAACGAGGCAAAAACGAGATTTGGCAGTTGCTCGGAAAAGGGGCGTATCAATTTTTCTTGTAGAGTTATGAGATACCCGAGCGAGACAATTGATTACGTCGTTGTGCACGAGCTTGCACATCTTAAATTTTTAAATCATTCAAGGGAATTTTGGGCTTTTGTTGAAAGCATTCTTCCCGATTACAAGGCAAGAAAGGGACTTTTGAAATGAAAATCGTTATTTTGGATTACGCAACTCTCGGATACGATCTTGATTTATCGGGAGCACAGGCGTTTGGCGAGGTTATAAAATACGAGAAAACAAGTCAAGCCGAGGCATCAGAGCGACTTCGCGATGCCGACGTTGTTATAGTGAACAAGGTTAAGATGGTGCGCGAGGTGCTTGAGGGGGCGAAAAATCTCAAGCTTATTTGCGAAACTGCGACAGGCTTTGACAATATCGATATTGAATATTGCAAGAGTCGTGGAATTTTGGTTGCCAATACTCCCGCTTATTCGAGCGATTGCGTGGCGCAGGTTACCGTGTCGATGGTATGCTCTCTTTTGACGCATTTAAGAGAATATGAGGACAACGTGTCGAGTGGCGACTACACAAGGGGCGGAAATGCGAACTGTCTTGTTCCCGTTTATCACGAGATTTCGGGCAAAACCTGGGGCATTATCGGCTTTGGAAATATCGGGCGCGCTGTTGGCAAGGTTGCCGAGGCATTTGGTTGCAAATTACTTGTAAACAAGCGCACGAAAATTGAGGGGTATGAATGTGTTGACCTTGATACGCTTTTAAGAGAAAGCGACATTATCACAATTCACTGTCCGTTAAGCGATGCGACAAGAGGTATGATAGGCAAACGAGAGCTTTCGATGATGAAGCGCGATGCGATTATCGTTAACGTTGCGCGTGGTGCGATTTGGGATGAGAGCGCCGTTGCCGATGCAATTTTAGAGGGCGAAATCGGTGGTATGGGATGCGACGTATTTTCAGTCGAGCCACTTCCAAACGGGCACCCGTTTGAGAGACTTTTCGGTCTTAAAAACGTATCGCTCACTCCTCACATGGCTTGGGGCTCCTTCGAGTCAAGAACGAGATGCTTTAACACCGTGCTTTCAAACATAAAAGCATATCTTGACGGAGCGCCTACGAACATTGTAAACAAATAATTCTTGAATTTTTGAATTTAAAAAATCGCAAATTTGAAATTTGCGATTTTTTGTTTTGTATAAAGCGTTTTGAGATTTATTTATCTAATTTATCGGCTTTTATTTTTGCACTTAAAATTCGCCTGCAAATATCGCTAATCTTGCAATCTCCAAAGCACGCAACCGCACTTTTTATAGTGTCGTTTAGAGGGTCGATCCAGCGCTTTTCAATAGCGTCAATTCCCACAGCTGCGCCGACAATACTACCAACAGTTCCCGCATTACAGTCGGTGTCAAGACCGGTCATTGTAGCGATTGTGATGCTCCTTGTATAATCGAGCTCACCAGCTATAATTCCAAGGGCAACCATTGCCATATTATTGATTGTGGCCTCGCATGGAAGATAACCGTATTTTTCAAGAATTTTATCGGATACAACATCCCAATTTGGTGTTTTGCGATACCATTCTCTTACAAGGCTGATAGCCTCGAAAAGCCTTGATTTTTTAGGAATAGAGGCAAGTCCTGAGTCGATTATTTTATCGACAGTTGGATTTTTCGAGAGCGCGCCTGCGAGCGCACCTGCAACGAACATTCCACCGTAAATACCGTTTTTAGTAAGCGTTACCGAGGTGTCCTTGTGCGCATAATAGCAAGCCTTTTTTTGCTGTGCAGGGAAAACATATCCCCAAATATCGGTTCTGATTTGACCGTCAATGCACTCTCTCCAAGGGTTTATTGTATATGGGATTTTTTCGTGTGGAATTTTATCGCAAACATAGTGATAATAAGCCACTCTTGAGGCGCACCAGCACCAAAGATACGGAATATTATCCGCCCAGTTTTTGAGCACCTTCCAGGGCTCGATTTCAAAGCCGAAGATTTCGATAAAGCGAAGTCCTAAAAGCGTATAATGAATATCGTCATCGGATTGGGCGAACTTCACGTTCCCTTTTGTGCTATAAACACAGTCCCCACGAAGTCGGTAATCAAGCTTTTCGGAATATTCGGGCACGAAGTCGTTTAACGGATACGCATCAACGCTTTCAAGATATTTCTTAATAAATTCCTTTGAAAGTCCCATTTCAAGAGGCTTTCCGAGAATTACCGAGGCGCATCTACCGTAAAAGGCACCGTATATTCTCTTCTCATACTCCTCGTCGGAGAGTGGAAAAAGCTCGGGAGCTTCGATTGCCTGTGCCATAATTGAATCAAAATCATTTGGCTCAACGTATGGATAGCCCTCTCGGAGATCACCGTTTTCCATAACCTTAATAAGATTTTCGTAAGGTCTTTGCCAAAAATCATCCGTTTCGGGATAGTTCTCTATATTTTGAGGATTAGGTGCAAATTTGTCGCTTTTTTCATCATTAACTATGTATTTTTCAACGTCAAAGCCCTCGTCGAAAAGAGTTTTGTATTCCTCTACGTATAATCTTTTGTAATTTGCATATCCCGGCATATTATTTTCTCCTATCAATTAAATACATAAACATTTCGCTTGCGTGCCAAGAGTGAGGCGCACCGCATTTGTTTTTAGCATATTCCTCGCTAAGAGGTGCGATTTTTTCGTATTTTGCCTCGGACGCCTTGATTTCCCAGCTCATTGGATATTTGATTTCGAGGTATTTTTCATCAACGTCCTCGTTTTCAAAGTGCTTAACAGCCCACCAAAGATAGGGATACCATTCATCGTATTTGTTTTCATACGGTGTTTTTCTCTCTACCTCGCTCTTGTCCATCCAAAACATACGGGCGTAACTATCGAATTTTTCGGGAATTTTAATAAACGAGGTGTCGATTTCGAGTTTATTAAGGGCGTATTTAAGCCAAAGAGTTGAATAAATTTCGTGATGATTATAATCGGTCATTCCTGTTAAAAGACCGTTTTCCATTATTCTCTTGGCTTCCTCGACAATTTTCACTATCATAGGGTGATTTTTATCGACAAAGAAGGACAAAATAAACGCGAGCTGACCTAAGTTATCAGGCTCCTCATTGCCCTTGTTGTTTCTATCGTAAAGGTCGGTGAGCGACATAGCCCAAGGGCGCAAAAGCTCGATATTTCCTGTTTTTTCAAGAGCGAGAGCCATCATAGCACCGTCGCGATACCACGCCTTATCATAGACGTATATGTTTGGCACAGGCTCTATGCCTATAAAGCTGGTCAAAATTTCTTGGTGCAAAATTCGCATTTGCGCAGGATACTCATACTCCTCAAAGTCGGGGAGATTAATTTCCGACTTGGCAAGGCAAACGGAGTTTTTTCTTTCTTCTCCGTTTGTTATATCGCTAACGTAAAGACCGTGCTCGTTTTCCTCGATTAAGAATATATTCTTTTCCTTGGTCCAAATAACGACCATATATCTGTCAAAAAGAAGCTTTTCCCTTTCAACGTTCCATTTATAAACAGTTTCGTTCGTTCTTATATTGACAAGCGCGCCATCCTTATAAAGATGCTTTTCTCTATGTCCCAAGCCGAAGATGAAAAATTGCTTTTCAGGTTTTATCATTTTTAACTCCTAACAGTGGTTTATAGGATAATTTTAGCACAACCACCATCTTTGTGCAACATATTTATGTTATTTTTATTGACTTATAGCCCTTTTAATGATAAAATCATTATATAATTTGTTAAAGGGGGTATATTATGAAAGGACACGCTAAGCTAAAAAAAGCGATTATCATTTCCGTTTCATGCGTGCTTTTTGTGGCACTTGTGCTTTCATTCTTTTGGCTTGGTGAAAGAAAAGCGCTCGGAATTGACAGATACACTCCCGATTATGACAAAATAGACATCACCCCTATTCTTTCAAAGGATACCTTAACCGATGAGGATTATGCGCTTTTATACGCGCAAACAGGTCTTACAAGGCTTGGAATTGACGCCATGCTTGATGAGGGGGATATTACAAAAATCGTAGAGGTTCAAGAATCGTTTTTTAAAGAATATGAATATCGCGACCTCAATTTTGCTCCATTTTGCCACTACTATTCTTTAAAGGGCACTGTTCCTATTGTTCCTTTACAGGACGGAGATATTATAATTTCGTCCTCTACCGAGTTTTCTTGGTGGTCAATCGGTCATTGCGCTATGGTTATAGATGCGAAAAACGGGATTACCGTTGAGGCAATCGGAGTAGGTGATGATTCGACATACGGATACGTCTCTGCACTTTCAAGACGCCCAACTCTTATCGTGCTCCGTCCCAAGCTTGAAAAGGAAGAAATAAGTAAAATTGTCGAATACATTGATAACGAGCTTCTTGGCATTACATACGATCCGACCGTTGGTGTTTTATCAAGAAAGTACAACGAAGAAATCGGAGCGACTCAGTGCGCGCACATCTTTTGGTATGCTTTTTACAAGCACGGCTATGACATCGACTCTAACGGTGGTGCTGTGGTAACGCCAAAGGACATTGCAAATTCCGAGTATTTTGAGGTTGTACAGGTGTCGGGCTTCAATCCACAAACGCTTTGGGGTAACTGATTATGCTAATTTACTACGGTTCTTTTATGTACTTTGCGTACATTTTGCTTGCGATAGGTGGCTTTTTAGGTGCGTTTTTTGCGCTTAGAAATCGATCCGAGAGGACAAAAAGGCTCACTGTTATTATAATTGCATCGGTAAATTTAGCACAGCATCTTTTGAAGGGCTTAATTTATCCGCACTATTGGGGTGGCAATTATTCTCTAAATTTAAGCAGTGCATACAACGTATGCGCGCTACTCATAATTGCATCTCCTTTTGTATGGGCATTCGGATGCAAGCTACTTAAAAATTATCTTACCTATATTGGCACTATCGCAGGAATGATTGCTATGCTCGTGCCGTATTGGTTTATAGGGCAAAGTGCTTTTCAAAGCGAGGCGTATCGTTTCTATTTATGCCATTCACTTTTGTTCATTTCGTCCTTGCTCCCTGTATTTTTGGGGCTTGTTAAGCTTGAATGGAAGCATTTTTGGAAGATTGGACTTTTATTCTTCTCTATGCTTGGAATTATAATTATAAACGACATATTCTTCATTGCAATCGGGCATTATCCTGTATCAAATCCAAGCGACATTTACGGTAGCCTTTGCGAGATAAATCCGTGTTGGTCGATTACCGCGCCGTCGGGCTTTGATTGGCTAGTTAAAATAATATCGGCATTCACTCCCGCATTTCTTCGCGGTGGCAACAGCGCAGGCTTTTATGTGCCGATTTTGTGGTATGCAATCCCTATGTATCTTGGAATTACTCTCGTGGCGTTCGTCGTGTGCGTTTTGTGCGATTTGGGCACGTTTAAGGCCTATTTGTCGAATATCAAGGAAAACATATCCAAAAAAAGAAACAATTAAAAATCGAGGCTATAAAGCCTCGATTTTTGTTATTTATCAACCTTTGCAATTACGGTGATTTCGTGAATCATCGTGCAACCTGTGGCTGTGCCGGTGATATCAAGCTTAATACTTGAAGCCTCGACGCCAACCTCGACTCTTACTGTTATTATATCAGAGCCGTCAATTACCTCATCGACTGCGATTTCGGTCCACTCCTCGCCGTCATACGTGCTTACGGCAAGCATCTCTGCGCCACCGTATTTTGAAACGCTGATTTCAACATACTGAACGCTTGATTTTGCGAAGGTAAGCTGAACGCTCGGAGCATCGGTTCCACACGTCCACTTGGAATTGATATTTCCGTCAATCATATCAGAGGTATAAACCCACTGATTTATTCCCTCACTTGCGCTGATTGTAGCACTCGGAGCGAGGTTTTTAAGAGATGTAACTATTTCTTGCTCTGCTCCGCATACGGCACAGCTTATCATATCAAGACCGTCCTCGGTAAGAGTTGGAGCCTCGATTATTTCTCTTTCGCCAAACTCATGGTCGCGAGTTTTAGCAAATTCGCCCTTGTAGGTAGCCTTACAAATTGCACACTCGTAAAGCATATATCCGATTTCCTCGCAGGTTGCGCTCACTCTCTTATTCGACCAAAGGTGCGAGCATCCGTTTGAGTAATTATAGTTTCCACCAAGATAGATTTTTACATTTTCTCCGTTTACAGGGATGTCCTTAACTGTAACCGTGTTAATTCCACTTCCCTTTGTAACCTGGAGCATTTGCACCTCTCCGTCGATTATCGCATATGCGCTTGTAGCATATGATGGCACGCGAAGCTTTACGGTCATTGGGAAATTGTAAATTTCCTCATCAAGTGGGCAGGTAACGTTTATTGTCATTGACTCGCGGTCAGAGGCTACGTAGTTGATTTTTGCGCTTTCAACCTGTTTAAGATAGATAGAAACGTCCTCGAACGATGCAAACCATACAGTGTCCTTATAATTGTTATAAAGATATGCTGCATGTGCTGAGAAATTGGCCTTTGAGGTGTCAGTGTTATTGTACGGAGAATCAAGAACGCAGTGACAAAGCTCTACTACCCAAGTTCCGTCTTCCTTTAGCTTTGTTCCGATGCTTTGATTCCAAGCATCAACGACGTTGTTTTTGTTAAAGGAATATGCCTTTACTTTGTAAAGGTTATAGTCGCTACCAACCTTAACAAGCGTTCCCTCCGCCTCAAGACGGTTGGAAATCACAAGGTCATCAAGATAATCCTGATACGGACTGTCGATATGAGCAAAAGGTGTTGCAAAGGTGAGCACTCTTTGTCCCGGGAAATTGGTTCTCAAATACTCAATTGCGTCCTTAATTTCGTGCTCATACTCACTTGATGAGAGTCCTACGGGGTTTTTATGGTCATAGCCGTGGCATCCGACGTCGAGATATCCCTCGGAAAGAACCGTGTTCCATTGAGTTATGAGGTCGTCGTTCATAAAGCAAGGACCGAGCATCATTGTGCCGCGCCAGCCATATTGCTCAAAAACGCTATTTACATATCTACCTGTGCCGATATCGTATCCGTCGTCAAAGGTGAAGGTAAGCGCGGATTTGTAGCCATTATAGTAATTTGCGAAGGTAGGAGTTGGCAAAGCCTTGTCTCCATACATCCACTTCCCGTCCTCGGTTACGGTGTTTGTATATACGGTTTTATCCTCTCCGTATATATGGCTAAGGTCGGGCGTAGAGCTTGACTCCTCGTCATCCTCCTCGTCCTCTTCTTCCTCCTCTTCCTCCTCTTCCTCGTCATCGTAATCATCACTACTGGACGAGTCCGGCATCAAGCCATCGAGAAACGATTGAATATCGCACGCCACCATTGAAAACGATAGCAAAAGTGCAATTAAAAGTAATAGAAGCTTTTTCATTTTTACCTCCAAGAAATACGCTATTTTAAGTATATCATTTAATTAACGTAATGTCAAGTTATAAAAAGGCTCGTTTTTGAATAAGTATTTTTAAAAAAGATATTTACTTATTTACTCTCATATGCTATAATATAGGCGTATAAATTTTCAAGGAGGTGTGCAAATGCGTAGCTTTAACCATAAAACCAAAATACATTTTGAAGGCAACTCGCTTTCGCGTCTTGCCACTCTTGAATACAAAAAGGTGTTTATTATTGCCGATCCGTTTATTGTTTCAAGCGATCTTATAAAAACGGTAACAAGTCGCCTTGATGCATCTCAAATTGAATACACAATTTATTCCGACGTTGTTCCCGATCCGTCCATTGACAAGGTTGTTGCAGGTGTAACTGCTCTTGTACGTGAAAAATCGCCTTGTCTTATAGCGGTTGGAGGTGGCTCGGCTATTGACCTTGCAAAATGTGTACGCTTGTTTGCGCGCAATCTTCATCCCGATTATGAGCCTCACTTTATCGCTATTCCAACGACGAGTGGAACAGGTAGTGAGGTTACCTCATTTGCAGTTGTAACCGATACAAATAAAAATATAAAGCACGCGCTAATAGACGATTTTCTTCTTCCAAACGAGGCAATTCTTGACGTTGAAATGGTTAAGAGTGTTCCCGCCTCTATTACAGCTGATACGGGAATGGACGTTATGGCGCACGCAATCGAGGCTTACGTAAGCACTGAGGCAGACTACTTCTCCGATATGTATGCGGAAAAGGCGACCTCTCTTTGCAAGCATTATCTTGTACGCTCATACAACTATCCGAAAACTCACGAAAATAAAGCAAGAGAAAAGATGCACGTTGCATCCTGTCTTGCAGGTCTTGCGTTCAATGCAGTATCTCTTGGTATTGCGCACAGTATTGCGCATCAGCTTGGCGCACAGTTTCATATTCCTCACGGACGTGCTAACGCGATAGTTCTTCCTAACGTAATTTTGTTTAACTCAGATATTGGCGAACACACATTTGTTCTTGAAAAGCCATTGCCTTGCGTATCAAAATATGCAAATATGTCCCGTCGTATTGGACTCGTGGGATACGATGATATTGCCTGTGTAAAGGCACTTGCCTACTTCATTCGTGCAATGCAGGTTGAAATGGCGATGCCCGTTCACGTAAGGGACGTTGTGCCGAGAATTTCGTTTGAAGAATTCGAGTCAAAGCTTGACGCTATGGCCGAGGCGGCACTTCTTGACAGATGCACGGCAACAAATCCCCGTGTGCCCACCAAGGCGGACATTATCAAGATTTTAAGAGATAGCTGGTAAAAAAGAATAATAAAAAAGCACTTATTTTCATAAGTGCTTTTTGTTTTGTTATTTAGGAATTAAACAACTCCCTGAGCCTTCATAGCCTCTGCAACCTTAATAAAGCCTGCGATGTTAGCGCCTGCTACAAGGTCCTCGCCAAGACCGTACTGGTTAGCAGCCTTAACGGAGTTTTCGAAGATGTTCTTCATAATTCCCTTAAGCTTTTCGTCAACCTCTTCAGCGCTCCAGCTATAACGCATAGAGTTTTGAGACATTTCAAGACCTGAAACTGCAACACCACCTGCGTTAACTGCCTTTGAAGGAGCTACGATAACACCGTTTTCCTTAAGGAATGCAACAGCCTCGTTTGTTGTAGGCATATTAGAAACCTCAACGTAATACTTAACGCCGTTAGCAACGATTTGCTCTGCTTCCTTCATACCAACCTCGTTTTGAGTTGCGCAAGGCATAAGGATATCAGCCTTTACGCCCCAAGGCTTCTGACCTGCGAAGAATTCAACGCCGAACTTATCAGCATAGTCTTGAACTCTGTTACGGCAGGAAGCACGCATTTCGAGCATGAAGTTGATCTTTTCCTCGGTGCAAATTCCGTCAGGATCATAGATATATCCGTCAGGACCTGAGATTGTAACAACCTTACCTCCAAGCTCGTTAACCTTCTTAACAGTTCCCCAAGCAACGTTACCGAAGCCTGAGATAGCAAAGGTCTTGCCCTTGATATCATCCTTGAAGTAGTTAAGCATATTTACTGTGTAGTAAACTGCACCGTATCCTGTTGCTTCAGGACGGATAAGTGAACCGCCGAAAGGAATTCCCTTACCTGTCAAAACGCCTGTAAATTCGTTACGGAGTCTCTTGTATTGACCGAACATATAGCCAACCTCTCTTGCGCCAACACCGATGTCTCCGGCAGGAACGTCAAGGTCTGCACCGATATGTCTTGAAAGCTCTGTCATAAAGCTTTGGCAGAAGCGCATAACCTCTGCATCGCTCTTGCCCTGTGGATCGAAGTCAGAGCCACCCTTACCACCGCCCATAGGAAGTGATGTAAGGCTGTTCTTAAATGTCTGCTCAAATCCAAGGAACTTGATAATGCTCTCGTTTACTGAAGGATGGAAACGAAGTCCGCCCTTGTAAGGACCGATAGCGCTGTTGAACTGAATTCTATATCCACGGTTAACCTGAACAACTCCCTTGTCGTCAACCCACGGAACTCTGAACTTAATAATTCTTTCAGGCTCTACCATTCTTTCGAGAACACCGCTTGTTATGTAGTCAGGGCGTTGCTCGATAACAGGCTCGATTGACTCCAAAACCTCTTTGATGGTTTGGTGGAATTCAGGCTCATTAGGATTTCTTTTGATAACTCTCTCTACGAGTTCGTTGAGATATTGATTTTTGAAGCTCATTGTTTTTTCTCCTTTAAATTTTAAAATAAATTACTATTATTTTATCACACTGATTTTTTCTTGTCAATAAAAAATAAATAAGAAATTTCAATTTTTTTACTAGTTTTATATATTTAACGCAAAAACGCCCTCAAGCATAGCTTGTGAGCGTTTTTCTTCCTTAAATTATTGCTTTTTCCAGGTTGCGGGAGTGAACAAAAGAAGCATTGGGAAAATCTCCAATCTTCCAGCGAGCATATCGAAGATAAAGACTATCTTTGACACATCCGAGAAGAATGCAAAGTTTCCTGCCGGTCCTACCGCGCCAAGTCCTGGACCTATGTTATTTATGGTTGCAACCACTGCGGTAAAGTTTGTTTCAAGGTCGGAGCAATCAAGAGAAACTACGAGCATTGAGACTACGAATATCAAAATATAAGCTACAAGATATGAGCCTACTGCTCTTACGGTTTCGCTTTCAACAGGTCTTTTATCAATTGAAACCTTTCTTACCTGCTTAGGATGAAGCATCATTTTAAGCTCGTAAATTGCGCCCTTGCCAAGAATAAGCCAACGTGAAACCTTCATTCCACCGCCTGTTGAGCCTGCGCAAGCACCGATAAACATAAGAATAACGAGGATTGCCTTTGAAAATGCAGGCCACAAATCGAAGTTTTCGGTTGAAAATCCTGTGGTTGAGATAACTGCACCTACATTAAAAGCAGAATGCTTTATTGCCTCTCCGATGCTGTAATTGTAAGCACCGCCCGATGTGAAATAAACGTTCAAGGTTATTGCTGTAATTGCAACGAAAACAATTACCAAAAATGCGCGAACCTCGGTATTAAACGCATCCTTTATTTTTCCTCTCAAAATGAGGTAATAGGAGTTAAAGTTTATTGAGAACAGTAGCATAAACACTGTAACTACGATTTGAATATACGACGAATATGCACCCATTCCTTCGGCGTTCCAAGAAAATCCACCTGTACCGGCAGTTGAGAATGCACAGTTAAGCGCCTCAAAGCAGGACATGCCACCAAAAAGAAGCATTATGAATTCGAAGAGCGTCATTATAAGGTAAAGTGTATAAAGCACCTTAGCCGTTGTTTTAACTCTTGGAACGAGCTTATCGACGGTTGGTCCAGGGCTCTCCGCTCTCATGATATGCATATTACGAGCGCCACTAAGCGGTAAGAATGCCATAATGAGAACAAGCACTCCCATTCCGCCTACCCAGTGAGTAAAGCTACGCCACATAAGGATACATTTTGGCAATGCGCCAACCTGCTCACCTGTTGCGAAAATCGTAGCACCTGTGGTGCTAAATCCCGAAACGGTTTCAAAAAGAGCATCGATAAACGATGGAATAGTTCCCGAAAACCAGAAAGGAAGCGCACCGAAGATACTGATTACAATCCAGCTAAGGGAAACGATAACGAAGCCTTCCTTAGCGTACATATATTCACTTTTCGGTTTACCGAGAAGGCAAACTATTCCAAGTGCTATGCAAATTGACATAGTAACAAGGAATGATACGATTTCCCTCTCGCTATACACTATCGCGGTTATAATTGGAACGAGGAAAAATGCAGCCTCGAACAGTAAAAGCCAACCGATAGTGCGTTTTATTATGTGAAAATTCATTTTTTATCCCTTTTTACTTAAGAATATCGGTAATATCGTGGAGTGCCATAAGCTTTGATACGATAACAACGGCATCTCCTACTTGAATTATATCGTGTCCACGAGGAGTGATAATGTTTCCGTCACGAATGATAGCGGCAACAAGCACGTTTGGCTTAAATTTAAGCTCGCAAAGAGGAATATCTACGATAGGTGAATTTTCCTTTACGATAAATTCCGCTGCCTCAACCTCGTCTTGGATAACGTTATAAAGCGTTTCAACGTTGCTTCCGACGGTGTTTTGAGTTGCTCTAACGTAACGAAGAATCATATCAGAGGTTATATTCTTTGGTGAAAGAATTGTATCAAGCTCCAAGCGATTAAGGACGTTATCGTAGTCAATTCTGTTGATTTTAGTAATTATTTTGCCAACCTCTACGCTTTGAGCAAAGAGTGAAAGGATAATATTTTCCTCGTCCAAGCCCAAAAGAGCTACGAATGCGTCGGTATTTGCAATTCCCTCTTCTATTAAAAGCTCCTTATCGGCTGTATCTCCGTTTATAACGTCAACATTTTTCCATCTTGTGCAAAGCTCCTCACAGGTTTTGAGGTCCTTTTCAATTATTTTCATTGAAATTCCGGAGCTTTCCATAATATCGCAAAGGTAATGAGTTGTAACGTCTCCGCCAACAACGATTACGTTCTTGGTGTTGTTGCCCTTATGGTCGATTTTAGCAAAGAAATCAGTTGCATTCTTATGTGAAGCAACAAAGGAAATAACGTCCTTCTCTTCAAAGCGAAAATCACCGTTTGCGATATATGCGTCCTCTCCACGCTCGATTGTACACACAAGGACATCACAGTGAAGCTTTGTGGTAAGCTCCTTAACAGACATGCCAACAATACGGCTGTTTTTCGGAATTTTGAACTTGATAAGCTCTATTTTGCCTTTGGCAAAGGTTTCAATCTTCATAGCGGACGGGAACTTAAGCACACGGGCGATTTCCTCGGCAGCCGCATATTCGGGGTTGATTACCATTGCAAGTCCAAGCTCATCCTTTAGATACGGTGCTTCCGTGCTATATTCAGGATTTTTTACTCTTGCGATGGTTTGACAGTTACCTGCCTTTTTAGCAACCATACAGCAAAGAAGGTTAAGCTCATCAGAGTTTGTAACGGCGATAAGAAGGTCAGCATTATCGATGCCAGCCTCCTTTTGGACCATATGTGTAGCACCGTTTCCGACGATGCCCATAATGTCGAATTTGTTTGCTATGTTCTTTACCTTGGTAGAGGACATATCAACGACTGTAACGATGTTTCCATCGTCATTAAGCTTTTCTGCGAGAGTCTCTCCTACTCGTCCGCAGCCTACAATGATTATGTTCATTAAATCACATCTCCTGCAAGTTATTAGCTAATTATAATTATACAACAATATTCGAATTTGTCAATATTATTAGAAAATAAAATGCTTTTTAGTCTTGACAAAATGAAAAAAATGTTGTAATATTATTAAGGTCATACGCGGGTGTGGCGGAATTGGCAGACGCGCCAGACTTAGGATCTGGTGGGCATCCGTGCAGGTTCAAGTCCTGTCACCCGCACCAAAAAAAGTCGTATCATTTTGATACGACTTTTTTATCCAAACCGCAGGTTTGGCATATCATCACGCCTCAGCGTGTATCTCATCAGCCCTTTGGGCTGTATATCATCACGGCAAAGAAATGAACAAAAAAACGGCAAGCGTTTTGCTTGCCGTTTTTGATTTTATTGTGTTTTAGGCTAGCCCTGTGTCGATAAAACGATTAAAGAAGAGTTACTCCTCTATCCTTAAACATCTTAATGGTTTCGTCGTCCCAATATGATGAATGAACCTCTCCTACGTGGGCCTTACGCAAGAAATACATACACATTCTTGACTGACCGATACCGCCCCCGATTGTATAAGGAAGCTCTCCGTTCAAGAGTGCGCGGTGGAAAGCAAGCTCACTTCTATTTTCACATCCACGAATTTTAAGCTGTCTTACAAGTGCTTCCTCGTCAACGCGAATTCCCATAGACGAAAGCTCAAGTGCGATGTCGAGAACAGGATAATAAACGATTATATCTCCGTTCAAATCCCAGTCGTCATAGTCAGGTGCGCGACCGTCGTGAAGCTTACCTGATTTAAGTGCGCCACCTATTTTCATAATGAAAACTGCGCCATATTCCTTGGAAATCGCCTTTTCGCGCTCCTTAGTTGTAAGAGTTGGGTATTTATCCTCAAGCTCTTGAGTGGTTACGAAGGTGATTTTATCGGGAAGAATTTTTGAAATACAGGTATATTCGCCACAAATGTAGCTTTCAGTTTGCTTAAGTGCATCAAAAATCTTTTCTACAATTTCCTTAAGAGTTGCCTCGGTGCGTTGCTCCTTAGAGATTATTCTCTCCCAGTCCCACTGGTCAACGTACATTGAGTGAATGTTATCGGTTTCCTCATCTCTGCGAATAGCGATCATATCGGTATAGAGTCCCTCTCCTACCTCAAAGCCGTATTCCTTCAATGCCATTCTCTTCCACTTTGCAAGAGAATGTACAATTTCGAGATTTTTGCCCGATGGAACGTCGAATTTAACAGGGCGCTCAACACCGTTCAAATCGTCGTTAAGTCCACTTTCACAGTCAACGAAAAGCGGTGCGGAAACTCTTGTAAGATTAAGCGCCTTGGCAAGCTCTCTTTCAAAAAAGTCTTTTACCTTTTTTATGGCGATTTCAGTATCCTTAACACCTAGTGCGGTTTTATAATCTACCGGTATGTATGATGACATATTACGCCCTCCTTTCTTAATTCACAATAGTAAGTATATCACAACATTTTATAATTTTCAAGTGTGCGCGCTTATTTTAATAAAATTTTTATATCTATTGACAGTAATAAATTTATGTGATACAATATATATGTGCAATTTTACCAAAAGGAGCCCTAATATGAAGAAATTTCTACACATTTTTATATTTACGATACTCTCGATAGCGCTTTTCTGCGTATTCGCGAGTGCTGCGTCGTGGCAGGATGCCGACGGAATAACCTGGAGCTTTACGTATTCGGATACGGATATGACCGCAACGATTACGTCAGGTACAACTCCAAAGTCGGGTACTGACCGCACTCACGCGCTCAACATTCCTGCAAAGGTTAGATACAACAGCAAGGAGTATACCGTTACAAAAATCGGAAACAGCGCGTTTGACTGTGGCGACAACTTCACCACATCTAATGCTCTTTCGAAGAAGTATTTCGGACACGTAACAATTCCTGATACTGTTGTTGAGATTGGCGAATATGCATTTGACTCCTCTGCTATTTTTGGCGAGATAGTTATCCCGGAAAGCGTTACAAAGATTGGAAAATACGCATTCAGGAATTGTGTAGGTCTTGATACCGTTGTTTTCCCATCCTCATTTGATACTGTTCCCGAGGGATGTTTCCAAGGATGCAAGGCTCTCGTTGAATTTAAGACCGAAGGTCTTATCAAGAGCTTTAAGGCAAACGCATTTAGAGATTGTCAATCGCTTTACAGCATTACAATTTCAAAAGAGGTTGTTGAAATTGCAAACAACGCATTTTCAAACTGCTACTGTCTTGCAGGCGAGCTTAACTTCCCTGTTATCACAACTCTTGGCGGTAGCGCATTCTCGAACTGTTATTTTATAACAGGCGTTACAATCGGTGGAAACTGCAACTTCTCATCCGATGCATTCGGCGGATGCTCGGATTTCAAATACTACAACGTAGCTGAAGAAAATACTTACTATAAGTCAATTGACGGTGTTCTTTTCAGCAAGGATATGAAGACACTTTACCGTTATCCTCTTGGAAAGGTTGACAGTGAATTCGTTATTCCAGAATCAGTTACTACCGTTAAGGGCTCTGCTTTCTACGGTGCTAAGAACCTTACAAACATCGTTATTGGCTCAAACGTTACTAAAATTGAAGGAAGTGCGTTTAGAAACACCGGAATCACTACTCTTTACATTCCTAACAACGTTACAAGCCTAGGCGACAACGTTGCAAGCGGATGCGCAAGCCTTGTTTGGGTAGTATTCGGCAAGGGAATTACATCATTTAGAAGCGACTTTGTTACAGTTGGTTCAAACTACGCAATTAAGTATATATTCTCCACCCTTACCGGTGGTGGAACAGGCTCTCTTCCGGGCTCCGGCGAAACAGTTCTTACATATTACATGGCTGACAGAAGCTGTGAGGATTACTACGGCGGACACAAGTACGGATATCTTGACGATCCTGCTACCTGTGATGAGGACGGAACAAACGTTTGTTGCTTCTGTGGCAAGAGCGCCGTTGCTCCTGCAACAGGACATAGAGGAAAGATTCTCCGTAGCACAAAGCTCACCTGTACAACTCCCGAGGCTTATTACATTGACTGTGTAAACTGCTCAACACCTGAGCATCCTGAGGCCGAGGTTATCGTAACTCCGTCTACAGGACACACTCTTTCGGTTACCACCTCAAAGGAAGCTTCCACTTATGAATACGCATACCGTGGATGCACAACCTGCGGTGAAATCGTAGTTGATAGCTTTGAAACAAATGCATACGTATCTGCCGACGTAAACGGCGACGGTAACGTTGATGCAAAGGACGTTGCTCTTCTCGGTAAAATCCTTAGTGGTAGCGCATCTAGTGCTAACCGTTTTGCTTGCGACGTTGACGGCGACGGAAGCATTACCGCATTTGACCTTCTCTTGCTTAAGCAACACGTAGCTGAGTTTGCCGTTGCAATTAACAAAAACGAAAATACATGTGATAACCACGTTCGTATAAATACAGTTATTTTGACATATGAAAGCTGTATTTACGGTGGAAAGAGCATTTCGTTCTGCGCCGACTGTGGCGAGGAAATTGAGGAGCTTGAAAAAACAACCGCTCCGACAGGACACCTCTTTGTCGAAACAATTATTGAGGCTGCAACCTGTAAGAAGGAAGGAAAATCCTCAAAGACCTGCTCTGTTTGCAGAATAACAGATGATAACGTTACCATTCCTGTTCTTCCACACGACACACAATCTTGGTGGATGCTTAGCGACAACGAGCCTGAATATCAGTATAGCTACTGTACTGTTTGTAAGGCACTTCAGCACGAGGCTGTAGACCGCGCTATTCTCCAAGAGGTTGTTACTACAATTCCTGAAAACTACAATCTTTACTGTACAACCGAAAGTGCTTCACTACTAAGACCTATTGTTGAAAACGCAAGCAAGGCACTTACACAAGAACAGGTTGACACTCTCGTTGAGGAAATTCGCCGTGTTCTTCCTACAATTCAGTACAAGGTTTCGGATATTCCTGTAATTTATCTTGAATCTCCTGACAAGCTCACTAAGACCGAATATTCAAGCGCGAACATCATCGTTGCATATAAGGATGAAAACGGTGATCTCCAAACACTCTCCGACGCTGAGGGTGAAATGAGAATCAGAGGTAACTACACCTCAGGCTTTAGTGCAAAGCTTCCTTTCAACATTAAGTTCTCAAGAAAGGTTGACCTCTTTGGAATGGGTGCGGGTAGAAAGTATCACCTTCTTGCCTGTGCATACGACCAACCACTTATCAGAACTGCTCTTGCATTTGAATTTGCAAAGGACCTCGGTCTTGATTACACATGTAAATATCAGTTTGTTGAGGTTTATCACAACGGTATTTACAGAGGCTGCTATATGCTTATAACTCCTATTGATATAGGCGAAGGCAGAGTTGACATTGACGAGGAAAAGGACGTAATCATCCACTTGAGCTATTCAAACGGTGGTGAAGACGCACCTTATAACTCACCTATTTTCGGATTCTCCTACATTCGTCTTGAGGAGCCAAGCGAGTATTCTCCATTTACAAGAGCGCAAATGATGAGAATTATGTATCAGCTTGACTTTGCTATTCTTAGTGGCGACACGGACGAAATGGCAAAATACATGGACGTTGAGTCTATGGTTAACTTCTTCGTATTCCACGAATTCGTAAAGGATACGGATATCGTTTGGGACTCTACAAGATTCTATATCGAGGACGGAAAGCTCCACGGCGGACCTGCTTGGGACCTTGACATTTCGCAAGGTAACGTTGGTAAGGGTGGTGGAAACCTTAACTCTAACAGCTATATGTGGATTGACGTAAACGGCGACGGAACACTCGAATTCAACTACGAGGGTTCAGGAGTTACCGATGCTCAATTCAAGGCACTTAAGGATCAAGGTCTTTATGAATACCGTTCCGCATACGGAACATGGGCAAGCACAGACTGGGCAAAGCATTTCAGAAAGAACAACAACACATCAGACGCATTCTGCTTCCGTTGGTGGTACTACTATCTTGAAGAATACTCAGAGGAGTTTATGAATGAGGTTGCAAAGTGTATCAGCGAAAACGAGGACGTAATCGCATCCTACTACACCGATACAGTTGATCCTGATACCGATGCTCAAATCCGTTGTTTAATTGACGAGCTTTCATACGGTGAGGCGGGCGAGGCTATTGTAAGAAACTATCTTGAGGCTTCACGTTCACCTATTTACTCTTCTCGTTCTCTTCCAGACTCTGTTGACTATCTCAGAACCTGGTGGAAGCTAAGAAGCGAATGGCTCTTTGATTACTATTCAACTCAGTATCCTGAGGCATACAACAAATAAAACAAACAAGCACTGCAAATGCAGTGCTTGTTTTATATTATAATGAAAGAAAAAAGCAAGTCTTGCGACTTGCTTTTTATCTTTTTATTCTTCGTCTTCTGAAGCAACAGGAATCAAAGCTTCCAATCCGTGTTCTACTCTTACCTCATTGAAGGTAACAGCGCTTACGGATACGTCTGTATAATCCTTAACGGTTGGGTATTTGTCAGCATCAAAATGTTGAATAAGACTTACTTCTCCGTTTTCATCAAATACATAAACGCCAAGAACGAGTTCAAGCTTGGTCGCAATTTCAGGATTAAAGCCTGAAATGTCTACGTTCCATATAGAATAATTCTTTACACCAGCAACATCAATTTTCAAGCCCTTAGCAGCGCTATTGAGGTCACCTTCAACAAACAAGCTATCAGTTGAGGTTATTGAGTTTGCGTTTACAAGAATCATTCCGTATGCAAAAGATGGATTAATTGCTATGTATGCCTCGAGAGTATCAACGTCAACCATAAATCCTGCGCAAAGTGCCATACCGTTTGGACCTACCGAGTAACCAAGAGCTGTAAATATAGCCTTCGCCTCGGATTCACTTGAAGCATCCTCACAATCCTTGCATCTATCAGTTCTAACGCCTACTGCTGCAAAGCCATTAGGATATGCCATAGTATAAATCATGGTATGTCCCTTTTGGTCGATAACTCTAACAAATTCAACGTGAGCACAGCCTTCTCTTTGGCATACAAGATTTTCCTCGCCGTCAACCAAGCAAAGTGGCTCGGTAATTACAGACAAAAGATTATGTCCGAGTGCAGGAAGAATCACACAAGTCTTTTGAGCTCCCTCAAGTGTTGTATCTTCAACAACTGTTGTACTTGTTGTTATCTTGTGTACGCTTTCATATTTCTTATAAGCTACGGTGACAGTTCCTGTGCCAGGCTTTTCTGCATCCTCAACAAAGGTAGCATAGCCCCATTTTCCGTCATGAACGTTCCAAGTATATACTCCACAAGGACAATCTATATCGCCCTTATCGGTACAGGTTGGATCAAGCATATTTTCATATGAGTGAGGAATGCCAAGATATACTGTCCACGCCTTATAAAGAAGATTTCCATCTGCATCCTTTACATCGCCACAGTTACCGAACACGTCAGTTCTTGTGCCTATACCATCTGCAACTGTATAGAAGAATACTCCGTCGCAGTCGTTGAATGTGTTCTTCGGAATGTTTCCGCTAGAGAAAAATCCAGTTGAGTGATTATACACATAAAGAGGTGTTGTATAATCAGATGATCCAGCTTTATAGAAAAGATTTTCGAAATATGCTCCGAAGGTTACTCCGTCCATAATAACTATCTTTTCAAGATACTTCATTTCGTAACCCAATGCTGAATTCAAAGTGAAATTCTTACCGATATAAAGGTAAGTTGTCAAGCAGTTCTTGAATGGAGAGCCTGAAATTGTAATATTTGTTGCATTATCAGGAATAATAAGTTCTGTAAAATCACAGGCCTTGAAGGATTCGTTTTTAATAACATACGTTGAATTCTTTGACAAGTCAAGCTCTTGCAACGCAGTGTCATTAAATGCTCCTGCCTCAAAGGTATATGAACAATTGTCAGCCAAAAGAAGATTCTTGATTGTTGTTCTTCCACTGAATGCCCATTCTCCAAACACTATGGTAGAGCCGGGTGCTGAAACGTCGATGGTTTCAATAGGTCCACTTCTTCTCTCGTTACTTGGATTGTAGTATGAGCAAGAGCCGCCAAACGTTACGTTTGCCTGACCAACCTTTATTGTTTTGAGTCTACGAAGGTTTCCTATATTAAGAATTGATACAGCCGCTCCGTCAGGGATAATAAGCTCTACAACTCCATACTCTACGTTCTTATATTTTTCATAGTTTTGTGTTGAAATCTTAACATACATAATTCCTGCAGGAAGCGTGATTGAATAAATATTACGAATGTTATGGGTTTCAAATTTTTTGATAGCAGATACAGTATAAATGTATGCGCCCTCTACGCCAGAAATTGAGAAGTCAAAAATATCACTTGCCAAAACCGTTTTGGTTTCGAAGGTATCATCATCATTTCTAATTACAACTGTAACCTCCAAGGAGCTTGGATCAATGGTATAAGGATAAGCCTTAGCATCGTTACAGCCTGAGCAGGTGAATACCTTTTCTCCAAGAGTTGTAGCGGTTGCCTCTGTATGACTTGTCATAGCGAAGGCGTGGTCAGCTAAATCACCCCAGTTAAAATATGCGCTAAATCCACAACCTGAGCAAACGTAATTAGCGTACGCTGTATGCTGACAGGTTGCCTCAAAGGTTGCCTCATCCTCGGAATTAAAGCTATGGCTTGCATTAGTGCCGCATTTTGATGTGACAACAACCTGATATGTAACTCCGTTTGCAACCATATTTTGAAGTGCGCGGTCCTCTTTCATTTGAGGGGTTGCGAATACAAATGTATTGTTATATCCGAGTTTCAAATCAAATGCTGTAACAGGCTTTGTCTTATCTGCATCCTCATAAAGAGTAAAGGTTTCAATTCCTGATGAATCGGATTTTTTGGTGTAATCGGCATAATATGTTCCAGCAAGGCCTGTTCCCATATTATCAACAAGTGTAAGAGTTCCATCCTTCTTAAGAGTGAACTTATATGCATATCTAATGCCCTTATAGGTAACCTCAAACGTTGACTCGTTACGGTTATTCTTTACAAAATCATAGGTAGTTCCCATAGCTGTAACGTAGTCTTCTGTGAGATAGTTTGCAATTGCAGGAACGGCATTATCAGGAAGAACGAAGGTTCCACCCTCAATTTTTATAACATCCTTATTTGCACTTGTGAGTGTGTTCTGATTTGCGATATTATCAACTGTCCAGAAAGACTCATTTGCTGCCTCTGCAGGCAAATTAAAGGTTCCGCCGTAAATTCTGATTTCAAAGCCTTGAGTATTATAAATCGTACTGTCAGTTGGTGTCTTATAGTCAACTACCATACGAGGTGCAGTCATAGTTACGTTACAGCCCTCGAAAAACTCTATTTTTGGATTGGCGTTAGAAGTCTGCCATCTTCCAAGAATGTAGTAAACATTGATAGTTCCATAAACTCTTATCCATGGATATCCGGTTGCAACAGCAGCATCTCCGTCTGTACAAAGATAAAAGTTTGGTGCATCAATAGTGATATCTTTACCGATAATTGTCTTGTTTTTGTCACCATTATATGAGTGTGATTTACATTCGAAAACGGCATAAGAGCCAACCTTGTTATCAGGGTTTATGCATCTAAAGGTTCCCTTTCCTATAACAACCTTAGCAGAACGCTGTCCACCCATGATAGTTCCGTTCTTTTGAACGGTAAGAGTGTATCCGTTAAGGTCAAGAATTGCATAGTTTTGGTCCCAAACGCTAATGTAAGCATTTCCTGCATTGATATCGGTCATAAGCAAAGCACCGTGAGAATTGTTCGCCATAGCAACAGAAAGCTCATCTACGCTATAAACCTCTTTAAGAACTGCTCTAAAAAGCTTGGTGTCCTCTGTGAAGGATACGGTTTCTCCAGCCTTATAGCTACGACCGTCGGAGGTATACCAAACAAGCTGATAGCCCTCTTCTCCAACATATGACATATTTGCTGTTGTAGGCAAAGTGAATTTTTCACCAGCCTTTACTGTTTGTTTGCCATTAGAATATGCGGTCTTATCAAGATCAGATGTTGAACTTGATGGTTCATATGCCGACATATAGCTGATGGTAATGTCCTTTTCTTCGGCAGCTGTTGTTACTACAAGGATTGCAGCCAAGCTCATAATAACAGCCATAACAAGGACAAGAAATTTAACCTTCTTACTCATAAAATCCTCCTTAATTTGTAGTCGAAAGTCACGAATAAATTATAACACGCGCGCGTATTTTTGTCAAGTTGCACAAAAATACCTGTCCAGCCCCCGTTTTTGTTCATATTGTACAATGCTTTTCGTTTTTGCTTTATTTTCGGCTCTTTAGCGGTGTTTTTTGAGGGTTGTTTTTTCGAAAAATATACAAATTGCACAAATTGTAAACTATTTGTAAATTTTTAAAATAAAAGAAAAAAGCAAGTCTTGCGACTTGCTTTTTATCTTTTATTCGTTTACAGCGTCCTCAGATGGTTGAGCCTCAACCTTTTTTACGCCGATCTTGTTATATTCAGCAAGACCTGTTCCGGCAGGAATGAGCTTACCGATAATAACGTTCTCCTTAAGTCCGAGGAGGTGGTCAACCTTACCGCGGATAGCAGCGTCTGTGAGCGCCTTTGTTGTTTCCTGGAAGGAAGCAGCACTAAGGAAGGATTCGGTTGAAGAAGCCGCCTTGGTGATACCGAGAAGGATAGGTGAGCCTGTTGCCTCACGAAGTGTAACCTCGCCTGCATCAATTCTAGCCTTAACAGCCTCGTTTGCGGAAACGAATTCGTCCTTATCAACGGTTGTACCGATGATAAAGTCTGTATCGCCTGCATCCTCAATCTTAATCTTTCTTGTCATTTGACGGGTGATAACCTCAACGTGCTTATCATCAACGTCAACGTTTTGTGAACGGTAAACCTTTTGAACCTCGCGTACGATATAGTCGTAAACGGACTCGATACCGTTGATAGCAAGGATATCGGCAGGTGCCATATAGCCCTCAGTAAGAGCCTGACCCTTAACAACGTGATCGCCATCGTGTACAATGATTGTTGTACCAAATGGAACGTCGTACTTATAATCCTTACCTGTTTCCTCATCAGTTACGAGGATCTTGTTAATTCTGCCCTCAGGAACGATTTCAACGTTACCTGTTGCCTCACATGCGATAGCAGGCTTCTTTGGACGTCTAGCCTCAAAGAGCTCTTCAACTCTTGGAAGACCCTGAGTAATGTTTGCAGAAGCGACACCACCGGTATGGAAGGTTCTCATTGTAAGCTGTGTACCAGGTTCACCGATAGACTGAGCAGCGATAACACCGACAGCCTCACCGATATTAACTGGCTTGGATGTTGCAAGGTCCATACCGTAGCAATGTGCGCACACACCGCCCTTTGTCTTACAACGAAGAACTGAACGAACCTTAACCTCTTTAATGCCACAGGACGTAATCTTCTTAACGTCCTCAGCGGTAATCATACCGTTTTCACGAACGATAATCTCGCCTGTTGTTGGGTCAACAACGTCCTCAACTGTGTATCTGCCGAGGATTCTGTCAGCGAGCTTTTCTACAACCTCGTTGCCTTCCTTAATGTCGCTAGCAACCATATAGTCGCGAGTTCCACAGTCGTGCTCACGAATGATAACCTCGTGAGAAACGTCAACAAGACGTCTTGTAAGGTATCCTGAGTCAGCAGTCTTAAGCGCTGTATCAGAAAGCGACTTACGAGCAGATCTTGCAGCCACGAAGTATTCAAGAATTGTAAGTCCCTCACGGAAGTTAGACTTAATTGGAATTTCCATAGTCTTACCTGTTGCAGAGAACATAAGTCCACGCATACCTGCGAGCTGACGCATCTGAGTCATACTACCACGGGCACCTGAGTCGGACATCATCTTGATTGGGTTGTATTTATTGAACTTTTGCTGAATTTGAGCGACAACGTCGTTTGTTGCCTTATTCCAAATATCGATTACGCAGTTATATCTTTCGTTATCGGTAAGCTCACCCTCTCTATAATATGAGAAGATTTCGTCAACCTTAGCCTCAGCAGCCTTAACGATTTGATATTTCTCTTCAGGAATTACCATATCTGCAACTGAGATAGAGAGTGATGCTCTTGTTGAATACTTATAGCCCATAGCCTTGATGCTATCAAGAACCTCAGCAGCCATTGTAAAGCCGTGAATCTTGATTGTACGGTCAACGATTTGAGAAAGCTGCTTGCTTCCTGCAACGAAGTCGATTTCAAGTCCGAATGGATCCTCGCTTCTATCTACATAGCCGAGGTCCTGTGGAATATTGCTATTGAATATAAGTCTACCGAGTGTTGCGTCGATAATCTTTGATTTCTTTTGAGAGTCGATTTCCTTCTCCACTCTAATTTTGATAGGAGCGTGGAGCTCGAGATCTCCGTTTTCGTATGCCATAATCGCTTCATCCATATTACGGTATACGCTTCCTGCGCCCTTCTCGCCTTCTCTTGCGTCAAGGGTGAGGTAATATGAGCCAAGCACCATATCCTGTGAAGGAACAGCGATAGCCTTACCGTCAACAGGCTTCAAGAGGTTGTTTGCAGAAAGCATAAGGAATCTAGCCTCTGCCTGAGCCTCATTAGAAAGTGGCACATGAACTGGCATCTGGTCACCGTCGAAGTCGGCGTTAAATGCCTTACATACGAGAGGATGGAGCTTAATTGCTCTACCTTCAACGAGTACAGGCTCGAATGCCTGAATTGAAAGACGGTGAAGTGTAGGAGCTCGGTTAAGAAGCACAGGATGCTCTTTAATAACAACCTCGAGTGCGTCCCAAACCTCGTCTGCTACCTGCTCTACCTTTCTCTTAGCTTCCTTGATGTTACCAGCCTTTTGAGTTTCAACCAAGCGCTTCATAACGAAAGGCTTGAAGAGCTCAAGTGCCATTTCACGAGGAAGTCCGCACTGATAGATCTTAAGGGAAGGACCTACAACGATAACGCTACGGCCTGAATAGTCAACACGCTTACCGAGAAGGTTTTGTCTAAAGCGTCCCTGCTTACCTCTAAGCATTTCGGAAAGAGACTTAAGTGGGCGATTAGATGGGCCTGTTACAGGCTTACCGCGCTTACCGTTATCGATAAGTGCATCTACTGCCTCCTGAAGCATTCTCTTTTCGTTCTTTATGATCATATCGGGCGTACGGAGCTCGATAAGCTTCTTAAGACGGTTATTTCTGTTGATAACTCTACGATAGAGGTCGTTGATATCGGATGCAGCGTATCTTCCACCGTCAAGTGGTACCATTGGACGGATTTCAGGTGGGAGAACCGGCACTACATCAAGAATCATCCATTCAGGACGGTTGCCTGACTTTCTGAATGCCTCTACGATTTCGAGTCTCTTGATTATTTTAATTTTCTTTTGTCCGTTTGTTTGAGCAAGCTCTTCCTTGAGTTGCTTTGAAAGCTCGTCAATATCGATTTCAGCGAGAAGCTTCTTGATAGCCTCAGCGCCCATTTCAGCCTTGAAACGAGTTTCATACTTCTCGTAGTATTCCTGATATTCCTTTTCGGTGAGAACCTGATACTTAAGAAGAGGTGTATCACCTGGATCAGTTACTATTCTTTGAACGAAGTAGATTACGTTTTCAATAGCCTTAGGAGATATTTCAAGGAGCAAAGCCATTCTTGATGGGATTGCCTTTGAGTACCAAATGTGAGATACAGGACAAGCAAGATCAATGTGTCCCATTCTTTCACGACGAACCTTTTTGGTCGTTACCTCAACGCCACACTTTTCGCATCTGTGTCCCTTATGGCGGGAGCGCTTGTACTTACCGCAAGCGCATTCCCAGTCCTTTGTTGGGCCAAAGATTTTTTCGCAGAAAAGACCGTCCTTTTCTGGCTTTTGTGTACGGTAGTTGATGGTTTCAGGCTTTGTTACCTCACCCCAAGACCAACTTCTTATCATTTCGGGAGAAGCAAGACCTATTTTTATAGAATCAAATGTATGTTCCATCAGCATTTTCCTTCTTTTAGTAATTTTTGTTAGTCTTCATCGTAAGCTTCCAAGTCAAAATCCAATGGGAAGTCTTCCTCGATATCATCGAAATCATCGTAGTTTTCTTCCTCTTCTGCATCCTCGTCGTAATCAGAATCCTTTTCATCTGATACCTCGTCAGCTGCAGGAGCTACGATATTCATAGGTGTGAGGTCCTCTTCGCCAAGGTTAGAAAGCTCTATTTCCTTGCCGTCATCATCAAGAATCTTGATATCAAGTGCGAGAGCCTGAAGCTCCTTAACAAGAACCTTAAAGGATTCAGGGATACCAGGTGTTGGGATGTTAGCGCCCTTAACGATAGCCTCAAATGCCTTTGTTCTACCAATGATATCATCACTCTTAACAGTGAGGATTTCCTGAAGAGTATATGCTGCGCCATATGCTTCAAGCGCCCATACTTCCATTTCTCCGAAACGCTGACCACCAAATTGTGCCTTACCGCCGAGAGGCTGTTGTGTAACAAGTGAGTAAGGACCTGATGGACGAGCGAGAATCTTAACGTCAACGGGGTGGTGAAGCTTGAGATAGTACATAATTCCTACTGTTACAGGGTTATCAAACGGTACACCTGTACGTCCGTCGTAAAGAATTGTCTTACCATCACAAATCTTTAGCTTTCCTTCTGCAAGGAGAGCCTTAAGTGCTTCAGGATTATTTCTTGTTTCTTCATCAAGTCTTTGGATATCCTTCTTGCCGTCTTCTCTTACAACCTCCTCGAAGAGATCCTTTCCGTCTGTGTTTTCGTTAGGAAGTACGTCTCTCCAAAGTCCTGCCATCTTGAGGCATTCGAAGATATCCTGCTCCTTTGCACCGTCGAATACAGGGGTCATAATCTTCCAACCGAGCTTCTTAGCTGCGATACCGAGGTGAACCTCAAGAACCTGACCGATGTTCATACGTGAAGGAACGCCGAGTGGGTTAAGCACGATGTCAAGTGGTGTACCGTCAGCCAAGAAAGGCATATCCTCTGGTGGGAGAATTCTTGATACAACACCCTTGTTACCGTGACGACCAGCCATTTTGTCGCCGACAGAGATTTTTCTCTTTTGAGCAACATAGACCTTAACAACCTTATTTACACCTGGTGAGAGCTCGTCGCCATTCTCGCGTGAGAATACCTTAACGTCGATAACGATACCGTTTTGACCGTTATGAACGCGAAGTGATGTATCTCTTACGTCTCTTGACTTTTCACCGAAGATAGCGCGAAGGAGTCTTTCCTCTGCTGTAACCTCGGTTTCTCCCTTAGGTGTTACCTTACCTACAAGAATGTCGTGAGCCTTAACCTCAGTACCGATTCTTACGATACCGTTTTCGTCAAGGTTCTTGAGCATATCCTCGCCGGCGTTAGGAATTTCACGAGTGATTTCCTCTGGGCCGAGCTTGGTATCTCTTGCTTCTTGTGAGTATTCTTCAATGTGAATTGATGTATATACGTCGTTACGAACGAGCTTTTCGTTAAGAAGAACCGCGTCCTCGTAGTTATAACCTTCCCAAGTCATAAAGCCGATGAGGGCATTCTTACCAAGGGAGATTTCACCGTTAGAGGTTGCAGGACCGTCAGCGATTACCTGTCCCTTTTCAACCTTTTCGCCACATTTTACGATTGGCTTTTGGTTTACACAGGTTGTCTGGTTAGAGCGCTTGAACTTAATAAGCTCATAGGTATCCTTATTACCGTCATCTGTACGGATAACGATGTGATTTGCGTCTACTCTTTCAACGACACCTTCGTTCTTAGCAAGAACTACTACGCCTGAGTCGCAAGCTGCCTTGTACTCCATACCTGTACCAACGATTGGAGAATCCGAGGTAAGAAGTGGAACTGCCTGCTTCTGCATGTTTGAACCCATGAGTGCACGGGCGTTGTCGTCGTTTTCGATAAATGGTATCATTGCAGTTGCAACTGATACAACCATCTTTGGAGATACGTCCATATAATCAGCCTTGGAAGGATCTACCTCAAGAATTTCAGCCTTATCGCGAACGATAATCTTCTTGTTTACAAATCTTCCCTCTTCATCAAGCTTTTCGTAAGCCTGAGCGATTACGTGTCCGTCCTCTTCGTCAGCTGTCATATAAACAACCTCATCAGTTACTCTACCGTCAACAATCTTACGGTAAGGAGCCTGAATAAAGCCGTAGTCGCTGATTTTTGCATATGTTGAAAGGTACGAGATAAGACCGATGTTTGGTCCTTCAGGTGTTTCAACAGGACACATTCTACCGTAGTGAGTATAGTGTACGTCACGCACCTCGAATGCTGCTCTATCTCTTGAAAGACCGCCTGGGCCGAGAGCAGAAATACGACGCTTGTGTGTGAGCTCTGCCAATGGGTTGTTCTGGTCCATGAACTGTGAAAGTGGCGATGAACCGAAGAAGTCTCTAATAGCAGTTACTACGGGTCTGATGTTTATAAGATTCTTTGGAGAGAGCTCCTCGGAGTCAGGAGTTGCATTCATTCTCTCTCTGATTATCTTTTCCATACGGGACATACCGATACGAACTTGGTTTTGGAGAAGCTCACCTACGCAACGGAGTCTTCTGCTTCCAAGGTGGTCGATATCGTCCTTTGTGCCGATGCCGTGTGCAAGACATACAAGATAGCTAATAGAAGCGAGGATATCCTCTCTTGTAATGTGCTTTGGACAAAGGGTGGCAAGGTTGTGCTTAACAGCGAGCTTAATAGCCTCAACATCGCCGGCACATTCCTCTACGATCTGCATAAGCTTTTCGTAGTGAATCTTTTCGTTTACGCCACAATCCTTAAGATCGTAGCCGAGTGCGTGAACAGGATCAACGGTACCGTTACCGAATACCTTGATTTCAACCATTCTTCCGCTTTCCTTTTCAAGAACCTGTGCATAGATTTCGTTTACACAGTTTTCCTCGATAAGCTGAACGTCGCTAGCCTTAAGAACGATACCGCTATCAAGGATTACCTCACCTGTCTTCTTGCTGATAACAGGACGAGCAAGGGTAAGACCGAGAATTCTTTCGCCAATTGAAAGCTTCTTGTCAAACTTATAACGTCCAACAGGATAAAGGTCGTATCTCTTAGGATCGAAGAAGAAGTTATTGATAAGTGTTTCAGCACTCTCTGCAGTTGCAGGCTCGCCTGGACGGTGTCTCTTATAGATTTCCTTAAGAGCCTCTTCTCTGATTGAGGTAAGGTTTTCGATAGCGAGCTTTTCGCTTTCGTCCTTTGCGAGAGTAGGAGTCATAAAGAACTCACCGAACATATCCTTAATATCCTCTTCGGTTTCAACACCGAGTGCACGGATAAGAACGGTTATAGGCATCTTTCTGTTCTTGTCAATGTGAACATAGAAAGCGTTTTGTGCGTCTGTTTCGTATTCAAGCCAAGCACCACGGTAAGGAATTACCTGCGCGGTGTAGTTGTGCATACCTGTTTTGTCGATTGAAAAATCGTAGTACATTCCCGGAGAACGAACAATTTGAGATACGACAACACGCTCTGCTCCGTTGATAACGAAGGTTCCGTTGTCTGTCATAAGTGGGAAGTCTCCCATAAATATCTCGTGCTCCTTAACCTCGCCAGTGGTTGCGTCCACCAAACGAACGGTTACCTTGAGAGGTGCAGCATAGTTGGTATCTCTAATTTTGCACTCCTCAACAGGATATTTTGGCTTTGTTGTATCGAGAGTAAAGGATACAAACTCGATAGAAAGATTGCCAGAATGATCCGTAATAGGAGATACCTCGCGAAGGACCTCCATAAGTCCTTCCTTCAAAAACCAGTCGAAAGATTTCTTTTGCACATCAATAAGATTGGGCATTTCGATCAATTCGTTGATTTTAGCGAAGCTCATTCGTGTGTTTTTGCCAAGCTTTTGTTCTTTGACCATAAACTAAATCACTCCATATTCCCTTTATTTTTATTTATAATATTATAATTTGCGCGTTATTACACGGAGTATAATTTTACCACCATTACTTTTATTTGTCAAGTATTATTTTTAATTTTTTTAAAATCTTTTATTTGTTTACAAAAAATTTTTGAAAAGTTTACAATTTGTTCATATGTAAATTTTTTGTGAACTTTTTAATAACTAATTAATAACTTCTCTCTTCTTAGCAAAAAATAAATTAAAATTTATTAGAAAAATTTTCAAAAAGGTATTGATTTTATAAAAGGTTTGTGTTATTATATGTAATCGTACGAACATGCTTTATTCGGAGCACCCTCTCAGGCAACGGATAGTGCATCTTTCGGATTAGATTACTTAAAGGAGGATTCATCATGCCTAATATCAAATCTGCTAAGAAGCGCGTTAAGGTAATTGCTACCAAGACACTTCGCAATAAGATGCTCAAATCTCAGCTCAACACCACAATTAAGAAGTTTAAGGCGGCTGTTGAAAGCGCTGACAAAGAGGCTGCAAAAGTTGCTTATGTAGCTGTTATTAAGAAGGTTGACCAAGCTGTTGCTCACGGTCTTCTCCATAAGAATAATGCTGCTCATAAGAAGAGTGCTTTCACTCTTATGTTCAACCAAATGGCATAAGCTGAATAATAAAAACGAGTCCTGTTTAACCCGCAGGACTCTATTTTTTTACCCTTCTCTTTTTGTGCTATATCACACATATACGCATACGAGCGTGTGCGTTATGATTCTATTAAAGGAAGGTTTTCTAAGTGCGAAGTGCGGAATTCGGAATGCGGAATTCGGAATGCGGAATTCGGAATGTGGAGTGCGAAATGCGAAGGCGCATTCTCTTTAGCGTTTACAGGTGAGCATAGCGCAAAGCATTTCAACACCGTTTTCCACCAAAGCAGTCTCGTGTTGCGAGAGAGTCAAAATAAAAAATCCACCCGATTGGGTGGATTTTCTTTTTTAATTAGTCATCAATGTAAGGCATAAGTGCCATGAAACGTGCACGCTTGATTGCCTTTGTAAGCTCGTTTTGGTGATGAGCACATGTACCAGTGATTCTTCTTGGAA
>JAZKZO010000033.1:0-2543 GCA_045612665.1 Eubacteriales bacterium
CCGATTAGGTTGTTTGCGAAAATAGCGACACCTGCAAGAACTGCAAGCAACGAATACGATTTGATAGCCGACTTTATTGTTGGGCGAAGCTTGTGTACGAAAATCATATAGAACACGCTGATATAGCCCATAAGGTGCTCGACCCAGAATTGATAATATCTAAATCTGGTTGGACCTGTGTACGTAATTACGGTTGGCGTGATAAGCGCGAAGATTGTTCCTGAGAAAAGCCAAAAATAAGAAATGTCGAAAAGGCTTTGCGATTTGTCGAGCATCATAAAGCTACAAAAAACAATAACCCAGCCACAAACGGTAATAGGTAAGTGGTCAACTGGATTCGGATTTAGCTCGGTTATGCCAACCAAGCGCCAATAATATGACATTTCCGACACAATCATGGTGAATGCCATTATATAACGGAATGTCTTCTCGTGCTTACTGCTCGCAATTTTCTCGCGATAGTAGTAGATGAGAAAAATCAATCCGGCAGCAAGCAAAATAGGAGCGAAATGCGCAAAGGAAAAGTTTTTAAACTCAACCTCGGTGCCTTGCCCGAAAAAGTAATTGAAAAATTCTCTCATGTTGTCTCCAAGTTGAAAATGTTGATGAAGTTATTCTATCACAAATTCAGCAAAAATGCAATAGTTATATATAAAAAAGCGCCACAGGGGGCGCTTTTCCATATTTTACATCTTAAATTAGCTTCTCCAAGAGGACTCTTCGTAGTCTATTTCATGCTCGTCGCAAAAATCCCAAAATTCTAAATCGTCGAATTCGGGACCGAACGCCTTCACGATTTTTCTTTTAAGAGAACCGAAAAAACCGCACTTCCTTAACGCGCGAACAAGCTTTTTCGAATTTTCCTTGTCTAAAATGTAGGTTTTTTCAAAATCCGCACCGCCAAACTCGGACACTCCGTAGTCCTCGTATCCGATGGTTATTTTGCCACCTTTTCTTGTAACCCAAACGCCACTCGTTCCTTCGCGCATATAAGTACCCCCTAAAATTGATGTGTATATTTTACCATAAAAGGGAAGAGAAGTCAAGAGAGGTGAACTTTTAAGGGTTGATGTTATGTTCGCTAGAATTATTATAATTATCCCCAAATGAGTTTCATAAATTTGGGGTATGTTTCGTCTATTGCGGTCGTAATTACAAGAAACATTAGTCTAAATTGATATAAAAAATCTTCTTCGTTTATATGAGATTCCAATGAGCACAATAGATCTTGATTTTCATCAATAACGAATTTGGCCCAACGATATTCTCGATTGATTTCGTTTAAAATTGGTAATGCATCGGAAATTTTGTTTGATAAAGAAACAATTTTAGGTACGGAAATGTTAAGAACTGTTGTGTTGGATAGCTCTGTGCAAGTTATTACTATTGACATGTGCGGGCAGTGGTCTCCTCGAAGATTAACCACGACTCCGTCCTCGTCAATTACATTGAAATGAAAATCCCAATCATTCAATGTGTTTATGATTTTTTGCATATACTTTTTCATATTTGTTCTCCTTTTAATATTATTTGAATATTATTATACTGCAAAATGCAGTAAAAGTCAATACTGCAAATTGCAGTTTGATATAATTTTTTTAGAAATCGCAAATAATGGAGATATTATGATTTATAAAAGAATTAGAGATTTAAGAGAGGATAGAGACCTAACGCAAAAGGACGTTGCAAAGGCGTTAAATTGCTCACAGCAGGTTTATAGTAATTACGAATTAGGGCAGAGAGATATACCAACCGATATTTTGATTAAGCTTTCGTTTTTTCACAACGTGTCCGTTGATTATATTCTCGGAATAACAAACAATCCCGAAATACAAAAATAAGCCACTTCGTTTCGAGGTGGCTTGTTTTTATGATAGAGAATAGAGTGCGCCACACCGCGTCAGTCGCATAGTCGCAGGCTATCGCCTCGGTACACTCGACTCTGCCTACTCCTTGCTTTGTGCCGAAAAGCGTTGCAAAAACGATACTCAATCGTTTTTACTTAGCTTTCAAATTAGAACTTCGAATCCTCGCAAACGAGGAGCTCAGCCAAAATCATAGGTAGCGCTCCAAGAACGAAAAAAGCATCCCTTTTGGGATGCTTCGTTCTTGGCACGTGTTGACAAAAAAGATGCCATGTTATTTTATTCTACAATTCGCCATCTCATAGAGTCTGCGATAACGTACGATCCGTTTTTGAGTTGATTCATATTGGTAAAAACATCATCCACCCAAAGAATACGGTCATACTCAACAAACAGTATGGAGGTGTCCGTCATATCCATTTGATTGTCCTTGATCTGCCACTCCAAAACTCCGTCAAATTCAATTTCCACGACGGTATCACAGATGCTTGTTACCAATATACGAAGAGACAGCTTTTTTGCATTAGAATTGATGAAATATCCATTTTCATCCACATTGGTGATAGCATCATTGGTGTATTGTACGCCAATAATGTACCCATCGTGCAAGGAATTGGTTTTATCAATAAACTCTTGTATATCTTTTTTTGTTTTGATTTCGTTGAACATCATCACACC
>JAZKZO010000034.1:0-4837 GCA_045612665.1 Eubacteriales bacterium
GTTGTAGCTTGACATTACCGTCCAAGGCTTACCCTCTTTAACTGCAATTTCAAAGGCGCGAAGATAAATTTCACGCAAAGCTCTTTGCGAAACATTGGCAGAAACGCCTATGCGGTTGTCCTCTTGGTTGTTACAACAGAAGTGTTTTTGAGCAACACCAACACCGCCCACCGATTGAACACCTCTTGTGATTGCGGCAGCCATTTTTCCCGAAACTATGGGGTCTTCAGAGTAATATTCAAAGTTTCTTCCGCAAAGAGGATTTCTATGAATATTAAGTCCGGGCGCAAGCCACACTGAAACACCGATTTCAAGCATTTCAGCACCTATGGCATTGCCCACTTTTTCAATAAGCTTGGTATCAAAGGTCTGCGCCTGAACCGTCTCGCTAGGCCAAGCGGTCATATAGCGATAGACCGTCTTTTTAGTTCCTATTTTAGTTTTCAATATGGGCTCAAGTTTTTTAAGATATCCCCACTGCCAATCTACCGGCAAGCCATCGGGATAACGAGGAAATCCCTCATAACCAATAGCACTGATTTGATTTACGTTAAGACCGGCAGGACCATCTGCCATAACGATATTTGGAACACCTTTACGCAAAAGCTTTGTGCAGGTGCGTCCTGCCGCGCCCATTACATTATTATAGCATCTTATATCGTATCCACCGCCCGTAACGAGCATAACCTTCTCTTTATCACTAAGCTTTGATAAAATCTTGTTGACTTTAGGAGAGAAAGCTTCGTTATATTGTTTGTGTTCGCCCTGTGTTATGGGCGAAACCTTTTCTAAGGTAATTTCATTTTCAATATTGATTTTGCCACACACATTACCATTGAGAAGAATGGTGTGCTCACCCTTTTCAATAATGAAAGCGGATATTTCTTCCACAAAGGTTGCAGCCCTTGATAAATCAAATGTTATTTCTACTCTCTCGGTTGCTCCCGCCCCGATCAATCCTGTTTTTGCAAAAGCAACAAGGACTTTTTTCTCACAATCAGAGGATGGCTTTGATGAATAGACCATCAGCACCTCTTTACCTGCTACTTTGCCGATGTTGGTAACGTCAACGGTTATTTTTCCGTTTGCAAAATCAATTACCTTAATATCAAACTCGGTATAGCTTAGTCCAAAGCCAAACTCAAATCGCGGTTTGATATCGTTTTTGTCAAACCAACGGTAGCCGACGTAGATATCTTCACTATATTCCTCGTTTTCAAGGTCGCCGTTTCTGTGCCCGAAGGTGTTGGCAGAAGGATAATCCTCATATCTTTTCGCCCAAGTGTCTGTAAGGCGTCCGGAGGGATTAACCTTTCCTGTCAATATATCGGCAAGAGCGTTTCCACCCTCCATTCCTCCTTGACCGCAGAAGATTACCGCATCAATTCTGATCTCGTCAAGGATCGAAAGATCAATTACTCCGCCACAGTTCAGCACTAAAATAAGCTTTTTATAGTGCTTTGAGAGTAGCTTCAAGCTTTCTTCCTCAACATCCGAGAGAAGATAATCTCCATTTTCCACTCTGCGGTCAAAGCCTTCTCCTGCTTGTCTTGAAAGTACATAAATAGCTGTATCTGCATTGCAAAGCTCGTCGGGAAGTATGGGGGTGACTGATGGATAAGGTTTTGGATGCTCACCTATGTAAATAAACATCTGCATAGTTTGAATAGGGTTAAACTTCTTTATGTCCTTTTCAATCCCTTCGCACCACGCTTTAAGCTCACGCTGATATTTCCCAGCGAACCTGTCCATCCAGAGAGTATTCTCAAAGGTAAATCCGGCATTTTTAAGCCCCTCTTCAATACTTACGCTATATCTTTCGTGAACATCGCCCGAGCCTGCACCACCTTTTACAGTCATACGGCTACCGCCGCCAAAAAGCGCAATCTTTTGAGGCTTTAATGGCAAAATGCCATTGTTTTCAAGCAATACTATGCCATCTGCCGCCGCCTCTCGAGCAAGTCTTGCATGCTCAATTTCTCTTTTTGATATTTCGGGCGACGATGTTCCGAAAATCTGAAATTTTGCCATAAAAAATCTCCGTTTTACGTTAGAGTTATTAAAACAACATCATTTGTGCTGAGTGTGATAGTTAATTTTGTTTTTTCTTGCTCGGTTTCAAAGGGATAATCCTCAGCTACAAGCCTTGTTTTTTCCTTAATTTTTGCCACTTGCTTAAGGGTTAAATTATCGGGGCTACCCATCTTGATCCATTCCGCCTTAGGATTACAATGCGTATCGTCAATACGTTGAACGGTAGCTGTTTTTGCTTTGCAGTTAATTTCTAACCTGATCTCGTGAGAGTCATTTTTGAAATAATCCTGATCCTGTGCAAAGAGCAAAATTTGCGTTTTATCTCCGTCAACGAACGCCGCATATTCCACTGCTTCGTTTGTACGCATAGGTAATTTAAGACGCTCCCCATAGAGCTGTGATAAGATTTTGAAGCCCCAGAAATTAGGCTTAGGAATACCGTCGTTAGATACTATACCAAAGCTACCGACAAATGGCTTTGGCAGCATGAATTGCTCCTCAAACAGATCAGAACAACACCAAAACATATATCCGCCCAAGGTATTATTGAGATCCATACAGCTCTTTACCGCGAATGCCGCCGAATATTTCTCATCGTGTACGGGAGAACCGAACACCGCCATAGAGTTCCACTCGGTAATGAACAAGGGGAGGTCTCCGACCTTTGCCTTTGCCTCGTCGTCCATACGGGCAAGCGTTCCCTTATCCCAACGGAGAAAATCCTCGGGAAGAAAGAACATATTAGTCATCGCGTCGCTAAGAGGCTTGCGGTTCTTGACCGCGTCCATAGCGGAGGTAAACATCTGCTTAACATTCTTGTAATTAATAAAGTTTCCAAATGCATCTCCGGGATAATGGTGGGTAGAAACAAAATCGCAAGGAACATTGTTTTGTTCACAAAAATCGAGAAAATCCTTAAGCCAAAGACAAGCACTGGTTGAAGGGCCGCCTACTCGCAACTTGGGTGAAACTTCCTTTATAGCCCTTACCGTTGCTTCATAAAGCTTAAAATACTCCTTTTTCGTACCGGCAAAAAAGCAGCTTAAATCCGGCTCGTTCCAAACTTCAAAATACCAAGTCTCAACCTCTTCCTCGCCGTATCTATCAATAAGAAAACGAATAAACTTTTTAATATACTCGCTCCACGCCTTAAGAGATTTCGGCATAGTAATATTGGGGTCGTATCTGAGGCCCAGCTTTTTTCCGCTTGCAAGAGCAGAGGGCATAAATGAAAGCTCTACGAAGGGCTTTACACCGCAGGATAGAAGATTATCGTAAACGTGTCCTACCTGACGGAAATTGATTTCTTTAATTTTATTGTTGAAGGGAACCGATCTGAACATTCTGCAATCGCCCATCCGCTGATAGGTGAGCATATCGTCGTCAAAAATACCGTGGCAGCGTATGTATTTGATGCCAAGCTCATCGTGAGAGAGCTTAATATGTTCGCACACGTCGGTTCTGTGAAGCTGGTATGCGTGATCGTTTCCAAGTCCAAACTGCCATGAAAAATCAGTTGGTATCGTTGGTGTATTTCGATCAATTGTGATTTCCATAAAAGAACCTCTTTTAAGTGATTTTATTCTTCAGAATTCTTTGAAAGAGCTACTTCCTTGCGCTTTTCAAGCTCTGCGTTTATTTCGGGCAGCTTTTTCTCAACGTCAACGAACGGAAGTAGGATAACTACCACGAGGGCAAGCGCTGCGTCAAAGAGATAGAAGGCGCTGTTCATAAAGCTGATAACCTCTGCGCTGGGCATTACACCCTCAACGTCAACAAAGCCCATTTTGAGAATAGTTGACTCATATCCGCCTGCAAAGGGAGCGTAAATGAGCGCCTGCAAAGCCGTAACCACCGCAACACCCATAAGTCCTTCAAGACGAAGGTGTGATTTGTGCTCAATGCTATCGTAAGCAAAGCACAGAAGCGTTGCAAATATGTATGCATTGGGAAGCCAACCCATATTACGAAGGAAGCCACCAATAAAAGCAATAACTATATTGCTCGGGAAAAGCCAACCCATAATACTGCCTACAAGCACGAGCGAGTATCCGAGAACGGTTAGGTTTTTAATGCCCATCTTCTTCACAAGAGGATAGATGCAGAAAGCACCGATGCCAAGGGGAGCTCCTGTAATCACCATATAAATGGTAAACATCAAAGGATTGTTAACGCCGTCAAGCAAGAACTTGATATAGAAATACTGAACGTTACCGCCCTTGAAGTTATCAACGATGCCGCTGATGGTGAAGATGATTATAAGAATAACGTAATACTTGTTTGTAAAGAGTGCCTTGAGCTGATCCTTTAAGGGAATTTCATTTTTTTGGAGAAGACCGCTTGCTTCAATCGATACGTCCTCCGAAATACGCTCACGGGTGTAGAAATATTCCATAAGCACAAGAGGAATAGCAACAAGGGACATAATTACCATAAGAAGAGGATAACCGTTAATATCCTTTTCAAGCCACATGGGAAGAAGCACCATATTGAACACCATACCGATAACAATACCCGAAAGAAGTGTCCAGGACATTTTACGGATAAACTGAATTTTAGTCTTTTCCTTAGGCTCACGGGTTGTCAGTGAGCAAATCGTATCTCTGAAAAGGTAGAAATAAGACGAGCCAACGGTATGGTAGCATATAAGCAGGAAGAAGAAATAGTACCAATATGCATCACCGAGAGTTTTTCCGGGAAATAAGAATATAAGTCCACCAATCGCAACAGAAACGAATCCGAAAATTAAGAACCACGGACGCATACGGCCCTGTCTTGAATTGGTTTTTTGAATGAGAAAACC
>JAZKZO010000035.1:0-19997 GCA_045612665.1 Eubacteriales bacterium
TGTGTCCGTAGGACACAACATCGTTTGACCGAAGGGCAACATCATTTTGAGCGTAGCGAAAACATCATTCCTCATTCGTGCGGACACAAAAGCACGATGTTGCGCTTTGCGCAAACGGATTGACTTACTTGCGCTTTTGTGGTATAATAACCTCAAGAAAGGCGGTGCATATATGAGAAAAATTTTTTCGTGGATATTTTTTCTATTATCACTTGCAGTATTTGCTTTTAATATGTATTTGGGGATTTCAGGTGCTATCGTCGTGAATAATCAACTCACCGAGCTTACCGAGAGAGAAGCAAGTGGGCATGAGCTTTTAGGCGTAGGATTAGATATTCTTGTGCTTGGAGTGGTATTTGTTTCTATCGTTGGAAGCGCAATTTCACTGATATCTTGGAAAATTGCTCAATATAAAACAACAAGAATCATCTCAGCGCTTATGTGTCCTTTGTTTTTGCTTCCGATTTTTATCGTTGCTATTATTTTAATGCTGTGATGGTTCAATCTAATTAATTAGTTATTCAATCTTCTTTGTAAAACCAAATAAAAAAGACCTCAAATGAGGTCTTTTTTTCTTTTTATATTGAAACAATGCCTATATTATGGTAGAATAGAAAAGGTGGTGATATTATGAATAAAATTAAAGAAACAAAGCTATTTTTGTTTGATATGGACGGAACTCTATATTTAGGCGACAGGCTTTACGACTTCACAAAGGAGCTTTTAGCGACGATTAAGGAAAATGGTGGCAAATATATGTTTATGACCAACAACTCCTCGAAAAGCGTTGCAGATTACATTAAAAAGCTCGATAAGCTTGGCATAAAATCAAATTATGATGATTTTATCACATCTTCACAGGCGACCGCATACTATCTAAAGAAATATCACAACGGTGCAACACTTTACGTTTGTGGAACTGAATCGCTAAAGGAAGAGCTTAGAGCCAACGGCTTCAAAACAACCGAAAATCTCGACGAAACCGACCTTATTGTAATGGGCTTTGACACCGAGCTTACGTTTAAAAAGCTTCATGACGTGTCCAAATTACTCCTTACAAGACCAAATATTCCGTATATTGCTACAAATCCCGACTATGTTTGCCCAACTGAGTTTGGAAGTGTGCCCGACTGTGGAAGCGTGTGCGATATGCTTTATAATGTATCAGGACGCAGACCGATTTTCATCGGCAAGCCTGAGCCTCTTATGCCTATTCTTGCCATGGATAAAACAGGCTACTCGAAAGAAGAAACGGCAGTTATCGGCGATAGGATTTACACTGATATAAAGAGCGGAATTAACGCAGGAGTTACGACCGTTTTGGTGCTTAGCGGAGAAACAACAAGGGAAATTCTTGATGCTTCCCCTGAAAAGCCTGACTACGTAATGGAAAGCGCCAACGAAATTTTGCAAATCTTGAAATCTGTATGAGGTTATAATGTATTATAGACATAATTTAGACTATAAATATCCAGAGCGTAGCGATGAGCATATGATTGAGGTCAAGCATTTGAGAGATACAAATTTTGACGAGAATTATCCTTTTCGTGAAAAGGGATTTTGGCTTGTCGTTAAGAGAATAGTTTTGCAAATAGCCTTGACTGTGGTTGTATTTCCGCTTTTGAGAATTACTCACGGACTTAGAATTAGAGGTAGAAAAAACCTTAGAAAGCACAAAAAAGCCTTTAAGGATGGAGCAATAACCATTTGTAACCATGTATTTATGTGGGATTATATCGGAGTTATGAAGGCGATTCGTCCAAGGCTTCCTTATTTTCCTGCTTGGAAAACAAATTTTGAAGGTCCAAACGGTCCGCTTATAAGATTTGTTGGTGGAATGCCCGTCCCAACCGATAATGTAAAAGCAATGGTTAAATTTAATAAGGAATTGAAGGAAACTGCCGAGGCAGGTAAGTGGATTCACTTCTTTCCCGAGGGCTCAATGTGGTTCTTTTATCCTGATATTAGACCATTTAAAAACACCGTATTTAAGCTTTCCGCAAGATATAATAAGCCGATTATTCCGCTAGCTTATTCTTTCAAGCCACGTAATCGCTTCCAAAGATTGTTTGGTAAAGCACCTCTTGCACGCTTAACAATCGGAGAGCCTCTTTTTCCCGATAATACTTTAACAACGGCTGAGGCAGCAAGTAAGCTACATAGAGAAGCATACCACGTTGTTCAAGGACTTGCAGGCATCACTCCCGATATGCCAAACTATAACACTGACCAAAACATTGACAACTATCAAAAAACCATGTAATTATGAACGAATATAAAAGACAAATTGACTATCTTGACTGGGAATTCGGCGTGTTTTTCCACTTTGGAATACGCTCATTTTATCCCGGACATAAGGATTGGGACGGAATTGAAATGCCTGCCGAGGGCTTCAATCCCGACTCACTCGATTGCAAGCAGTGGATAAAAATTGCAAAGGAAGCAGGCGCAACCTATGCAATATTAACCTGTAAGCACCACGATGGATTTGCCGTATGGCCATCACAATATTCTAAATATAGCGTAGCTAATACACCTTGGAAGGATGGAAAGGGCGACGTTGTACGCGAGTTTGTGAATGCCTGCCGTGAATATGGCTTGAAGGTAGGACTTTACTATTCGCCGGCACAGTGGGGCTCTCATGCGATTCCGTTTAGCTCGGCAAGAGAATATGATGACTATTTTATAAATCAAATAGGAGAGCTTCTTACGGAATACGGAAAAATCGACTATTTATGGTTCGATGGATGTGGCTCAGAGGGGCACGAATATGACCACGCAAGAATAATTAACGCGATTGCCGAAATGCAACCGGAAATTTTGACGTTTTGCGATCCCGAATGGTCGCCCGGTGTGCGTTGGATAGGTAACGAGGACGGATATGCATCTCTTAATAATCCGTTAGTTGTATCAAAAACCGATTTTTCCGAGCTTTCAAAGGAAGAGCAAACACTTAGTCAAGCTATGTTTTTGCCGTCGGAGTGCGATTGCAAAATAAGAGACACTTGGTTCTACGACAACAATGCCGAAACCATCAAAACCGTTGATGAGCTTTTTGGAATGTACGAGGCATCGGTTGGTAACGGCTCTAACTTTTTGATAAACTTAGGACCTGACAATCATGGACTTTTGTGCAAGGCTGACTCTGATAGACTTTTGGAGCTTGGGCAGAGAATAAGAGAGCTTTATTCCTCTGAAAGAAATTATAGCGCTCCTCAAAAGAACAATGACGTCTATACCATTACTCATAATGAGGTAAATGACGTTGATTGGAGCATTCCAAAAGAGGAAAGACTCGTAAATTGCTTGTCTATAAAAGAGGATTTGACAAACGGACAGGCTGTCAGTGCTTTTAAAATTTATGCGTATTTGCCTTACTATAAGCACAAAAAGGTGCTTGTTTTCGAGGGACGCACAATAGGGCATAGAAAGCTTTGTAGAATTCCTGCTGTGCGCGCTTCAAAATTTGAGCTTGAAATAACCGAATTTGATAAGCCGTATGAGATAAAGGAAATAAAAGCGTTTTTCATCAAGTGAAAATTCGATAATTTTTTGATTTTTATGCAAGAAAAATATTGAATTTTGATAATAAATGTGATATTATATTTTTGTTAATAAATTTGATTATAAAAAACGAGGTATTTTTTATGAAATTGAGCTATGTAGGAAAAACCAAGGACGTTTATCAACTTGAAAATGGCAACGTAATGCTTAAGTTTAAGGACGATTGCACAGGCAAGGATGGCGTTTTTGATCCAGGCGAAAACTCCGTTGGACTTACAATTGAGGGTATTGGTAAGGCTAACCTTAGAACATCTGTTTACTATTTTGACTTGCTTAAGAAGGCAGGCATTAAGACACACTACGTAAGCGCTGACGTTGACAACGCTATGATGGAGGTTCTCCCTGCAGAGTGCTTTGGTAAGGACCTCGGTGGAAACGGTCTTGAGGTTATTTGCCGTCTTGTTGCTACAGGTAGCTTCATCCGTAGATACGGCGAATATATTAAGGACGGCACAGTGCTTGAGGGTGGCTATGTAGAGTGCACATTCAAGAACGATGCAAAGGGAGATCCACTTGTAACAGGTGAGGGACTTGTAGCTCTTAAGGTTATGACTCCTGAAATGTTCGAGAGCATGAAGGCTCAAACTCTTGCTATCACAAGGATCGTAGCTGATGACCTTAAGACGATCGGTCTTGACCTTTGGGACATCAAGTTTGAGTTCGGTTACAACAACGGTGAGGTTATTCTTATCGACGAAATCGCATCCGGAAATATGCGCGTTTATAAGGATGGCAAGATTGTTGATCCTGTTGAGCTCACAAAGCTTATTCTTAATAGATAAAATACAAAAAGTCCGACCCTGTGTCGGACTTTTGCTTTAAATAAGTATTGATTTTCTTGCTATATTGTGCTATAATATAACATATAAATTCATAAAAGTAGGATGAGAAATGAAAAAGTTTAAAAGTTACTTTATAAATTTAATATGTCCTGCATTTGTGTTTGGTTCTATTACGGGAATACTTACTGCTATTGCCGTTACTCTTTATAAGGCTTGCGCATCATATATAATTGATTTTTCCGAGAAGGGATATGTCTTCTTCAGAGGGCATCTTTATTTTGTGCCAATCATTTTAGTAGCGCTTTTTGCAATTGCATTCCTGTACGCATTTCTTTATAAAAAAACTCCAAATTTGCGAGGCGGAGGAATTCCTACCTCTATCGGTATTTTGAGAGGAATAATCACCTTCAAGTGGCTTCGTAATTTTTTAGGTACTTTTTTACTTTCGATGCTTTCTTTCTTAATAGGCGTACCACTTGGAACTGAGGGACCAAGCGTTCAAATGGGAACTGCAATAGGTAGAGGAAGCGTTAATGCCTTTACCAAAAAGCACAAGGCGTGGGATAGATATTCTATGACAGGCGGTGCGTGTGCAGGCTTTTCTTGCGCAACGGGTGCACCAATTTCAGGAATTATGTTTGCAATAGAGGAGGCGCATCAGCGCATTTCTCCTATGATTATAATTGTTTCCTGTGTGTCGGTTATGTTTTCAAGAATGACAACGGAAATTCTCGCCCCGATTTTTAACGTGAGTATAGGACTTTTTCCTGAAATGAAGCTCGTTTCCTTGTCCCTCAAGGACATATGGATGCCTATCACAGTAGGACTTGCTGTTGGACTCTTTGCCGTGTTGTTTTTGTTCCTTTATCGAATAATAAACGGATTTTTGAATAAAAAATTAAAGAAAATTCCACATCAGTATAAGATATTCGCGGTTTTTGCCGTTACTGCTATACTTGGACTTGTATCTTTTTCGTTTGTTTCAACAGGACACGAGCTCATTATAAATCTCTTTGATGGAAAAAATGCAGTTTATATGCTTGTACTGATATTGCTCGTGCGTTCTGTTTTGACCCTTTCTGCTAACTCGACTAGTATAACGGGTGGTATGTTTATACCGATTTTGGCTCTTGGCGCATTGATTTCATCGATTATTGCAAAAAGTGCACAGGCAATCTTTGGCTTTGAACAGGAGTATTATACGATAATGCTTATTCTTGGCATTACTGCGTGTATTTCAGGTATGATGAAAACACCTCTTACCGCAATATTCTTTGCAGTTGAGGCGCTTTCGTGCTACGAGAATATACTTCATGTGGTAGTCGTTTCCTGTATTGCCTTTGTGGTAACTGAAATTTTCGGACTTAAGTCCATTAATGATACCGTTCTTGATACGACAATAGAGGAGCAAAACGAGGGTAAAACTCCAAAGGTAATCGATACCTTTGTTGTCGTCCAAAGAGGAGCGTTCGCAATAGGAAAGCAGGTAAGAGATATCTTTTGGCCTACGAATTTGTTTATTTTGTCCGTTAAGCGCGACGAAACCAAGAACGCAGTTCTTGATGAGCACGGTGGAAAGGCAATAAGGGAGGGAGACACTCTCCATGTCCGCTATTCAACCTATGACGAGGAGTCGACAACGGAGGAGCTTTTGGCAATAGTAGGAGAGCAAAAAATCAATTCTACCGAGGCGGATGTAATCTAAATCTAATTCCCTTGGAAATATTCACAAAAAAGGCGACCAAAAAAGTCGCCTTTTATTAATTTTAATTATTGACAATAATAAAATTATATGATACAATATAATACAGTATAAATCAGCTAGAAAAAATTTAATAAAAAATTCAATTTAGGTATTGACAACTTAGAGTAGTTGTGATATTATATCCAAGAAAAATTTGTAGCAAAGGAGGATTCGATAATGAACGCTGTATTTTCCAATGCTACTTTTTTTCATAAAGGAAAGCTTGTGAAGGGTGGAGAGCTCAAGGCTCATACCACTTCTTTTGACAGTCTTTTTATCGACTCATCTAAATATTTCATATTTCCCGGTTTCGCTGATTTGCATGTGCATTTTCGTGAACCGGGTTTTTCTTATAAGGAAACCATAAAGACGGGTAGCGACGCATCAAAGCACGCAGGCTATACAACTGTTTGCACTATGCCTAACCTAAATCCAGTGCCGGATTCGCTTGATAATCTCAATGCACAGCTTGATATTATAAAGAGAGATTCGGAAATCAGAATTTTGCCTTTCGGTAGCATTACAAGGGGGCAAAACGGATTGGCGCTTGCCGACCTTGAGGCACTTGCACCGTTTGTGTGCGGATTTTCCGATGACGGTAGGGGCGTCGATAACTCCTCGCTTATGAAGGAAGCTATGCAAAGGGCGAAGGCTCTTGATAAGCTTATCAGCGCGCACTGCGAGGACGGAACACAAATTAAGGACTCCCCCGAGGCTGAATGGAAGCAAATCGAAAGAGATATAAAGCTTGTCGATGATATAAAGTGCAAATATCATGTTTGCCACATATCGACAAAGGAAAGCGTAGCCCTTATACGCGAGGCGAAAAAGAGCGGAGTAAATATCACCTGTGAAACCGCGCCTCACTACCTTACCTTATCTCAAAGCGTTATAAGAGATGAGGGAGGCTTTAGAATGAATCCACCTCTTCGAGAGGAGGAGGATCGCATTGCTCTTATCGAGGGACTTTGCGACGGAACGATTGATATGATTGCAACCGACCACGCACCTCACTCCGCCGAGGAAAAGAGCAAGGGATTAAAAAGCTTAAATGGAATTGTGGGACTCGAATGCGCGTTCCCAATCCTTTATACAAGACTTGTAAAGGAAGGAATAATCTCGCTTGAAAAGCTAATTGAGCTTATGGCGGTAAATCCTTACACAAGACTTGGAATAGAGCCGAATGGCTACACCGTATACTCGCTTGATGAGCAGTATGCAATTGACCCGTCGACCTTCAAGACAATGGGACGCTCAACACCTTATGCGGGTGAGCGCGTGTTTGGAAAATGTCTTGCAACCGTGTGCGACGGAAAACTAATTTACATTGATAATAAAATAGTAGAAGGATAAAGGAGAGAACAAAGATGGCAAAGAGAAAAGACATAAAAAGAGTAATGATTATCGGCTCAGGACCTATCGTAATCGGACAGGCAGCTGAGTTTGACTATGCAGGCACACAGGCTTGCCTTGCACTTAAGGAAGAGGGCTACGAGGTTATCCTTGTTAACTCCAACCCCGCTACAATTATGACCGATACAGTTATCGCTGATAAGGTTTATATGGAGCCACTTACACTTGAATACGTGGCAAAGATTATAAGACACGAGCGTCCTGATGCAATCGTACCGGGTATCGGTGGACAAACAGGACTTAATATGGCTATGCTTCTCGAAAAGAAGGGCGTTCTTAAGGAGAGCGGAGTTGAGCTTCTCGGTACAAGCGGACGCAGTATCGAAAGAGCCGAGGATAGAGAGCTCTTCAAGGAGCTTTGCGAGTCAATTGGCGAGCCTGTAATCCCTTCCGAAATCGCTAATAATATGGAAGAGGCTATGAGCGCAATCGAGAAGATTGGCTTCCCAGTAGTTCTTCGTCCTGCTTTCACTCTCGGTGGAACAGGTGGAGGCTTTGCTTACAATATGGACGAGTATGTAGAGCTTGCACAGGGCGCGCTTGACGCATCTCCTGTTCATCAGGTTCTCGTTGAAAAGAGCGTAAGAGGCTTTAAGGAAATCGAATTCGAGGTTATGCGCGATGGCGCTGATAACGCAATCACAATTTGCGGTATGGAAAATATCGACCCTGTTGGTGTTCATACAGGAGACTCAATCGTTGTAGCTCCTATTATGACACTTAACGACCACGATCTCAAGATGCTTAACGATAGCGCAATTAAGCTTATCAAGGCTCTTAAAATCGAGGGTGGCTGTAACGTACAGTTCGCACTCAACCCAACAACAAGTGAATATTATCTTATCGAGGTTAACCCTCGTGTTAGCCGTTCGTCAGCTCTTGCTTCAAAGGCAAGTGGCTATCCTATCGCAAGAGTAACTGCAAAGATTGCAGTAGGTATGACTCTTGACGAAATCGAGGTTGCAGGAACAAAGGCTTCGTTTGAGCCAAAGCTCGACTACGTTGTTGCTAAATTCCCACGCTTCCCATTCGATAAGTTTACAACTGTTCCAAATAAGCTCGGAACACAAATGAAGGCAACAGGCGAGTGTATGGGCATCGGCTCTAACCTCGAGGAATGTCTTCTTAAATCAGCTCGCTCACTCGAAATCGGTGTTTGCCACCTTCATATGGCTAAATTCGATGATTGGAGCGAGGCTCAAATCCTTGACTATATTGCTGAATTCCACGACGATAATATCTTCGGTATCGCTCAGCTTCTTCGCCTTGGTGTAAGTGTAGAGAAGCTTCACGAGGTAACTATGATAACCTCATACTTCCTTGAGAGCGTTAAGAAAATCGTTGATATGGAAAAGAAGCTTTCCGCTAATGTAAAGGATGCAAAGGTTCTTGCGCAGGCAAAGGTGATGGGCTTCTCGGATAAGTTTATCGCTAAGCTTTGGGCTACAAACGAGCTCGATGTTTACAACTTCCGTCACGAGAATAACATCGTTCCTGTGTTCAAGATGGTTGATACAGCTCACGTTGGCGCATACATTCCTTATTTCTACTCCTCACACGAGGGAGAAAATAAGTCAATCCATACAGACAGAAAGAAAATAATCGTTCTCGGTGCAGGTCCTATCCGTATCGGTCAGGGTGTTGAATTCGACTATTCAACAGTTCACGCAGTAAAGACCATCAAGGAGTCAGGCTACGAGGCAATTATCATTAACAATAACCCTGAAACAGTTTCAACCGACTATACAACCTCTGACAAGCTTTACTTTGAGCCACTTACAGTCGAGGACGTTATGGAGGTTATCGACTTCGAAAAGCCGGACGGAGTAATCGCATCTCTCGGTGGACAAACCGCTATTAACTTGGCAGCGCCTCTTGCAGCACGCGGAGTTAAGCTTATCGGTACTGACTGCGATGCAATTGACAGAGCAGAAAACCGTGATTTGTTCGAGAAAATCCTCGAGGAGCTTGATATTCCACAGCCAAAGGGACAGGCAGTTACAAATATCGAGGACGGTGTAAGAGTTGCAAAAGAGGTTGGATATCCTGTTCTTGTTCGTCCTTCATTCGTTCTTGGTGGACGTGCAATGCAGCTCGTATCTAACGAAAAGCAGCTTCGCCACTATCTTAAGACCGCCGTTGAAATCGACGTTGATAAGCCGGTTCTCGTTGACCACTATATCAAGGGAAAAGAGGTTGAGGTTGACGCAATTTGCGACGGACGCGACGTATTCGTTGCAGGTATTATGGAGCTTGTAGAGCGTACAGGCGTACACAGCGGAGACTCCATTAGCGTATATCCGTCATTCTCAATTTCCGATAAGGTAAAGGGTAAAATCCTTACCTATTCAAAGAAGCTCGGTATCGGTATCGGCATCGTTGGTCTTTTCAACATTCAGTTTATCGTAGACCAAAACGACGATGTTTATATTATCGAGGTTAACCCTCGTTCATCTAGAACAGTTCCATTCCTCTCCAAGTCAACAGGCTTCTCACTTGCTGATATCGCAACTGAGGTTATCCTTGGCAAATCTCTTAAGGAGCTCGGCATTTTCGACCTCTATCCACAGGAGAAGAAGAGATGGTACTGTAAGGTTCCTGTATTCTCATTCAAGAAGATTAGCGGAATTGACGCTTACCTCAGCCCTGAAATGAAGTCAACAGGTGAGGCTATCGGATATGACGATACTCTTAACAGAGCTTTCTATAAGGCTCTTCAGGCATCGGGAATGCAGCTCCAAAACTACGGAACAATCCTTGCTACTATCGCTGACAAGGATAAGGAGGAGGCACTCCACCTCATTCGTCGCTTCTATAACCTCGGCTTTAATATCGAGGCAACAGAGGGAACAGCTAAGTTCTTGAAGGAGCACGGAATTAGAACAAGAGTAAAGAAGAAGATTGGAGACGGCTCAACAGATATTCCTGAAACAATGCGTCAAGGACATATCGCATACGTAATCAACACAAGCGACGCAAGCGCAGCAGGCGCTAGCCAAAACGACGGTTACGAAATTCGTCATCTTGCAATCGAGAATAACGTATCACTCTTTACATCGCTTGATACCGTAAGAATTCTTCTCGACGTTCTTGAGGAAATCACACTTACTATTTCAACAATCGACGCTTAATTGAGGAAATAATGAAGGATTTAATTTTCACAATCGAAACAAACAAAAAAATCGCTAAGAACACCTATGAAATGGTGCTTCTTGGCGATACAACCGACATCAAATGCGGTCAATTCGTAAATATAAAGCTTGATGGCTTTTATCTTCGCCGTCCTATCTCCGTTTGCGATGTAGAGGGCGATAAGCTCACAATCATTTATAAGGTTGTAGGCGCAGGCACTGAGGCTATGGCTGAAATGGGAGAGGGCACACAGCTCTTGACTCTTACAGGACTTGGCAACGGCTATAACACCGAAAAGAGTGGAGATAAGCCACTTCTTGTAGGTGGTGGCGCTGGTGTACCACCTATGTATAAGCTTTGCCGTGAGCTTGTAGCACAGGGCAAAAAGCCAAGCGTAATTCTCGGCTTCAACACCGCTGACGAGGTATTTTACGAGGATAAATTCAAGGCTCTCGGAGCTACTGTTATCGTTGCAACCGCTGACGGAAGCTACGGAGTAAAGGGCTTTGTAACCGACGCCTTTGATATGGTTGATTATACATATTTCTACACCTGCGGTCCTGAGCCAATGCTCAAGGCAGTATATAACAAGAGTACAACAAGCGGACAGTTCAGCTTCGAGGAGCGTATGGGCTGCGGCTTTGGTGCTTGTATGGGCTGTAGCTGCAAGACAAAATACGGTAACAAGCGTATTTGCAAGGACGGACCTGTGCTTGAAAAGGAGGAGATTATATGGTAAGCTTGAAAACCAGCCTTTGCGGAATAGAGCTCGATAATCCTATAATCCCTGCAAGCGGTACATTTGGATTCGGCTATGAATTCGCAGAAATTTACGACATAAATTGCCTTGGAACATTCTCCTTTAAGGGAACGACAAGGGAAGCTCGCTTCGGCAACCCAACACCTAGAATTGCTGAGTGCGAAAGAGGAATGATAAACGCCGTAGGACTCCAAAATCCGGGCGTTGACAAGGTTATAGGTGAAGAGCTTCCAAAGCTTAGAAAATGCTTTAATAAGCTCGTTATGGCTAACGTAAGCGGATTTTCAATCGAGGATTACGTTGAGGCGTGCAAAAAGCTTGATAAAGAGGACATTGTAGGTTGGTTTGAAATCAATATCAGTTGTCCTAACGTACACGGTGGCGGAATGAGCTTCGGAGTTTCTCCCGAGCTTGCTGGTAACGTAACAAGAGCCGTTAAGGCAGTTACAACAAAGCCGGTTATTATAAAGCTTTCACCAAACGTTACTGATATTGTGGCTATTGCAAAGGCTTGCGAGGACGCAGGAGCTGACGGAATTAGCCTTATCAATACACTTCTTGGAATGAAGATAGATCTAAAGCGCAAAAAGCCTGTTATAGCTAACAAAATGGGCGGTTTTTCAGGCCCTGCTATTAAGCCTGTCGCTGTAAGAATGATTTATCAGGTATATGAGGCGGTTAAAATTCCAATCGTCGGTGGCGGTGGAGTAAGCTGTGCCGAGGATGTTATCGAAATGATGCTCGCAGGAGCTAGCGCAGTAGAGGTAGGCGCTGCCAACCTCGTAGATCCGTATGCTTGTAAGAAGATTATCGAGGATCTTCCAAGAGTAATGGAAAAGTACGGTATAAATGATTTAAAGGATATAATAGGAGGAGCACACTAATGGGAAAAGACGTAATTATCGCTTGTGATTTTGCAAGCAAGGAGCAGGTATTTGATTTTCTTTCAAAGTTTCAAGATGAAAAGCCGTTTGTAAAAATCGGTATGGAGCTTTTCAATGCTGAAGGACCGGAAATTGTAAGAGAAATCAAGAGAAGAGGACACAAGATATTCCTTGACCTCAAGCTTCACGATATTCCAAACACAGTTAAAAAGGCAATGGCAGTGCTTTCTCGCCTTGATGTAGATATGACAAACGTTCACGCATCGGGAACAATCGCAATGATGGAGGCGGCTCTTGAGGGACTTACAAAGGAGGACGGCACAAGACCTCTTCTTATCGCGGTAACTCAGCTCACCTCAACTAGCGAGGAGAGAATGAGAGACGACCTTCTTATAAACGAGCCAATGGATAAGGTAGTTATGCACTACGCAATGAATGCTAAAAAGGCAGGACTTGCAGGTATCGTTTGCTCACCACTTGAGGCTGAAAAGGTTCATGCAACCTGTGGTAGCGACTTTATAACAGTAACTCCAGGCGTTCGCTTCGCTGATGGCGATAAGGGCGACCAGGTAAGAGTTATGACACCTGAGCAGGCAAAGAAAATCGGTAGCGACTACATAGTAGTCGGCAGACCAATCACAGCAGCACCTGACCCTGTTGAAGCATATAGAAGATGCGTACGCGAATTCGTTGACTAATAAGGAGAACTAAAATGGAAAGCTACAAGAGAGAATTTATACAATTTTTGCAGAATGCAGGCGTTCTTAAATTTGGAGATTTCACTGCAAAGAGCGGTAGAAAAATCCCTTACTTCATTAACGCAGGCGAAATCAAAACAGGCGAAAACATCGCAAAGCTCGGTCAATTCTATGCAAGAGCATATCTTGACAAGGTAGGAAAAAAGCCAACCGTTCTTTACGGTCCTGCTTATAAGGGAATTTCAATCGCGGTTTCCGCTTCAATTGCTTTGGCAAGCGAGGGGCTCAATCTCCCATTCTTCTTCAATAGAAAGGAAGTTAAGGACCACGGAGAGGGCGGAGTTTTCGTAGGCTATAAGCCAAAGGCAGGCGACGAAATCGTAATCGTTGAGGACGTTATCACAGCCGGCACAGCTATCCGTGAAACTATGGAAATTATGAAGGGCGTAGAGGGCATTAAGGTTGTTGCTACGTTCGTAATGGTTGACCGCAAGGAAAAGGGACAGGGCGACAAGGGCGCAATGGTTGAAATCGAGGAAGAATTCGGCTTCCCTGTATATTCGGTAGTTGACGTTTACGATATTATCGAATACCTCGAAGAGGACGAAGCAAACAAGGAAAATGTAGACCGTATCAAGAAGTATCTTGAGGTTTACGGCGCAAAGGCATAATCCAATCGCAAATAAATACGAAGGGAAATACCTAAATGAGACATCTTATAGGAATAGAGGACCTCACAAACGAGGAAATTGACGCACTTATAGCAACTGCCGAGGATATAATCGCAAATCCTGCAAAATATGCAGAGGTTTGCCACGGCAAGAAGCTCGCAACACTTTTCTATGAGCCATCAACAAGAACTCGCCTTTCCTTTGAGGCGGCTATGATGGAGCTCGGTGGAAATGTGCTCGGATTTTCCGAGGCTCAAAGTAGCTCTGCTGCAAAGGGCGAAAGCGTTGCCGATACTGCCAAGGTAATATCCTGCTTTGCCGATATTATGGTAATGCGTCATTTTAAAGAGGGCGCACCTATGGTTGCATCCCTTAACTCCACAATCCCTGTTATCAACGCAGGCGACGGTGGACATAATCACCCAACTCAAACACTTACCGACCTTCTCACTATCAAGCGCGAAAAGGGAAGACTTGATAACCTTACAGTAGGACTTTGCGGAGACCTTAAGTTTGGTAGAACAGTTCACTCGCTTATTAGTGCTATGGCGAGATATAGCGGTATCAAATTCGTGCTTATCTCTCCTGATGAGCTCAAGATTCCTGATTACATTAAGCAGGACGTGCTTGATAAGAACGGAATTGAGTATGTAGAAACTGCAAGCCTTGATGGCGCAATGCCTGAGCTTGATATCCTTTATATGACCCGTGTTCAAAGAGAAAGATTTTTCAATGAGCAGGATTATATAAGACTTAAGGATAGCTACATTCTTACTCCTGAAAAGCTTGATAATGCTAAGAGCGACCTTGCAATCCTTCATCCACTCCCTCGCGTAAACGAGATTTCCGTGGCAATTGATAAGGATCCACGCGCTTGCTACTTTAGACAGGTTCTTAACGGAAAGTATATCAGAATGGCACTTATCAAATTCCTCTTGGAGGTGGCAAGATGACAGTTGATGAAATAAAGAATGGCATTGTAATCGACCACATAAAAGCGGGACAAGGTATGGATATTTACCATTTCCTCGGTCTTGATAAGCTCGATTGCAATATTGCTATCATAAAGAATGCTTATAGCAAAAATATGGGACGCAAGGATATTATAAAGGTTGATACCGTTAAAAACGTTGACCTAAGTGTTCTTGGCTATATCGACTCCGACCTTACCGTAAATCTTATCGAAAACGGTAAAATCGTAAAGAAGTATCACCCTGAGCTTCCAAGCGAAATTGTCGATATCGTAAAGTGTAAAAACCCACGTTGCATCACCTCAACCGAGCAGGAGCTTTCACACATCTTCAAGCTCACCGATAAGGAAAACCGCGTTTATAGATGCATCTATTGCGAAACCAAAGCAAAATAATCAAAAAGACGGCATATGCCGTCTTTTTTTGCTTTTAGACCTTCTAAAATGAAGAATGTTGACAGTTACATAAAAATATGGTAAAATATAATTGGAGAAAGAATTATAAACAGGAGGAAAAACTATGAAACAAAAAAGAGTTTTATTTGTAATTTTTTGCTTAATACTATCAGTTTTTACCCTTATGCTTATTTCTTGTAATGACGAAGAGGATATGCTCGGCATAAAAGAGGTTAAGGTGATAGATGATGAGGTGATTGTCATTTATGCAGACAACACCGAGGCGCGCCTTGGCACAACAGCGAATGTTGATTGGGATGCTGTTTATAAAGCGTATAAAAAGGAAAATTCCAATTATGTTAAATCTCAAAGTGAATGGAAAAATGAAATACTTGCAGGTGCAGTAGTCATTCCTAGATATACAGTAATCTTTGATACAGGTAACACGGGCATAAATATTCCTTCACAAACTGTTAAAGAAGGAGAAAAAATATCATTTCCAAAAATCAATATGTATTTTGAATACTGCAAATTTCTAGGTTGGTTTGTAAATGATGAAAAGTGGGATTTTAGAACTAATACGGTAACACAAAATATAACACTTGTTGCTAAATGGGAAGAATTTTCGTTGCCCGAGCAAATAAATGTACTTGTTACAAGGTATGATAGCTCATCAAGTGCACCGTGGGGACAAATGGAGCTTAATCCGTCTTCCTTTGGAGAAAAGATAAATCAAGCTCATCTTGACCGTCAAGCATTTATTTTGAGAATGTACGGAGTTTCTGTCAATTATATCGAATCAAGAGATGCACAAAACGTAGGAAATGATATATCAAGTGCTACGGTTGCAAAGGATGTAACCTACGAGATTGCATATCCTCGTGCGCAAGAGGCGCAGGAGCTTGTTTCGTATCTTTATGATATGAAGCAAAGCGAATATATAGATTTTAAAAATTCGTATTTTAGTCAATCGGCTTTCGAAGCATTTACTGTGTGTGAACGCACGTTATTTATAGCCGGAGATGCTGATTTTTCCGACAATCAAGCTTCATATATGCTTTTTGTCAATAAGGATATGCTTGAGGAGATTAAACCGGGACTTTCCGACGAGCTTTATGCACATATAAAAAACGGTACTTGGACATATGATATGTTCGCAAACCTTTCTAAACAAGCAAAAGCAAAATTCGGAGCTTCCGCACAGGCAGATGATGGCGTTTATGGATACGGTGCAAAGAATGTATCTAGATTATTTCAATATGCGGACATTAAAAAGGTGGATGTTGATCCTGATACAGGCTTTTATCGTTTTGCGTTCGGTCTTGATTTGGGAAAAGGCGAGACAGTTGTCTCCAATGCTTTTGAGCTTTTAGGTTCGGACTGGGCAAGAACCTCTTGGGGTGGAGATTTTGGTGTAAATCTTGAAACTGCTTTTTTAGACGGACGCGTGCTTTTTTATGACGATATCGCACAAAAAATAGACAATATTGATGACATTGATTTCGCACTTGGTTTAGCACCATTTCCAATGCTTAATGATCAACAAAATGATTACTGCGTTCCACTATCAATAGTGCAGCCTACTCTTATGTGTATTCCAAAATGCACTTCTAACAGAGAGTTTTCGGAGATTTTCATAAGTGTTTTATCACAAACAGGCTCTATTTATATAATGGAAGCGTACTATGATAAATTTGAGTCCAAAATGGATAAAGAAACTGCCAACAATGATATGGAAATTTTAGAGAAGTATATAATGGATAACATTGTTTATGATGCAGGAAGCATAAGCGACGGTTGGGCAGGTTTAGGCATCGAATTTGATATAGAAAATATGGATCCTACTAAATCTAACAATTTTGAAACGGCATTGAGTTATCAAAAGGAACGTGCTGAGGAAAAGATTTATTCTTGGAATATGGCGTGGTATAAAAAGGCGATTGAAGAATAATAATATCACAAAAACCGACACCACCGTGTCGGTTTTCCTTTATATTATTTAAAAATATATATTTTTTCGCAAAACCCACGTTGCATCACCTCAACCGAGCAGGAGCTTTCGCACATCTTCAAGCTAACCGATAAGGAAAACCGCGTTTATAGATGCATCTATTGCGAAACCAAAGCAAAATAATCAAAAAGACGGCATATGCCGTCTTTTTTTATAAAATGTAAACTTAAAGTTTACAAAATGTAAGCTTTTATTGCTTGAAAAATCATATTTTAAGTGCTACAATATTTATAACAGGCAAAACGGGAGGGCTGGTTGGCATTCAATCCCTGCTAACAGCTTTTTTATCCCTATTATTTGAGGCTTGTTAAATTTTGTGATAGAATTATGGCAAATAATTATTAAGGAGAAAAACCATGGCAAAACGAATTTTTCTTGTGCTTATGTGTCTATTGCTTGCGCTTGCACCTCTCGCCCTCGTTTCGTGTGAGGATGATCCAACAGAGCAGATGAAGGCGTTCACCTCGCAAATAGACAACATCGAAAAGGTATCTGATAAGGACGGAATAGAAAAGTATAAAATATCCTTCTCGGACGGAACAAGCACGGAAATAAAAATTGAAAACACATCCCCCGAGATAACCGTTTCAAAGGCAGAGCTTGATGATGTGGGAAATCTCATTCTTATAATGAGCGATAATACTACCAAAAATCTCGGTTGCGTCCTCGGTGAGCAAGGAGAAAAGGGCGATAAAGGCGATAAGGGCGACAAGGGAGATAAGGGAAATACGGGAGTAGGTATCGTTAAAATCGAGATCGAAAACGGAAAGCTTGTCGTTTATTATACAAACAACACCTCGGAAAATCTTGGACCTATAAACGAGCAAAAGGTTGATAATTGGGACACCCTATATTATCTTTGGTGCGTAACATATCCGGATTATAAGTATTCACAGCTTGAATGGATGGCTCAAATCGTTTCAAATGCACTCGAGGTTGAAATTTACGAGATAACCTTTGACAGTAAGGGTGGATCTGAAATTGCGCCCCAGTATATCGAAAGAGGCGATAAGATTGCTATGCCTAAGACTCCTAAAAAGCCAGGATATACCTTTGACGGTTGGTATGTGGGCAAGGAAAAGTGGTCCTTTGCCGGTTATTCCGTTACCGAGGATATAACACTTGAGGCAAAATGGATTGAGGGCGAAAGCCTTGAGGAAAACGATACGTGGAACGGAGAAACACTCAATGTTCTTGTAACTCCGTATGCGCAAACTTATAATATTTTTACTCAAATGGAGCTTTCTCCCAGTACCTTTGGCGAAACCGTAAACCGTGCGTATCTCGACCGTCAGGCGCTTGCTCTTGATATGTATGGCGTAACTATAAAGTGGGTGGAGTCAAGCGTCCGTCAGGCAATAAAGGATGATTTGAGCACCGCAAAGTATTCAAATACCATAAGCTATGAAATTGCAATACCGAGAGCCCACGAGATACAGGCTCTTCCGAATTTTGTCTATGATATGTCAGGAAGTGAGCATATCGATTTGTCAGCATCGTATTATAACCAAGCCTCAATAGAAGCCTTTACGGTTAGCGACAGAACACTCTTTGTAGGTGGAGATTTTTCGTTTAGTAACGAGCTCGTCTCTTACGTTCTTTATTACAATAAGGATGCTTTGTCATCACTTGATAGCGAAATTGATTTGTATCAAGAGGTTAAAAACGGCACTTGGACATACGATAGATTTTTGAATATCGCAAAGAACTTCAAGGGAGATGACGGAAACGGAACGGCAGGCGATGAGGATATGTACGGCTTTGCCACCACAGATGTGTCCCGTTTCTATCATTATGCAGGAATTCAAGAGGCATACGTAGACCCTGATACCAAGCATTATGCAATAGCTCTGAATCTTGATAATACAAAGCTAAACAACGTTATAACAAACATAATCAATATAAACAAAAGCGATTGGGCGCGTACAAGCTGGACGTCCTTCTCAAATGCTTATACCTCGTTCTATAACGGAAATATATTGTTCTACGACCAAGCGGTTTGCGAGATTGCTACAAAGGACTTTTCTACAATGGACTTTGAATTGGGAATAGTTCCTTTCCCAAAATACGATTCTCAAAGCGCATATAGTACAATAGGTACATCATCTCAATCAACCTTTATATGCATTCCTAGAGTAACTAAGGATAGAGAAATGTCCGAGTTTTTCGTTGAATTTTTAAATTACACAGGAAACGAGTATATAATGGAGCCCTTTGAACAGCTTCTTGCATCTAAAATGAACGCAGAGGTTGTAGAAGAAAATATCGAAATCCTCGAAGAATACGTATTTCCGAGCATTTTGTGCGATGCAGGATATCTTACAAGTGGTTGGCAGGGATTTTTGTCAAACGTAAGAACAGGCTCGTATTCCAGTGGTAGCAATACGTTCCAACAGGTTTATATGGAAGCCAGAGGGGATGCCTTAATGAAAATAAGCTCTTGGAATGATCTTTGGAATCAATATTGGGAAGGATAAGTAAATGAAAAAGATATACTTAATATGCCTTGCGTGCATTTTGTGTCTTGTTGCCTTTGCCTTATCCTCGTGTGACGAGCTTCAAAATGATATTTCCTCTATTGAAAAATCACAAGATTTTGAAAAGGGAGAGGAAATTTATAACATCACGTTGTCAAACGGAACAACCGAAAAAATAGAGGTTGAAAACGAAATTGATATAAGTATTAAGGAAGCCGAAATTGATGACATAGGAAACCTAATACTTATTATGAGCGACGATACCGTGAAGAATCTCGGAAACGTTTTCGGAGGACAGGGAGCAAAGGGCGATAAGGGCAATAAAGGCGACAAGGGACAGCAGGGTCTTGCCGGCAATGCAGGAAATAGCATTGATAGAATTAGAATAAATAACTATGACCTTATAATTTATTACACGAACGGAACAACCGAGGTTGTAAGAAATGCCTATGAAAAGGATGATTGGACTCTTTTATACGAGGAGTTTAACGATAA
>JAZKZO010000036.1:0-2670 GCA_045612665.1 Eubacteriales bacterium
AGAAGCAAGTTAGGCTAGGCGCACCGCAAGAATGACGGGCGACGGTGTCTCGCGAACCCCCAAAACTTACTTCGTGCATTTTGGGGAACCCCGAGGCGCATACTCCGAGGTCGGCATTCGGGAGCAACAACGCATAACGAAGCTTATCACCATTTAAAATGAAAAACTGTCGTTGGATCACACATCCCGAGGCAAAAATCTCGGACACAAAAACATATTATTTCAAAAAGAGCTTCACTCTTGACAGCGTTTGTGGCGGTGTTGTTGAAATCTCGGCACAAGCAAGATACAAGCTTTTTATCAACGGAGAAATGGTTGGCGTAGGACCTTGCAAGGGCACACGCGAAAAGACTTACTTTGACACAATTTGCGTTGAGGACTACCTAAAGGTGGGCGAAAACGAAATCTTTTGCGAGGTGCTTCAGCTCGTTTCTACCGATATGGAAGGCAAAATGGCTCCTATTGAGGGAGTTACCCGTGTAGGAAGTGCTATTCTTACAATGGAGCTTCGCGCAGGTGATACCGTTCTTCAAACCGATGAAAGCTGGCTTTGCGCTAAGGTTGATGCAATTGAGCATATCAATGCGCGCTCCTGCTACTCTGCTGCAACAAGAGAAAAGTGGGACGGTGTGTCGCTAAAATCGCTCGAATTTGTCAATGCCAAGGTTATGACAGGCGTTTCAAACGGTGAGGAGGACCACTACTGGTGGGGCGCTACAAACAAGTGCTTCCTTTTCGAAAGACCTATTCCGATGCTCGACTTCAAGGACAAGACCTCGATTGTCAGCTTCGACGGTACATATTTTGAGGCAAAATACCTCACCTTCGGCTTCCCTCGCTTTAAGATAAGCGGTAAGGGAAAAATCGACCTCGTTTACTTTGAATGCTTTGACAGCGACAAGGGAAAAACGAGCGCTAAGCGTACCGACCGTTCGCTTGGAATTTGCCGTGAGATGATCGACACCGTTATCGTTGACGGAGAAATGATTTTCGAGCCATTTTGGTTCAGATGCTTCCGTTTTATTAAAATAGAATGCGAGGGCGAGGTTGAAATTTCTCTTGAAAAACTCACCGAGGTTAACTATCCTCTCGATATTCGCACCGATTACGATTTCGGACGCGACGACGACAACGGTCTTTGGGATATAAGCGTTCGCACGCTCCAAAGATGTATGCACGAAACCTACGAGGACTGTCCATTCTACGAGCAGCTTCAGTATGCTATGGACACCTCTCTTCAAATGCTTTATAACTATCAGCTCTCCGATGACGATTTGCTTGCGCGTAAGGCGATGAGCGATTTCGCTCAGGCTCAGCACGCGGACGGACTTATGCCATCGAGAACTCCTTGCGTTGTAGACCAGCATATTCCAACATTCCAATTCTACTTTATCTTTATGGTGTACGCACACTACATCCGTTTTGGCGACAAGGCACTCGTTTCCGAGCATCTTCGCGCAATGGACGGCGTTATTGAGTGGTTCAAGCGCCATATGACACCGCAGGGTCTTGTAGGACAGAGCAAATATTGGAACTTCGTTGACTGGGCTAAGCCTTGGGGCTATGTTGAGGGCAAGTGTGACGGTGGCGTTCCTGTTTACATTGACGGTGGCGAGATTGGAATTTACAACCCTATGATGGCGTATTTCCTCCAATGCGGTGCTAAGCTTAACGCCGTTCTCGGCAGAGGCGATGTCGCAAAGGAATACCTTGACTTGGCTGATAGCATAATCGAAAGCACAAATAAGTATTTCTGGGATGAGGAAAAGGGACTTTATGCCGATGACCTCGTTCATTCAAGATACTCACAGCATATGCAAACCTGGTGCGTGCTTTCAGGCGCTTGCGACCGAAAGAGAGCAAGAGCTATAATGGAAAACTCGCTCGACCTCGATGCAAAGGCAACCTACGCGTTCGCTTACTTCTACTTCCGTGCGCTTGAAAGCGTTGGAATGTATGACAAGACCGAAGAAATGATGGACTCATATAGAGGTCTTTTGAAGCTTGACTGTACCACAATCCCCGAAACTCCAACCGAATCAAGAAGCGACTGCCACGCTTGGGGCGCACTTGCAATTTACGAATTCAGCGCAACCGTGCTCGGTGTTCGCACCTACGATGTTGAGGAAAAGTCAATCTCGATTAAGCCATACATCAAGGGACGCGATAGCGCAAGAGGAACGGTTTCCACAATCGCAGGTAACGTGTTTGTTTCGTGGAGATGCGAGAACGGACAGTTCACACTACATATCAAATCAAACGATAACGTTCGTAAGGTAATTTATTTGCCAAATGGCGAAGCCTACGAAAGCGACCTTAACACAATCACACTAAGCTGCGCAATCTAAGCACGGCTTAATGTGGAATGAGGAATTCGGAATTCGGAATGAGATTGCTTCGTGAGGATTGTTCAACACTTGCCAAACGAACGCGGAATTCGCCTCAGGCGCGTGCCTGCGGAATGAGGAATTAAATTTAGAAAATAAAAGAAAGGAAAATGTGATAAGCTTGGCTTCTGCTTAAACGGTTAGAAGCAAGTTAGGCTAGGCGCACCGCAAGAATGACGGGCGACGGTGTCTCGCGAACCCCCAAAACTTACTTCGTGCATTTTGGGGAACCCCGAGGCGCATACTCCGAGGTCGGCATTCGGGAGCAACAACGCATAACGAA
>JAZKZO010000037.1:0-104930 GCA_045612665.1 Eubacteriales bacterium
CTCAGCAGTTAAGAAGCTCTATGACGAATACTTTGGTAACCCAGGTAGCCACAAGGCTCATGAGGTTCTTCATACAAAGTATGTAAAGCGTGGACTTAAGAACAACTAATAAAATAAAGAGCTTGTGATTTTCACAAGCTCATTTTCTTGTTTTATAGTACCCTTTGATTTTGTGAACATTTGATGAAAATTTTCAGGAAAATATTTACAAGTAAATATCTTGTATGCTACAATAAAATTAGGAAAGGGGTTGATTTTATGAAAAAACTACTATCGTTATTACTTGCAATGCTAATTTGCTTTGCCCTTATTGCTTGCGACACGCCTGAGGAATCGTCGAGTAGTTCGTCAAGCGAGGAGTTATCGAGCGAGTCGTTTGATAATGAAACGGTTGAGTATTATTTTCACAAGGGCTTCTTTGAAAGGGTTGACTCCGTGCCCGAAACCAAGATCGAGATAGTAAACAGTCTTGACGAATATTCGAGACTTACAGAAGGTCTTAGCTTTAAGGAAGAGGGCTCATACGGCTCGTTAAAAGAGGGGCTTTTTGAAACTCATTATTTGCTGAAAATAACCATATATTCGAGCAAAAGGGGCGAAATTTTGGGATACCGTGATGCTCTTGTTTCAGAAAACGGCGAGCTTTATTTGACTCTTGATAACATTTTCTATTACAACGCAAAAACCATTGATTCTAACGGAAACATCTTTTACGAGGTAATAACCGATGCGGAGAACAATCGCGAATCCGCGTTGCCTAATACCGAGGAAATGCCAATTCAAGGGTCGGATATTATAGCATTTTATGACTTTGTTCTGATTCCAAAATCTTCAATAGATACGGAAATAACCGATAGCACAAAAATGATTTTGCGCATCGTTACTATTCCTGTATGCATAAACTAATCAACAAAAAGACACTCACCGAGTGCCTTTTTGATTTTGGAGACAGGGGACGGTTCCTTGTCTCCATTGTCTGAATCCTTGAAAGGAGTTGGCTTTATGAAAAAAACTACTCTTGCTAAGGTGATAACGATTGTTAACGAATAAAGGTAGACAAATAAAGGCTAGATGGTCGGTTCATTCTCTAAAACGGATATTATAGCAAAAAGCGAACGGAATTTCCGTTCGCTTTTTTTATATTATCATTCCACCGTTTGCGCCGATAATTTGTCCTGTAATAAACGAGGAGCGCTCGTCAGCTAAAAAGAGAAGAATATTTGCAATTTCTTTAGGAGTGCCAAGTCGTCCAAGTGGTGTTTCGTTCTTAATTTCCTCGATTGCCTCGTCGGAAAGACAAGCATTCATCTCGGTGTCAATTGCTCCCGGTGCTACACAGTTAACTCTTATGCCCGACGGAGCAACCTCTTTTGCAAGAGCCTTTGTAAGACCAATAAGACCTGCTTTAGATGCCGAATAATGAACCTCGCAGGAAGCACCAACCTGTCCCCACATAGAGGAAACGTTGATAATGCAACCGTCCTTTCGGTTAATCATTTGAGGCAAAACAGCCCTTGATGCGTAAAAAGCACTAGAAAGGTTGGTGTCAATCATTCTATGCCACATATCATCGCTAATATCGGTAAAGAGCGAGAATTCCGAAATTCCCACATTATTTATAAGAATATCAATGTGCCCAAGCTCCTCGCAAGCGCGCTTTATTGCGTCGCTCATTTCCTTACTGCTTGATGCATCAGCCTTGATGGCAAGCGCCCCCGTGCTTTTTGATAAGCAAAGAGCCTCGTTTTCTGATTTTAAATAGGTAAAAGCCACCTTGTAGCCCGCCTCTGCAAACGCTTTTACAGCGCAAGCACCGATTCCGCGACTTCCACCCGTTATAAATACAACCTTGTTCATAGTAACCTCTTAAATAGTTATTAAAATTATTCTATCATATCGCGCTCAAAAAGTAAATATCTATTGACTAAATTTTGTATTTATGGTAAAATTTAAGTGTACAAATATATATTTTTCACCGAGGAGAATCCTATATGAGATTTTACGAAAACCCTAAAAAAACCTATGAAAACCGCGAAAAGCCAAGAGCTTATTATATTCCAAAGGGAGAGGCAAAATACACTCTCTTAAACGGTGTTTGGAATTTCGCATTTTTCGAGAATTCCGATTTTGCAACCGAGCCCAAAAAGTGGGATAAAATAGACGTTCCGTCCTGCTGGCAATTAAAGGGATATGAAAATCCTAACTATACAAACATTAACTATCCATTCCTTTGCGATATGCCATATGTGCCAAGCGTCAACCCAATGGGCGTATATGAGCGCGAATTTGAGGTGGAAAATACTGATTTTGACCAGTATATCGTTTTCGAGGGCGTTTCAAGCTGTGTTGTTCTTTACATAAACGGACAGTATGTTGGATTTTCACAGGGCACACACCTTCAAGCTGAATTCGACATTACTAAATTCGTTAAAAAGGGAAAGAACGTAATCCGTGCAAACGTTTATAAATGGTGCGCAGGAAGCTATCTTGAGGACCAGGACTATTTCCGTTACAACGGAATTTTCCGTGACGTTTATCTCCTTTCCCGTCCAAAGGGACATATCAAGGATTTCGATATAAAGACTCTTTATAATAAGAAAATCAATGTAAAGGCTGACCGATATGCTACCTTCAAGCTCTATGACGGAGACGCACTCCTTGCAACTCAAGAGGGCGAAAAGGTAAGCTTTACCGTTGAAAATCCAAAGCTTTGGAACGCTGAAACACCTAATCTTTACACACTCGTTATCGAGTGCGCAGGCGAGGTTATCACTCAAAAGGTTGGTATTCGTAAAATTTCCGTTTCAAGCAAGAAGGAGCTTCTTATCAACGGTACTCCTGTTAAGCTTAAGGGCGTTAACCACCACGATTCAACTAAATTTAACGGTTGGACAATGACTGATGAGGAAAATTATAACGACTTAAAGCTCATGAAGAGCCTCAATATGAACTGCGTTAGAACCTCTCACTACCCACCTTGCCCAAAATTCGTTGAATATTGTGACGAGCTTGGTCTTTACGTGGTTCTTGAATGTGATAATGAAACTCACGGTATCCTTCGCCGTAAGGCAAACGTAGGCTATTCCTACGATATGGAAGAAAATGCTTGGCCTATGAACCATCCTGACTGGAAAAACGAGCATGTGAACCGTATGGAGCGTACATATATGCGCGATAGAAACCATTGCTCGATTATTATGTGGAGCGCAGGAAATGAGTGTGGCTTTGGTCCAAGCGGTATCGCTATGTGCGAATATATTCGTAAGCACGACAAGGAAAGACTCTTCCACGCGGAAAGCGCGACAGGACTTGGAATGCACGAATATACCGACGTGTTCTCAAAGATGTACCCAGAGCTTCACGACCTTAAAAAATGGCTTGATAATAAAGAGGTTGATAATCCTATTTACCTCTGTGAATATTCACACGCAATGGGAAATGGCCCTGGAGACGTTTGGGAATATGTAGAGCTTACACACAAATATCCTCAATATATCGGTGGATGCGTTTGGGAATGGACCGACCACACCGTTGTTGTTGATGGCGTACAAAAGTACGGTGGAGATTTCGAGGGAGAGCTCACACACGACGGAAACTTCTGTTGCGACGGACTTGTTTTCGCCGATAGAAGCTTCAAGGCAGGAACTTATGAGGTTAAAAACGCATATCTTCCACTTCGCTTTGAATTTAAGAACGGCAAGCTCAAAATTACTAACCATTATGACTTCACAAATCTTTCCGAGCATACCGTATCTTACAAAATCAGAGTTGACGGCATAACCGTTGAGGAAAAGGAGCCTAATCTTAATATTGCTCCAAAGAAGAGCCAAACCGTTATAACCGATACAAATCCAACACAGTGCAAGCTTGGCGCAAGCATTGACGTTACACTTATCGACGCGGACGGAAACGAGCTTGGTACACTTTCTCAAATCATTCCTTGCAAGAAGATAGTAGAGGAAAAGGATAAGACACCTTTGGCACTTACCGAGGATGCACATTACGTATATGCAAAGGGTAAGGGCTTCAGCTATCGCTTTAGCAAGCAGCTTGCAGGATTTGATAGCATCGAAATTGACGGTAAGGAGCATCTTGTAGCACCTATGAAGGTTGGAATGCTCAGCGCGATTATTGATAACCATAGAGGACTTATCCCGCTTTGGACAAATCAAAACGTGTGGCAGGGTGAAAACCTCGATACGACCTTTACAAACGTAAGAAGCGTTACCGTTAAAGATAACACAATCGTTGCAGAATGCGCATACGGTGGCGTTTCAAGACTTCCTGTATTCATTTATAAGCTTAAAGCAAGCGTATTTGCAAACGGTAGAGTAGCGTTCGAGCTTACAGGCGACGTAAGAAAAGATGCAATTTGGCTTCCAAGACTCGGATTTGAGTTTGCCCTTGACAAGAAATACCAAGAATTCAAGTATTTCGGTGAAGGACCACTCGAAAGCTATGTTGATATGCATCACCACGCAAGACAGGATTATTTCGCAAGTGATGTTGACACCGAATACGTTCCGTACGTAATGCCACAGGACCACGGCTATCATAGCAAGACCGTTGAGGCTGAAATCGGTGCAATTAGATTTGTTGGCAAGGATACCTTTAACTTGAATGTTTCAAAGTATTCACCTATGCAGCTTTGGAGAGCAAAGCATACCGACGAAATCGGAGATTCCTATGCAACACACGTAAGAATCGACTATAAATTTAGTGGGATTGGCTCGGGCTCGTGTGGACCTTGGACAAATCCAAAATATCGCTTCGACGATAAAAAGGTTAAATTTGCATTCGATATGGAAATCATCTAAAAATCAAAAAAGAGCCTTGAATAAAGGCTCTTTTTACTTTTTGTGAATTTTAGAATTTAAAAATTCTAAAATTATTTTAATCTTGACTCGATTTCCTTTACAATGTCGCTCATGTTGATTTGCAGGGCATTGCTTATTCGGTATAAGGTTTCCAAGGTTGGCTTTCTTTCGCCTCTTTCAATAGCGCTTAAATGTGTTCTCCCAATATCCGAAAGCCCACTCAAAACCTCTTGTGAAATTTTTTTCTTTTTTCTAAAGTAGGCAATAGCCTCTCCTACAATTATAGGATCTAGATACATATCTGACATAAAATCACCTCTTATGTCTAGATTACAACTTTTTTTAGATAAAAATGAATACATATGTTGACAAACGAACACATTTGTGTTATAATTTTTTTACTACATATAAGGAGAGGTAAACTTTTATGAAAAAAATACTCGCATTTTTAATTATTTTGTCCTTTTTGATGCTTTCATTTGCATCCTGCGATTTTTCTGATACTGACAGTAGCTCAAGCTCAAGTCAAAGCAGCTCAAGCTCTAAGAAGGAAGAAACTAAATCCAATTTGGGAGATTATAACGTTGTAATTGATAGCTTCAGAATGGCAGAGGACTATCAAGGGGAAGATGTTATAATTGTAAAATATCTTTTCACTAACAACAGCGATGAATCTGATTCGTTTATGTTGGCTGTAGATGAGATTGCTTATCAGGATGGAGTAGAGCTTCAAGAATGTTATTTTGTTGATGACAGCGCAAATTATTCCATTGATAATCAAAGTAAGAAAATTAGACCTGGAGTTACTTTGAGTGTAGAAGTTGCATATGAGTTGGCTGATACAACAACAGATGTCGAAATTGAAGTAGAGGAGATATTCAGCTTCAAGGAAAGAAAGATTACAAAAACCTTTTCAATTGATTAAAAATAAAAAATCGGGCGAAAGCCCGATTTTTTGCATAGAAAATTATTTTAATGACGAAATATATCTCATTGCACTCTTGTTGGCAAATAAAATATTTACAACGACGTATGAAACGACAAGTGCAATTCCACCCTGTATAGCGTTAAACAAAATGTTTACAACGGCAGCGGCAAATCCGTACAAAATCCATTCGAAAACAAGATATCCCAAAATCATTATAAGCTCGGCTACGATAGCACCGATAGCGATGCTTATAAAACGGTTCGAAAATTTGCTAAAGCCCTTGTAAATAAAGCAACAGGCGATAGCCATAGATGATTTTATAACCAATGTTGCAGGGGCGTATATTGCATATCCGAGCATAAGGTCGGCAAGAGCAGAGCCAACGCCTGCACAAATTGCACCGATAGGACCAAGCACGAGGCTGGCAATCAATATAAAGGCATCACCTAAATTCACGTATCCGATAGCAGGCATAGGTATTGCTATAAAATACGTAGCGACAAAAATCAGTGCAGTAAAAAGTGCTGATAGAGAAATTTTTTGAATAGTCTTATTTTTCAAGCTGATCACCTCAATTTTTATATGATATCATATTATAGCACGCGACTATGGATAATGCAATAGGATTTTAAATAAAATCGCTTGAATATAGATAAAATATATGGTAAAATTAATTTAGAGGTGATACAATGTTTTTCTATATTGATTGGATGTATGTGGTTTTGGTTTTGCCGGCGGTTATTTTGTCAATTTTGGCAAGCGCACGCGTCAATTCTACGTTCAAAAAATATTCAAGTGTGCATAATAGAGCAGGACTTACAGGCGCTGAGGTTGCAAGAAGAATTTTATACGAAAACGGTCTTTACGATGTTAAAATCGAGAAAACCCACGGACATCTAACCGACCATTACGACCCTCGCACAAACACCGTAAGACTCTCTGAAAGCACCTATGATAGCACGTCAAGCTCAGCGATAGGAGTATGCGCTCACGAGGTCGGACACGCAATTCAGCACGCAAAGGGATATATCCCTCTAAAGATTAGAAATGCCATAGTTCCGGCTACGAATATCGGTGCAAAATTGTCCATTCCACTTATCCTTATAGGTATCCTTTTATCGACACTGGGTGAGGCTTTTGCGTGGATTGCGTACGCAGGAGTGGCTTGCTTTTCCCTTTGCCTTGTTTTTCAGCTTTTGACACTTCCAACCGAGTTTAATGCGAGTAGAAGGGCTCTAAAATCAATATCCGAGGGCGGATATTTGACAAGGGAAGAAACTGTTGGAGCTAAAAGAGTTTTAAGTGCCGCAGCTATGACCTATGTGGCAGCCCTTGCCGTAACCTTTGCACAGTTTTTGAGGCTTCTTTTGATTGTCGCTAGAATAAGCGGAAACCGTCGCAGATAACGCGCTATTATTTATATATAACAAATTTTTACAAAAAAATAAAAAAACTATTGACAAGCACTTTTCTTTGTGATAAAATTTAAGCGCCGCATAATGCCAAGGTCGAAAACAGCGTATGCTTACCTGGCTTAGCGAGTTTTGTTGAAAGAGAGGTGCTTTTCGTGTTCGCAATTATTCAAACAGGCGGAAAGCAGTACAAAGTAAACGAAGGAGACGTAATCTTCGTTGAAAAGCTTGGCGTAGCCGAGGGAGAAGACGTTAAGTTTGAGAATGTTCTTGCAGTATCAAACGACAACGGATTCGTAACAGGCGCTCCTTATGTATCTGGTGCTTCCGTAACCGCAAAGGTTGTTCGTAACGGTAAGGGAAAGAAAATTTACGTTATGAAGTATAAGGCTAAGAAGAACGAGAAGAAGAAGATCGGTCATAGACAGCCATATACAAAAGTACAAATCACAAAGATTGAGGGCTAATTCATAATATGACACACGTCGTATTCTACAAATCAGGTAACACCTTTTGGGGATTTGATGTTGAGGGACATTCAGGATTTGCTGACGCGGGCGAGGATATCGTTTGCTCCGCAATTTCATCTATGACAATGCTCGTAGTGAATGCCGTTGAAACAGCTTATGCTTCAAATGTTGATTACACGATTGATGAAGAAACCGCAAAGGTATGCGTAAGGGTTCAAGCTTCATTGCCCGAATATGAATCCGATGAGAAAAAGAGATATGCTATCTCCGGTCTTATAATGGCATACTACTATCAGCTCAACGATATGCTCGAGGAATACTACGACTACGTTGACGTTGATGTAATCGAAAAGAAATTTGAGGGCAACAAATAAACGTAAAATTCAGATAATGGAGGAACAATAAATGTTAAGACTTGGTTTACAGTTCTTCGCACATAAAAAGGGTGTTGGTTCTACAAAGAACGGCCGTGATAGTGAGTCAAAGCGTCTTGGTGTTAAGAAGGCTGACGGTGCTAGCGTAATTGCTGGTAACATTATCGTAAGACAAAGAGGAACAAAGATCCATCCAGGTAACAATGTTGGTATTGGTACCGACGATACACTTTTTGCATTGATCGACGGAGTTGTTAAGTTTGAGCATCTCACAAAGGACAAGAAGTGCGTTAGCGTATATGCGAAATAATTGAGATTTATCCACCGAATTACTCGGTGGATTTTTCTTTTGCCAAATTGTCTATACTATGATCATAAAAATAAAATTATTTTTAAAAAGCTCTTCACATATTGCGAAAAATATGTTAAAATAATGTGATAAAAGATTTTTATATCATTTTTGAAAGGAGAGTATTATGCTTAAGCTTGAAAACATTTCCTTTGAGGTTGAAACCGAAGATACTCATAAGGGAATTTTGAAAAATATAAATCTTGAAATTGACGACGGATTTGTTGCTATTACAGGACCTAACGGCGGTGGAAAATCCACTCTTGCCAAAATAATCGCAGGTATTTATCAGCCAACCTCTGGTAGGATTTACTTCGACGGTGTTGATATTACCGATATGAGCATAACTGAAAGAGCAAATCTTGGAATCAGCTTTGCTTTCCAACAGCCGGTTAGATTTAAAGGCCTCACAGTAAAGGACCTTATCACTCTTGCCGCAGGTAAGAAAATTACCGTTTCTGATGCTTGCACATATCTTTCCGAGGTAGGACTTTGTGCAAGAGATTACATCGATAGAGAGGTTAATGCATCTCTTTCCGGTGGAGAGCTTAAAAGAATAGAAATAGCAATGATAAACGCGAGAGGAACAAAGCTTTCCGTTTTTGATGAGCCAGAGGCAGGCATTGACCTTTGGAGCTTTAGTAACCTAATTCAGGTTTTCGAAAAAATGCACAACAAGACAAAGGGATCTATTATAATCATTTCTCACCAAGAAAGAATTCTTAATATTGCCGATAAAATTGTCGTTGTTGCAAACGGAGAAATCAAGCAGTATGGCGATAAGAATGATATTTTGCCGGCGCTTCTTGGTAAAACTGCAACCTCTTGCAAGGCATTGACTGATAATATTTAAGGAGGGTGCTATGGATAAAATACAGTTAGATTTACTTTCAAAGGTAGCCGACCTTCATAAAACTCCCGAGGGTGCTTATAATATAAGAGCAAACGGAGCTCTCAGCTCAAGAAATACTACTGCAAACGTTGATATTGTGTCAAAAACCGACAAGGACGGAATTGATATTATAATAAAGCCGTATACCAAAAACGAAAGCGTTCATATCCCTGTAATCATTAGCCAAAGCGGTCTTGAGGATATGGTTTATAACGATTTCTATATTGGCGAGGGCGCTGACGTTACAATCGTTGCAGGCTGTGGAATTCACAACTGCGGTACGGACAAGTCCCAGCACGACGGAATTCACACCTTCCATGTGGGTAAGGGCGCAAAAATCAAGTATGTTGAGCGTCATTATGGCGAGGGCGACGGAAACGGTGAGAACGTTATGAATCCAACAACCGTTATCGAAATTGCTGAGGACGGATATATGGAAATGGAAACAACTCAAATAAAAGGAATTGACTCCACAGATAGAATCACAAACGCAACTCTTGCAAAGGGCGCAAAGCTTGTCGTAAAGGAAAAGCTTATGACACACGGAAGCCAATATGCAAGAACCGATTTCACAGTGGATTTGAACGGTGAGGGCTCAGGCGCAAACATCATTTCACGTTCGGTTGCTAAGGACAAGTCAAGCCAGGTTTTCAAATCTAATATCAACGGCAATAACAAGTGCTCGGGACATACCGAGTGCGATGCGATAATTATGGATGAGGCAAAGGTTGTCGCAATTCCCGAAATTACCGCTAATCATATTGATGCCGAGCTTATTCACGAGGCTGCAATCGGTAAAATCGCAGGCGAGCAACTTATTAAGCTTATGACACTCGGTCTTACCGAAAAGGAAGCCGAGGAGCAAATTGTAAGTGGCTTTTTGAAATAAACCAAAAGAGATTTGCGCCGGCAAATCTCTTTTTTATATAAGAAAAATTTTCTATTCTATTGAAATGAAAAATCTTGTATGCTAAAATATTATATAGTATTAATTGTAAAAGGAGAAAAGCTATGAGGATAATCGACATTATAAAGGCAGATAAGCCCTCGTTGTCCTTCGAGGTGTTTCCACCTAAGACGAGCGATACCTTTGATACAATCAAGGATGCAATAGAGGATATCGCAAGGCTTAAGCCGTCGTTTATGAGCGTTACGTATGGCGCAGGCGGTGGCACTAGTGAGTTTACCGTTTCTCTTGCAAAGGATGTAAAGGATAATTTTGGAGTAACTCCGCTTGCTCACCTTACCTGTATAAATTCCACCAAGGACGATATCAAGGCAAGGCTTGCCGCCCTAAAGGAAGCAGGAATTGAAAACATCTTGGCTCTAAGAGGCGACATAACTGAGCAAAATAAGGATAAAATAAAGTTCGACTACAAATATGCAAACGAGCTTGTTGACGATATAAAATCGTTCGGTGGCTTCTGTATAGGTGGCGCTTGCTATCCTGACGGACATCCTGAGGCTATCTCGCAAATTGAGGATATAAAAAATCTTAAAAACAAGGTTGATGCAGGCTGTGAATTCCTTACAACTCAAATGTTTTTTGACAACAACGTTCTTTATAATTATCTTTACAAGATAAGAGAAGCGGGAATTACCGTTCCAATCGTTGCAGGAATTATGCCTGTTACCAACGCAAATATGATAAAGCGTAGCTGTGCCTTGTCGGGAACTACACTCCCACCTCGCTTCAAGGCTATAATTGATAGATACGCTTCCAACCCCGAGGCTATGTGTCAGGCGGGAATTGCCTATGCAACAGAGCAAATCATAGATTTGTACGCAAACGGAATAAACGCAGTTCACGTATATTCTATGAATAAACCACATATAGCATCTAAAATCCAGCAAAATATATCGGAGATAATAAAGTGACCCCCCTTCGCACAATGTACATGGTCAATAATCTCGACCTTAAAATTGATAAAAAAGAAGCGATGAGATATTTAAGAGTTGCCAAATCTGATGAGGTAACCGATGCTCTCGCAAATGAATGTATCAAGGAAATTTATAAAATTGCCTCTCCAAAGGCTGTATATTTGGAATCAAGCATTGAGTTTTTGGACGACGATATGGTAAAGCTTGATTTTATGACCGTTAAAAGTCATAGCTTGACCGTAAATTTAAACAAATGCAAAAAGGTTGTCGTTTTTGCGGCAACTCTTGGTATAGAGGTTGATAGAGCTATCGAAAAATATTCAAAAATTCTTCAGTCAAAGGCATCTATGTATCACGCGGTAGGCTCAGCGCTTATCGAATCGTTTTGTAATTATGTAAACGATGCTGTAACTGAAAACGTGAGAAAAAGCACCCGTAGATTTTCTCCCGGATACGGAGATTTGCCACTCGAATGCCAAAAAGACATTTTAAGAGCTCTTGATGCGGAAAGGAAAATAGGAATAATCCTTAGCGATTCACTGCTTATGTCCCCATCTAAGTCGGTAACCGCTATAATTGGAATAAAATAATGGACGTTTTAACAAAGCTTGAAAATGGCTATTTGTTTTTTGACGGTGGAATGGGCACTCTCTTGCAAGAGAGAGGACTCTTGGCAGGTGAAGCTCCGGAAATTTGGAATATCACTCACCCCGATCAAATAACCGCTATTCATCGCGCATATTTTGAAGCAGGCGCAAACGTTGTAACTACAAACACCTTTGGTGCTAATCCTCTCAAAATCGAGAATGTAGAGGATATAGTTTGTCGCGCGGTTCAAAATGCTAAAAATGCGATTTTTGCCCCTGAGCAATACGTCGCCCTCGATATAGGACCGACAGGAAAGCTTTTGAAGCCCCTTGGAGAGCTCGATTTCGAGGATGCGGTAAAATCCTTTGCCACAACCGTAAAAGCAGGCGTAAAGGCGGGATGCGACCTTATAATTATCGAAACGATGAACGACCCATATGAGTTAAAGGCGGCTATCCTTGCTGCAAAGGAAAACTCCTCGCTCCCGATTTTCGCAACGTTTGTCCTAGATGAAAAGGGCAAAACAATGACAGGATGCGATGTTGATGCGATGGTTGCATTGCTCGAGGGACTTGGAGTAAGCGCACTTGGCGTGAACTGCTCGCTTGGCGCTGATAAGCTCAAGAAATTCGTTCCAAGACTTGTTGAACGCGCGTCAGTTCCCGTAATAGTAAATCCAAACGCAGGCATGCCTTGTATTCATAACGGCAAAACATGCTTTGATAGCACACCTGACGAGTTCCTTTCGAATATGCTTGAAATAGCAGATATGGGCGCACGAGTGCTTGGCGGATGCTGTGGCACAACCCCTGAATATATAAAGGGCGTGGTTGATGCGCTAAAAAATAAAAAGCCTAAAAAGATAGAGAAGAAGGGCTTAACCGTCGTTTCCTCTTACACAGGTACTTGTACCTTAGATGGAAAGGTAGCGCTTATAGGCGAGAGAATAAACCCAACAGGCAAGTCCAAGCTTAAAACCGCTCTAAGAGAGAATAACATTTCGTATCTTATCTCCGAGGCAATAGGTCAAGAGGAAAAGGGCGTAGATATGCTTGACGTTAATGTAGGACTTCCCGAAATTAACGAAAAGGAAATGCTTGTAAGCGTTGTAAAGGAGCTTCAAGGCGTTACCTCGCTCCCATTACAGCTTGATTCGTCCGACCCTGTGGCGTTAGAGGCATCAATGCGTATATACAACGGAAAGCCTCTTGTAAACTCCGTAAACGGAAAAGAGGAAAGCATGCGCGAAATTTTCCCACTCGTAAAAAAATACGGTGGTGCGCTTATCGCTCTTACAATTGACGAGAACGGAATTCCAACAACAGCGCAGGGAAGGTATGAAATCGCAAAGAAAATCGTTGATAGAGCTGAAGAATACGGCATTGATAAAAAGGATATAATAGTTGACCCTCTTTGCCTTACCGTAAGCTCTGATGCCTTTGCACCAAGAGTAACACTCGATTCAATTAAGCTTATAAAAGAGAAGCTTGGCGTAAAAACCTCGCTTGGAGTGTCCAACGTTTCCTTTGGATTGCCAAAAAGAGATTTTGTAACCTCTACATTTTTCTCACTCGCTCTTCAAAACGGCTTGGATGCGGTAATTATGAACCCGTATTCCGATGAAATGATGAAGATTTACTATTCATATAACGCTCTTATGGGCATTGACGATGCGTGTGAAAAATATATCGCGTTTGCTTCAAGCGATGCCGTTACCAGCACCGATTCGCAAAAATCCGAGAAGAATATGACCTTGCAGGATGCAATAATCAAGGGACTTAAAACCGAGGCGAAGGAGCTAACAAAAGCCTTAATTATCGACACTCCCCCTCTTGAAATTGTAAATAATCATATAATTCCGGCACTTGATAAGGTTGGTTACAACTATGAAAAGGGAATATCCTTCCTTCCACAGCTTTTGATGAGCGCCGAAACCGCGAACGTTGCATTCGAGGTCGTTAAGGAAAAAATCCCAAGCTCCGATGCATCGGGCAAGGGCGGATTTATAATAGCAACCGTAAAGGGCGATATCCACGATATAGGCAAGAATATTGTAAAGGTAATATTGCAAAATTACGGATACAGTGTCCACGATTTGGGCAAGGATGTGTCCCCAGAATTGATTCTTGATACCGTTAAAAAAACCGGAATAAAGCTCGTTGGACTTTCCGCACTTATGACAACGACCGTTCCGTCAATGGAAAAGACTATAAAGCTTCTTAAGGAATATGATCCTAGCATTAAGGTTGTTGTTGGTGGAGCTGTCTTGACCGAGGAATATGCAAAAATGATAAATGCCGATAAATATGCCAAGGATGCAATGGATACGGTCCGTTATGCGCAGGCATTTTATGGCGAATAATTAACACATCCCCCAACAAAATGAGGTAAAATATGGAAAAATTCACTATATGCGTTATCTATAAGGCAAAGGAAAAGGGCGCAAGAGAGGCTTTTCTTTGCGAGCTTAATCAAAACGGAATTGTTGATCTTATAAGAGCCGAGGACGGTTGCCTAACCTATGATTACTATTTTTCTGCACAGGACGATATTACACTCGTGCTTTTCGAGGAGTGGCAAAATAGAGATTGCCAAAAGGTTCATATGACACAGCCTCATATGAAAACCGCTATGGAAATCAAGTCAAAATATATTGATAGCGTAGAATTAAAAGAGCTCACTATAAAGTAAAAAACGAGGCATATGCCTCGTTTTTATTTCTTTTTAACAGTATCCCAGTAAGCCTTTGCGGCTTGCTCGTTTTTATTTTCGCCATATACGTAATATTTTGCATTTTTGATATCGTCAGGCAAGTATTGCTGCGCTACCCAATCATACGGATAATCGTGTGGATACTTATATCCCTTAAACAGTGGCGCTTGAAGATGCAACGGAATAGTGTTGCCCTTACCTGCGTGAATATCCTCAATCGCTTTGTTAATCGCAGTGTATGCGGTGTTCGATTTTGGAGCGGTTGCAAGCATTACGGCACAGTTAGCAAGCGGAATTCTTGCCTCGGGAAGCCCAAGCTCACGTGCACTACAACACAACGCATATGTGATTTGTGCCGCCTGTGGATATGCAAGACCGATATCCTCGGATGCTATAACCTGAAGTCGTCTGCACGCAGAAATTATATCTCCGCCCTCTAAAAGCTTTGCAAGATAGAAAACTGCCGCATCAGGATCTGAACCGCGAATTGATTTTTGAAGTCCTGATAGCAGATTGTAATGCGCGTCGTCATTTCTATCAAATGCACCTGCCGAAACGGATGGAATAAAGCTCTTTGCAATTTCAAGTGTAATCACGTCATCGCTTGCAAAGAAAGCACCTTCCAAAAGCGTAAGCGCGTGTCTGACATCTCCACCTGCACAGGATGCCAAATATTCAAGCGCACCATCCTCACAGGATTTTTTTATTTCCGACTCCTCGTTCATTGCACCTACTGCGCGCTCTAGCACAGGCACGATTTCCTTTGCCTCAACTCTTTTAAACTCGAAAACCGAGCAACGGGAGAGTAGAGCGTCGTAAATATAAAAGTACGGATTTTCGGTAGTCGAGGCGATAAGAGTAACCCTGCCGTCCTCTATATATTCAAGCAAGGATTGCTGTTGCTTTTTATTAAAATACTGAATCTCGTCAAGATATAGCAAAATTCCGTTAGATGAGAAAATAGAGCTTGACTGTGAAATAACGTCCTTTATGTCGGAAAGAGAAGCAGTTGTCGCATTAAGACGGAAAAGCTCCATTCCCGAATTTTTGGCAATTATATTTGCAACGGTCGTTTTACCCGTACCCGGAGGGCCAAAGAATATCATATTCGTTATTCTTTTGGCATCTACCATCTTACGGATAACGCCGTTTTTTGATATCAAATGAGCTTGTCCTGCAATATCGTCAAAGCAATTCGGACGAAGCTTATCTGCAATAGGCTGGTTAGTCATTATAAAACCTCACTTAAAGTCTTTATCCCATTTTATCATAGTTTTTTTCGAAAATCAATATAAATATAGTACGAATTTTTAGGAGGGGCTATGAAAATTATATATACTCAAAAAAGATCGTCCTCGCACATAAGAAAAAGATTGCTTTTAGCCTTTGAGTGCTTGACCCTTATATTTGTTATGTGCTTTTTCGGGATGCTCCTAGCAAGACAAAAGCTCAATGGTCTTGAAAACGAATACAAAAGTATAATTTCGTCGGAAAATGAGCAGATAAAGGACGTTATCGAGCTGATAATTCCTCTTGAAGAGAGTAGCAATGAATAAAATAGGCGAAAAAATAGGTTTTTTTGCCTTTTTCTTTACCGTTATGACCATCTCATCCTCGCCCCATCCGTTCATTTTGGCGTTTTGTTATATTTGCCATGAAATCGGTCATATTTTCTTTGCAAAAATTCAAAAAATTCCCGTAAAAAAGCTTCGCGTAGGCTCGTTTAGACTTAGCATTTCATACGATTGCTCATCAGTATCTTACAAAAGAGAATTGCTGGTTCTTGCAGGCGGAATTATATTCAACCTTTTGTGCGCCCTAATCGGTGCGATTTTTGCTTTTCGTTCATCTGAATCCGTGTCGTTTTTTACCCTTTGTAGCCTAAGCCTTGCTATAATGAATATTTATCCAATTTCAACACTTGACGGCGGTAGAATTTTTCGTTGTATTTTTCTTATTTTGTTCGATGAAGGTACGGCGCAAAGAATTAGCAAATGGCTTTCGTTTGTGAGCGCGTTTATCCTTTGGCTATGCGCAGTTTACGCCCAAATGATATTCAATTCCAACGTTTCAATTTTCTTTATTTCGGTCTTTTTGCTTGTCGAGCTTTGCCTCTCTGAATAAATATTTGTAAAAAATTATATTTTTTAAAAATAACTCTTGCATATTCCCGTAATATTTGTTATAATTCAATTGATTTACTCCCACGCACGAAAAAAGAGGATTTTTGTCGCGGTAGGTCAAATCTATGAAAGAACGGGGATAGAAATGAACGAAAAAAAGATCATTGAGTTAAAAGGCGTTGCTAAATCCTTTGACGGAGAAACCATTCTCGATAATATCGATCTCGATATTCACGAAAAGGAATTTATGACATTGCTCGGTCCTTCCGGTTGCGGAAAGACAACAACACTTCGAATAATCGCTGGCTTTGTCACTCCCGATTGCGGAGAGGTAATGTTTGATGGTGTGCGTATTAACGACCTTCCACCATACAAGCGTTCGGTAAACACCGTATTCCAAAAATACGCACTGTTTCCACATCTTAATGTTTATGAAAACATTGCTTTTGCTCTTCGATTGAAAAAAGTATCTGAAGAAGAAATTTATGAGCGTGTAGAGGAAATGCTCACAATGGTTAACCTTAAGGGCTTTGAAAAAAGAGACGTTAACCTCCTTTCCGGCGGACAACAGCAAAGAGTTGCCATTGCACGCGCACTTATCAATAAACCAAGAGTTCTTTTGCTTGATGAGCCTCTCGGCGCTCTCGACTTGAAGCTCCGTAAGGATATGCAAAACGAACTTAAAAATATTCAAAGAAAAACAGGCATTACATTTATATATGTAACTCACGACCAAGAGGAAGCGCTCAGCATGTCAGATACGGTTGTCGTAATGGCTGACGGTAAAATTCAGCAAATCGGCACACCTACCGACATTTATAACGAGCCTGAAAACGCGTTCGTTGCCGACTTTATCGGTGAGAGTAACATCATTGACGGTGTTATGCTTGATGACTATAAGGCTAAATTCTCAGGACAGGAGTTTGAATGCCTTGATAAGGGCTTTGATAAAAATGAGCCTGTTGACGTTGTTATCCGTCCCGAGGACGTTGACGTTGTTGACGTTGAGAAGGGAATGCTTTGCGGTGTCGTTGACTCGGTTACCTTTAAGGGCGTTCACTATGAAATCATCGTAACAATCAATAACTTCAAGTGGATGATTCAGTCAACCGACTATGTAGCTCCGTCTCAAAAAATCGGCTTGTATATCGAGCCCGATGCTATTCATATAATGAAAAAGTCCGAATATTCCAATATGTTCGGAGATTACTCGTCCTTTAGTGATGAGCTTGAAAAGCTATCTGATGTTACTGAGGAGGAAGAGTAAAGAGAATGACCAAAAAGAGCTTACTTCAAAAGGCAGCCGCTGCACCTCACATGGTGTGGGCAGTGCTGTTCATAATTGCACCGCTTCTTTTTGTTGTTTATTATGCATTTACCGATAAGGATGGCAAATTTACGTTTTCTAATATTGGTGAGCTTTTTCAGGCGAGCTATCTTGAAATCTTTTTAAGATCACTTTGCTTTGCATTCCTTGCAACAGTAATTTGTCTTATTATTGCTTATCCTATCGCGTACTTTATGACAAAGGCTAGTCCAAAGACTCAAAAAATACTTATAATGCTTGTAATGCTTCCACAATGGCTTAACTTCCTTATTCGTACCTATTCGTGGATGGCGTTGCTCGAGGATACAGGTATTATTAACAGCCTTCTTGGCTCTATTGGCATAGACCCTGTGCATATGATAAACACATCAGGCGCTGTAATTCTCGGTATGGTATATAACTACCTACCGTATATGATAATTCCGCTTCACTCTGTAATGAGCAAGATTGACCCTAGATTGCTCGAGGCTGCATCCGACCTTGGCAGTAGCCCGTTCAAGGTAATCACAGGAGTCGTTGTTCCACTTAGTATGTCTGGAATTATTTCAGGTGTTACAATGGTGTTTGTACCTTCAATTAGTACCTTCTATATTTCTCAAAAGCTTGGTGGAGGAAACTTCGACCTCATAGGAGATACAATTGAAAGACAGTTCCAAACCGCATATAACTATAACCTCGGTGCGGCAATGTCGCTCGTGCTTATGATAATCATTATGGTTAGTATGGCTATAATGAATAAGTATTCGGGAGAGGATGACGGAGGTGTAGTGGTATGAAAAAGAAAACACTTGGAAATATCTATACAGCACTCATATTCGTATTCCTTTATATGCCTATCGCAGTGCTTATTTTGTACTCGTTTAACGCATCAAACAGTACAAGCACCTTTGACGGATTTTCCCTTAAATGGTATAAGGAGCTGTTTAGCGATTCGGCAACGCTAAACGCACTTAAAAACACACTTATTCTTGCAATTCTTTCGGCACTCATTTCTACCGTGATCGGTACAATGGCTGCATACGGAATTAACAAAATGAAGAATAAGTATGTAAAAAGCTCCACAATGTCGGTAACCAAAATACCTATGATGAACCCTGAAATCGTAACAGGTATCTCAATGATGCTTTTGTTCGTTTTTGTGGGCGTTATGATAGGTGGCAAGGCAAGCCTTGGCTTTGGAACTGTGCTTATAGCACACATTACCTTCAACCTGCCGTATGTAATACTTTCCGTATTGCCTAAATTCAAGCAAATGGACAAGAGCTTGCCCGAGGCAGCCCTTGACCTTGGCTGTACACCGTTTCAGTCGTTTTTCAAGGTTGAATTGCCACAAATTATGCCCGGTATCATCTCCGGCTTGATTATGGCGTTTACCTTGTCCCTTGACGACTTTGTTATAAGCTATTTCACAATCGGAAGTGGCTTTGAAACCTTGCCTATAAGAATATATTCAATGACTAAAAAGCGCGTAACACCAGATATGTACGCACTTTCAACGCTTATATTCGTGTCGATTCTCGTTCTTCTTGTCGTTTCGAACCTTGTGTCCGATAAGAATAGAGAAAAGATGAGCAAAAAGGCAAAGAAGATTACTAAATATGTTGTAGGCGGATTGTTTAGCACAATCGCGATTATTACACTTATCGTGTTTATCGTTTCTGCAGGAACAAAGACCGTAACTCTCAACGTTTATAACTGGGGCGAGTATATTTCCGACGGTAGCGAGGATTCGTTTGATACTAACTCGGCATTCGAGGAATATTACGAAAAGCTTCACTATGAAAAATACGGCGAAAAGATAAAGGTACAGGTCAACTATACCACCTACGCAAGCAATGAGGACCTCTATGCAAAGCTCAAGAGTGGTGCAAGTGGCTATGACGTTATCATTCCGTCGGATTATATGATTGAGCGTCTTAAGGCTGACGGCTTAATCCAACCTCTCAACCTAAATAATATTCCAAATTACGAGAATATAGAGGAGCAGTTTAGAAATCCGTTCTATGATAGTGATCCCGAGGTTAAATATACCGCTATGTACACGTACGGTATTATCGGAATTATCTATAATAGCGAAAAGATGGACCCTGCCGACCTTGAAAGGATCGAAAACGGAGAAGCAGGCTGGGAGCTTCTTTGGGATGAAAAATACGCAGGTCAAATCTTGCAGTTTAATAACGCAAGAGATGCCTTCGGTACAGCAATGTACGCACTTGGAATTGACGTTAATAACGCAACCGAGGCTGAATGGAAGCTTGCGTTTGAAAAGCTAAAGGCTCAAAAACCACTCGTTCAAAGCTACGTTATGGACGAAATCTATAACAAGATGGAGAGCGGAGAGGCAACTCTTGCCGCATATTACGCGGGCGACTGCCTTTCTATGATTGCCAATAACGAGGCACTCGGCTTCTTCTATCCAAAGAATGAGGAAGGAAAGTATGTAACTAACATATTTGCCGATGCAATGTGTATTCCAACAGGCGCTCAAAACAAGGAGCTTGCCGAGGCGTATATCGACTTTATGCTTAGCGAGGAGTACGAGGCTGCAAGAGCAAATGCAGAGTACATCTATTATGCTTCGCCTAACAAAGAGGTTGTAAATAATCCTGATTATATTGATTATCTTGAGGATGATTACGAGCTTATTTATGACCCTGATTTCGGCAACATCATTATAGTAGAGGACGAAAACGGCAATTCCGTTGAAACCACCTATATCGAATATATGTTCTCAAAATATGCGTATAGAGATATGTCCGATGAAAACAGAGCAATTCTCAACGGTCTTTGGGAGGAGCTAAAGGTTGACTCCGCTTCCTTTGGCGGTGGAATCTATATCATATGCGCAGTTATTATTGCAGGACTTGTTGCTTTCTTTGTTTACAAGTACGTTCAGCTAAGACAGCGTAGAAAGCTTTATTGGAACAATCCCGCTCCTGTAAAGCAAAGCTTCGAGTTTACGTCTACAATGGCAAAAATTCAAGTTCCAAGCGACCTTCGCGTAAAGGACGACGAAAAGCAAAAATAAAATAAAAATCACCACTTTATTGTGGTGATTTTTTATTTTCGCTTTTGCGACGGAGCTTTTCAGCTTGGTCGATTTTGTCCTCGTGAAAGCCGTCAAGCTCTGCACGCTGAATTGCACCCATAACTCTGTGATAAAGTCCCGGATGCTCCTTGTCAAACGGTGCTAAAAACTCCTTCATTTTAGCTCTTTCGGTATTGCCGTCGGCAGGGCAGGGCGCCTTATAAACAGGCAAATTTTCCTTGCTTGCGAACGCGATAATATCCTTCTCATATGTGTAAATTAAAGGTCTTATCATTGTTATATCCTTTATTGAAAGATATGTAACAGGTCTAAAGCAACCTATTCTTCCCTCGAAGAAAAGATTAAGCATAAAGGTTTCAACCGCATCGTCAAAATGGTGTCCTAACGCGATTTTGTTACAGCCAAGCTCCTTTGACGCATCGTGAAGCGCTCCACGTCTCATTCTTGCACAAAGCGAGCAAGGGCTTTTTTCTTGTCTTACGTTGAAAATTATCTCATATATTTGAGTTGGAATTACGTGATATTCTACGTCCAATTCCTTACATAGCTTCGATATTTCGGAAAAATTAGAGCCCTCAAAGCCCATATCGATTGTAATGGCAACAAGCTCGAATTTCTTGTTTAAAAATATACGCATAACGGAAAGAGCGCAAAGAAGCGCAAGCGAATCCTTTCCGCCTGAGATTCCAACAGCGATTCTGTCGCCGTCCTCAATCATATCATACTCCTCAATAGCCTTTCTTATAGGGCTGAGTAGCTTTTGAATGCTTTTAAATTCCTTCATAGTAACCTCTTTTGAGAAAAAGAATAAAATGTTAAAAAAGGGGGATGTTGTTATGGCAATTAAAATTTACATAGACCAGGGACACAATCCGAGAAGTCCTAATACGGGCGCCGAGGGCAACGGATACGCAGAGCAGGATATAACCTACGAGGTTGGCAGAAGCCTTGCAACGCTTTTGCGAAATAACGGCAATTTTGACGTGCGCCTTTCAAGACCGAGCGCCGATACACAGCTTGGCACGTCAAATGCGTCAAGCCTTCGCGCAAGGGTAGAAGATGCAAATTCGTGGGGCGCGGATTACTTTATTAGTATACACACCAACGCATCAAGCTCGTCAAGCGCAAGTGGAAGCGAGGCACTTGTTTATTCGACACCGTCAATATCAACAAATCTCGGAGAGGATATTTTGGATGGCTTAAACGAGGCAACAGGCTTGCCGAATAGGGGAATAAAGGTTCGCCCGGGCTTATACGTGTTAAGAAAAACAAATATGCCCGCGGTTCTTGTGGAGATCGGCTTCATTTCAAATCCGTACGATGCCAATCTTATGGCAAACAATCCACAGCTTTTTGCCCGTGGTATTTATAACGGAATTCTTGATTTCTTTGACCTATAACAAAAACATTTTAGCATAAGTTGCAAAATAATGCAACAAAAAGATTTTTTAAAAGAAAAAATTCTTAAAATATGAATTTTTAAATTTTCAAATTCTAAAATTGTTAAAAATCTCAAAACGCGCTAAAATAGCAGTCGTTTTTAAAGCGACTGCTATTTATTTTGATGTTATTATGACTCAAATTGTCTTCCTAAAAAGCTTGCGGCGGTTTGGATTAGCTTCGCCTCGGTTACCGTGTCAGTAGCAGTATCAGTGCCCGTGTAAACCGACGCAACACAGCCAACAATATCTCCGTCCGAAATTATCGGCATCGCGTGTCTGACGTATGCGTTTCCGCCGTTAACAATGCTTATTTCGGATGAGCCCTGCTTGTGCGAGTAAAGTGAGCGCCCTTCGATTATACTCTCAAAATCCTCGGATAGCTTCCTGTCAATATATTCGCGCTTGGGAAGACCTGCACTTGCGATTATGGTGTCCCTGTCAGTTACAATCGCAGTTATTTGACAAGTTTTGTGAAGCGTGTCTACATATTGAGATGCAAAGGCGGCAAGCTCTCCGATAGGGGAGTATTTTTTAAAAATAACCTCGCCTTCCTTTCCGGTGTATATTTCGAGAGGTGCTCCCTCGTGAATTCTCATAGTTCGTCGTATTTCCTTTGGTATTACGACTCTGCCAAGGTCATCAATCCTTCTAACAATTCCTGTTGCCTTCATCAGAAATCTCCTTTTTTGAATTTAATTGCCTTGTTATTGTTTGTAGGTTTTGGGTATTTATGCGAGAATTAGAAAAAAAGATGCGATATTTCCTCTAATTTCTTTTTTCTCTTGAAAAAATTAATATTGTATGTTAAAATAATAGTGTATAATGTTTTGTAAAATACGCTGAAAGGAGAATAGCATATGGATAACGTGAATCTTATCATCTATATCGCAATCGCAGTTTGCGGTCTTTTTGGTGCGCTTATGGGCATTCGTAAGGGCCTTTACAAGGCACTTGTAAACCTCGTTGTCGTTCTTGCAACCGCAGGAATTTCACTTGCTATTTCCAAGCTTGCCTTGAAGCTGTCGGTAAGCGAGGATGAGCTCCTTTTAGGCTTTGATAAGCTGGCTACTATGTTCCCCGACTCGGCATTTATGGTGGAGATTAAGGAAACCGTTGTCGCCTTGTCCGAGCGTGGAAACGCTGTCGAAATGGCGGCAGCCTTGCCAATGGTTATAATATCACCTCTCGTGTTTATGATAACATATTTGGTTTTGGGACTTATTATAAAAATCCCCGAGGCTATCGTTTGTCGTTCTATCTTTGGAAGAAGAGGCGGAAACCGTCTTGGTGGCGCAATCGTTTCTTCGGTTACCAAAATAATTTCATTTGGAATATTCATTATTCCTCTCGTTGGCTATATAACAATGGCAAACACCGTTTTGGATGATATAGGCAATGTAAATACAACCGAGCAAGGCGAGGTCGTTCAGTCTATGGCTGACGAGGAAACAGACGAAGATGTTGAACAAGAACAAACACAATCTCTTGGCGCAACTCTTGGCTCAATTTCCGCATCCTGCGTACAAATCAATGATGCTTATATTACTCCTATCAAGGAAAATTTCGTTATAAAGACAGTCTATGTTTGCGGTGGAAGATGGATTTTCAATGCTCTTACAACGGCAAAGGTTGACGATGTCGAAATCACTTTGCAAAACGAAATAAAGGTTCTTACCGATATTTACGGTGAGCTTCCGGCACTTTTGGACGCGCCTATTGCCGAATATGGCGATGCGCAAACAGTTGCCATTGATAACATCACTACAACGCTTGATAACGCAGTAGTTGTTCCAACTATCATTTCCTCAGTTATTTCCTATGCATCTGATGCTTGGCTTAACGGAGAGGATGTTATGGGATACGAAAAGCTAAATGTCGGTGAGTATTATGAGCCTACATTTGATAAAATCCTTACAGTATTCTCTCAAACAACTAACGATACAATAAGCCAAGATATCCACACGGCTGGAAATATTATGAACATTTGTATAGAGCAGGGATTTTTCAAAGAAACCTTCGGTGGCGGTAATCCTATGACAGTTCTTCAAAGAGAAGAATTTATGGGCTCTATCTTCGCTGAGCTTTATCTCAACGATACGACAAGACCGTTTGTTGCCGACCTTGTAAACGCATTCAAAAACTATATTTACCGTGTTTATAACGAGGTTAACGGAACGGCAGTTCCATTCCCTGATCAGCTTGTGATGGAAACTGTAACCGAGCAAATGATGTATGACGAGGGCGCTAGAATTTCTTCAATTATGAAGAATTTTGTGTCTTTCTATGAATCGTTTGATCCAAACGCAACCGATAACTTGCAAATCATAATAAATACCGACCTTCGTTCTCTTGGAAGAGCGTTCGACACCTTGAAGCAAAGCTTGTTTGTAGGCGATGCGTATGAATTTGTTCTTCAAGCGGTTCTTAGAAGTGAGGGTGCTTCGCAAATTGCTATTCTTACCCCTGAATTCGTTGAAGCGATGCTTTCCAGTAGCTCAAGCATGGAAACCGTTCTTGTTTCAAGACAGCAGCTTGCTATTATCGCATCCGTTTCAAGTGCTGAGGATAGAGAAAAAGCGATTGAGCACTTGCTCAAAAATATAGACTCCGATTCTGCAAGCGTTATTATAGAAACGCTCACCCCTGAGGTTATGAGAAATCTCGGTATGAGCAAGGACGAATCGAAGGCTATGTCGGGCGCGCTTGGCTCGATAGTTCAAGAGATTGCTAATAACGATGGTGAATTTACCGAAGAGCAATTGTCGGGCGAAATTGAGGCTGTTGATAAAATCGTATCTACCGTTCAGGCTGCAACCGACGGAGACAAGTCGTCTAACTTGTTCTCAAACGGTGAGGACGACTCCTCAAGAAGCGGACTTACCGCTGACGAGCTCGTTGATACGGTTGTTAACTCGACTATCGTTTCCTCGGCTATTAACTCCTCGTCAAAGGATGAAGAGGGCAATACAGTTGAAAACTCTTACGGTATTTCCGATAAGCTAACCGAGGCAGACAAGGATTCTGCAAAAACTGCAATCGAGCAGTATTATCAAAATAATGCAACCGAGGGCGACGATGCTGAGCTTAAGGAAACTCTTGACTCACTTGCATCAATCTTCGGCGTACAGGTAGAGCTTACAAAATAAAACAAAACCACGGTTTAACCGTGGTTTTCTTTTTGATTTTACTCTTGAGCCTCAAACTGACTATTATAAAGCGAGCAGTAGAAGCCGCCCCTTGCCAAAAGCTCATCATGAGTTCCTTGCTCAATAATTTGACCCTTGTTCATTACTAGAATGACATCCGCCTCTCGTATCGTAGAAAGACGGTGAGCAACAATAAACGAGGTTCTGCCTCTCATCATTTGCGCAAAGGCATCTTGAATTTTTAATTCAGTTCTTGTGTCGATTGAGGATGTTGCCTCGTCTAAAATGAGCATAGGAGGCAAGCATAGCATTATTCTTGCAATGCATAGAAGCTGCTTTTGTCCCTGTGAGAGAAGTGAGCTATCCTCGGAAACAATAGTATCGTATCCGTTTGGTAGACGCTTTATAAAGCTATGCGCGTGCGATTTCTTTGCAGCCTCGATTATTTCCTCGTTTGTGGCATCGGGCTTTCCAATGGCTATATTGTCGCGTATTGATGCGTTTCGTATCCATGTTTCCTGTAATACCATTCCGTAGCTTTCACGCAAGGAAGCGCGTGTAATGCCTCTTATATCGTTGTTATCAACACTTATAGCACCGCTCTTTACGTCATAAAAACGCATAAGAAGGTTGATGAGCGTTGTTTTTCCACAGCCCGTAGGACCAACGATTGCAATTCTTTGTCCCTTTTTAACGTCAAGACAAAGATTTTCAATCAGTCTTTGATTTTCGGTGTACGAGAACGATACGTCGTTAAGGCTAACGTTACCTTCAACGCTTGAAAGTGTAATTGCATTTTCGCCATCGGGGATTTCAGGCTCTTCGTTTATAAGAGCAAACGTTCTTTCGGCACAGGCAAGCGCGTTTTGAAGCTCACTTACCACACCGGAGATTTCGTTAAACGGCTTTGCATACTGTGTAGCGTAGCTAAGCACGCTCGAAAGTGCGCCGACAGTAAGAGCTACACCGCCCGAGCTAGTAACCGTGAATGCACCGACAAGAGCAACTGATGCGTAAACGAGAGCGTTTACAAATCTTGTTGTCGGATTTACAAGAGAGGAGAAGAAAATCGCCTTAACCGAGCATTTTTTTAGCTTTTCGTTTACCTTGTCGAACTCCTCGATTGCCTCGTCCTCATGCGAAAATGCCTTTACAACCTTTAAATTGCCGACCATTTCGTCGATAATCGCAGTTTGCTCAGCGCGTGCCGAGGATTGAGTTGAAAACATAGAATATGTTTTTTTGGCTATAAAGTTTGCGATAAATAGCGAAAGCGGAGTCAAAAGCACCACGACAAGCGCTATTTTGAAATTGATTAAAATGAGGAACACAATAGTTCCCAAAATGGTAACAACACCTGTAAACAACTGCGTGAAGCCCATTAAAAGACCGTCGGCAAATTGATCAACGTCGGCAATAACCTTGCTCACAATCTCTCCGTGCGAACGTGAGTCGATGTATTTTAGAGGAAGACGCTCGATTTTTTCAAAGGCATCGTTGCGTACGTCTCTTACAACATTGTAGGTTATTTTGTTGTTTATGTTGTTCATAATCCATTGTAAAAGCGCAATGATTATCGCAATGATACCTATATTTCCAAGCAAAACAAGAACCTTGTCTAGGTCGATTTTGCCTTGACCGTTAGCCAAAAGGTCAATCGCTTGACCGACAATGATAGGAATATATAAGCTGAGCGCAACCGTTATCGTCGCAAAAAGAATGGACAAAAATAGCAAAAGCTTGTAATTTCTTACGTAATGAAGCACCTGCTTAATGGTGGAGGACTTGAATTTGGATTTTTTCATCTTACACGCCCTCCTTTTTAAATTGTGAGGAGTATATTTCCGAATATACAACACAGCCTTCAAGAAGCTCGCTATGAGTGCCTATTCCAACAACCTTGCCATCGTCAAGGACGATTATTTTGTCAGCACCTGCAATGGATGCGGTTCTTTGAGAAACTATAAATACGGTAGGATTGTAATCGAGTGATTTAAGAGAAGCGCAAAGCCTTGCATCGGTTGCGTAATCTAGTGCAGATGAGCTATCGTCAAAAATAAGGATTTCGGGCTTTTTAACAAGAGCTCTTGCAATGGTGAAGCGCTGTCTTTGACCGCCTGAAAGGTTTCTTCCGCCTTGCTCGATTGTAAAGTCAAGACCACCGTCCTTGCCGTCAAGCACGTCCTTTGCCTGCGCCAAGGTGATAGCCTCGATTATCTCCTCGTCAGTTGCGTCCTCGTTGCCCCATTTCATATTATCTCTAATAGAACCGGCAAAGAGAACAGCCCTTTGAGGTACAATTCCAATCTTTTCAAGGAGCGCCTCAGATGAGTAATCCTTAACGTTTATGCCGTCAAGTAAAACCTCACCCTCACATACGTCGTAAAATCTTGGAATAAGGTTAACAAGCGAGGTTTTTCCCGAGCCCGTACCACCAATAATTCCAATGGTTTCGCCACTTTTTACGGAAAAATCAACGTTGTCAAGCGAGTTTTCGGACGCATTAGCGTATCGTAAGGAAACTCCCTTGAACTCAACCGTTCCCTCACGATTATTGGAAGATATTTCGCCTTGCTTTATAGATGATTTTATCTCGAAAACGCCTTGAACTCTGTTTCCACAGGCAACCGCCTTTGTAACAGTAACTATGAGGTTAGCGAGCTTTATAAGCTCTACGAGAATTTGCGACATATAGTTGTAAAGGGCAATTACCTGACCCTGAGTAAGAGAGCCACTGTTAACCCTTATAGCACCGTTCCAAACAAGCACGGCAATCGCAATATTTACAATGGCATACGTCGCCGGATTCATAATTGCCGAGATTTTTCCGACGAATTTTTGAGCAAGATTAAGCTCCTTTGTTGCCGTTTTGAACTTTTCTTCCTCGTTTTCTTCGTTTGCAAATGCACGAATAACTCTTGCACCGGTAAGATTTTCACGAGTTATGCCCAAAACCTTGTCAAGCTTTGCTTGAACTTTTTTGTAAAGAGGAATGGTTGCCCACATAATTCCAAAAACAACAAGCGCAAGCACAGGGATTGCAACGGCAAAAACAAGAGCTGAGCTTGTATCAATGGTAAACGCCATTATCATAGCACCGAAAACTATAAACGGTGAGCGCATAAACAAGCGCAAGGTGAGGTTGACACCCGATTGAACCTGATTCATATCGCTTGTCATTCGAGTGATAAGCGTAGGTGTGCCGAGCGTGTCAATTTCCGTGTAGGAAAGCGACTGAATATGTGAAAACAGTGAATGCTTTACCTTTGTGGAAAAGCCAACAGCCGCCTTCGCAGCATAATACTGTGCTATAAGCGTACAGGAAAGACCGATTACGGCAAGCCCTACGAGAATAAGACATTGACGGGTAACGTAGCCCTTGTCGCCATTTGCAATGCCTATATCTATAATTCTTGCTACCACAAGAGGAACAAAAAGCTCAAAGCAAGCCTCTAAAAGCTTGAACAGTGGACTTATAACGCATTCCTTGACGTAGCCCTTCATATGTTTTAATAGCTTAAACAAGATAAACTCCTTTAACTTGAAAATACTTGATGCTTTAAGTATAGCATACGTGAGAGGATATTACAAGAAAAAAAGAAAAAATGCCGAAAAGCTTCGGCATTTTTTTACATATCCATAATAATCGGCAAAACTAACGGCTTGCGTTTTGTCTTGTTAAAGATGTATTTGGAAATAGCACTTTTAAGAATAGCCTTGAGGTCGCCCCATTCGTGCGCACCCCTTGAAAGAGCATCAATAAGAGCATTTGTTGCAGCATCCCTTGCACCGTTCATAAGCTCCTCGTTTTCACGAACGTAAACAAATCCCCTTGAAATTATCTCAGGACCGCAAAGAAGCTCGCCAAATTCAGCGTTAATTGTAGCAACTGCAATGATAATACCGTTTTCGGCAAGATTTTTTCTATCTCTCAAAACGATGTTTCCAACGTCTCCTATGCCACTTCCGTCAATCAAAATCTTTCCCGAAGGAACAGGATTAGGCGAGAATGAAGCACCGTCCTCGTCGATTTCTATAACTCTGCCAATGTCGGATACAAATATGTTTTGACTCGGCATTCCAAGCCTTTGTGCAAGCTCCTTGTGCTGAATTAAGTGCCTATATTCACCGTGTATCGGCATAAAATATTTCGGCTTTGTAAGAGAATGCATAAGCTTAAGCTCCTCTTGACAGGCGTGTCCCGAAACGTGCACCTCAACACTTGAATCGTGATATACGTTCACGCCTCTGCGATAAAGCTCGTTTACAATCTTTCCTACAAGCTTTTCGTTGCCAGGAATAGCGCTTGAGCTAAGCACAACAAGGTCGTTGTCGGTGAGCGCGATTTTGTCGTGTTCAGAGAAAGCCATACGGTAAAGCGCACTCATAGGCTCTCCCTGACTTCCGGTTGTAACGATAGTCGTTTTTTGAGGTGGATATTTCTTTACGTCGTCTATGTCTATAAGAACACCGTCGGGCACGTTCATATATCCTAGCTTTACAGCGGCATTGACAACGTTTATCATGCTTCGACCGGTAACGGCAACCTTACGTCCGTGCTTTACACTTGAATTTATGATTTGCTGAACTCTATGCACGTTTGATGCAAAGGTCGCTATAACAATTCGCTTGTCCTCGGCCTCGGAGAAGATTTTGTCAAGAGATAGTCCAACCTTGCTCTCCGATGGAGTATATCCCGGGCGCTCAACGTTGGTTGATTCGCAAAGAAGCATAAGAACACCCTTGCTTCCAAGTTCTGCAAGCCTTGCAATATCCATAGGCTCACTTTCAACGGGAGTTAAGTCAAGCTTGAAGTCGCCTGTGTGAATTACAACTCCCTGTGGAGTAGTGATTGCAAGAGCGCAAGCGTCGGCTATCGAGTGATTAACTCTTATGAATTCAATTTTAAAGCATCCTGCGCTTACAGTATCTCCGGCTGAAACGGTGTTTAGTCTTGCGCTTTGCAAGAGCTTGTGCTCAATAAGCTTGTTTTCGAGAATTCCAAGCGTGAGCTTTGTTCCGTAAACCGGAACGTTCATTGAACGCAAGAAATAGGGAAGAGATCCAATATGGTCCTCATGACCGTGAGTGATAAATACACCGCGGATTTTTTCTACGTTCGCCTCAAGATAGCTGAAGTTAGGAATTACAAGGTCAACACCGAGCATATCTTCCTCGGGAAATCCTATTCCGCAGTCAACCACAATGATGTCGTTTTCACATTCGAAAACGGTAATGTTTTTGCCGATTTCGTTAAGACCGCCAAGAGAGAATATGCGCAATTTAGGCTGTTTTTTTCTTTCGGCTTTTGCCTTCTTTGCGTACGGCTTTTTTGTGGTGCTTACAGTAGGCTTTTGCTTCTTTGGAGAAGACTTTTTAGTGCTTGATTTGCTAACGGATTTGGCGCTTGCTTTGGGTGCATCTGCTAAGGCGTTCACATTCTTTTTTGCACTTGGCTTGTGCCATTTTTTAGTGGCAGAAGAGGTGTTCTTTTTTTCAATAGTTTTAGACATAATTTTCCTTTCTTAATGGCAAAAAATTGCGTGTCAAAAAACCGTCCTTTGACGGTAAAATATGTAGTAAAGGCATCTGTGCGTATAACGACCCCACACAGCGACTTTACACTTTAAATACGATTTTTACTGACACCATTATATCACAACAAATTCTAGCAGTCAATATATTCTTAAAAAATAATAAATCCTAGAGCACAAATAGCTGCTCCGCACAATGCTCCGAGCATAAAAAATATAAGTGGCTTAGCGCGCCTATTTTTCACTCTTTTTCTTTTATTTAAAGGATATTCGTGCTCATTTATAATGGCGGTGGCGGTGCGTATTATGTCGTTTTGATTTTCCTCGGATGAGGGGATATCGTTTTTTAAAACAAAATAAGCCTCATCAAATAAATCGCACCCCGTATTCTTTATAAAAATCATTCTTTTTTGGCATCCCTTTATCATTTTGAAAGCTCCTAAGTTTTTCTTCGATTATCGACCGTGCTTCCTTTGTTTATTCAATTTATAAATTTAATAATTCTTAAAATTATGAATTTTAGAATTCGAAAATTCAAAAAATTGTCGAATTTAAAAGAAAAATCTACTTATGGCACAGGATATAAAAATACATATTCCCGACACAAAAAGCGCACAGGGAAGCGCCCATCTTGTTTTCCTTATTCCGACACTTGAAAAGTAGATTCCGATAACGTAAAAAACCGTATCCGACGAGGCCATAATTATTGATGCGCAAATTGCCTCGTATGAGTCAACGCCACATCGTGAAATTATATCCTCGTATGTGGCAATCGACGCACCGCCCGAAAGAGGGCGAGTTATAATCAACGGAAGAATATCGCTCGGTATATGCAAAAGCTCGCACAAGGGAGCAAGAAGCGTGCAAATCACCTCACATGCTCCCGACGCGTTGAAAAGAGATATCGCCACTACTAAAGCGCAAAGGGTGGGTAATAGGGAAATTGCACTCTTCGCGCCATCCTTAGCTCCGTTCAAAAAAGATGAAAAGCAGTCTTTTTTAGATGCTAAAATCAAAAATGAAGCGATCAAAATGATAGTTGGTATAATAAAAGATGAAAAGATCTCAATTTTTTGCATTTATTTTACCCAAAATCAGGCATAGAATAACCCCTATTATCGAGCAAATGCCGGAGCATAGCCAAATGCTTGGAATAAGCTCATAGGTGATAGATGCGTTGTGGGATGCTCGAATGGCGATTATGGTTGTTGGAATCAGGTTAAACGAGCAGCAGCCAAGCATAGCTAGCATTATCATATCGGCAGACGCAACTCCCGATTTATCCCTCTCGCTCAGCTTTTTCATAGCACTTATAGCAAGCGGAGTGGAGGCGTTTGCTATTCCTAGCATATTTGCACTAATGCATGCCGTTATTTCCTCGGTCGCAACGTTTTCCTTAAACGCTTTCGGGAAAATCCTTTTTAAAACGGGCTTTAAGAGTCTAGATAGCTTTTCTATTATCCCTGCATCCTTGAATACGTTTAAAAGTCCGTTCCAAAATGCCATAATGCCAACAAGAGATATCACAAGGCTTACGCTTTTCGTAGCGCCTGTTGCCACCGCTTCAGATAGCGAGGATACGTTTCCTGTAAAAACGGCAAATGCAACCGATAATACGCAAAGCACGCCAAAGCATTTTCCAAGCATATCTTTTCTCCTTATTTCGTTAAATTATGTTGACATAAGCTTAATATTCGTGATAAAATATCAGTGTTAGAACAAAATGTTATCACTTAAATTTATTCGCATAACAATAAAAAATGAACAGGTTGGTGAAAATATGGAAAAGTTTTTGAGATATGATACCCCTGCGAAAGCCTTTGAAGAGGCTCTACCTCTTGGCAACGGCTCTCTTGGCGCGGTCATTTATGGAAAAACCGATATTGAACGCATTTCGTTAAATCACGATACACTTTGGTCCGGTAAGCCGGGTCAATTTATGGTTGAGGACGCAAGGGAATCCTTTGAGAAGGCGAAGGCGCTCACTCTTGAGGGGAAATTTTACGAGGCACAAGTTGAAATAGAGCGTGGATTTACAGGTCCATGGCTTAACTCATATATGCTTCTCGGCACTCTTTACATAGAAAGAGACGGCTCTTCATCGAATCACAAAAACTATTCTCGCGTGCTTGACCTTGAAAATTCGCTTGCAAGCGTAAGCTATACAGAGGACGGAATAGATTTTAAGAGAGAATATCTCGTTTCGCATCCTCATAACTGTGTTATGGTTAAGCTTTCATCAAGCAAGCCTGTATCGTATAAATTGAAGGGCGATTGCGTTGGAAAGAGCGCCGTTACAGCCGGCAAGGACATTCTTTATCTTACAGGAGAATGCCCAACGTCTATTGCGCCTACTTATCATAGAGATGCAAAGCCTGTTGTTTATGATGGCGACGGCGTTAAGGTTAGTGCTATGGCAAAAATCAAGTGTGATGGCGAAACAGAAAGAAAAGAAGACTATGTTCAAATCTTGGACGCAACTGATGTAACTATTTACTTTTGTGCCGAAACCAGCTTCGTTGACTTTGATAAGTTTCCCAACAAGCCTACCTTCTATCCCTGTCTTGATAGAGTGAACGCGCTTTGCGAAATTCCTTACGAGAAAATTAAGAGCGCACATATTGCCGACACATCTGAGCTATTCAATAGAATAGAGGTTGATTTCGGTGGCGATATAAGCACCAAAACAACTGATAGAAGACTTCGCGACGGTGATAAGGACTTGGGACTTTGTGAGCTTCTTTTCAACTTTGGCAGATATCTCATAATCGCTTCATCGCGAGAGGGCTCTAGAGCAACAAATCTCCAAGGAATATGGAACGAGCATTTTTACGCTCCTTGGTCATCTAACTATACCGTAAATATTAATACTGAAATGAACTATTGGCCCGTGCTTATGTGCAACCTTCCCGAGTGCCACAAGCCTATGATTGAGCTTATTAAGGGCGTTAGCAAAAACGGAAGAGAAACTGCAAAGCATTTCTATGGCGCAAACGGCTTCGTTTCACACCACAATCTTGACCTTTGGATAAATACAACTCCGGTTGGATTTAATGTAGAGCATTCCTCGAGATATGCCTTTTGGAATATGTCATCTGGATGGCTTTGCAGACACCTGTTTGAGCATTACGAATACACTCTTGACAAGGACTTCCTTCGTGAGGTAGCTTATCCTATTATGAAGGAAAGCGCAAGATTTTATCTTGATATGATGGTAATGCATAACGGAAAGTGGATTTTGACACCTTCCACATCCCCTGAAAATGCTGTAATAATTAACGGAGAGACTGTTCATACAACTCTCTATACAACAATGACTCAATCTATAATACAAGACCTCTTTACAAGCGTTTCTAAGGGCGCTGAAATACTTGGAGAAAACGACGATTTTGTAAAGGAAATCAGAGAAAAGCTTCCTAATGTGGGCATTTATAAGATTGGCTCGCACGGAGAGCTTCTCGAATACGATGAGGAGTATGAGGAAGAGGACGTTCATCATAGACACGTTTCGCATCTCTACGCAATGTATCCCGCAGGTCTTATTTCCACCGATGCTACCAAGGAGCTTGCCGATGCGTGCCGTCAAACTCTTGAAATTAGAGGGGATGAGAGCACAGGATGGAGCATGGGATGGAAGGTTAATCTTTGGGCTAGACTCAAGGATGGCGATAGGGCATATAAGCTTGTAAAAAATCAGCTTAACTTTGTTGAGCCAAATGCAGAGCTCAAATACAGTCAGGGTGGCGGAACGTATGCGAATATGTTTGATGCTCATCCACCATTCCAAATCGACGGAAACTTTGGAGTTGCTGCGGGAATTGCGCAAATGTTCTTGCAATGCGAGGACGGAAAAATAAAAATTCTTCCTGCACTCCCCTCAGAGATGAAAAACGGAAAAATAAAGGGACTTTTGGCGAAAGGCAATATAAAAGTCGATATCGAGTGGAAAAACTCGAAGCTTTCAAGGCTAGAATTAGTAACACCTACCGCGCAAACTGCTATAATAAATGTTGAGGGCGTTGATAAAACGGTAACCCTTACTGCTAACGAGAAATTTATTTTGGCATAAGCGGAGGTACATATGATAAATTTGGGATATTATAACGGAGAAGTCGGTCTTATTGACGAAATGAGAGTGCCGATGAATGACAGGGCGTTTTACTTTGGAGACGGAGTTTACGATGCTGTTATGTGCCGTAATAATATCCCTTATTTACTGTCTACACACATAGACAGATTTTACCGTAACTGCGATAGGCTTTCTATAAAAATTCAAATGAAAAAGCACGAGCTTTTCGAGCTGATTTGCACCCTTGTTAAATTGGTTGATGCAAATGAAAAATTCGTCTATTTCCATATGTCGAGAGGGACTGCTCAAAGAGCGCATGAGCTTATGCTTGATAAGGGAAATTTGTGCATTATGATAATGCCAAGAGAGATAGAAAATTCGGATATTACGATGAGTGCGGTGTTACTTCCGGATATAAGATATGAGATGTGCGACATAAAAACCTTGAACCTTCTTCCGAATGTTCTTGCTTCGCAAATAGCATCAAAAAATGGTACTGATGAGGCGATTTTACATAGAAAGGGTATTATCACCGAGGGCACGCACTGCAATGTTTCGATAATAAAAAACGGCAATCTCATAACCGCACCCGAAAGCCGGCATATTTTACCTGGAGTAACTAGGGCGCATCTTATAAAAATCGCCGAGAAAAACGGAATAACGGTGGAAGAAAGAGAATATAACACCGAGGAGCTTTTGAACGCCGATGAAATACTTATAAGTAGCTCAAGCAAGCTTGTAAGAAGCGTAAGAAGCATTAATGGAGAGACGGTTGGTGGCAGATGCCCCGAGGTCTTGAATTTGCTTAAAAATGAGCTTTTTGGAGCTTATTACAGTGCTACGACACCTCGCATTTGACACACTAAAATGCTTGCTTGTGTAAAATGACGAAAAATCAGTCTCGTTATACGCATAAATTTTATGTATTTTTAAATAAAAATATATTGACAAAATAAGACACCTTGTGATAAAATAAAAGTCGGTAAGGTTTTTGCAACTGACGGAACGCAGATTTAACTGCATGGGAGCAAAGATCGCTTTGTCGACCGTCTGGGCAATTCTACCTCCTTAGGGTAGGATTGCCTTGTTTTGTTTTTTTATCAAGAAATTTATTTCAAGGAGAGTTATGAATATGAAAAAAGTAGCAATCATTATGGGCAGTGACAGTGACTTGCCAATAGTTGAAAAGGGCATAAACGTCCTTAAGGAATACGGAGTTCCGTTTGAGGTTCATGTATATTCGGCACATAGAACACCCGAGGAAACTGCAGTGTTTGTAAAGGGCGCTAAGGATAATGGCTTCGGTGTTATCATCGCTGCTGCCGGAATGGCTGCACACCTCGCTGGAGCAGTTGCAGCTAACACAGTTCTTCCTGTAATCGGCATTCCTGTTTCTTGTAAGAATACAGGCGGATTTGACGCACTCCTAGCAACAGTACAAATGCCATCGGGAATTCCGGTTGCTACGGTTGCAATCGACGGTGCAGCAAATGCCGCATTGCTCGCAGTGCAAATGCTTGCTCTCTCCGACGAGACTCTTTATGCAAAGCTTGTTGATGCAAGAGTAGCGGGTAAGGACAAGGTTCTTGCAAAGAACAAGGATATTGAGGATAAATTTAATCAGTAATCCATAACGGGAGATAATTAGATGGGAATTTTCGCAATAATTGGAAAAGAAAAAACTAACGTCGCTTCCAGTGTTTACTATGGACTGTACGCTTTACAGCATAGAGGACAGGAGAGCGCAGGAATAGTTGTTAACGATGACGGTATTTTCCGTACACACAAGGATTCGGGTCTTGTGAATGATGTTTTTGCAGGTGATAAGCTTGGAAAGCTCGGCGAGGGCAATATGGCACTTGGCCATGTTCGTTACGGAACGCTTGGAACAAAGGATCGCGTTAATGCAGAGCCTATTGTAGTAAATCATATCAAGGGAAGACTTGCTATCGCAACTACCGGAACTCTTGTTAATTCAACTGAGCTTAAAAGAGAGCTTGAGCTTCAAGGTCTTATATTCCACACAACAAGTGATGCAGAAATAATTTCCTGTATCATCACTAAAGAGAGAATAACCTCATCGTCAATTGAGGAAGCAATCAATCGAGCAATGGAAAGATTGAAGGGAGGATATACCTTCGTTGTTATGTCTCCTCAAAAGCTCGTTGTTGCAAGAGATGAAAACGGACTTCATCCTATATGCTACGGTAAGCGCGAGAACGGAGAATATGTAATCGCAAGCGAAACCTGTGCACTTGATTCGGTAGGTGCAGTTTTCGTAAGAGAGCTTGATCCTGGCGAAATCCTTGTATTTTCAAAGGACGGAATTAAGTCAATTCGCGACCATTGTGATAAGAAGCCTGAAAGAATGTGCGTTTTCGAGTATGTATATACGGCTCGTCCGGACTCGGCAATTTGCGGTTGCTCAGTTCACGAGGCAAGAAAGCGCGCAGGCGCGTTCTTGGCTAAGGCTCATCCAGTTGAGGCAGACGTTGTAGTTGGTGTTCCTGATTCGGGACTTGATGCAGCGCTCGGATATGCCGAGGAGTCTGGCATTCCTTACGGCATAGGACTTATAAAGAACAAATACATTGGTAGAACCTTTATTGCTCCTGGACAAAACGTTCGCGAGGATAAAGTTAAAATAAAGCTCAATCCCGTATCGGCTACCGTGAAGGGAAAGAGAGTAGTGCTCGTTGATGACTCTATTGTAAGAGGAACAACCTGTGCAAGAATTGTTAAGCTTTTAAGAAATGCAGGAGCAAAAGAGGTTCATCTTCGCTCATCTGCACCGGCATTCTTGAATCCGTGCTACTACGGAACTGATGTTGATTCCAAAGAATCACTCATTGCTTGCAATCATACAATCGAGGAAATGACCAAGCTTTTCGACGTTGATACTCTTGGTTATCTTCCACTCGAGGATGTTTCAAAGCTAGGCGCTAGCGGAAGCTGTAAGGGCTATTGCACAGCATGCTTCGATGGTAACTATCCAACTGAAACTCCCGAAAAGTATGTAAATAAATTTGATCATAAAATTTCTGAAAACAATTGAAAGTGAGGAACAAAAAGTGAAAAACTCAAAATCTGAAAGCTATGCAGCAGCCGGTGTTGATATTACAGCAGGCTATAAGGCTGTTGAATTGATGAAGAAGCATATAGCTCGTACAAAGAATGAGGGATGCCTTGACGACGTTGGTGGCTTCGGTGGATGCTTTGGCTTGCCAGTTGCAGGAATGGAGGAGCCTGTACTTGTTTCAGGTACTGACGGATGTGGCACCAAGGTTAAAATGGCTATCCTTATGGACAAGCACGATACAATCGGTATCGACGCAGTTGCTATGTGCGTAAATGATATTATTTGCTGTGGCGCAAAGCCTTTGTTCTTCCTTGACTATATCGCATGTGGAAAGAACGTTCCTGAAAAGATTGCCGCTATCGTTGGCGGTGTTGCCGAGGGCTGTGTACAGTCAGGTGCTGCACTTATCGGTGGCGAAACTGCAGAGCATCCAGGTCTTATGCCTGTTGACGAATATGACCTCGCAGGATTTGCAGTTGGTATCGTTGACAAGAAGAAAATTCTTGATAACACAAAGATGGCAGAGGGCGACGTTGTTATCGCACTTGCATCAAGCGGAGTTCACTCAAACGGATTTTCACTCGTTCGTAAGGTGTTTGACATTGATAACAATCCTGACTCACTTTACGTTTCTTGCGAGGCTCTTGGTGGAGCTTCAATTGCTGAAACTCTCTTGACTCCTACAAAAATCTATGTAAAATCAATTCTCGCATTGATCGAAAAGGTTAATGTTAAGGGAATTTCACATATCACAGGCGGTGGATTCTACGAGAACATTCCAAGATCCATTCCTAAGGGACTTTCCGCAAGAATTGATAAGAGCGCGGTAAAGGTTCTTCCTATCTTTGATCTTATTCAAAAGACAGGCAACATTCCTGAAAGACATATGTACAACACATACAATATCGGCGTTGGAATGAGCGTTGTTGTTTCAAAGGACGAGGCTGATAAGGCTCTCGAAATCTTGAAGGCAAACGGAGAAGACGCATATATCATCGGAGAAATCTTTGCATCCGAGGATGGAGTAGTTCTATGCTAAGCTCAAAAATAGCTGTACTTGTATCCGGTGGCGGAACTAATCTTCAGGCTCTTATAGATGCTGAAAAGAGAGGCGAGCTTGGAAACGGAAAAATTTCCTTGGTAATAGCCTCTAAGCCGGGTGTATACGCTCTTGAGCGTGCCAAAAATAATTCAATAAAATCAATCGTGCTTTCTCGCAAGGAGTATGATAGCATAGCTGACTATTCAAAGGCTTTGGCTGATACTATGGAGGCAGAGGGCATCGATTTGGTTGTTCTTGCAGGCTTTCTTACAATTATCGATGAGCAGGTGTACGAGAGATTTCCAAACAAAATCTTGAACGTTCACCCCGCGCTAATCCCTTCCTTCTGCGGAAAGGGCTTTTACGGACTTCGTGTTCACGAGGCTGCGCTCGAGAAGGGAGTTAAGCTTTCAGGCGCAACAGTACATATTGTAACTCCAGAGTGCGATGCAGGTCCAATCGTTCTTCAAAAGGCGGTTGAGGTTAAGGAGGATGATACTCCTGAAACACTTCAAAGACGCATTATGGAGGAGGCGGAGTGGAAGATACTCCCCAAGGCAGTTAGACTCTTTTGCGAGGGTAAGATAACTGTTGAAAACAATAAGGTTTTAATTAAAGGAGAATAAATATGAAGGTATCAACAATTGCAAATGAGCTTAATTCCTTGGCATATCACGGCAGAGGAATTATCATAGGAAAAAGCCCTGATGGAAAAAAGGCTGTTACAGCTTACTTCATTATGGGAAGAAGCGTGAATAGCCGTAACAGAGTATTCGTTGCTGAGGGAGATGCAATGCGTACAAAGGCTTTTGACGAGTCCAAAATGGTAGATCCACATCTTATTATCTACTATCCTGTAAGAGTTCTTGGAAACAAGACAATCGTTACAAACGGTGATCAAACCGATACAATCTACGACCTTATGGATAAGCAAATGACATTTGAGCAGGCTCTTAGAACAAGAGAGTTTGAGGATGACAAGCCAAACTTTACCCCTAGAATTTCAGGTATCATTCACCGTGAAAACGGAGATATGAACTTTGCTATGTCAATTCTTAAGAGCGCTGAGGGTGATGACTCGTCCTGCGAGAGATTTACATACGCTTATTCAAATCCAATTGCAGGAAAGGCAAAATTCATTCACACATACAATTGCGACGGCAACCCACTTCCTTCCTTTGAAGGCGAGCCTAAGACTCTTGAGCTTCCTGATATGGATATCGATGCCCTTACCGACCTCATTTGGACAAACCTCAACGAGGATAACAAGGTATCTCTCTTCGTTAGATATATCGACATCGCAACAGGCGAAGCAGAAACAAGAATTGTAAACAAAAACCAGTAATTATATAGGAGCGAGAAATATGAAACAATTTGAACTCAAATATGGCTGTAACCCAAACCAAAAGCCATCTAAAATCTACATGGAAAACGGAGCAGAGCTCCCTATCGAAATTCTTTGCGGACGCCCCGGATACATCAACTTCCTTGATGCATTCAACTCATGGCAGCTCGTAAAGGAGCTTAAGGAGGCAACAGGTCTTCCTTGTGCAACCTCATTTAAGCACGTTAGCCCTACATCTGCGGCAGTAGGTATTCCACTTTCAGATAAGCTTAAGAAGGCTTGCTTTGTTGACGATGTTGAGGGACTTGATGAATCCCCACTCGCTTGTGCATATGCAAGAGCAAGAGGAACTGACAGAATGTGCTCCTTCGGTGACTGGGTTGCACTTTCCGACGTTTGCGATGCTACAACAGCACTTCTTATCAAGCGCGAAATCTCCGACGGAGTTATCGCTCCAGGCTATACCGATGAGGCTCTTGAAATTCTCAAAACAAAGAGAAAGGGCAACTACAACATCGTAAAGATTGATGCTGATTTCGTTCCAGATCCTATTGAGCGTAAGCAGGTATATGGAATTACCTTTGAGCAAGGTAGAAACAACTTCGAAATTAATAAGGAGCTTCTTACAGATATCGTAACTGAGAACAAGGATCTCCCAGAAGAGGCTGTTCGCGACCTTATAATCGCTCTTATCACACTTAAATATACACAGTCTAACTCAGTATGCTATGCATATCAAGGACAGGCTATCGGTGTAGGCGCAGGTCAGCAGTCAAGAATTCACTGTACACGCCTTGCAGGTACAAAGGCTGATACATGGCACCTTCGTCAGCATGACAAGGTTCTCAACCTTCCTTTCCGTGATGATATTGCAAGACCTGACAGAGACAACGTTATCGACGGCTACATCAACAAGAACGAAGAGGATGTATGCGCTGATGGTAACTGGCAGAAATATTTCACATCTCAGCCTGAGCCACTTACAGATGCTGAGGCTAGAGCATACCTCGACACAATCACAGGCGTAAGCGTTGGTTCTGATGCGTTCTTCCCATTCAGCGACAACATCGAAAGAGCAAAGAAGAGTGGTGTTTCTTATATCGCAGAGCCAGGTGGATCTATTAGAGACGATCTCGTAATTGAGTGCTGTAACAAGTATGGAATGGTTATGGCGTTCACAAAGATGAGACTTTTCCACCATTAATGAGGTGACTCGATGAAGGTAATGGTTGTAGGTGGCGGCGGAAGAGAGCACGCCATCATAAAAAAGCTTAAGGAAAGCAAAAAGATAACTGAGCTTTATGCTTTGCCTGGCAACGGCGGAATGGCAAATGATGCTACCTGCGTTGCAATCGGTGCAAAGGATATCGACGGTATCGTAGCTTTTGCAAAGGAAAATAAAATTGACTATGCAGTTGTAGCACCTGACGATCCACTCGTTCTTGGATGCGTAGATGCACTTAACGAAATCGGTATTCCTTGCTTTGGTCCTTCAAAGGCTGCGGCTATAATTGAAGGAAGTAAGGTTTTCTCAAAGAACCTTATGAAAAAGTACGGCATCCCTACTGCAAGCTACGATGTTTTCTCCGATGCAGAGAAAGCGCTTGAATTTATAAAGAGCGCACCTATTCCAACAGTTATTAAGGCTGACGGCTTGGCACTCGGAAAGGGCGTTGTAATCGCTTTTGATAGAGAAGAGGCCGTTGATGCAATAAAGTCCATTATGGAGGATAAGAAATTCGGCGATAGCGGTAACAATATCGTTATTGAAGAATTTTTGACAGGTCCTGAGGTTTCAGTTCTTGCATTTACTGACGGAAAAACCGTTAAGCCTATGGTTTCTTCTATGGACCATAAGAGAGCCCTTGATTTTGATAAGGGACTCAATACGGGCGGTATGGGAACAATCGCTCCTAACCCCTATTACACAGCTGAAATTGCTGATGAATGTATGGAAAAGATTTTCTTGCCTACAATCAATGCAATGAATAAAGAGGGCAGAACCTTTAAGGGATGCTTGTATTTCGGTCTTATGCTTACTCCTAACGGACCAAAGGTTATCGAATATAACTGTCGCTTCGGAGATCCTGAAACACAGGTTGTTTTGCCACTTCTTGAAAGTGATCTCTTTGAGGTAATGCAAAGCGTTACAAACGAAACCTTGGCTGGTCAAGAGGTTAAATTCGCAGATAAGAGCGCTTGCTGTGTAATAATGGCATCAAAGGGATATCCCGAAAAGTATGAAAACGGATTTGAAATCGTAATTCCCGAAAATATTGCTGATAGCGTTTATGTTGCAGGTGCAAAGCTCTCCGAAGGAAAGCTTCTTAGCGCAGGCGGACGTGTCCTTGGTGTTACTGCTATTGCAGATGATCTTAAGGGCGCAATCGACAATGCATATACAAAGGTTAAGACAATTAAATTTGATAATGCATTCTATAGAAGCGATATCGGACAGAGAGCACTTAAAGCAACGGAGGAAAAATAATGGTTTATCGTATATATGTAGAAAAGAAGCAAGGTCTTGAAAACGAGGCTAACGCTCTTTACTCAGAGATAAAAACCTTCTTGGGCATTGAGTCCATTGAAAAGGTTAGACTTTTAAATAGATATGACGTTGAAAACATATCCGAGGAGCTCTTCGAATATTCTGTAAAGACAGTTTTCTCAGAGCCACAGCTTGATAATACTTATTCAAGCATTGAAAATGACGGAGCAGTAGTGTTTGCAACTGAATATCTTCCAGGTCAATTTGACCAAAGAGCTGATTCGGCAGCACAGTGTATTCAGCTTATTTCGCAGGCTGATAAGCCAAGCGTTCAAAGCGCAAAGGTTTATATGCTTTACGGAAAGCTTTCTCAAAATGATATCGAGAGAATTAAAAAGCATGTTATCAACCCTGTTGAATCACGCGAGGCTTCTCTTGATGAAAAGGAAACTCTTAAGGCTGAGTATGAAATTCCCGCTGATGTAAAGACAATCGAGGGCTTTATTGACCTTGATAAGCAGGAACTTGCCGATTTCGTTAAATCCTATGCACTTGCTATGGATAACGACGATATCAAGTTCTGTCAGGATTATTTTAAGAGCGAGGGAAGAAATCCTACCGTTACTGAAATAAGAATGATTGATACATACTGGTCAGACCACTGCCGTCATACAACGTTCTTGACAACAATTGATAACGTAAGCTTTGAGGATGAGCTTCTTCAAAAGACCTACGATGATTACATTGAAACAAGAAAGTATCTCGGTAGAACAAAGCCTGTAAACCTTATGGATATCGCAACTCTTGCAGTTAGATATCTCAAAAAGGAAGGAAAGCTTGAAAAGCTTGACGAGAGTGAGGAAATCAATGCTTGTACCGTTAAAATCGACGTTGAGGTTGACGGCAAGGTTGAGCCTTGGCTCTTGCTCTTCAAAAATGAAACACATAACCACCCAACAGAGATTGAGCCATTCGGTGGCGCAGCAACCTGTATCGGTGGTGCGATAAGAGACCCATTGTCAGGTAGATCTTACGTATATGGAGCTATGCGTCTTACAGGTGCGGCTGATCCGTTAAGACCTATTGAGCAGACAATTGAAGGTAAGCTTCCACAAAGAAAGATTGTTACAACTGCAGCTGCAGGTTATTCCTCTTACGGTAACCAAATCGGTCTTGCAACAGGCATCGTTGATGAAATTTATCACGACGGCTATGCAGCAAAGCATCTTGAGGTTGGAGCAGTAATCGCTGCAGCACCTCAAAAGAATGTACGTAGAGAAAGACCTGAGGACGGAGACGTTGTAATTCTTCTCGGTGGTAGAACAGGACGCGACGGCTGTGGTGGAGCAACAGGCTCATCAAAATCACACACAGTAAAATCCCTTGAGCTTTGCGGTGCAGAGGTACAAAAGGGTAACGCTCCTGAGGAAAGAAAGCTTCAAAGATTGTTTAGAAACTACGATGCTTGCCGTATGATTAAGCGTTGTAATGACTTCGGTGCAGGAGGCGTATCCGTTGCTATCGGTGAGCTTGCTGACGGTCTTGAAATCAATCTTAATGCAGTTCCAAAGAAATACGACGGTCTTGATGGCACAGAGCTTGCAATAAGCGAATCTCAAGAGAGAATGGCTGTTGTAGTTGAGGCAAAGGATGTTGAGGGCTTCCTCAAGCTCGCTCATAGCGAAAACCTCGAGGCAACAGTTGTTGCAACAGTAAAGGCTGAGCCAAGACTTAGAATGCTCCATAACGGCAGAGCAATAGTAGATATTAGCCGTGAATTCCTTAACTCAAACGGTGCTGAGAAGCACATTGATATCGCTCCTGCAAAGATCGAAAGCTATGCAAAGGATATTCCTGCTGATTTCGAAAGCGGAATGAGCGCGTTGGTATCAGATCTTAACATTTGCTCAAAGCGTGGACTTAGCGAGCGCTTCGATAGCACAATCGGTGCAGGCACAGTTCTTATGCCTTTCGGCGGTAAGTATCAAAGAACTCCTATTCAGGCAATGGTTCAGAAGATTTCCGTTGAAAAGGAGCATACAAGCGATTGCTCGTTTATGGCGTGGGGCTATAACCCATTCATTTCTGAAAAGAGCCCATATCACGGTGCATATCTTGCAGTTATTGAATCTGTATCAAAGCTTATTGCAACAGGTGCTAAATTCGAGGATGTATATCTTACATTCCAAGAGTATTTTGAAAAGCCACTTAAGGATCCAAAGAGATGGGGCAAGCCACTTGCAGCGCTTCTTGGTTCATTTAAGGCTCAAAAGGAGCTTGGCATAGGCTCTATCGGTGGTAAGGACTCAATGAGTGGTTCGTTTGAAAAGCTCGATGTTCCACCAACACTTATTTCATTTGCAGTAACAACAGGTAAGACTGACGATGTTATTTCCCCTGAATTCAAGAAGGCTGGAAATAAGGTTGTTATTCTTAAGCCTGAGTATGATGAAAATAATCTTCCTAAGACCGATTCATTGCTCGCTGTATACGATAAGGTTACGGCTTTGGCAAGAGAAGGTAAGGTTGCAAGTGCTTATACACCTACAATCGGTGGTGTGGCTGAGGCTATCTATAAGATGTCAATCGGTAATGCGCTTGGCTTCGAATTTGATAGTGCTCTTACTCTTGAGGATATATTCGGCTATAATTACGGCTCATTTATCCTTGAGCTTACAGAGGATATCGATATCGGTATCACACTCGGTAAGGTAACAAGCGATCTTTCTATTGTATATAATGGAAAGAAGATTTGCATGTGCGCGCTTAACGACCTTTATGAAAGCAAGCTTGAGGGAGTTTATTCCTGCAATATCAAGAGCCCAACTGATAAGGTTGAAACAATTTCTTATAACGTTGATAAGAAGTTTGCATCAAATATCAAGGTTGCAAAGCCAAAGGTTCTTATCCCTGTATTCCCAGGCACTAACTGTGAGTTCGATAGCGCAAAGGCTGCCCAGGACGCAGGTGCCGAGGCTGATATCTTTGTAATCAATAACCTTAGCGCTGACGATATTAAGAGAAGCGCAGAGGAATTTGTTGCAAAGCTTAAAAATTCACAAATCGTATTTATTCCTGGCGGATTCTCCGGCGGTGACGAGCCTGACGGTTCAGGTAAATTCATTACTGCATTCTTTAGAGGAGCTGCCGTTAAGGAAGAGGTAACAAATCTTCTTGAAAAGCGTGATGGACTTATGTGCGGTATATGCAACGGCTTCCAAGCGCTTATCAAGCTCGGACTCGTTCCGTTTGGCAAAATTATTGATACCGACGAAACCTGCCCAACTCTTACATTCAACAACATTGCACGCCACCAATCCAAGATTGTAAGAACAAGAGTTGCAACAAACAACTCTCCATGGCTTGCAAATTGTAATGTTGGAGATGTTTATAATGTTCCGATTTCACATGGAGAAGGTAAGTTCTTGGCAAACGATGAAACTATTGCAAGACTTATCGCAAACGGACAAATCGCAACCCAGTACGTTGACCTTAACGGTAACGCAACGTATGATATCGACTACAACCCTAACGGTTCATCTCTCGCAATTGAGGGAATTATCTCACCTGACGGTCGTGTAATCGGTAAAATGGGCCACTCCGAGCGTGTTGGAAACGGTCTTTATAAGAACGTTTACGGCGATTATGACATTAAAATGTTCAAGAGTGCTGTAAAATATTTTAAATAAGCTAATTAGGACACCTTGACTTTTAATCAAGGTGTCCCGAAAAGCTACTAATTTTGCTAAAAATTTTATTAATATATTTGGAGGTTTCTATTATGGAACGCGTTTACAACTTTTCAGCAGGTCCGTCTATGCTTCCTCTCGAGGTTCTCGAAAAGGCTGCTGCGGAAATGCTATGCTACAAGGACAGTGGAATGTCAGTTATGGAGATGAGCCATCGCTCACCTGTATACGAGGAGATCATCCAAGATGCAGAGAAGCTTCTCCGTAAGATTATGAACATTCCTGACAATTACAAGGTTCTTTTCCTTCAGGGTGGTGCATCAACTCAGTTTGCTGCAGTTCCTCTTAACTTGATGAACAAGAACAACAAGGCTGACTATATCGTATCAGGTCAGTTCTCAGGCAAGGCTTACAAGGAGGCTCAAAAGTACGGTGATGCAGCTTGCGTAGCTACATCTAAGGATGCTAACTTCTCATTTATTCCTGAAACTACTCGTGAGTCATTCCGTCCTGATGCAGACTATGTTCACATCTGCTTCAACAACACAATTTACGGAACAAAGTTCAACTATATTCCTGACACAGGAGATATTCCTCTTGTTGCTGATATGTCTTCTTGCATTATCAGTGAGCCTGTTGATGTAACAAAGTTCGGTATGATTTATGCAGGCGCACAAAAGAATATGGCTCCTGCTGGTCTTACAATCGTAATCATCAGAGAAGACCTTATGGGCAACGCTCGTGCTGATATTCCTACAATGCTCGACTATAAGACAATGGCTGACAACGATTCTATGTATAACACTCCACCTTGCTACTGCATCTATGTTGCAAAGCTCGTTTACGAGTGGATTGAATCACTTGGTGGTCTTGAGAAGATGAAGGAATTGAACGAGAAGAAGGCAAAGGTTCTTTATGACTATCTCGATAGCCAGGATTACTATATCGCACCTGTAAAGAAGGAGTGCCGTTCACTTATGAACGTTACATTCGTAACAGGCGATGCAGAGCTTGATAAGAAGTTCGCATCCGAAGCAGGTAAGGCAGGACTCAAGAACCTTAAGGGTCACCGTTCAGTTGGCGGTATGAGAGCTTCTATCTACAATGCTATGCCATATGACGGCGTTGTTGCTCTCGTTGAGTTTATGAAGAAGTTCGCTTCAGAAAATCCTAAAGCATAAAAGAGGAAATAAAAATGAAAAAGATTAAGCTTATGAATAAAATTGCAGCTGTTGGTACCGATAATTTCGACCGCGCTGTATATGAGGTATCGGATGTTCTTGAAAATCCTGATGCTATAATGGTTCGTTCAGCTGCACTTCATGATATGGAAATGAATCCTGAGCTCAAGGCTATCGCTCGTTGTGGCGCAGGTGTTAACAACATTCCTGTTGAAAAGTGCACAGAGAAGGGCATCGTTGTATTTAACACACCTGGTGCTAATGCAAACGGTGTTAAGGAGCTCGCAATTTGCGCACTCGTTCTCGCTGCAAGAGATGTTGTTGGTGGTATCGAGTGGGTAAAATCACTTGCAGGCACTTCCGATATTGCTAAGACAGTTGAAAAGGGCAAGGGTGCTTACGTTGGTACTGAGCTTGCTGGAAAGAAGCTTGGCGTTATCGGTCTTGGAGCTATCGGTGGTATGGTTGCTAACGCAGCTAGCGCTCTTGGTATGAACGTTGTTGGTTGTGACCCATATATCACACCGGCTGCTGCTTGGAGTCTTGCTCCAACAGTTAAGCAGGCTGCTTCCTATGAGGAAATCTTTAAGAGCTGTGATTATATTTCACTTCACGTTCCTGCAACTCCTCAAACAAAGAATATGATTAACGAAAAGTCCATCGCTATGATGAAGGACGGCGTTAGAATTATCAACCTCGCAAGAGCAGACCTCGTTTGCGCTGCTGATATGAAGAAGGCTCTCGCTGACAAGAAGGTTGCAAAGTATGTAACTGACTTCCCAACTGATGAAACAGTAGGAGTTGAGGGAATTATTAACGTTCCTCACCTTGGTGCTTCAACAGTTGAATCCGAGGATCACTGTGCAGTTATGGCTGCTATTCAGCTTGATGAGTACCTTAAGAACGGTAACATTAAGAATAGCGTTAACTTCCCAAATGTTGCACTCCCACACAACTCTCTTGCAAGAGTTTGCGTAATGCACAAGAACGTTCCTAACACTATCTCTCAAATCACTGCAGCATTCGCTTCAGTAAACGTTAACATCGAAAATATGGCTAACGGCTCTAAGGGAGAGGTTGCTTATACAATCATTGAAACAAATGAGAAGGTAAGCGACGACGTTGTTAAGGCAGTTATGGCTGTTGAGAACGTTTCAAAGGTTCTTTGCTACTAATCGGTGATTTACTATGATTACAGTAAAGCCGTTTAATGCACTTAGACCAACCGTTGAGCTTGCAGATAAATGTGCAGCCCTTCCTTATGACGTTATGTCTAGCGATGAGGCAAGAGAAATGGTTAAGGGTAATCCTTATTCCTTCTTGCATATTGATAAGGCTGAAATCGACCTTGATAAATCTATCGATATATATGACGAAAGAGTTTACGCTAAGGCAAGCGAAAACCTTAAAAAGCTTGAAAATGATGGCGTATATGTAAACGACAGCGAGAAAAAGTTCTATTTTTACCGTCAAATTATGGATGGAAGAGCCCAAACAGGTATTGTTGGATGCGCTTCTATTGATGATTATATTGAAAATAGAATTAAAAAGCACGAATTTACACGCGCTGACAAGGAAATTGACCGTATAAAGCACGTAGATATTTGTTCTGCGCACACAGGTCCTATTTTCCTTGCATATAAGGACTCTGCAACACTCGACGAGATTATTAAGGAAGAAACAGGCAAGACTCCTATCTATGATTTTGTTTCCGAGGACGGTGTAAGACACACCGTTTGGAGAGCAAGCGATAAGAGCATTGATGACAAGATAAGCATAGAATTTTCAAAGCTTGATGCACTTTATATCGCTGATGGACACCATCGTGCAGCTTCTGCTGTTAAGGTGGGCGTAAAGCGTAGAGAAGAAAATCCAAGCTACACAGGTGATGAGGAGTTTAACTTCTTCTTGTCTGTAATTTTCCCTGCAAATACTCTCAAGATTATGGATTACAATAGACTTTTAAAGGATTTGAATGGCATGACCGCCGAGGAATTCTTGAAGGTCGTTGAGGAAAAAATCGGTACAGTAGAGGAATATAAGGGAGAAGGACCTTGTCGTCCTGCACAAAGACATTCGGTTGGAATGTTTGTTGGTGGAAAATGGTATCTTGTTAAATTCTACGATAGCATTTGTAATGCTGACACTCCTGTTGAGCGTCTTGATTGCGCTATTTTGCAAAATAATCTTTTGTCTCCTATCCTTGGAATTAAAGATCCAAGAAGCGACAAGAGAATAGATTTTGCAGGCGGAATTCGTGGACTAGACTATCTTGAAAAGAGATGCAATGAGGATATGCAAATGGCAATCGCTATGTATCCAACATCCCTTGACGAGCTTATGTCAGTTGCCGATTCTGGCGCAGTAATGCCTCCTAAATCTACATGGTTTGAGCCTAAGCTTCGCAGTGGAATTCTTATCCATAAAATATAATAAAAAGCACCCTTTTGGGTGCTTTTTAAAATTTTAAAATTCATAAATTCTAAAATCAAAAAACGGCTTGAAATCCTTTTGTCAAGCCGTTTTTTGGTGCAGATGATGAGACTCGAACTCACAAGAACTAGGTTCATTGGCTTCTGAGACCAACGCGTATACCAATTCCGCCACATCTGCGTATTATCGGCTTATTTTGCCGATAATTTATTGATTTTTTGATTTGGAATTTTGCGTAGCAAAAATTTCTTTAAGTCCTCGACTGTGCCTTCGGTAATCTCCGATTTTGTTACAATAAGTGCGCTGTTTTTGTTGAGAAATAAGTAAATGGTAGATTTCGATTCATCTATTCTTGTAAAGGCTGAATACGGAATCTCGTTTTCGCTTTTGCGTGCTTTTGTTTGCGATTTGAGCTTTATCACGTTTTCCTCAAAAGAGAAGAGATTTTTGATAATGTTGTCATCACTAAAGCTTTGTAGCTTCATCTTTGGCTTTATAAAATATGAATAAACAATTACAAGCTCAATGGCTATTACAATTAAAAGCCAAATTATAGCAAATGGAAGAAAATCCTTTTTAAGATTAACAATTACAATCGCAATAGCAAAGGCGAGCAGAGCGCCGTGAATAAACCATTTCCAAAACCTGTCAACTACTGCGAATTTCATAAACGCAAGCAACGCATTTTTATCGTAATTAACGTCCGCTTTTATCATAGTGTCTCCTTATTTGTTGCTTACAAAGGCTTCTATATAAGCCTGCTTGCATTTCTTTATAGTGTCTATTGCTTCCTCGTGTCCACAAATTTTTTCTACGTATGTTGTTTTGTTTTCAAGGTATTTATAAACCTCAAAAAAGTGCTTAATTTCGTGGAATTGATGCTGTGGCAAATCGTTGATATCCTTATATGTGTTCAAAAAAGGGTCGTTTAAAGGAATAGCAACAATTTTTTGGTCAACCTCGTTTTCATCAATCATATTTATCATTCCGATAGGATAGCATTCAACAGTTGACATGGGCTCAAGTCCCTCTTGACACAAAACAAGAACGTCAAGTGGGTCCCCGTCCTCGGAAAGAGTGCGAGGAATAAAACCGTAATTTGCCGGATAGTGTGTTGATGTATAAAGAATTCTATCAAGGCGCAAAAGACCGCTTTCCTTGTCAAGCTCATATTTATTCTTGCTTCCCTTGGTTATTTCAATAACGGAAACAAAATTTTCCGCACTTATGCGTTCGTCTCTAAAATCATGCCATGGATTCATATGCCATACCTCGTATTTCAATGAATATCTTATATTATATACCTTTATTATCTCCGTGTCAAGAAAAATAATTCAAGGCATTAAAATAACGCAATAAATGCTAAAATCCCCACACTGTGTGGGGATTTTATGATAATTCCTTTCGTAAAGCATCGAAAATTTTCTTTTCCTCGCGCGAAATTTTAACCTGTGTTAACCCTAAAAGCTCGGCAGTCTTTTGTTGAGAATATTCCTTTAAATATCTCATGGTTATAATACTTCGCCAAAGAGGCGGAAGCTTTGAAATAGCTTGCGATAGAGCTATATGGTCGATTTTTTCGTCTATCTCATTTCGTCCCGCGGAAAGAGTACTTTCCAAGGTAAAGCTATCATCATCGCCGTTTAGTGATGCGGAAAGAGAATTGACAGGAGAGGACGCATCAAGCGCCATAACAGCATCTGCAACGTTCATATCGCAAAGCCTCGCCAAATCCTCGATTTTTGGCTCATATCCATGCTCGAAAACGTATTTTTCGCGTTCTCTCATAAGCATAGCTCCCTGTTGCTTGTAAATTCTACTGACCTTTATAAGACCGTCATCACGAATAAACCTTCGTATCTCTCCGATTATAAGAGGCACGGCATAGGTTGAAAGGACTGTCCCTCGGCTGGTATCAAAGCTTCGTATCGCCTTTAACATACCAATGCATCCGATTTGAACAAGATCCTCGTACTCGACGCCCCTGTCCTTGAAGCGCAGAGCAATGCTACGCACAAGTCCCATGTTAGCTTCCATTAAATCGCTTGTAGCCTTTTCGTCGCCACTAATAGACCTTTCTAAAAGCTCTTGGTTTTGAGTATAATTCATATTATTTGAGATGCTTAGTCATAAGAATGCGAACACCCTCACCAAGTCTTGAGCGTACACTAAGCTTGTCCATAAAGCTTTGCATAACTGCGAATCCCATACCACTGCGCTCGCCACTTGTATCGGTTGTAAAAAGCGGAGTCATCGCTTGATTTACATTTTCAATACCGCATCCCTTGTCAGTTACCTCAATTATCACCGTCCTGTCGGAATAATATTTGACTCCTATGTAAATTATCCCTTGCGCATATTTGTATCCGTGTACAATAGAATTGGTTACTGCCTCGGATACTGCGCATTTTATGTCGGATAGCTCGTCCAAGGTTGGATTTAATCCTGCAACGAATGAGGCAACGGCATTTCTTGAAAGCCCCTCGTTTATTGATAGGGCAGGGATGAATAGCTTCATATAATTTTCAACACGCCTCATTTTTGTCATCTCCTTCAATCTCGATTATTCTTTCAATTCCGGCTAAGGTAAGTATTTTTTTAATTCGTCGGCTCGGATTTGTTAAAACAAGCCTTCCGCCAATATCCTTTACCAGTGCATATCTGCCTAAAATAAGTCCAAGCCCTGATGAATCCATAAAATCAACGCTCCCAAGGTCTAAATAAACGCATAAAGGCATAAAAGAATTGATTCTTTTATCAATTTCCTCGCGAATTTTTTTGACGCTGTGATGATCAATATCACCGTTTATTTTTATATTTAAAGTGTCCGATTGTGATTGCACCTCTAATCTTGCATTTGTCAAGTCTGTCACACTCCTTTTTTGTTATTGTAATACTTGAACTGCGAAAAAATCGTCGAAAACAGTCGCCAAAAAAGTATTTTTGGTTTACAAAATTTGATAAATATTGACATCGCAGTTCACTTATGATATCATATATATGATATAAATTCATTTTGGATGGTATTTTATGAACAGCATTTTGCAGTTAAATAAGACCGTGCTTGATATAGGTCTAACAAAAGAATATAAATTTTTTCAAATTAGCGACGCTCATATTTCTTATGTTGACGAAAATAGCTCCGAGACCGATATTGCCGATAGCAAAAGATCTCGTGAGGGATGGGCAAAAATAAAGGTTGATTTTGCTACTCAGTTTGGTGAGCTTTGTGATGAAAGATATGATAGAGCGCCCGAGGAGCTTTTTGAGCTTTTGGCACAACACGCAATTGATATAGGTGCTGATGCTCTCATTTTATCGGGAGATATAATGGATAGAGTAACCGAGAGTAATTTAAGGTATCTTGAAAATTACTTTGCGAAATATCCGTTGCCAATAATTTATTGCCCCGGAAATCACGATTCAATGGACGAATACGGCGCTCACAGGCAAATGTACGATAGAATCGGAAGAATTGTTAAAAATCCCGAGTACGATTCCTATGATTTTGGCGAATTCAAAATCGTTACAATTGATAACGGCACAAAGGAGCTAACCGACTATCAGCTTGAAGCCTTTAAAAAGGAGCTTTCGGGTGATAAAAAAATATTGCTTGTAATACACGCGCCAATTCGCCTAGGAGAGTTTGGTGAGGTTATGGGCAAAAAGATAAGTAGGTATTTTCTCGTTGGCTCAGAGGGTGATTGCGAAAGTGCGCATGCTTTTGTAAAGCTCATAGAGCAAAATGATGATAAGCTTATAGCTGTTTTAGCAGGACACATTCACACCTCTGTTGAGTATCAGGTAACAGACAAATTAAAGCAAATTACAACATCCAGTGCCCTTATAGGCTATGGAAGAGAAATAATTATTAAATAGGAGATTTATTATGTATCTTATTCCGGAAGTAAAATCTACTAAGGTAGGACAAAGAAAAGAATTAAAGGGATGCACTTTTTCATTCCCTCAGGATATTGATAAAAGAATTATTAGCCTTTGCGACAAGGTGCCTCAAGGCGATACCGTTGTAGAGTTTGATATAGGAAACGGTACGGGCGAGGAATATAAAATAACCTTTTCCGATAAAATAGTCATTAAGGCGTCATCTGCAAAGGGCGCGTTTTACGCTGTTCAAACACTTCGTCAAATCGTTAAAAACGGATATTATGACGTTGAGGAAATCGAGGATGCACCTGATTTTGAAAATAGAGGCTTCTATTACGATATAACAAGAGGTAGAGTGGCAACTCTTGACACCTTGAAAAAGCTCGTTGATAATATGGCTTACTATAAGCTCAATATGCTTCAGCTTTACGTGGAGCATACCTTCCCATTCAAGGAGTATGACGGAATATATCAAAAAATGGGATATATGACAGCCGAGGAAACCATAGAGCTTGATAAATACTGTCAAGAAAACTTTATAGAGCTTGTACCGTCGCTTTCTTGCTTTGGACACCTTTATGAATTGCTTCAAAATACCAAATATAGATATCTTTGCGAGCTTGAAAATTATGAGCAAAGAACTATTTATTGGTGCGAGAGAATGGGACATCATACAATTGATGCATCAAATCCCGAAAGTATAGAGATAATAAAGAGCTTGATCGACCAATATTCACCTCTTTTCACAAGTAAAAAGTTCAATATTTGCTGTGATGAAACCTTTGACCTTTGTAACGGTAGAAACAAGGGCAAGGATAAGGGTAGAATGTATGTAGATTTCGTTAAAAAGGTAATCGCTCATGTAAAATCAAAGGGCAAGACCGCTATGATGTGGGGCGACGTTATCACAAGGCATCCCGAGCTTATTGAGGAATTCGACGAGGACGTTATCTTTATGAGCTGGGGCTACAGTCCTAACGAATCCCCTAATATGGTTTATAAGTTTAGAGATGCAAAGAGAACACAGTATGTATGCCCTGGAATTAGCAACTGGACCAGTCTTATCGAGGCTCCTCACAACTCTGTGCCAAATATTACAAAGATGGCGCAATATGGTTATGAGTCGGGCGCAACCGGTGTTTTGAATACCTGTTGGGGCGACTATGGACAAATTTCTCCTATGAATGCTTGTATGTACGGTATGATTTTCGGTGCTGCAAAGAGCTGGAGAGTAACCTCTGATCACCCTGATTTTGATAAGAGTATAGATTTGCTTCACTACGGATACGACGGCGCTGCATCCTTTGTAAAGGGACTTGCATTGGCTCAAAGATCGTGCTACTGGTATCATTTGCTCGTTAAATATTCAAACGAAAAATTTGGAAATGATGCTATGAAAATATGGCACGTGCCATCTCCTGATGAACTTAACAAGGCATTTGAAGAGATTGAGGCAATAATTCCGTATCTTATGGGAACAACATGGGAAAACGAGGATGCAAGAAAATCGCTTCTCGTTGTTGCCGAGGGTATTAGCTTGATGACCGCTATGGTAATGTCAGATATAACAGGCGAAAGACTTGGCGTTAACCTTTCAGACGTTGAAAGATGGCTTGTAAGCTATAAGGAAGAGTATCTTAAGGAAAGCAAAATGGGCGAGCTTAAGGAATTCATCGTTGTCTTCTATGAAATCGCACAAAAATATTTGAAATAAGTAGGTAATCATGGAATTAAAGTATAAAAGCGTAAAGGATGTGCTAATCAGCATTTTCGTCGGCTTTTCAATAGGCCTTTCGGTTATCGTTCCGGGAATTAGTGGCTCGGCAATAGCTATGATTATGAAGGTTTATGATAAGCTAATGTATGCCTTTTCTAATATATTTAAAAAATTCAAGGCTTGTGTCTTATTTTTAATTCCAATCATAGTTGGAATTGTGGTTGGATTTGGGCTTGGAGTTATTCTTGTCAAAATTCTACTCGAAGCGTTTCCTTTTATTACGATTTGCTTCTTTGTAGGACTTATGATAGGCACTTATCCTATATTGTTTAAGGAAATCAAGGGAGAAGCGCTCAAGGTAAACAAGGCTTTGCTTTTTGTGGCAGGTGTTATAATCCCGTTAATTTTTAGTGCAGTATCTCTTCTTTCGGGAGCTGATAATAGCCTCGCAAACCTTAATTTCTTGCACTATTTGTTATTCTTTGTTATAGGAATTCTAATTTCCTTGACACAGCTTATCCCGGGACTTAGCGCAACCGTTCTTTTGATGATTTTTGGTTATTATTCTGCGCTTATGGAGAATATAGGCTTTGAATTGCTTGGAAATTTTGAGCTTTTGCTCGTTTACGTTGCGTTGTTTGTCGGATTTGTAGTTGGAGTTCTTTTGTTCTCAAAAATCATAAATAAACTCCTTGAAACACAAAGGAAGCCGTTCTTTTTCGTGATTTGCGGACTTTCCGTTGGTTCGGTCGTATCCGTATTTTTGGGAAGCGATTGTATGGAAATTTATAAGTCTTGGACAACAAAGGCAATGATAACCGATATGCTCATCGGACTTGCATTTTTGCTCCTTGGCTTCGCCGGCTCATTCTCGCTTTATTTGCTTGACAAAAAGAGAGAAGCGACTTCTGAAAATTTATAATAAAAATTTTCAAAATACTATTGCAAAAGCGAAACATATGTGTTATACTGTGTTCGTTAAAAATAAATCTTATCAAGAGTAGCGGAGGGACAGGCCCGATGAAGCTACGGCAACCTATCTTTTGACAAGGTGCCAATTCCGTGAGATGAGAACTTGCAATTTTCAATCCACGGGAAACCGTGGATTTTTATTTGTATGGAGGACACTATGAAGAAATTTTTTACATCTGAATCAGTAACAGAAGGACATCCCGACAAAATTTGCGACCAAATTTCGGATGCAATACTTGACGAAATGCTTCGCCAAGACCCTATGTCAAGAGTAGCCTGCGAAACCTGCTGTACAACAGGTATGGTTATGGTAATGGGCGAAATCACATCAAAGGCAGTAGTTGATTTTCAGGAGATCGTTCGTAGAACAGTAAGAGAAATCGGCTATGATAGAGCAAAATACGGCTTTGATGCCGATACCTGTGCGGTTTTGAGCTCAATTCACGAGCAATCAGCAGATATTGCTCTTGGTGTTGATAACTCTGCCGAGGCAAAGAGCGGAGAAAACGAGGCTGAAAATGGTGCTGGCGACCAAGGACTTATGTTCGGTTATGCTTGTAATGAAACGAAGGAGCTTATGCCACTTCCTATCTCCTTGGCACATAAGCTTGCAAAGCAGCTTACAGCAGTAAGAAAGAGCGGAGAGCTTTCATATCTTCGCCCTGACGGAAAGACACAGGTAACAGTAGAATACGACGACGGTAAGCCTGTTAGAATTGACGCTATCGTTGTTTCCTCACAGCATAGCCCTGACGTTTCTCTTGAAAACATAAGAAAAGATATCATTGCAAAGGTAATTATGCCTATAATTCCTTCGAATATGATTGATGACAATACAAAGATATTCGTAAACCCAACAGGACGCTTTGTTATCGGTGGTCCTAACGGAGATGCAGGTCTTACAGGTAGAAAGATTATCGTTGATACCTACGGTGGATATTCTCGCCACGGTGGCGGTGCTTTCTCGGGAAAGGACCCAACAAAGGTTGATAGAAGTGCTTCATATGCCGCAAGATACGTGGCAAAGAACATCGTTGCATCAGGCGTTGCTGATAAGTGTGAGGTTCAAATAGCTTATGCTATCGGTGTAGCAAAGCCTGTATCCGTATTGGTTGATACTTTTGGCACAGCAAAGGTTGACGAGGAGAAGATTGCAGAATTTGTAAACAACAATGTTGACTTGAGACCAAGTGCGATTATTGAAAAATTCCAGCTTCGCCGTCCTATCTACCGTCAAATCGCCGCATACGGCCATATCGGTAGAGAAGATCTCGATATTCCATGGGAAAAAACCGATCTTGCAGACAAGATTAAAAAAGAGCTTTTATAAAATAAAAACCGCAATTTAAAATTGCGGTTTTTTACTTGAAATGAGAGCCCTTATATGGTAAAATATTTTTATACTGTAAAAGGAGGTGTTGCTAATGGAAATTATAAATGACGCTCAAATGCTTTGCATTCGCGGAAGAGTCGAAAATATTATGTATAAAAGCGACGATGAAAGCTATGCTGTATGCGATATAGAAGATGAAAATAAAGAGCTTTTTACTGCCACAGGCAACATTCCTTACGTTTCCGTTGGAGAAAGTGTCGAGCTTTATGGAAAATGGACATCTCATCCAACCTACGGCAAGCAATTTACTGTATCAAGAACCGTAAGAACACTTCCTACGTCAAAAAATGATATTTTGAGGTATCTTTCCTCAGGGGCTGTCAAGGGGATAGGACCTAAAATCGCCCAAAAAATCGTTGAACAATACGGAGACGATACCTTTGAGGTGATATCAAAGCACCCCGATTGGTTATCCCAAATTAAAGGAATTTCCGCGATAAAAGCGCGTGAAATCAGTCAAGATTTCAACGAAAAATCCGGTATTAGAGATATTATAATGTATTGTAGCGATAAATTTCCACCGGCAACCGCAACTAAAATCTATAAAATTTGGGGCACTGACGGTGTTGGAATTTTACAGCAAAATCCATATATCATATGCGAGAGAATAGAGGGTGTGGCGTTTAAGTGGGCTGACGATATCGCTTTCGCACACGGCTTTGCTCCCGACAATGAAAATAGAATAAAATGTGCCATAATTCAGGTGCTTAAAGTGTTCGCTTCAAGAGATGGACATACCTACGTTACAAGAAGCACGCTTGTTGATGCAACGTCTAAATTTATAGAGGTTGAAGGCGAAAAAATCGAACCCTGTGTCGATGATTTGGCGTTTGAAAACAAAATAAAAATCGTTCCTTATAAGGATGAAATGCACATTTATATAAAGGAAAACTATCAATGCGAGGAATATATATCTAAAAAGCTCTTGCTTTTGAGAAATAGCGCATTTGGTATTGATTATTTAAATGCGCTTTCCTTTATTGGCCTAATAGAAAAGCAAAATGGTATCAAATATGCTAAAATGCAAAAAAAGGCTATTGAATCCGTTTTGATGAATGGCGTTACCGTCATTACAGGTGGACCAGGAACAGGAAAAACCACCATTGTAAAGGCATTGATTCAAATCTTTTCTCAAATTGGATTAAAAAGCGCGCTTTGCGCTCCAACAGGAAGGGCATCTCAAAGGCTTGCTGAGGCAACCTCTCACGAGGCGTTTACGGTTCATAAGCTACTCGGCGCAGGACCCGATATGATGCATTGGGGCGAAACTGTTTTCGAAAGAAACGAAAAGCATCTTTTGGATCATGATGTTATAATAGTTGATGAAAGCTCTATGATGGACGCTTATATAACTGATGCGCTTTTGAGAGCCATAAAGCCCGGTGCAAGGCTCGTTCTTTTAGGCGACGTTAATCAGCTTCCGTCCGTAGGTGCAGGCAATATTTTAGATGACGTAATCCGCTCAGAATCCTTTCCGGTTGTTAGATTGAACGAGATTTTTAGACAAGCCGAGCAAAGCGGAATTGTTATGAATGCTCACGAGATAAATAACGGAAAAATCCCTGATTTAAGCAAAAAATACGATGACTTTTTCTTCATTGAGATAAAAAACGAGGCACAAATCCCCGAATATATATCGCGACTTTGCAACACAAGATTACCTAAAACCTACGGAATTCATCCAACTAGGGATATACAGGTGATAACACCGACTAAAAAAGGTCCTAACGGCACCAAAAGCCTTAACGTTACCCTTCAAAACGGTCTTAATCCAAAGGCTAACGGTAAAGAAGAAAGACTTGTTGGCTTTACTAGGCTTTTCAGAGTTGGCGATAAAATTATGCAAAATAAAAACGATTATACTTATGAATGGATAAGAGATTCGTGCACGGGCGTCGGAGTTTTCAACGGAGATGTTGGAATAATACAGGAGATCCAAAACGAAGACCATTACTTTGTTGCCGATTTTGACGGGCGCATAACGCAATTGCCCGATACGGCGTTCGATGACGTAGAGCTTGCATATGCAATAACCGTTCATAAAAGTCAAGGAAGCGAGTATCCGTTTGTTATAATTCCTATGACCAAAAGCGCGCCACTCCTTTTGACAAGAAATCTATTGTATACGGCGATAACCAGAGCACAGAGAATGGTAATTTTGCTAGGAGATAAAAGTACCTTTGCCCAAATGGTGGAAAATGATAGGCAGGTTGTAAGAAATACAGGTCTTTACAAAATGCTGAGGAGTAACGATGATAAAGCTTAAGGACTTTTTAAAGCGTGCTTTTATAACGAGAAAATGCATTCTTTGCGGTGATGTTATAGATTATAAAAGAGACGCACCGTTTTGCGACGAATGCCTGCCCGAATGGCTAAATAATTTAGATTCTATGTGCCTAAAATGTGGCTTTGATTGCGATTTTTGCACTTGCTTGCCGGAAAGAGTAAGAGAAATTTCTCATCTATCCGCCTTCGGAGTTTTCTATTCTCCTAAATTATCAACACCTGTCAATCGAATTGTTTATAGAATGAAAAGGGACTATAATCTTCCCACAATTCGATATTGCGCTAAGGTGCTTGTTAAAAAGATAGTAAAATCCTTTGCTAAAAACGGAGTAAGCTATAAGGGCTTTGTGGTTACTTATCCACCGAGAAGAAAAAAGGCCGTTTCTAAATACGGATACGACCACGCGGAGCTTTTGGCAAAAGAGGTTGCTAAGCTTTTGAAGCTTGATATAGTAAAGGTTTTTAAAAATATTGGAGCTGAGGAGCAAAAAGCGCTCACTAAAACTCAAAGATTTGCTAACGCCAGTGGTGCATATGCACTTTTGGATAACGTGAGCTTGAAAAATAAGAAATTTTTAATAGTTGACGATGTAATGACGAGTGGAGCAACGCTTAATATATGCTCAAAAATGCTACTTTCAAACGGAGCGTCCGCAGTTGTTCCGGTAGCCTTTGCAAAGGATACTAAAACAAATTCAGATAACTAAAAATGGAGGAAATAAAAAATGTTAAAGGGAATACCAAGTATTATATCTCCGGAGCTTTTAAAGGTTCTTTGTGAGATGGGACACAGCGATAGAATAGTTATCGCAGACGGCAATTTTCCGTCAGAATCAATGGGAAAGAACGCAAAGGTAATCAGATGCGACGGACACGGAGTGCCTGAAATCCTTGATGCAATTCTTCAGCTTTTCCCACTCGATACCTACGTTGAAAAGCCTGTTGTTTTGATGGAGGTAATGAAGGGCGATAATGCTAAAACGCCTATTTGGGATGAATATAAGAAAATCATCACCAAATACGACCAAAGAGGCGCCGATACCGTTGGAACAATTGATAGATTTAAGTTCTATGACGAGGCAAGAGAGGCATACGCAATAATTGCAACAAGCGAGAAGGCGATATACGCAAATGTAATGCTTCAAAAGGGCGTAATTTAATAATTTTTTTACTTGTTAAAAAAAGTGTTGACATTTGAAAAATCATAATGTATAATGATGGCGAGGGAGTAGCCGGCGCATTTTGCGTTTACATTGCCGTCAGTACGATTTTCAATCCGGTTTTGTAAGTAAATGGCGAGACTTATATGTCATTTTTATGTCTATAAGTCTCGCCATTTTTTTGCGCAAATTTAAAGCTTGTGGACAAAAGGAGAAAAAATGGATATTATTTGGATCATTGTTGCCATTTTGGCACTTGCCACAGGATTCTTTCTCTTAGCCAAGGGCGCAGACTGGTTCGTTGACGGTGCGGCAGGAATTGCAACAAAGCTTAAAATTCCACAGCTTGTCATAGGACTTACAATTGTGGCTATGGGAACGAGTGCACCTGAGGCAGCAGTTAGTATTAGCGCGGCCTTGCAGGAAAACGGCGCTATAACTGTCGGAAATGTTGTAGGAAGTAATATTTTGAACATACTTATAATATTAGGGCTTTCTGCAACAATTACATCTCTTGCGGTATCTAAATCTACCATGAGAATTGATATCCCTGTAATGCTTGGTGCAACGGGACTTTTGTTGCTATTTGGATGGAATGGCGTGGTTGTTTGGTGGGAAGGACTTATAATTCTTGCTTGCTTTATTTCATACCTTGCTTATTTATTTGTGGATGCAAGAAAAAGCATGAAAAATAATCTGGAATTGTCAAATTCCTCAAGCGAAGAAAAGATTGACGAAAATAAGGAAGAAAAACCACACTTTTTGCTCAAATCGGTTATCTTTGCAATAATAGGACTTGCAATGATTATTTTAGGTAGCCATTTTTCCGTTGAATCCGCTACTTTTTTGGCAGAAAAAATGGGAGTTAGCGACAAGTTTATCGGTCTTACAGTAGTTGCACTTGGCACATCCTTGCCAGAGCTGTTTACCTCTGTTTCCGCCGCTATGAAAAAGAATGCGGATATTGCTATCGGCAATATAGTGGGAAGTAACATTTTCAACATACTGTTTATAGTTGGAATTACTTCAATAATAACTCCCGTCGGATTTGTAAGCTCGTTTAGAATAGATACAATAATCGCTTTTGCTGTAGGCATAGCTCTTTGGCTCTTTGCTTTGAAGGGAAGAACACTCAAAAGATGGGGTGGAATTGCGATGCTTGCTATGTATGGAGCATATTTTGCTTATCTTTTAGTCATTGGCTAATATCATAAATTTAAATTTTAAAGGAGAAAAATATGGAAATACTTTTAGGCATTCTTTCCTTGTTAACTGGCGTAGGCGTTTTTATTGCAGGAATGAATATGATGGGCGACGGCCTTGAAAAAAGCGCCGGAGGCGGACTAAAACGACTTCTTGCTAAAATAAGCAACAACCGTTTTGCCGGAGTAGGTATCGGTGCTACCGTTACGGCTATTATTCAAAGCTCAAGTGCTACGAGTGTAATGGCAATAGGTCTTGTTAATGCAGGGGTTATGACTCTTTTCCAAGCAACTGCAATCATTATGGGAGCAAATATAGGAACAACCGTTACAGGTCTTATCGTGGCTCTTTCAGGCTCTAATGGCGGTGGGACAAGCATCGGATTTTCCGAGATTGCAATGCTTTTTGCCTTCATTGGAATTATGATGACCTTCTTGAAAAACGAAAAGCTGAAAAGAATAGGCGGAATCCTTGGGGGACTAGGACTTATTTTCGTTGGTCTTGATATAATGGGTGGAGCTCTTAAGGGAAATGACGAGCTTAACGGATTTTTCTCGAATCTTTTTGAGGCGATTGATTTTCCGTTGTTGCTTATCATTTTGGGAGCGTTGTTTACTGCTCTTATCCAGTCTTCATCTGCTGCTACCGGTATAGTAATCGTTATGGCAGGCTCGGGCGCAATTTCGATAGGGTCGGCATTATTTATAGTTTTAGGCTCTAATATAGGTACTTGTGTAACAGCTCTTATTGCTTGCCTTGGCGCTAGCGCTAACTCGAAGAGAACAGCGTTTATTCACTTTACCTTCAATACAATAGGAACTGTATTGTTTACAACATTCCTTTGGCCGACCGGCTCTTGGTTCCCAAGTGTTTTACAAAAGCTTTTCCCGGCAGGCCCGGAGCTTCAAATTGCGATGTTCCACGTAATATTTAACGTTACAACGTCTCTTGTTTTGATTCCTTTCATAAACCAGCTTGTTAAGCTTGCGATTTTTGTCATCAAGGAAAAGAAGAGTAGTGAAGAACAGTATCAGCTCAAATTTGTTGATGAAAGACTTCTTAAAACTCCTGCAATTGCCGTTATGCAGGTAAAAAAAGAGGTTGAATATATGGCATCCTTGGCAAAGGAAAATCTTGCAAGGGCCTTTGAGGAAATGCAAAATAAGGATGGAAAAAACAAGGAGCTTCTTTATAAGGTAGAGGGTGCTATTAACTTTACAAACAATGCAATGACGAAATATCTTATTCAGCTATCTCCACTCCTTGATTCAGATGATGAGCAGATTGTGGGCTCATATTTCCACGTTCTTAACGACCTTGAAAGAATAGGAGACCACGCGGAAAACTTCTTTGAAATTGGGTCTCAAATGGGCGCGGAAAACCTTTCTTTTTCGGATATGGCATTCGGAGAAATTATGGAAATGTACCGCAAGGTTGATAGAATGTTTGAGATTTCACTTGATGCCTTTGATAACGTTTCATCAGAGCATTTAAAGGAGCTTACAAGCCTTGAAAACGAGGTTGACGCTCTTAAAAAGAGACTTTCATCACAGCATTTTACAAGACTTGCAGCGGGCGATTGCAAGGTGGAGCAGAGTGCATATTTCTTCTCGACAGTTGCCGGCCTTGAAAGAGTTGCAGACCACCTTATAAATATCGGTTACAGTATTTTGACACCGACAGGAGATCAAAAATACGCACTTAAAAATTCGTGAATTTATGAATTTAAAAAATTAAAAATTCTAAAAACATAAAAAACCAAAAATCACGCATAACAAATGCGCTTTGAGATTTCAAAGCGCTTTTTTATTATTGAATTTTTAATTAAAGATTAGATACGATTGTTGCAGTATCCTTTGCAATCATAAGCTCCTCGTTTGTAGGAAGAACGTATACCTTAACCTTTGATTTTGGAGTTGAAAGCTCAACTGTGTTAGGCTGTCTTAATGTCTTTGCATTAAGCTCGAAATCAATGTCGATTCCATAGAAATCCATATCACGGCAAACTCTATCACGAAGCTCGGGGTTGTTTTCACCCATGCCTGCGGTAAATACGATAGCGTCAAGACCGTTCATAACAGCGGAGTATGAGCCGATGTATTTTTTGATTTGGAATGCGAGAATGTCAGCTGCGAGCTGAGCGTGCTTGGTTGTGATAGCCTTTTCCTCATCGGTCTTTGGAGCGCCTGGGAGCTCGTCATTGAACTTGCCGAGAATAGCAGCCTCAATATCACGGCTATCTGATGAATATCCGCTAACTCCGAGGAATCCGCACTTCTTATTCATGAAATCGGTGATTGCATCAACGCTGATGTTGTACTTCTTCATAATGTAAGGAACGATAGCTGGGTCGATAGAACCGCATCTTGTGCCCATCTCAACACCGTCAAGTGGAGTGAAGCCCATTGAGGTGTCAACAACCTTACCGTCTCTTACAGCTGAAATAGAAGAGCCGTTACCGATATGGCAGGTGATAATCTTGGAATCCTTTTTGTTAAGAATTTTGTTCATTTCTTGAGAAACAAACTTGTGTGATGTGCCGTGCATACCGTATCTTCTAATGTGATCCTCTTCAACCATCTTGATCGGAAGAGCATATGTATAAGCCTTTGGCTCCATTGTCTGATGGAATGCTGTATCGAAAACTGCAACTTGAGGAGTTTTAGGCATTACCTTTTGGCAACCCTTAATACCCATAATGTGTGCTGGGTTGTGAAGTGGTGCAAACTCGATGCACTTTTCAATTATGCTCATAACCTCATCAGTAACGAGACAGCTGTCTGAAATGTAAGGACCACCGTGAACAACTCTGTGTCCTACAGCCTCGATCTCGTCCATGCTTGAAATACAGCCGTATTCCTTGTCAGTAAGCATATTAACAACGATTTCGGTTGCGATAGAGTGGTCATCCATTGGGATTTCTTTCTTAATTTTTGTTCCGTCCGCCTTCTTGTGCTCAATCAAGCTACCTGCCATACCGATTCTTTCGCAGATGCCCTTTGCAAGCACATCCTCGGTGGTGGTATCCATAAGCTGATATTTGAGAGAAGAGCTTCCGGCGTTAACTACAAGTACTTTCATTTTTGTTCCTCCTGAAAATGTTTCTTGACAAATTTAAAATTATCGTTTATATTATATATCAAAGGAGTTGTAATTTCAAGGTTTAAAATCAAACTTTTGGAAAAAATTCCTATATTTTTAAAAGGAGAATAAAAAATGGCAAAAACAGTCGCTATAATTTGTGAATATAATCCATTCCATATGGGCCATAAGCATCAAATTGATGAGATTAGAAAAAATATTCCTGATGCAAGAGTTGTGGCGATTATGTCAGGAAACGTAACTCAAAGAGGAGAATTTGCCATTTTTGACAAATACACTCGCGCAAAAAGTGCTGTTTTATGCGGAGTGAATGCGGTTTATGAGATACCGTATCCGTATTCTTGTGCCAGTGCTGAGGTCTTTGCAAGGGCGGGAGTTAAAATAGCGAGTGAGTTGGGGGCTGACTATCTTTGCTTTGGCTCTGAAAGCGCTAATTTGGAAAATCTTTGGAATGTTGCAAATTTAATCAACTCCGTTCGATTTGAAGAACAAATGTCGGATATTTTAAAGGATAAGACTCTTAGCTATTCGGTAGCAAGAGAGGAGGCACTTAAAAGACTTGGAATCGATGCTCCAAAGCTTTCCAATGATATTTTGGGCGTTGAATATTTAAGGGCGATAAGTCAAATTGCACCGTCTATAAGTCCGTATCCTATAAAGCGAATAGGCGAGGGATATAAGAGCGAAAGCATAGGCGAGCTTATGTCGGCTAGCGCAATAAGAAAAAGCTTTTATGAGGGCAAAGGACTCTTGTCTATACCTAGCGAGGAAAAAGAATTCCTTGACGGTGAAAATTATCTCGATTTAGAGCGTGCAAACGACTTTTTGTTTAGAAGCGCCTTGATGATGAAACCGAGCGAAATCGAGGGATTATATGATGTTCCAGGCGGTTGCGGATACTTTGTATCCGAAATTGCTAAAAGCTGTAACGGTGCAAATGAATTTTTTGCCTCTTTAAGCTCTAAATCTTATACTAGCGCAAGGCTCAGAAGAATAGTTATGTATGCTTGTACAGGCGTTAAAACACTCGAGCCATTGCCGACTTACACACAACTTTTAGCCGTGGATTCTCTTGGAAGAGAGCACCTTAAATCGTTGAAAAAAACGATTGAAATTTCGGTTCTTACAAAGCACTCGGATTCTAAAAAATTAAGCGAAGCTGCACTTGAAAATTATACACTTGGCAAAAAAACCGATGAGCTTTATTATACACTTTTAAAGAGGCCTCTTTCGGCGTCTGAAGCATATAAAAAAACAACGATTATTATGTAACAAAATCTCCACCTTGAGTGGAGATTTTGCTTTTTATTCTATTTCTCTTGCATCGGTAGAGCGTTCTCTAAACAACAAAGAAACGCACCAAAGAGCGCAGAGCGCGATAACAACATAAATTATTCTGGAAACTACGGCATCAGCGCCTCCGAACATCCATGCCACAATATCGAACTGAAAAAGACCTACGCTACCCCAGTTAAGACCACCGACAATGAGCAGAAAAAGAGCAATTCTGTCCATAATCATCATAATAGAAATCCTCCAATTTGAACTTTCGTTCAATGATATTTTGTCTCAAAAGGTGATTATTATGCCCATTTTTAAATGGAAAAATATACCTGACAAGCAATTTTTTAAAAAAATCAAGTATAGATAACTGTGAGGTGATAATATGGGATTTTTAGCGATGCTTTTGAGATTGACTTATATGGTTTTGGGAGTTGAGCCGATACAAAAGTTTCCTCCGGCTCTTTCCCCCGAGCAGGAAAAGGAAGCGTTTGAACTGGCGCGCGCCGGAGATGAAAAGGCAAGGGAAAGGCTGATAGAGCATAATCTAAGGCTCGTCGCACACGTTGTAAGAAAATACTATACAACTGCAAAAACGCCTGAGGATTTGATATCTGTGGGCACAATAGGACTTATAAAGGCGATCGATTCGTTCAATAATTGTAGTGGAACGCGCTTTGCTACCTATGCCGCAAAATGCATTCAAAATGAAATATTGATGCTTTTCAGAAGCCAAAAGAAGCTAGGCTGCGAGGTGTCATTAAACGACACAATAGATATAGATAAGGACGGAAATCCTCTTACATATATTGATATAATTTGTACCGAGGATACTATTGCTGATGATATTGACAAGAAAATAAAGATAAATAAAGCGCTTTCGTTTATTAAAAATCACTTAAATGAAAGAGAAAGACAAATATTGATTATGCGATACGGCCTTGGAAACACAAAGGCGTACACCCAACGAGAGGTTGCCTCGATTCTTGGTATTTCTCGCTCCTACGTGTCTAGAATAGAGAAATCATCTCTTGAAAAAATAAATAACTATTTGTCCTTTGATTGTTGACTTTTTCGCGCCCGTAATATATAATATATAATTGAATAAGACTGCGAAGAGGTTAAAAATGGTAAGAATTGAAAAGGTAAGCTTAAATTCAATCGCATATAAATCCGGAATTGTTGCCGGCGATATTCTTATCGGCATTAACGGGCATAAAATATGCGATGTTATAGACTATCAGTTTTATCTTGCAGATACTGATTTGACTCTTAAGCTGAAAAGAGAAGAGGAATACGAGGTATCGCTTAAAAAGGAAGAGTACGAGGATATAGGTCTTGAGTTTGAAACTCCGTTGATGGATAAAAAGCATAGATGCGAAAACAAGTGTATCTTTTGCTTTATCGATCAGCTTCCAAAGGGATTAAGAGAGCCTTTATATTTTAAGGACGACGACTCTAGGCTTTCGTTTTTGCACGGCAACTACGTTACCTTGACAAATCTTCATAGAGAAGATGTGGATAGAATAATACAAATGCACATTTCACCTATAAACGTATCGGTTCATACGACCAATCCCGAGCTTAGATGCAAAATGATGCACAATAAGCGCGCTGGAGAGGTGCTCTCATATCTTAATGACTTTGCAAATGCTGGCATTGAGATTTGCGGACAGATCGTTTTGTGTAGAGGGATAAATGACGGCGAGGAGCTTGAAAAGTCCTTAAATGACCTTTCAGCGCTTTATCCGAGCCTTCGTAGCGTGTGTGTTGTACCTTCGGGTTTGACAGCATATAGGGAAGGACTTTATCCACTTGAGCCGTTTGATAAAAGCTCATCTGCCAAGGTTATAGAGCAGGTGGAAAGAATAAATAACAGCTATTCCGAAAAATACGGTAAGAATTTGTTCTTTTGCTCGGATGAATTTTATCTTATGGCTGAGAAAAAGCTACCTCAAGATGAGTATTATGAGGATTATAGTCAGCTTGAAAACGGTGTAGGTATGCTTATGTTGTTCGAAACAGAGCTTGATTTATTCCTTAAAACCTTGTCAAGGAAAGAAAAGCGTACGCAAAGAAGTATTTCGATTGCAACAGGTGTGTCTGCATATGATTTTATTTGCAAAATGGTAGAAAAAATACAAAAGAAATGCAAAAAGATCAAGTGCAACGTTTATAAGATTGAAAACGATTTCTTCGGACATACAATAACCGTAGCCGGTCTTATTACAGGTAAGGATCTTGCGAGTCAATTAAAGGATAAGCCTCTTGGTGAAGAGCTTCTTATATCAAGAAGTATGTTAAGAAGCGATGGAGATTTATTCCTTTGCGGAACCTCGTTAGATGAGTTAAAGGAAATATTAAGGGTAAACGTACTGCCAACCGAGTGCGATGGCGCAGGCTTCGCTATGGCAGTGCTTGGGATATCATAAAAGGAGAGAAAAATGTCTAAACCAATAATTGCTATAGTTGGCAGACCGAATGTTGGAAAAAGCACTTTGTTCAACAAAATAATCGGTGAAAGACGCTCAATTGTAGAGGACACTCCAGGTGTTACAAGAGATAGAATTTACGGAGAGAGCGAATGGTGTGGAAGAAGGTTTATACTTATCGATACAGGTGGAATTGAGCCTAAAACCGACAGTATGATTCTTCAAAAAATGAGAGAGCAGGCTCAAATTGCGATAGATACAGCCGATGCTATAATTTTTATGTGTGATATAAACGCAGGACTTGTAGCTGATGATAGAGATATTGCAATAATGCTTAAAAAGAGTGGCAAGCCTGTTGTTATATGCGTAAACAAGGCCGATAAAATTGGAGAGGTTGATCCAACCTTCTACGAATTTTATGAGCTTGGCTTTGATATAGATCCTGTGCCTGTTTCATCTATTCACGGAACAGGTAGTGGAGATTTGCTCGATGCGGTTCTTGCAACGATTCCCGAAAGCGACGATGAGGAAGAGGACGAGGATCTTATAAATGTTGCTGTAATTGGAAAGCCGAATGCGGGAAAATCCTCAATTATCAATAAAATTTTGGGGACTGACCGTCTTATCGTTTCCTCTATGGCAGGAACAACAAGAGATGCAATAGACTCTAAATTTGAAAATGAATTCGGTAAATATAATTTCATAGATACTGCCGGAATCAGAAGACAAAGCAAGGTAGAGGATAGAATTGAAAAATTCAGTGTTCTTCGCGCTCACATGGCTGTCGAGAGGGCTGATGTTTGCTTGCTTGTTGTAGATGCAACCGAGGGTGTTACCGAACAGGATGAAAAAATTGCCGGAATTGCTCACGAGGCAGGTAAGGCTGTAATAATAATCGTTAACAAATGGGATCTTTTGCCTACCGAGGATAAGGATACCGTTAAGTATTCAAAGAAGGTGTACGAGGCACTATCATATATGACCTATGCACCGATTATATACGTTTCTGCGCTTACAGGACAAAGAGTAGTTAAGATTTTTGATATGATTAATTATGTGTTTAATCAATCAAAAATGAGAATTTCAACAGGAATGCTCAACGATGTTCTTAATGAGGCTGTAACAAGAGTTCAGCCACCGTCAGATAAGGGAAGACGCCTCAAGGTTTACTATATGACGCAAACAAGCGTTGCTCCGCCGACATTCGTTTTGTTCTGTAACAGCGCTGCACTTTTCCATTTCTCATATCAAAGATATATCGAAAACTGCTTGCGCGATACCTTTGGCTTCAAGGGCACACCTATTAAGCTTGTTATAAGACAACGCGGTGATGATGAGGAGACAAAAATATGACCTTTGAGATTCTTTGGAAATACGGAATGCTTGCCTACAAAACAGGTACGTTGCATGAGGACGGTAAGTTCACCTTTCCTATTATTATTATGCTTGCGTGTGCAGTGCTTGGATATTTGTTAGGTAGCCTTAACTTTGGTGTTATAATATCAAAATTTTACGGTCGCGATATAAGAGAAGTAGGAAGTGGAAATGCTGGCGCTACGAATATGATGAGAGTTTACGGCAAAAAAGCCTCTATTCTCACATTTGTCGGTGATGCTTCTAAATCTATTGTTGCAGTATTGTTATCTAGATTTCTTCTTTTGGGAGGCTTGGGTGCTTATATTGCAGGATTGTTTGTAATCATAGGACACGCCTGGCCCTTGTATTTCAATTTTAGAGGAGGAAAGGGCGTTTCTGCTATTGCAGCATTCTGCCTTGTTACCGATCCTATAACGTTTGTAATTGAGCTTGCTATCTTCGTGGCAATTTTGTTCAGCTTTAAGATGGTATCGCTTGGCTCTATTATGATAGCGCTTGTATATCCGTTTATATTGAATTTGAGAGGAGAAGCCGGACCTAACATTTTAATTTCGTTTATTATGGCAGGACTTGTAATCTTCTTGCATAGAAAAAATCTTGTTAGAATTTTTAATCATACAGAGCACAAATTCAAGCTTGGAAAGAAAGATAAAAAGGAACCTGTAGCCGATAAGGGCGAAAAGGAACAAAATGAAGAGAATAAAGAGTGAAATAGTAGAAAAGACAGTTCACATTTTGGTTGAGCTGTTTAATAAAAAATGCCTTAAAAAGGCCGTTTTGTCGAAGCCTGATGCAGTTGATGAAATAAAAACAGTCATCACTCCTAAAAAAATATATAATATCGATGTTTTACAGCTTGAAATCTTTTCAAAGGATAACAAGGTATATCACTATAATATAAGAGAGGATTACGAGAGGGAATGCGAGAAAATATTCTCATCTCATGCTCAAATCAATATTATATCTCCACTTGGAAACTGTCAGTATATGCGTGCAAAGAGTGGAAAGGAAACCTTGGTTGGAGATAAAAAGCTCACATACAAAATAACGCATTTTGATGGTGATGATCAAGAATACCAAGGAAATAACAATGTAAAAAATTACATTTTAAAGGGCGACGAGGATTTTCTTAAAAATCTTGGAATTAGCGATAAAACCGGACGAATTCACAATAAAATGCAGGCAAAATATCGCCAAATCAACAAGTTTTTAGAGCATATTCAAAGTGTTGAGGAGTTTTTGCCAAAGGACTTTTTGAACATTTATGACCTTTGTTGTGGAAAGAGCTATTTGAGCTTTGCCGTGTATCATTATTTTAAATACATCAAGGGAATTGACGTGGTAATGAAATGCGTTGATTTAAAGGGCGATGTTATTGAGTATTGCTCTGAGGTGGCAAAAAAGCTTGGCTTTGACGGCATGGAATTCATTTGTGCTGACATAAATGAATATCCTATTGAAAATAGGGTAGATCTTGTTGTTTCTTTACATGCTTGCGATATTGCAACCGACATTGTATTGAACAAGGCAAGTGCGAATAATGCTAGCGTTATTCTTTCAACACCTTGCTGTCATCATGAGTTAAATCATAAGATAAACTGTGATACGTTGGGCTTTATAACAAGACATTCTATGCTTCGTCAAAAGCTATGTGATGCTGCAACTGATGCGTTAAGGCTTATGAAGCTTGAAAGTGAGGGGTACGAGGTTTCTGCGTTAGAGCTTATCGACCCTGAGGATACACCTAAAAACATAATTTTAAAGGCTATTAAAAAGAAAAATGTCGATGCCGAAAGACTTGAAAAAATCAAGGAAGAATATGTTAAAACAAAAAAATTCTTGCTTGGAGAAGAGTCTTAAAACTGGCATATACTTACGGAGGTTGAGAGTCTACTCTCAAAAAATCTAAAATGATTTGGATTCCAATAGTGGCAGGGGCGATTTTGCTCATTGTCATTTTCCTGTTAATATTCTTTTACAGAATGGCGTTTGTTAGAGGAAAAGATTCCGATATAAGCGCTATTGCTCCGAAAACGGGAGAATACGAGGGATATTTTAAGCAAATAAACGATGGTGTTGAGTGGTTTGATAATCAACCAAAAAGAGATGCTTATATTACAAGCGAGGATGGCTTGAAGCTTCACGCATCAATCCTTACTCTTTGTGAAAATGCCGACAAAACTATCATACTTTTTCACGGATATCGCTCGGTTGCAAGGAAGGATTTTGCTTGCGCCATATCTATGTATGCCTCTTTTAATATGAACGTTATTCTTGTTGACCAGCGTGCTCACGGAAAAAGTGAGGGAAGAATAATTTCATATGGAGTAAAGGAAAGATTTGATGCCCGTGATTGGGTGGAATTCGCCAAAAAGGAATTCCCCGGAACAAAGATATATATGAGCGGTCTTTCCATGGGCTCTGCAACTGTTATGATGGCATCTGACATTGTTGAGGGTGTTAGCGGTATAGTTTCCGACTGTGGATTTACGTCTCCAAAGGAAATAATTCAAAAGGTCGCAAAGGAGGATATGCATCTTCCAAAGTGGCTTGTTGCTCCTGTTGGACTTATGGCAAGAATTTTTGGTGGCTTTGATTATTCTTATAGCGCAAAAACGTCTCTTGCAAAAACGAATGTTCCTATTTTGTTTATACACGGTGGCAAGGATGCCTTTGTGCCCTGCTATATGACAGAGGAAAATTTTGAGGCGTGTGCTTCAAAGAAGAAAAAGGTTATTGTTGAAGAGGCTATTCACGGATTTTCGTATTTGGTAGATCCCGAAACGGTAACCGAGGCTCTCAAAGGCTTTATTTTAGGAAGCGAGGAATAAAAATGCAAAAAATAGCTAGCTTTACTGTTAATCACGACAATATAGGTGTCGGACTTTATATTTCGAGAATTGACGGTGATATTACTACCTATGATATGAGAACTAGAAGGCCTAATATGGGCGATTATATGGACAACCTTACTATGCATTCGGTTGAGCATATGTTTGCAACTTATGTAAGAAATAGCGAAATGAGTGATAAAATCATTTATTTTGGTCCTATGGGCTGTCAAACAGGCTTCTATTTGCTCGTAAGAGATTTAGAGCCGGCTGACGTTCTTGCACTAATTAAAGAAACCTTGATTAAAATAATATCTCACACAGGAGAAATTTTTGGCAATAAGAGAGAAGAATGTGGAAATTATCGCAATCTTAATCTTGAAAGTGCCCAAATGGAGTGTCAAAGATATTTAGATGCTTTAAATAGCACGGAGGTAACGTTTAAATATGAGTGATATTATCGGAATAATCGGCGCTATGGATATTGAGGTTGATGGACTCATATCGAATATGACAAATGCTCAATTTGAGGAGATTTCCTCTATGAAATTTGTTCGAGGAGAGCTTTACGGAAAGAACGTTGTCGTTTGTAAGTGTGGAATAGGTAAGGTTTTTGCCGGAATTTGCGCGCAAACAATGATTCTAAAATATGCGCCTAAAATTATTATAAATTCAGGCGTTGCAGGTGCTCTTAACGATAAGCTTTGCGTGCTTGATGCAGTGGTTGCAACAAGTGTTGTACAGCATGACATGGACACAAGTCCGTTGGGCGATCCTGTGGGGCTTATTTCGGGCATAAACATTGTAAACATAGAAGCTAACGACGAGGTGTCAAGAAGCCTTGAAAATAGCGCAAAGGAGCTTCAAATCCCTGTTAAAAGAGGGATTATTGCTTCGGGAGATCAATTTATCGCAAGCGAAGATAAAAAGCAATACATAAAAACCACATTTAACGCGAGTGCATGTGAAATGGAAGGCGGAGCAATAGCTCAAGCATGCTATGTTAACAACGTGCCATTTGCTATTTTGAGAACTATTTCCGACGGTAAGGGAGAGGTTCTTGATTATTTCACTTTTTCAGAGCGTGCTGCTATGCAGGCAATAAAAATAATTAAAAATTTCATTAAAAATTACGAGGTGTAAAATGAAGCTTGGATTACAACTTTATTCAGTAAGAGAGGACCTTGAAAAGGATTTTCTCGGAACATTAAAAAAGGTTAAGGAAATGGGCTACGAGGGTGGAGAGCTTGCCGGTCTTTATGGCAAAAGTGCATCCGAGGTTAAGGCTATGTTTGATGAGGTAGGACTTGTTCCTATTTCAGCGCACGTTGCATATCAGGATTTGATGCCCGACATTGAAAAAACTGTTGCTATTTACAGAGAAATCGGTTGTAAATACATAGTAATTCCATATCTTCCAAACGACTTGAGATACGGTAGCGAAAAATATCCACAGCTTCTTGAGGATATGAAGGAAATTGGAAAGGTTTGCAAAGCAAACGGAATCACTCTTTTGTATCATAACCATGATTTTGAGTTCGAAAAAACCGAGGACGGAGAATACGTTCTTGACGCTTTGTATAGCGAAATTGGACCAGACTTGCTTGCAACTGAAATTGATACCTGTTGGGTAAACGTTGGTGGAGAAAATCCTTGCGATTATGTAAGAAAGTACACAGGAAGAGCGCCTGTTGTTCATCTTAAGGATTTCCACGGAAAAAAGAGCCAAAATATGTATAAGCTCATAGGAATTGATAGCGAAGAGGAGCAGGCTTCAACCTTCGAATTTAGACCTCTTGGCCATGGTGTTCAAAACGTTCAAGCAATTGTTGATAGCGCACGCGATGCAGGCGCATCTTGGATAATTGCAGAGCAGGATGAGCCTTCAATGGGCAAATCTCGCCTTGAATGCGCTCAAATGAGCATGGATTATATGAAGAATATAAACTATTAAAAAATGCCCTCGTATGAGGGCATTTTTCTTGACAATAAAGATAGTTTATGATATAATAAAAATGTGAATTAGGGGGAGAAACCCATAACAAAAAACGAAGAATTCATAGTATGCAAATCAAGACAAGGGGGCGACACCCATCGAAAAAAACATTATTGTTGTTGACGAGCAAGGAAATGAATATGAGGCTACATATCCCAAAAGGGCAAAAGGTCTTGTTAAAAATGGCAGGGCACGCTTCATAAATGAAAATACAATATGCCTTGCGTGTCCGCCAAAGGAATATTTGGAGGATAATAAAATGGAAAATAAATTAACTGAAAGAGAAATTTTTGAGCAAATAGTTGCATTGCAAAAGCAAATCACTGAAAATAGTGCTAATTCTTTACATAGATTAGGTGATGTAATAGATAGCGTTTATTCTACCGAGGAAGATACAGGAACTGAACAGGTTTCCGAGGTTTGCAATGTTTTTTCTCAGCGTGAGCACAACTTAAAACTTATGATTGAGCTTTACATCAAAATGTATGAAGATGCTCGAATAAGTGATGAGGAAAGAAAGGCTGATTTGATAAAGAATGCTTTTTCGGAGATTACTGCAAAAATTAAAAGCTCAGATTTGCCACCTGATAATAAATCTGCCGCATTTGGCGAGGTTACAGAGGCAATAAAAGAAATGCTTATGTATTTAATAGCAAAATAATTTAAAATGCGAGTGCTGAATTTATTCGGCACTCGTTTTTTAAAGGCGAATTTTTTGAATGGTTTTTGTAAAATTAAAGCAACTCTTTAATCGGATTTTAGAAATGCTCACTTTAATTTGGTAAAAATATGTTGTATAATTAAGGTACAAGAGTGCTTTTGAATACAACAAAAAGGAAAAATTATTATGAGTATAGGTGAAAAAATTAGGGATTTGCGAAAAAGCAAAAATATGACACAAGAGGACTTAGCAGAATGCTTGAATGTAACAATTTCTGCCGTTTCTCAATGGGAAATAGGTAAAACTATGCCTGATATAACAATGATTCCTATTATTTGCAATGTTTTTGATGTTTCATCTGATAAATTGCTTGAAATTGATTTGACAAAAAAGAATATGGAAATAGAAAATATCAGAGCTGAGGCAGGAAAATATTACACTCGTGGCTTTGTTTTAGAGGGAAAAGAGATATTAAAGCAAGGATTGATAAATTTTCCTAACAGCTATGGAATTATGTGTGACTATGTTCATGTCCTTGAATTAGAGAGAGATTTGTTATCTAAGGAAGAGGCAAAAAAGAACGAGGAAGAAATTATAAGGCTTGGTGAAAAAATAGTTGCAGAATGCGATGATTTTAGTATTCGAGCATGCACTATTCAAAAGCTTTGCATGATTTATAGTGATATTGGCAATGAAGATAGAGCCGTTGAGCTTGCTAACAAAATGCCATCTTACCCATTAAGCAGAGAATCTCTTTTAGAATTGATTTATAGGGGCGAAAGATTAAGAGATTTAGCAACGAATGTTCTGCTTTATGATCATGTGCAAGCAATGGCAAATAGAATAAAGTGTAATTATCGAATGGAGTCAGGCGAGTGGCTATACACGGGTGATGAAAGAGCGGAGCTCGTGAAAAAACAAATCAATTTTTTGAAATTGATTTTTGAAGCCGAGGACTATGGCTTTTATAATGAAACACTTTGCGATTCATACAAGGTTTTAGCAAGTCACAGTGCAAGACAAAATGATGGGAAGCAAACTATTTCGTATATTGAGCTTAGCGCAACCCATGCAATTAAATTTATAGAATATATGGCGTGTAAGGAATTTAAGTTTTCCTCACTTCTTTTCAAGGGTAGAACGGAAATACCAGCTATTCATCTTGATAGCAAATTCAATTCTGCATACCATCTTCTTCAATTCTACAAAGAGCCACAATTCGATTTTTTAAGAACAAATGAAAGATTTATAGTAACAACCAAAGAACTTGAAAAATATGCAGGAGAATGGCAAATATAATAAAAAAGAGTGCCGATTTTCGGCACTCTCTTTTACTATTTATTTCTTCTAAGAACCTCAAATGCGAGGATTGTTGAAGCTGATGCGGCGGATAGTGCAGAGGAGAATTCGCGACCATAGTCGATGCGAACAATTTGGTCAGCTTTTGACAAAACCGATGAGGAAATTCCTCTTTTTTCGCCACCTACAATCAAAAATATAGGCTTGCTTAAATCTGCTTCGTAAACACTTATAGAATTTCTTATATCTGCACAAACAATCTTATATGACTTTGATTTAAAAAGCTCGATAAAATTGTCATTTGCGATATAAACATCAGCTCTTTCACTTGCACCGGCTGAGGAGCGACAAACAACTCCTGACGCGGAAAGCCAGTTCCTTTTCGAAAGGACGAATCCGTCAACACCCGATGCGTAAATAGAGCGCATTGCGTATCCAAAATTATATGGATCCTCAATTCCCTCAATCATTACATAAAATCCGTTTTCTTTTATGTCATCAGTGCTTAAAGACGGATACTCTCGTTCGCTACAGAGGGCTATTATTCCGCCGTGAGAAGCACCGATTGTAAGAGAAGAGATTTCGTCTTCATTACTTTCGACAAGTGCGAAGTCAAAAAGCTCGCTCATTTTCTTTAAATAACCGATTTCTTTGGCTTTTTTCGAAGATTTTTCCTTGTCATAAAGGATTTTTTCTATTTTTCGCGCGTTTTCCTTGCCTGATTTGAGATTGTCGATGAGGGCGCGAATAGACGTCATTCCCTCAAAAACAGTAGAGGAAACGAAGCGGTTTTCTTCTTTAATCATTTCTTTGCATTATCCTTAAGGTAAGCGTTTATAAATCCGTCGATATCGCCGTCCATTACAGCTTGAATGTTTCCGTCCTCGTAGCCTGTACGAGTGTCCTTTGCAAGAGTATATGGCATAAATACGTACGAACGAATTTGTGAGCCCCATTCGATATTGGTTTTGTTACCCTTGATATCCTCGATTTTATCGAGCTTTTCGCGTTCTTTTATCTCCAAGAGCTTAGATTTGAGCATTTTAAGGGCAGTTTCCTTGTTTTGGAGTTGGCTACGCTCGGTTTGACAGCCGACAACGATTCCGGTAGGAATATGAACGATTCTAATAGCGGAGTCAGTCTTGTTTACGTGCTGTCCACCTGCACCTGATGAGCGATGAGCGGTGATTTCCAAGTCAGCTTCATTGATTTCAAAAGAATTATCGTCATCAAATTCGGGCATTACCTCGACTGATGCAAATGAGGTGTGGCGTCTTCCCGAAGAGTCGAATGGAGAAACTCTTACGAGTCTGTGTACGCCGTTTTCACTTTTTAAATATCCGTAAGCATTAACGCCTTCAACTAAGATAGTTGCGCTCTTGAGACCTGCTTCCTCGCCGTCAAGCCAGTCAAGAAGCTTAACGTTATAGCCGTGTTTTTCACCCCAACGAGTGTAAAGACGGTAGAGCATGAGCGCCCAGTCTTGAGCCTCGGTTCCGCCTGCGCCCGGATGGAATGAGATAATAGCGTTATTTTTATCATATTCGCCATTGAGAAGGACTTCGATTCTTTGTTTTTCCTCTTCAGCGATAATAGAAGCTTGGTCAGCTAAAATTTCCTCGGTCAAGCTTTCGTCATTTTCCTCGATAGCCATTTCAGCCATCATAATAGTATCCTCAAGCTTTGTTGCGAGCGCCTCGTATTTTTCAATTTTATCCTTCATTTGCTTTATTTTTTGCAAAATTTTTGTAGAGTTTTCTTGGTTAGACCAAAAATCAGGATCAAAGGTTACCTTTTCAAGCTCGGCAACCTCGGTTTTCAATTCTTCAATGCGAAGAGCATTGCCAAGCTCTTCAATATTAGCTCTGAAATTTTGAAGCTCGTGCTTTGCGTTTTCGAGTGCAATAATCACTATAAAATCCTCCAAATTTAGTAAAAACTTATAATATACGATAAGTATATCATATAAGAAAGAAAAAAACAAACATTTTTTTAAATAAATAGCAAAAAAATAGTAATATAATTGATTTTTAAGTTTTTTTATGGTACGATATATAAAATAGGATATTTTAAGGAGAGAAATATGAGATTGGTTCTCGATAGAATCGTGTCAAACGAACAAGGAAAAAGAATAGCTGTTTTCGAATGTGATGATGAAATTATCAAGGTTGTTGAGGACAATATGCCAAGTGGCTTGATCGATAAATTGTATTCGGGTGTGATAATTGAGGCGGATTGCTTGGGCGATACGATTTCAAACGTAAAATTATTGATAAACGAGACCGAAAACAAAAGAACGGAGATGAAAAGTCGACTAAGTCGATTTTCACGCAAAAAATAAAATGAGTAGAAAAACGGTTAAAGATATAAAAAATCAAGCATCTAAATATATGGTTGTTCTTGAAAGGGATAATCAAATTGCTGTATATCGTGAGAGGAACACATATCGCAGATACTCGCTTCCTACTTTTGAAAAAGAAATGGGTAAATCTCCCGAGTCAACTATTATAAAGCAATATAAATCGAAAATGGGATATGAAATTATAAATCTCGTTTTCAAAGGCTTAATCAAAAGAATAATAGATGAACAAGGCACAACCGAAAACATTCTCTTGTATCGCGGTACTGAGTGCTATGGAAGTCCAAAATCCGATAAAAGAAGTGCTACTGAATGGATATCAAAGGAGCGCTTGCATAGATATCAAAAGGGTGGAGACGTTGCACAAGCTATTGCTGATTTGACCGAAGATCCTTGTTCTGTATTTACATATAGATTTGGCGAAAGCGAGCCTGTCAAATTAGAGATTTGTATGATTGACCGCATTTGCGAAAAGCATATTCCCGAGGTTGTTGATGTTATAAGATTGGGTTATAGAACTGTCGAGCAAACTTATGCATTTTCTAAAGCGGAGTTTCCTAATTTTGCGGGATATATGGTTACAAATGAATTTATGAGAAAATTCTACAAGAAACCAAATCAGTATGTTTTTGCATATTTTGACAACGAAAAGATTTTAGGCACAATATCGCTTTGTCATAATAAAAAATTAAATATGGCTGAATTCTGTCTTTTGGCAGTTCATCCAGAGTATATGAAAACAAAAATTGGAAGATCGCTGTTGAGTTATGCGGTTGATTTTGCGAAAAACCTAGGTTGTATCGGCATAAGTGCCGAAATGATGTTCGAAAACACTCCTTTGAAAAATTGGATTTTAAGAAGAGGCTTTGAGGTTGATAAAACCTTTAAAGCGCCAAACTGTCCGTATAAAATCGGAGTTGTTAAGAAAATGTTTTGAATAAAAAACGAGCGAAATTCGCTCGTTTTTTGTTTTATTAGAGAACCTCGACGGAAATGGTAACCTTATTTCCGTTTATATCCCATTCCTTGGAGTGTGTTGCGGTTGCATCATATTCGAACTTGTCTCCCAAAACAACCTTTGAGATTTCAGCCTCATTTTTCTTGATGATAAGAGCAATTTTCTCGTTTCCGCTTACACAAACCTTGATATGGTCGGTTACGTTGAATCCTGAATCCTTTCTCATTGTTTGGATTTTGCTGATGATTTCGTTTACATATCCTTCTTCGATGAGCGCATCGGTAAGATTAGTGTCAAGAGCAACGCTAAGATACTTGTCGCTAAGAGAGCAGTAGTTTTCCTTTTGCTTTGTTTCGATAAGAAGATCCTCTTCGGCAAGGGCGATTTCAACACCGTCGCTTGCAACAAGCTTAATTACACCGTTAGAATTAAGCTCTGCCATAGCCTTGTTTCCGTCAAGCTCACTAAGCCATGTTCTGATAGCACCAAGATGCTTTCCGTATTTAGGTCCAACTGTTTTAAGCTGTGGCTTGAAGGTATATGATGAGAATTCAGACATATCGTCAACAAATTTAACGCTCTTGATATTGAGCTCATCCTCAATGATTTCAAGATAGAAATCGGACAAGGTGTGAGATGTTTTAACATACATGGTTGCAAGTGGCTGACGGTTCTTGAGTGAAGAGTTATTTCTTGCGGCACGACCCATAACAACGATGTCGAGAAGTGCCTTCATATCTTCTTCAAGATTAGCATCAATAGCGTTTTCGTCAACTGCAGGGAAGTCGCAAAGATGGATGCTTTCTGGGGCGTTTTTGTCGAGATTGCAAACAAGATTTCTATAAATATCCTCTGCCATGAATGGAATCATAGGAGCACTTGCTTTAGCAGTTGTAACAAGAGCTGTATAAAGAGTCATATATGCTGCGATCTTATCGTCGGTCATGCCCTGTACCCAGTATCTTTCACGACCGCGACGAACGTACCAGTTAGACATATCGTCAACAAAGGATTCAAGTGCCTTACAAGCCTCAGGAATCTTGTAGTTTTCAAGACAACTGTCAACCTCTTTTACAGTTGAATTCATTCTTGAAAGGAGCCATTTGTCCATAATAGAAAGCTTAGCATTTTCAAGCTTGTAATCCATAGGATTAAACTTGTCAATATTAGCATAGAGGACATAGAACGCGTAAGTATTCCAAAGAGTTCCCATGAACTTTCTTTGTCCCTCAATTACTGCCTTACCGTGGAAACGGTTAGGAAGCCAAGGAGCGGAGTTAGTATAGAAATACCAACGAATAGCGTCCGCGCCATATGTTTCGAGCGCCTCAAACGGATCTACTGCATTACCCTTTGATTTGGACATTTTTTGACCGTTTTCATCCTGTACGTGACCAAGAACAATTACATTCTTGTAAGGAGCCTTATCAAAGATAAGAGTTGAAATGGCAAGAAGTGAATAGAACCAACCTCTTGTTTGGTCTACAGCCTCTGAAATGAAGTCGGCAGGGAATTGTGCATCAAAGAGATCCTTGTTTTCAAAAGGATAGTGATGCTGTGCGAATGGCATTGCACCGGAGTCAAACCAACAGTCAATAACCTCAGGAACACGATGCATTTGTCCGCCACATTTTTCGCACTTTATAGTAACTGCATCAACGTAAGGACGGTGAAGCTCAATATTGTCAGGACAGTTATCTGACATTGATTTCAACTCCTCGATAGAGCCAATAGAATGCTTGTGTCCACACTCGCACTCCCAAATGTTCAAAGGAGTTCCCCAGTATCTGTTACGGCTAATTCCCCAGTCTTGAACATTTTCAATCCAAGCACCGAAACGGCCTTTTCCGATTGATTCAGGAATCCAGTTTATGGTGTTGTTATTTTTGATAAGATTGTCTCTTACTGCGCTCATCTTGATAAACCAAGACTCACGAGCATAGTAAATAAGAGGAGTATCGCATCTCCAACAGAAAGGATAATCGTGCTCGAACTTTGGAGCATCAAAAAGCTTTCCTTGCTCATCGAGATCCTTGAGAATAACAGGGTCTGCCTTCTTTACAAACATTCCTGCATAAGGAGTATCAGCTGTCATTTCGCCCTTTCCATTTACGAATTGAACAAATGGAAGGTCATAAATTCTACCTACCTTTGAGTCATCCTCACCAAAAGCAGGAGCAATGTGTACAATACCAGTACCGTCAGACATTGTAACGTAGTTATCACAAGTGATAAAGTGAGCCTTTTTGCCCTGCTTTTTAGCAGAAACGCCAGCACATTCAAAAAGTGGCTCGTATTCAAGGTATTCAAGCTGTTTACCTGTGTATTTGTCGGTGATCTCATAAGCCTTTTCGCCTTCGGAAGCAAGGGGAGAGAGGACCTTATCAAGAAGCGCCTCAGCCATATAGTAAACCTTGCCATCAGCAGCCTTAACTCTGCAATATGTTTCGTCAGGGTTAACGCAAAGTGCTACATTCGAAGGAAGAGTCCAAGGAGTAGTAGTCCAAGCGAGGAAATACGCATCCTCATCTGCTTTTTTAAATCTTACAACAGCAGAGCGCTCCTTAACGCTCTTGTAGCCCTGCGCAACCTCGTGAGAGGAAAGAGGAGTGCCACAACGAGGGCAATAAGGAACTATTTTAAAGCCCTTGTAGAGAAGACCCTTGTCCCAAATTTGCTTAAGCGCCCACCACTCGGATTCGATAAAGTTATTGTGATAAGTAACATAAGGATCGTCCATATCAGCCCAGAAACCAACGGTTGCGGAGAAATCCTCCCACATTCCCTTGTATTTCCAAACGCTTTCCTTACATTTGCCAATAAATGGATCAAGGCCGTATTGCTCGATTTGCTCCTTTCCGTCAAGACCGAGTAGCTTTTCCACCTCAAGCTCAACAGGAAGACCGTGAGTATCCCAGCCCGCTTTACGAGGAACCATATATCCCTTCATGGTTCTGTAACGAGGGATCATATCCTTGATTACACGGGTCAAAACGTGTCCTATATGTGGCTTTCCGTTAGCCGTTGGAGGACCGTCATAGAATGTGTAGGAAGGTGCGTTTTCGCGCATTTTGATGCTCTTTTCAAAAATGGCATTATCCTTCCAGAATTTTTCAGTTGCTTTTTCTCTTTCAACAAAATTGAGATTAGTTGCGACTTTGTCGTACATATTTATATTCCTTTCTCAATAAAATTTTTAAAAATAAAATCTCGTCCCGTATGAAAACAGGACGAGATTGATATCGTAACCACCTATTCAACATACATACTATATGCGTCCCTTTTAACGGTGGGATACCGTCGCAGACTACTGAATTCGCCTCGAAGCTCGGAAGTGATGTTCGTTCAAACCTAATAGCGTTGGGCTTACACCGTCCCCAACTCGCTAGGGCGTTCAATTTGAATTACTGTCTTCGTCTCAGCTTTTATTATTGATTAGATTTTATCATTAAAATAATGATTTGTCAATTAAAAATACAATTTTTCTTGAATGTAGTTCTTGAGCTCGGCAATAGGAAGACGAATTTGTTCCATTGTGTCTCTATCACGAACTGTTACGCAACCGTCGTTTTCGGTGTCGAAGTCGTATGTGATGCAGAAAGGAGTACCGATTTCGTCTTGACGGCGATATCTCTTTCCGATAGAGCCTGTTTCGTCAAATTCAACATTGAAATACTTTGAAAGCTCAGTATAAACCTCTTCAGCCTTTTCAGAAAGCTTCTTAGAGAGTGGGAGAATAGCAGCTTTAACAGGAGCAAGAGCAGGATGGAAGTGCATAACTGTTCTTACATCGTTTTCTCCAACTGTTTCTTCGTCATAAGCCTCTACCAAGAATGCAAGAGTTACACGGTCAGCACCAAGGGATGGCTCAATAACGTATGGAATGTATTTTTCGTTAGTTTCAGGATCAAAATATTCCATATTTTCGCCCGAAAGATTAGCGTGTTGAGTAAGGTCGTAGTCAGTACGGTCTGCGATTCCCCAAAGCTCACCCCAACCGAATGGGAAGAGGTATTCAAAGTCGGTTGTAGCCTTAGAGTAGAAGCAAAGCTCCTCTGGATCGTGGTCGCGAAGTCTAAGATTTTCCTTGTTCATACCAAGGTTATAGAGGAAGTTAGCGCAGTAATCCTTCCAGAAAGCGAACCATTTAAGATCGGTGCCTGGCTTGCAGAAGAATTCAAGCTCCATTTGCTCGAATTCACGGATACGGAAGATGAAGTTTCCGGGAGTGATTTCGTTTCTAAATGATTTTCCTATTTGTCCAACACCGAAAGGAAGTTTCTTTCTAGTAGTTCTTGCGATGTTTTTGAAGTTTACAAAAATACCTTGTGCAGTTTCTGGACGGAGATAAAGCTCGGATGTTGAATCCTCTGTTACTCCTTGGAAGGTCTTGAACATAAGGTTGAATTTTCTAATGTCTGTAAAATCTCCACTTCCGCAAGAAGGGCATACAATCTTATTTTCCTTAATGAAGGAGAACATTTCGTCATTTGACATTCCAGCAGGATTTATGTTGCTTCCTGTTTGGAATGCGAAATCCTCGATAAGCTTGTCAGCACGATGTCTTGTCTTGCATTGCTTGCAGTCCATAAGTGGGTCAGAGAAACCTCCAACGTGTCCTGATGCAACCCAAACCTGTGGGTTCATAAGAATAGCACTATCAAGACCTACATTGTACTTTGATTCTTGAACAAACTTTTGCCACCAAGCCTTTTTAATGTTGTTTTTGAACTCAACTCCAAGAGGGCCGAAGTCCCATGAGTTTGCAAGACCACCGTATATTTCGGATCCGGGATATACAAAGCCTCTATTTTTACATAGAGCAACAACCTTTTCCATTGTTTTATTAGCGTTATTCATAACTGAAACCTCTCATATGAAAATTATTTTTCTCATATATTATATAGTAAAAAATTCTCGATTTCAAGTATAAAAATAAAATTATAATAAAATATATGTAAATTTGTATAATAATTACAAGTAATGAGCGTTATATAGGGACTTTTTTGTGCATCAAATTGAAATACTTAAAAAGAATTGAAAAAAATAAAAAAACTATTGATTTTTAAAAAACTTTTTGTTATAATAAGTTTCAGTATTTTGAGAAATGCCTAATAAGAGGAGAAAAATATGATATCACGTGACGTTACAATTGTAAATGATGTTGGATTGCATGCAAGACCTGCTACATTCTTCATCCAAAAGGCCAATTCTTACAAGGCATCTCTTTGGATTGAAAAGGACGATCGCAGAGTTAATGCAAAGAGCTTGCTTGGAGTTCTTTCTATGGGAATTGTAAAGGGAACTGTTGTTACTATCATCGCTGACGGTGAGGAAGAGGCAGTAGCTGTTGAAGGTCTTATAGAATTGATATCCAAAGGACTCAACGACTAATTTAATAAAATTGTGGCGATGGTTTTTGACTATCGCCTATTTCTTTGAAAGGGGTGATTTTTGTGACGGACGAAAAGCTTAAGTATCTTCGTGATAAGGCTTCTAAGCTTCCGCGTACACCGGGCGTTTATATTATGCTTGATAAAAACGGAAAAGTGATATACGTTGGAAAATCACGTTCCCTTAAGGATAGAGTATCACAATATTTTCATCTTTCCCCTGATGCAAGCCTAAAAACATTTAGAATGGTTTCTCAAATAAATGATTTTGAAACCGTTTTTTGCGATACAGAAATGGAAGCATTGGCGCTTGAAAACACGAAAATCAAGCAATATACCCCTAAGTATAATATTCTTTTGAAGGATTCGAAATCTTATCCGTATATAAAGATTACTATGAATGAACAATATCCAAGGCTTTTGCAAACTAGAAAAAGGCTTTCTGACGGCGCAAAATATTTTGGGCCTTATTCAGGAATGTCGGTTGTATACGGAGTTATGGGGACTCTTGAAAGAGCACTTGGTATACCAATGTGTAAAAGGCAATTTCCAAAAGATATAGGAAAAGAACGCCCTTGCATATATAAGCAGATTGGCAGATGCGTTGCTCCTTGCGATAACAGTATAAGTGCAGAGGAATATTATAAAATTATGCAATGCGCTGTGAGTATATTGAGAGGAAATACAAGGGAAGCAATCAATGCGTTGACCGAACAAATGTATGCTCACGCCGAAAATGAGCGCTTTGAGGATGCTGCACGTTGCCGTGACGGCATTGAGGCGATGAAACGCTTAGGAGAAGGACAAAAGGTTGTTGGCGCGCCAGATGATGAATATGACGTTATTGCGGTTTATTCTGACGATACCTGCACTTGCGTTTCCGTGTTTTATATAAGGAGTGGTCTTATATCCGACAGCGAAAGCTTTGCGTTTGGAGCTAGTGAAATAAATGTTGACGATGAATATGAATATATGACTTCGTTTTTGACTGATTTATATTCTAGGCGAGAGTATATTCCATCTCAAATTCTTCTTTCATTTGATTTTCCTGAGTGCGAAAGAGCTCTTGTTGAAGAGTATTTAAGGAAAATGTCAGGTAGAGCGATAAACGTTAAAATTCCTCAAAAAGGAAATAGCAAAAAGCTTTGCGAAATGGTGCTTTTGAACGCCAAGCAACAGGCTATGCAATATAGAGAAAAGCACGAAAGAGACACAAAAACCCTTTTTAAGCTTGGTAATATGCTTGGTCTTGAGGCAATGCCGGAAAGAATAGAGGCTTATGATATTTCTAATTTGGGAAACGAACACATTACCGCGGGAATGATTGTTTTTGAAAACGGAAAGCTCAGTAAAGATGATTATCGCGTATTCAAAATTAAAAATCAGGACGGAGCGGACGATTATTCTGCTATGAGAGAGGTCCTTTTGAGAAGAGTATCTCATTTGCAGGACGAAAAGGGTAGCTTTTCGAAAATGCCCGATCTTATACTGCTTGATGGCGGAATGACTCACGTGGGTGTTGCGAAAAAGCTTTTTGAAGAGTTAGGTGTCAACATTCCTATTTTTGGAATGGTCAAGGATGAGCACCACAAAACACGAACTATTGTAACTGACGAGGAAGAAATAAGTATTGCAAAGGAGCAATCAGTTTTTGTATTTGTTTATAAGCTTCAAGAAGAGGTTCATAGATTTACTGTTACAAAAATGGATTTTTCTAAGAGGAAAACCTTGAAAACCTCATCTCTTGAGAAAATTCAGGGGATTGGAAAGGAAAAGGCAAAAAGGCTTCTTGCTCATTTTAAAACGATTTCTGCCATTAAAAAGGCACAGATAGAGGAAATTTTGGCAGTGAAGGGGATTTCTGATGCTGATGCCCAAAATATATACGACTACTTTAATAAGGATTGAGGTACTTTATGAAAATTATTACCGGAAGTGCAAAGGGAATGAACTTGCAAACACTTGAAGGGGATGCAACAAGACCAACCTCACAAAGAGTAAAGGAAGCGGTTTTTTCCATGATACAATTTGAAATAGAGGGCGCTACCGTTTTGGATGTTTTTGCCGGCTGTGGTCAATTAGGGCTTGAGGCGCTCAGCAGAGGCGCAAAAAAAGCAACGTTTTGTGATTTATCAAGGGATGCAGTGGATATCATAATTGCAAATGCGAAGAAAACAAGACTTTTTGATAGATGCAGAGTTTCTTGCTGTGATTATAAGCAAATGATAAGAGGGCTGGCAGGCAAGGAGTCCTTTGACTTTATATTTATCGATCCGCCTTACAAGGATAAAGTGATTCCAAATGTTTTGAGAGAGCTTTTGAAAGCCGACGTTATTGCGAATGGGGCGAAAATTATTTGTGAGAGCTCCGACGCCGATGTCTTTTGTGCAGACGAGGAATTGTCAAGGGAGTTCGACGTATTTAAACAGTCTAAATATTCCATTAGCTATATTACTGTTTTGACATTGAAAAACGACGAGGAATAATATGAAAGCAATAATTACAGGCAGCTTTGATCCTATAACACTCGGACACGTGGAAATTATAAAAAAAGCAAGTGCTTTTTTTGACGAGCTCTATGTTGTTGCGCTACTAAATGAAAACAAAGAGTACTTATTTTCTCTTGAAGAAAAGAAAGAGCTTATGGAGCTATCCTTAACGGATTTTACAAATGTAACAGTTGATGCTTATAGTGGCTTGACTGCCGATTATATGCACAATCATGGCATAACAAAGATAGTTAGAGGAATACGAGGAGAAGCCGATAGAGAGTATGAAGAAAAGCTTGCTAATGCTATGAAATCATACGACGAAAGCTTCGAAACCATTATGATTGAAAGCGACGACGAATATTCGCATATAAGCTCCACGTTTGTAAGAGAGTGTCTAAAAAAAGGACAAGATTTGGACGGTATAGTTCATAAAAACGCGAAAAAAAGAATTGTTGAAATATACAACTCCAAAAACTAAAAAAAGCAGGTTTTAACACCTGCTTTTTCTTTTCTTATAAGGCGAAAAATAATAAAAAATAAAAAAATTCAAAAAAATTTCAAAAAACTATTGCATTTTTTTTGCATATAGTATATAATGAGTACATAAAAGTGGCGAAAAGTGGAGTAAATACGGAGAAAAGTGGAGCGAAAGGAGGAAAACCAAATGCTTTATGGTAGATATGAGCACACTGTGGATGCTAAAAATAGAATGTTTGTACCTGCAAAGTTTAAAGAAGCGTTGGGTGCATCCTTCAAAGTAACTTACAACGACTTCAATAAATGCATTCTCGTTTATTCAGATGCTGAATGGGAAAAATACGAGAAAAAAATTTCACAACTGCCATCTTTACAATTTGAAGATTTCATAAGAACCATCTATTCAAACACCGTAGACGTTCAAGTGGATTCACAGGGAAGAATAATTATTCCTCAGTTTTTGAAGGAAAAGGTTGATATTCAAAAGAACGTGATTGTTATGGGCGTTGGCTCACACTTGGAAATTTGGTCACAAGAGGTATACGCAGAAAAGCAAAAGTCTGTGGATATGGACAAGATAAAGAATCTTATGATGGAGCTTGGCTTCTAAGAGGAAACTATGGAATTTTCACACTATTCGGTAATGCTAAAAGAGTGTATAGATGCACTTGATATAAAGCCGAACGGAATATACGTTGACTGCACGGCAGGCGGCGGTGGACATTCCGAGGCAATCCTTGAAAGGCTTGATAGTGGAAAGCTTATTTCACTTGACCAAGATGACGAGGCGATTGAAACCTGCAAAAAAAGGCTCGCAAGATTTGGTGAGCGTTCAATAATAGTAAAAAGTAATTTTTCAGAGCTCGAAAGAGTTCTTAATGAATTAGAAATTGTTCATATTGACGGAGTCCTAATGGACCTCGGTGTCTCGTCCCATCAACTTGACACCCCGTCGCGTGGGTTCTCGTATAATAGTGACGCAGAGCTAGATATGCGTATGAACCCACGCTCTCCTTTCTCCGCATATGATGTAGTAAATACATATAGTGAGCAGGAGCTCAAAAAAATAATCTTTGATTACGGAGAGGAACGATTTGCTCCTCAAATCGCAAGAAAGATTGTTTTAGCAAGAGAAGAAAACCCTATAAAAACAACTCTTGAGCTTGCATCAATTATAAAAAACGCGATTCCCGTTGGTGCAGCTAAGAAGGAATCACAGCATCCGGCAAAGAGAACCTTTCAGGCCATTAGAATAGAGGTTAATCACGAGCTTGATGTTATTACACCTGCTATTGAAACAGCCGTTTCAAGAATGAATATCGGCGGAAGAATAGCGATAATGACCTTCCATTCCTTGGAAGATAGAATTGTAAAAACAAAATATAACGATTACGCAAAGGCTTGTACATGTCCTGCAAATTTCCCTGTATGCGTTTGTGGAAACAAGGCAAAGCTAAAGGTAATCACAAAAAAACCGATTATAGCAAATAATGAAGAATTAAGCGAAAACGCCCGTTCAAGAAGCGCAAAGCTTAGGGTGGCAGAAAAAATATAAGTAGAAAATGGAGGATGTTTACTATGTACGGTTCAATAAGAAAAAGCTATGGTGCAAGAAAGTCATCCTGCGACAATACAAAGAAAGAGCGCAGAATCCTTTTTGGCGCAAAAAAGAAAAATAACGTTGAGGATGATGTTTTCCAAGAAACATCATATATGAATGTAGAGAGTGCTAGATATTCAAAGAATACGAAGCAACAAAGCAACAATCGTTTTCAAGTTGAAAACGACAATAGAAGTAACTCCTCGAAGAGCGAGTTTCCAATCGCATCAGTAATACTTACAATAGTATTTACTATGATGGTTATGGTTCTTGCATTTGGATTTGGTGGAATTTAATTAGCGATGCATATGCATCGCTTTTTTATTGTTTAAAAAGAAAATTTTTCAGCTCTCCTTATGGAGGGCTTTTTTAGTAATATAAATTTTAAAACAAAATATATATTTTACGAGAGGATGGTGTGTATGGAAAAGTTAGGAAATTCATCAAAAATTATCAAAAGAGGGTTAATAGTTATTCTTGTGTTTTTGACAATAGGTGTTTTTGTGGCTGTGAAATTGTTCAAATTACAGGTGATGGATTATAATTTTTATCAAGAAAATGTAATAGAACAGTTAACAGTTGAAACAAACGTTAATCCATTGCGAGGAACAATTTATGATGCGAATGGCAGGGTTTTGGCGACCAATAAAACTGTATGGGTGCTGTATCTTTGCCCTAAAAATATAGGAAATCCCGAGATGATAGCTGAAAATTTGTCTAAAATTACGGGCATAGATATGGATACTATACTTGAAAAGGCCAAAAAAAGAGGTTATAAGTATCAAATTATTCACAATTCGCTTGATAAAGACACCTCAAATAAGGTGAGAAAGTTTATAGATGAAAACGGGCTCGAAGAGGAAATAAAATTAAATGCAAGCGCTAAAAGATATTATCCGTATAATGATTTGTGCTCACACGCATTAGGGTTTGTAAATGCAGACGGAGTGGGGATTTATGGTCTTGAAAAGACGTATAATAACATATTAGAGGGGACAAACGGCAAATACATAACCGCACAAAATGCACAAAGTGGGGATATGCCATTTCAATATGAAACATATATAGAGGATGAAAATGGATATAATTTGGTAACAACTGTAGATACATATATTCAATATCAGCTTGAACTGGTCTTGAGAAATGCTTCAATTGAGTCAGGGGCACAAAATAGAGCCACGGGAATTGTTATGAATCCACAAAACGGTGCAATATACGCGATGGCTACATATCCGTCATTTGATTTGAATAATCCTTATGAGCTTGATGAGTTATCTAAAAGGAAGCTGTTAGCATATGACGAATCCGCAAAAGAATATAAAAAGGAATACTTGAATTTGTTATTTTCTATGTGGAACAATAAGGCTGTAACTGAAATTTATGAGCCAGGTTCTACTTTTAAGCTGGTAACTACCTCGGTTGCGCTCCAAGAAAAGGTAGCCTCACTTGAGAGCGGATTTCATTGTAGTGGTTCGCTTAAAATTGACGGTTATTATAGGGCAATCAGTTGTCATAAGCGCACAGGACACGGTTCAATCAATTTCGCTCAAGCTTTGCAACAGTCCTGTAATCCATCTATGATGACGTTAGCTATGCGAATTGGAAAAGCAAGCTTTTATGAGTATTTTGAAATGTTTGGATATACCAAAAAAACGGGAATTGATTTGCCATCCGAAAGTGTGGGGTATTATCATTCTTATGATGATTTTTCAAACGTTTCCCTTGCAGTTTATTCTTTCGGTCAGACATTTAAAACAACTGCTATACAACAGCTATGTGCCGTTACCACAATTGCTAATGGCGGATATAGAGTTACACCACATTTCTTAGATAAAATTGTGGACAACGAGGGAAACGTTATTTTTGAATATGAATGTAATAAATCGGAACAAATCGTCGATACCGAGGTTTGTAATACCATATCAAAAATTTTGAAAGAGGGTGTTGACGGCGCAGGTGGTGCAAAAAATGCTTACGTTGCTGGATATAGTATTGCCGCAAAGACCGGAACATCCGAAAAAAAGGATAAATATGACGAAAATGGAAACACGCCGTTTAGAGTTTCGTCTTGTGTTTCGTATGCACCGTCTGAAAATTCACAGGTTGCTGTAATTATAATAGTTGATGAGCCGACGATAGGAAGCAAATATGGAAGCGTTGTGGCAGCACCGTATGCATCTAATTTAATGGAATTGATTTTGCCATATTTGGGCATTGAGGCAGAATATAGCGAGCTTGATGAGGAACATAAGCAGATAACAGTGGGAGATTATACGTCAAAAACTGTTGATGAAGCTATAAAAAAGCTTACAAACGATGGTATAAAGTACGAAATTATAGGTGATGGAGATACTGTCCTTTCGCAAATTCCGTTAAAGGGTAGCAACATATATATAAAAGAAGGAAAGGTTTTACTATATACTGTTAGGGATTATCAAGAAAACATAACGTTGGAGGTGCCAAATGTTATTGGAAAGACTCCAGAGGAGGCAAATTTAATTCTTTATAATTCTGGTTTTAACATAAAAATAGAGGGAGCTATGAATTTTAGCGTGAGTCAAGGGGCTAAGATTACTTATCAGTATCCGGCTGCAGGAAGCCTTATTAGACGCGGGGAAGTTGTAACCATAAAGATTATTTACACAAACGAAAAGGAGTAAAAATGAGGCTTAATGAACTTTTAAAAGGTGTCAAGGTGATTTCTTCAAAGATCTCTGTTGACACTGAGATTGAAAAGCCATGCTCGGATTCTCGAAAATGCATAAAAAACAGCGTTTTTATAGCTATAAATGGCGAAAATAGAGACGGGAATGAATATATTGATGAGGCATTAAAAAACGGGGCTATATGTATAGTTACAGACAAAAAAGACGTATATATAAAGCACAAAAATTGTATTTTGGTTAAAAATTCAAGAAGCGCAAGCGCCTATATGTGGAGTAATTATTATAAATTTTCTTCTTTAAACATGAAAATTATAGGAATAACCGGGACAAATGGAAAAACCTCGTGTGCATATTTTTTATACAACATTTTGAAAAAAGCCCATAAGAAAGTAGGGTTAATTTCAACCATAGAGTGTTTAATAAACGATAAAAGGTTGGATATAAACGGTGGCGGAGAGGTGCTCGATATAGCTTCGGCAATGACCACTCCCGATCCTGAGATTTTATATTATATCTTTTCGAAAATGAGAGAGAACGCCATTGAGTTTGTAGTTATGGAGGTGTCTTCACACGCCTTAGAACTACGCAAGGTAGAACCGATAGATTTTTCGTGTGCCATTTTCACTAATTTATCATCTGAGCATCTTGATTTTCATAAAAATATGGAGTCTTATTTCAATTCAAAGAAAAGGCTTTTTGAAAAGAGTAGCGTGGCAATAGTAAATACGGATGACGAGTACGGAAAACAACTTTTGGCGGGGGGAGTGTGCGATTTTTGCACTGTTTCTAGCCTTTTACAAGGAGATTTTTGTATTGAAAAGGCAGATGCATCAATGAAAGGAACGAGGTATTTGTTAAAATATGCTCAAAAGGAAGTAGAGGTTTATACAAAAATAATTGGAAAATATAACATATTCAATTCTGCACTTGCATTTGCATGCGCTACGATTCTCGGAATAAAAGAAAACGATGCTTTGAAAGGTATAGCTTCCTTGAATTGCATTCCTGGAAGAATGGAAAGTTTAGGAGAAGGTGTTTTTGTTGATTACGCACACACTCCTAAGGCTTTTGAAAATGTTTTGGGGTCTTTAAGAGATTTTGCCCACCACGGGCGAATTATAGCTCTTTTTGGGTGTGGGGGAGATAGAGACAAGTCGAAGCGCCCTGAAATGGGAAAAATAGCATCAAAATTGGCTGACAAGGTTATTATTACCTCTGATAATTCTAGAACGGAAAACAAAATGGACATAATATCGGACATTGTGAGTGGTATAGAAGGCGAAAACTTTGAGATTGTTCTAAACAGGAGAGATGCGATTAAACGTGCTTTAGAAATCAAAAAAGAGAAAGATATAGTTCTTTTACTTGGAAAAGGACACGAAAAATATGAAATTGACTCCGAAGGAAAGCATTATTTTTCTGAAAAGGATATAGTCCGAGAGGTGTTGTATGATAAAAATAACCCCTATAACCACATATGAAATCGCCGATTTTTTAAACGCCGAGAGACCAAGAGATAACGTGTTGATAAAAGAGCTTTCTATTGACACGAGAGAAAAATTCGGAGAAAGCACCTGCTTTATAGCTTTAGATGGAGAAAATTTTTCAGGCGTTGATTTTATTGGTGATGCGATTGAAAAAGGGGCAAAATGTGTTATATCTAACTTTAAAAAAGTGGATGATGTGTCGATAATTTGTACTTTTGACACGAAAAAAGCCTTGCTATCTCTTGCATCGAGAGAAATAAAAAATACGAAAATAATAGCTGTGACAGGCAGTGTGGGAAAAACCACTGTAAAGGAAATGATAAGTTCTATTTTATCACAACAATATAAGGTGCATTCTACTTATTTGAACCATAACAACGAAATAGGCGTAGCACAAACACTATTTTCGCTAAGTAACGAGGATTTTTGTGTTGTTGAAATGGGAATGAGAGGCTTGGGAGAAATTGACAGATTGGCAAGCGTGTGTGTGCCATACATAGGAGTAATTACAAATTGTGGCAGTGCACATATAGAAAGGCTTGGATCTAAAGAGAATATTTTTTATGCAAAATGCGAATTAATAAATTACACGACCGATTTTGTAATTGTGCCCTTTGAAGCTCGTTTTAAAAAACTAGATTACAGCTCTTCGACTCCTTTTTTTGTTGGAGATGGTGCAGACGTGGAGCTAGGTAGAGTTGTTAAGGATAAGACGGGTATGACAATTGATATAATGGATAATATTTGCGATAAAATTTTAAGAATCAGAGTGCCGTCCATTTTCTCTTGCGATGCTACAAATGCTTTGTTTGCATATAAGGTGGCAAAAATTTGCAACGTCAATGACGAAAATATAGTCAAAGGGTTTATGGATTTCAAAAATTGTGGCAGTAGAGGAGAAAGAATAAAAATAGGAAATTTTGAAATTGTTGACGACACATATAACGCATCATTTGAAAGTGTTGAGCAAGGAATAAAATCCCTTATCGAATACTGTAATATCATTAATAAGGTTTCAATTTTAGTGATGGGAGATATGTTAGAAATAGGAGAGTTAACGATTGAATATCACAAAAAAATAGGAGAAATAGCTAGAAAAAACGGTGTCGATAGGTTAATTTGCTTCGGCGAGTATTCAAAATTCGTTTGCGAGGGATATCAAGGTGGGAATTGCATTTCGTCTCGAGAGGAAATTGCTGATTTTGTTTTGAAAAACATGCCTGACAGCTCAGTTATCTTATTAAAGGCTAGCAGAGCGATGCACTTTGAAAAAATAATTGATGATTTGAAAGAGAAGTTTAATGAAAATTGAAAATTTGTTTTTAATTATCTTTTTTGTAACTTTTTTTGTTACGGTTTTGCTTTTAAGAGCTTTAATTCCTATTTTAAAATCAAAGAAAATGGGACAAAAAATTTTAGAAATAGGCCCAAGATGGCATAAAAACAAAGAAGGAACGCCTACAATGGGTGGGATATCCTTTGTTTGTGCTTCTATAATAGCTTATATTGTTTTTTGGGCTATTTTCCACAAAAACATTGAGATGAAATATTTTTTGTGCTCCTTAAACGTAATTCTATATGCGATTTTAAATGCCATGGTGGGAATAATTGATGATTTTGCCAAAATAAGAAAGTCTAAAAATGAAGGGCTTACACCATTAGCAAAATATACCTTTCAGTCCATAATAGCTATTCTTTTTCTAGTTTCTATGCGGTATACAGTAGGCATTTCAACTGAGCTTTTTATTCCTTTTTTTAACATTTATGTTAATTTGGGATTTTTTTACTATATTCTTGCATATATAGCCCTTTGCGGAGTGGTCAACAGTGTCAATTTGACCGATGGTATTGATGGGTTAGCCTCGTCTGTTACACTTAGTGTTGGCGTTTTCTTTATGATCGTCAATTTTATGATAATAAGAGATAGTAACCTCGCCTTTTTTAGCGCTATTTTGGTTGCATCGACATTAGGATTTTTGGTCTATAATTTTTATCCTGCCAAAATCTTTATGGGAGATACAGGGTCTCTATTTTTGGGTGCTTTGGTGGTTTCTATGGCTTTTTTAATTGATAATATTTTGCTCGTTTTGGTTTATGGATTCATTTTTGTTATAGAGGCAATTTCTGATATTTTACAGGTGATTTATTTTAAAGCAACAAAGGGGAAACGGCTTTTTAAGATGGCGCCTATTCATCATCATTTTGAAAAAAGCGGATTTAGTGAGGTGCAAATAGTCGTTGCTTTTACGATAGTTAATGCTATTTTTTGCTTTTTGGCATATTTTGGGTTAGGTAATATATGAGTGATCTTTTGTATTTTGGAAAAATCAACGGAAGCAAGATAAAAGAGAAGAAAATAATTAAAAAGCGAGTTAACGGAAGGATTGACCGTGGACTTTTGGCAATTTTATTGATTTTATTATCGTTGGGAACTTTAATGATAGCGAGCGCAAGCTATCCGTATGCAAGTCTTCATTATGGAGAAGGTGCATACTACATAAAGCGACAGCTCGTATTTTTGCTAATTGGAATTGCATCAATGATTTTTACGAGTAGACTTTCAATGGAATTTTACAAAAAAATCGCTCCCATATTTTACGGAGTGTGTATTTTGTTGCTTGTTGTGGTGCTTTTTGGTGGCTTTTCGGAAGGGGTGGCTAAAAGATGGTTGGGTATTCCGGGAACTCCACTAAGCTTTCAACCGTCCGAGCTTATGAAATTGGGTATTATTTTAATGTTATCTTGGTATGTTGATAGGAGTAGGGATAAAAATAAGACTTTTTTCAAGGAAATAATTCTACCGGGGATAATTTTGTTTTCAGCTTGTGGACTCGTTTTGCTAGAAAAGCATCTTTCCGGTACTTTGATAATAGCGTTTATTGGTATTTGTATCTTGTTTGTTTCTGGGTTGAGCGTTAAAAGAATGTCTTTAACCTATGGAAGCACAGCGATAATTGGTGGAGTTGTTTTTTTGTTAACTAATAGCTATGCAATGAAAAGAATAGAGTCTTTTTTGAACCCAAATGCGGATGTTTTAAGCGATAAATGGCAAACGACGCAAGGGTTATACGCGATTGGATCAGGCGGGTTTTTTGGAGTTGGATTTTTGAACAGTAGACAAAAGTACAGTTATGTATCGGAGCCCCAAAATGATTTTATTTTTACAATTTGGTGCGAGGAAATGGGTTTTTTGGGAGCTATAGCTGTAATTTTCCTCTTTATTTTGCTTTTGTGGCGTGGATACAAAATATCGATAAATGCTCCTGATGCTTTTTCTTCGCTCGTTTCCTTTGGAATTGTCGCTCAAATTGGCATTCAGTCCCTTTTAAATATGCTAGTTGTAACTGATTTGATACCGAATACCGGAATTTCGCTACCGTTTTTCTCGTACGGTGGTAGCTCGCTTGTAATTTTACTTGCCGAAATGGGAATATTACTGTCAGTATCAAGAATATCCAAGTTGAAAGGAGTCTGGAAATGAGGGTTTTGCTATCAGGAGGAGGAACAGCGGGGCACGTCAATCCGGCATTGGCAATTGCGCAAACTATACAAAGAAATTCGCCGTCATCGGAGTTTGCTTACGTAACGACAAAAAAGGGTATAGAAAAAAGACTAGTTCCTTATAAGCAATACGAAATTAACGTAACGGGTTTAAAAAGAAGCTTTTCTTTTTCAAATTTGAAAACTATTTTTTTAACTTTCAATGCTATATCGGAGTGCAAGAAGATAATTAAAGATTTTAATCCCGACATAATAGTTGGAACAGGTGGATATGCATGTTATCCAGTTATATATGCCGGCAAATCTCTAGGAGTTAAAACCGTTCTTCACGAATCTAATGCATTGCCCGGCAAGGCTATTAGAATGCTTGAGGATAAGGTCGATAAAATATTTTTGAATTTTAAAGAAGCTGAAAGGTATTTCAAAAATAAAGACAAGCTGGTTTACAGTGGAAATCCTATTCGCGAGGGGTTTGGAACGCTAAATAAAGATGAGGCTAGAAGAAGATTAGGAATAAAAGAGAAGTACGTGGTACTGTGCTACGGTGGTTCGCTTGGTGCTACGGCTATCAATGAGGGCGCAATACAAGTTATTGAAAATCTTATAAAAGACGACAAAGAAATAAGGTTTGTTTGGGCGAGCGGTAAAAGAGAATACAAGGAAATGTATTATTTATTAAGAGATAAAGGCTTGGAAAAGCTTAAAAATCTCGATTTTAATGAATATATTTACGACATGCCCGAAAAAATCGCCTCTGCTGACGTTGTAATTTGCAGAGCGGGAGCTATGAGTATCTCTGAGATGGCTTTTTCGGGAAAATGTGCTATTTTCATACCTTCACCAAACGTTGTGGATAATCATCAATATAAAAACGCATATGCTTTAAGCTCGGCTTCTGCGGGAATTTTGATGGCGGAAAGCGAGATTTATAATTTGACTGATACAGTAAAGGAGCTTTTGGAAGATGACGCCAAAAGACAGTCTTTTTCTAAAAGGATAAGGACGTTTTCAGTTAAGGAGTCCAATAAAATTATTTATGAGGAAATAAGAAAACTTGTAAAGGACTCCAAAAGTTCTCGGAAAAATTAACTTGACTTGCTTTGAATCATATGATATTATATTAGTATCAAGAAATATTAAAAAGGATATGAGAAAATGTCAAAATTTTTAAGATCACTATTTATTCTTTCAATTTCAGTTTTGCTTTGCTTTGTATTTTTTGCATGCGATGATGAAAGTGAAGTTAATTTTGCATTGCAAAACGGAAGCTTAAAGGGAGAGGTTTATACAATTTATGTTCCTTCGGGTACTGAAACTGTGGACTTGTCTGAATACGTTGTAGTCTCCGAGGATGCTAAATGGAATTTGTTTGATTCTTCTGATATGGACGAGGAGATCGAAACAACGGTTTCACTTCAAACTGGAGATAATATGTTCTACATTAGAGTCAAGGATAATGGCGCAAAGCATAACTATACTGTTAACGTTGTAAGGAAAAGACTTTTAACAGTAAGCTTTGAGGTTAATGGCGGAAGTGTTTGCTCGCCTATCACTGTTGATGAGGGTGATGTTCTTGTGCCACCTACAACGTCTAAGGTTGGCTATGATTTTGTTAAGTGGAGCTATGATTTTACACAGCCTATTACTGAAGATCTCACGGCAAATGCGGAGTGGAGTGCTAAATCCTTTAAAATTTTTGTTACGTGGTATGAGGGTAACGTGCAAGAAATCCCCGTAAAATTCGGTGAAGATTACACGATTTCTACGCCTAGTAGACTTGGATATAAATTTAGCAAGCTTGTTGATGCTGACGGTAGTGAGGTTCCTTTGTCAGGAAAATATCAAGAGATAGAGGATCTTCAATTGGGCGCAGTTTATGCAATTGAAAGTTACTCGATCACATACATTTATAATGCTGAAATTGATAATAAGGTGGTAAATTATACAATTCTTGATGCTGTTACACTTGAAACTCCTGTTCATCCTAATGGATTGGAATTCGAAGGTTGGTATTCAGACCAACAGCTTACAAATAAAGTAACCTCCATTCCTGTCGGAACACATGGAGATATGAAATTGTACGCTAATTGGAATCAACAAATTGTTCCAGAGGAGCAGCTCTATAACGTTGTAATTGATGCAGATGGATTTGATTTTGACGGAAATACATTCTCTATAAAGTATGGACAAACATATTCGCTTCCTGTTGTTTCTGACATAAACGGATATGATTTTGTTGGATGGCTTGCAAACGGAGAAATTATTCCTACAAGCGGACAATGGACAGTTAAGGACGACGTAACCTTGACCATTAAATGGAATGCAAAATCTTATACAATTCAATATGTAATCGACGCTAAAACAACTAATCCAAATACCATTTTGAGCTTTACTATCGAAACCGACACTATTGTTCTTTTGGATGCTACAAGACCAAATGCTACATTCCAGGGATGGTTTGATGAAAACGATCAAAGGGTTACCGAAATTACAAAGGGAAATTTCGAAAATATCGTTTTGTATGCGAAGTTCGAAATAGCTGCATCCGAGCTTAAATACGATGCTAACGGTGGAACTGTATCAAAGAATTCAGTTACCTACGAAAAGGGTGATTCTTACAAGCTTTTGACACCCGAATATCCAGGTTATAGATTTGTTGGATGGTACAACGGAGAAGATTTGTTTGAGGACGGCGTTTGGAACTCTGATACTGATATAACCGTAGTTGCTAAATGGGAAAGAATTATTTACCAAATCACTTACGATCTTACCGGTGGAACGACAACCGAAACGTTGAAAAATACATATACAGTTGAGGACACATTTGTTCTTCCAAAGCCAACCAAGTCCGGATTCGTTTTCCTTGGTTGGAGAGAGGCTGACGGAACGGCAATTTATCAGGACGTTACAATTACAAAGGGAACAACGGGTGAAAAGCGTTACGTTGCAGTTTGGTCCATGTTCTCATATAGCTTTAGCGAAAATACCGCTACCGTTGTAAGCTATGCTTATGTAAATAACAGAGATAAAATTGTAATTCCTAAAACCGTAAACTATCAAGGTGTTGATTATACGGTAACCGAAATTGGTGCATCTGTTTTTGCAGGTATAGGTGAAAAGATTGCGAAAAAGCAAATTATTGTTAACGGAAGGGCAGTAACGAGAGTTTCCGTTGAAATTCCTAACACCTTGCAAAAAATTGGTGCAAACGCATTTTCTAATTGCGACGACGTATCTATTAACGTAATTATGGAAAGCGGAGTAGAGCTTTCTACTTGGGCTGATTCATTGCAGGTTGCCGAAGGAAATGACCATGTTGTTGACGTTATAAAAGGCAAGCGCCCTGCGATTGGATGGAGTGTGTACAAATAATGAAAAAAATAGCAGTGTTGCTTTTGACGCTTGCCATTTGCTTCTCGTACGTTTCCTATAGGCGTGGCTCTGGTGATACGGAAAGCGACGGAGGAGAAACCGAAAGAAATACTATAACTTTGTCTTGCCCGGAAGATAGCCTTGTTGATGGCTCGACTTACGAGATTGGCTGGAGAGAAAATTACAGCTTCCCAGTTCCAAAACGAGACGGCTATATCTTCGATTGCTGGATGTATGGAGAAGAGCGCTTTGAGGCTTCAGGAACGTGGCCATATTCAAGTGATGCAACTCTTGAGGCAAGATGGCTTTTGAAATCGTATTATATTACCTATAACATGGAGCCATATTATAGTAATTCAAGTGCGAGCTTTACAAGCGAAAGCGATGACTTTATGCTTCCTGCTCCTAGAAAAATTAGTGGAAAAATGTTTCTTGGTTGGAGCGGAACAGGCATAGACGGAATTCAAAGAGCGGTTTCTATTCCAAAGGGAAGCTATGGCGACCGTGTTTACTTTGCAAATTGGATAAACAGTGATGAAATTCCAAATCAGCTTGACGGATTTGTTTTCGAGATTGTTGAAGATCACGCAGTCGTTACGGGCTATTGTGGCGAATATGCGGACACTCTTATAATTCCTGCGGAATATAAGGGATATCCTGTTACCGTTATAGGGGACAGTGCGTTTTACGGAATGGGTATTTTTACCAAGCTTTTGAAAATACCGTATTCTGTAACGGTTATCGAAGATAACGCGATAGGCGGATGCTCAGGACTTCCTATGGCAATATATAACGGTGCATTTGCTGATTGGAAAGAAAATATAACAATCGGTCAGGGAAATGGCGCACTTAATGAATGGTAAAATAAAAAATCAGCGAATTTTTCGCTGATTTTTTTACATTTTAAACATTGTAGTAACGTTATCTGCGGTTGTTTCGGCAAGCTTTTTAACCTTTTGAGTAGCGCTTTTATTTGTTAAAATAAGCGCTGCACTTGTTACAGCAATTCCTGCAACCATTCCTAAGAGGACGTTTGAAATTGGACGAGCGTTCATAAATGATCTCCTTTACATATTATTACAAAAAGATTATTTGCTTTTTTATGATAAATAATACATTTGAAGAAATTTTTCTTACGTTTTAAAAGAGAAGTAATACAAATAATATTTTTGCAAGAGTGAGGTGAACAAATGAGAAAAATTTTAAAATGCTTTATACTTGTTTTCGTTGCAAGCTTATTGGTTGTGAACGTACAAGCCTCTAGTGAGCTTTCTTGGTATTGTAAAAGAACGTCCGATCATTCTCAACCCTTACTGGATTCTAGTCTTAATATTGTTGAAAAATACGATGTTGTTTGGATAGACAAAAAACATTGCAAAATGGACGGCGACAAGGTTGTTTATTTGACGTTTGACGCAGGATATGAAAATGGCAACGTTGAGAAGATTTTAGATGCCTTGGATGAAGAAAACGTGAAGGGAACTTTTTTTGTACTTGAAAATATCCTTTTGAAGAACCACGATTTGATCAAAAGAATGATTGATGGCGGGCATCTTATAGCCAATCACACGTCAAAACACAAAAATATGGCTAGAATCGCCTCAAAAGAGGATTTCGAGACGGAGCTTAAATCTCTTGAAAATGTATTTGAAAGAGAATATGGTGCTTCAATGGCAAAAATTTATCGCCCCCCTGAAGGCAAATTTAATGAGGATAATTTAAGATGGGCGTCAGAGTTTGGATACAAGACGGTAATGTGGTCCTTCGCGTATGCCGACTGGGACAACGGTAGGCAACCACAACCCGAAAAAGCCTTAGAAAAGATATTGAAAAATATCCACAACGGTGAAATTATGCTATTGCATCCCACATCTTCGGCAAATGCCGAAATTATGAAAGATTTGATAAAGGAATTGAAGGGGATGGGATTCCGTTTTGGAACGATAGATGAGTTGTGTTAAAAAAACGGTTTTAATTTTCGCTATCGCTGTAGCATTGAATTTGTGCGCCACTGTATCAAGGGCTGAGAGTGTGGTTTATAATTCGAATATTCACGCAGGGAAGAAGATAGCATTAACCTTCGATGATGGTCCGCATCCGAGATTGACTCAAAAGGTTCTTGACATTTTAGATAAATATTCTATCAAAGCGACTTTTTTCGTGATAGGAGTTAACGTCAAAAATTATCCTAAACAATTGGAAATGATTATTGATAAAGGGCATGAGGTAGGTAATCACACATATTCTCATAATCTTTTGAAGTCCATTCCAAAAGAAAAAATCGAAAAGGAAATCTCTGACACTGAAAAAGAAATAAAAAATATAAGAGATTACGATTTAAAGCTTTTGCGCCCACCCTGTGGCTTTTATGATGAAAAATTAGAGAAAATAGCTATGGACAAAGGGAGTAAAATTGTGCTTTGGTCAATAGACACGCTTGATTGGTCGCATGCATCAGCTAAAAATATGTCAAGAAAGATTTTAAAAAATGCCAAGGATGGAGATATAATTCTTTTTCACGACTATGTCAGCGGAGAATACAATACTCCAGAAACGCTCGAAATCATTATACCGATATTGCTTGAAAAAGGATATGAGTTTGTTACCGTAAGTGAGCTTTTGCAATAAAATAAAACCTCGCCAATAATGGCGAGGTTTTT
>JAZKZO010000038.1:0-98340 GCA_045612665.1 Eubacteriales bacterium
ACCGAACTTCTTTGCAGCCTCTACTGCTCTTTCCTCAATGATGTCGCAGAATGCAACCATTTCAACCTCTGCAACCTTCTTGAGTGAAGGCATATGCTTACCGTTTGCGATACCACCGCAACCGATGATACCAATTCTTAATTTCTTTTCCATTTGTGGATTCCTCCGTATATATTTGTTGTTATTTTTATTTTAACATACGCGCGTAACAAATGCAATATGTTTTTTCGTTTTTTATGCGCTTTTTTAACCGATTTTTGCAATACCTGTAACAAGAACCTTACCGCTCGTATTTAACACGCCGTACGTATCGGTTGTGGCTATGCTTCCGGGGTTAAAAAGCTGAATTCTTCTTTCTCCAACATACTCGCACGCTTCAAGAGGCATATGGGTATGGCCGAACAAAATCGCATCAACCTCAAGCTCTGCGCCTGCATATAAAATAGTGTCCTTGGTATATTTCACATTATATTTATCTCCGTGGCAAATCAGGGCTCTTATTCCGTCGAGGTCTAAAACCGATTGCTTTGGGGCTTCGGCACAAAAATCGCAATTTCCCTTTACACAAAAGAAAGTAAGGGACGGGAATTTTTCCTTTACAATTTCAATATCACGCAAGCCGTCGCCCAAAAATATAACAAGGTCGGCTATTCCCTTATGCGCCTCGATTGCCTTGACGATTTTTGAGGATGCACCGTGCGAGTCAGAAAAAACGAGTATTTTCATAAAATTCTCCTTTTGTTTGTTCTATACTATTGTAGCATCTTTTTATCGTTGTGTCAAGAAATAGCAAAGAGGCATAAAATGGTAAAAGCAAGGGGGTGTGTATATGAAAATTGATAAGGGCACTATAAATATGCTTCTAAAAATGAACGACGATATGCTTTGGAGCACTCTTAAAATGGCATTTTCCCGTTCAGGGAGCAACATTGCAAAGGACATTAAGCGTCCCGAGGATATGAGTAAAATTCGTGATATATTGGCAGGGCTAACCGATGCCGATATTGAAAGGGTGAGCGAGTTACTTGGCAAGGGAGGCAAAAAATGAGTGATAGCTCTTTTGAGGGTGCGCTTTCGGGAATTCTTGGAAACGATGAGCTAATGAGCAAGATTTCGTCTATTGTAGGAGCGCATTCAGGCAAAAAGGAAGATGCCTTGCCTGACGTTATGGAAGCGATTTCATCAGCACTTAGCGAGGAAAAATCTAAAAAATCCGAAGAAAATGTGCCTAGGAGTGTTTCTAAAAGAGGTTCTTCTATGAATTCACTACTAATTGCTCTTCGTCCATATTTAAGCGATAAAAGAGCCGAGCTTGTAGATCAGCTTTTAAAGCTAGAGAGCTTGACTGAATTGATGAAGCTTGCGAGGTAGATATGTATAGCAGATATTCAGGTGTTTCCATTCCACAAAATTACGGTGGTTCAAGATTTTCGCATCTTGCTGAGGTAGAAACAAAAACTCATAGACCGACCACTACCGTTACGCCAATTAAAGCCTCACCTGTGCCTATAATTGAGGACGAGTACGAGAAAATAGAGGCAGGTTATCAATTTGAGGAAGATATCGACGAATCCTCAGAGCAAGCAATAGATGAAGATGAGCAAGATGTATTTTTACAAGAGGATAAGGGCGAAAAAGCGCGTGATGACTTTTCTCTTGCTTCTCTGTTTTCTCATCTTGAAAAGGATGATATTCTTCTTTTGGGATTGATTTTGTTACTTATCAGCGACTCGTCCAAGGATAATTACGACGTTATTATGGTGCTTGCCCTGCTTTTGGTTGGTGGAAAATAAAAAAACGCTATTTTTATAGCGTTTTTTATCTTTTTGGGGATAATGTGTCGATAAAAGCGGTAATTCTCTCTTTTGCTGTGGTCGGGCTTGTCTTGACGATAAGCTCGTTTTTTGAGCCTATTGGAATATTATAAACGATTTTCAATTTTCCGTTGAGTGCTCTTACTCGAGCAGTTATAAATTCATCCTCGCACAAGGCGTCCAAAAGCAAAATTTTAGATGCAAGCTGTGGATACAAAGTCAAAAGCTCGATAAGTGATGACAAGGATGAAATTCTATGATGATCGACACCGATTTCAAGCTCGGAATTCTCTATTTTAAGCTCTATTGTGCTATTTGGACTAATTTCGGCAAGAGCTATCACAGTTGTCAAAATAAGTAGTTCGGCTTGAGGTGCGCCAAGCTTTACAAAAGAGGGCTCAAGCGCCTCAAGACTTATGCACAAGTCAAGAAGCTCCTTTCTTAACAAAAGCTCATCCAAGGTATAACGGGCAACTTCGCAAACATCGATGCATGTGTTCGAACTTGGCAAGCTCTTTTTGGAATACAGACACGTAACAGAGTCTTGACTATTATCAGGGGTGTCAAAGGGAATAAAGGTTGCCTCTATACTCTTTGTCCTAGACTTGCCGTCGATTTTTACGGCTACCGTAGGATACTCGGCGCTTGAAATTTTGATAAGCTCCATTCTTTTACTGTACATTGAAAGCTTTCTTAGAGTGCCGGCATCTATTATTTCAAAGATGCTTTGCCCTAAATCAAGTGTGGAAAACGACCTTCTTGCGACCGCGTTCATATGCAATATTTTGCCACTTGAATTGAATTTTATTTTAGGAAATGTCTTGGCTTCAAGAAGTTTCATTATTTTCTCCTTTATTTATTGCAATTTTTCTTTTTATATGTTAAAATCTTATTAGACATAAAGTCAATACTCAAAAACGAGGTTTTTATGGAAGCTGTAAATCCAAAGTACTCAGTTCCTCTTTCGCAGATAATTCAAGACTTTAAGCTTGAAACGATTTATGCGCCAAAGAATATAAACGATATATTGATAACTCACCCTGACGTAATCCGTCCGGGACTTCCGCTTGCGGGATTTTTCGACTATTTCGACCCTGCGAGAATTCAAATAATTGGCCGTGTTGAGTCTATTTATTTGAGTAAGCTCTCCCCTGCCCAAAGACTTAAAAGCATTGGTGCTTTCCTTGAAAAGAAGCCTGTTTGCATTGTTATAACAAGAAATATCGAGCCATTTTCCGAGCTTACTGAGCTTGCAAAGGATTATGAAGTGCCGATTCTTCGTACAAGCATGCCAACGAGCGATTTTACATCTGCTGTAATTTCCTCGCTCAACGTGCATCTAGCACCAAGAGTTACTCGCCACGGTGTACTTGTTGAGGTATACGGCTCGGGTCTTCTCATTCTCGGTGATAGCGGTATCGGTAAAAGTGAAACCGCAATTGAGCTTATCAAGCGCGGACACCGTCTTATCGCTGACGATGCCGTTGAAATAAGCCGTGTTTCCGAGAAAACTCTCGTAGGAAAAGCTCCCGAAATTATAAAATATTACATGGAGCTTCGCGGTATCGGTATTATCGACGTACGTAGGCTTTTCGGTATGGGTGCTGTTAAGGCGACCGAGAAAATCGAGCTTGTAATCAAGCTTGAAAAATGGATTGAGGGTAAAGCTTATGACAGAATGGGACTTGACAACGAGTACCACGAAATTCTTGGCATCAACGTTCCTGCAATCACAATTCCTGTGCATCCAGGCCGTAACCTTGCTGTTATTTTGGAAATTGCGGCAATGAATTTCCGTTTAAAGAAATCGGGCTACAATACTGCCGAGGAATTTAACAAGCAGCTTGAGAAAGCACTTAACTTACCAACTGACAAGCAATAATAAAAGGTGGGAATTTCCCACCTTTTTATTTTTGATTTGGGTGGCGACTTACGCTTCGGTAATATGATAGAGTCTTGATGGGTATGAGAAGAAATCGTAATCTATCTTAATTCCGATATTCATAAGTGCTGCGCCGAGGTACTTCTCCTTTGATGCATTGATTTTGTACCACTTTGTTGGAACAAGTCCCTTTACGCGAACGAATTCGGGAGCTGTGCAAGCATCGCTTTCATAGCGAACAGTGCAAACGAGCGCCTCGCTTCCATCTTGCTTTACAGTTTCCCAAGCACAGTAAAGGCTATCGTCCATCGTGTTATAAGGAGAGATGAGTCTATAATAATCGCCTCTTTGAATAAGCTCATAAAGCTCCTTGAATTCAACGATTTGTCGTTTGATTTCCTGCTTTTCCTCATCGGTCATCTTGTTAATGTCAAGCTCTAATCCGTACGTGCCAAAATATGCAACGTTTCCTCTAGTTTTAAGAGGTGTTACTCTTGCGTTAGAGTGATTAGGACAAACGGCAACGTGAGCGCCCATTGTGCTAACAGGATATGCAAAGGACGTGCCGTATTGAATTTTAAGACGGTCGATTGCATCGGCATTATCACTTGTCCAAACCTGTGGCATATAGTAAAGCATACCGCAATCGAAGCGTCCACCACCGCCTGAACAGCTCTCGAAAAGGATATCGGGGAATGCCTGTGTTACTCTTTCAAGAAGCTCGTACGTGCCGAGCATAAAGCGGTGATATACCTCGCCCTGCTTTTCCGCAGGAAGATTTGCACTGTAAACGTCGGTCAAGTGTCTGTTAAAGTCCCATTTTACATAGGAAATATTTGCGCTCTTTAATACAGTTGAAATTTGCTCAAACAAATTATCTCTTACGTCGGCACGGGACATATCAAGAACGTATTGATGTCTTGAAAGCTGAGGCTCTCTTCCCGGCATTGCAAGCGCATATTCGGGATGAGCACGATAAAGGTCGCTATCCGGACTTATGCACTCAGGCTCAAACCAAATACCGAACTGCATACCGAGGTCATTGATTCTTTTTGCAAGATTTTCGAGTGTTCCTTGAAGCTTTTTCTCGTTTGGTGTCCAGTCGCCAAGTGCGCATCTGTCGTTATCACGCTTACCAAACCAACCGTCATCCATAACGAAAAGCTCTACTCCAAGCTCCGATGCATCCTTAGCCATAGAAACGAGCTTATCGGCATTGAAATCGAAGTAAGTTCCCTCCCAGTTATTGATAAGAACGGGGCGACGGGCATTTTTGAATTTTCCACGGCAAAGATTGTTTCTTATTGCTCTATGGAAATTATTTGTCATATCGGCAAAGCCGTTATTGCTAAATACGAGGGCAACCTCGGGAGTTTCAAAGGTTTCGCCTGCGCCAACCTCAAAATTGAAGTTTTCGGGATTGATACCTGCAACAACGCGAGTCTTTTCCTGTAAATTCTTCATAGCGGAAATTTCAAAATTTCCACTATACACAAGTGCAATTCCCCACGCTCTACCGTTTGATTCGCCTGCATCCTTATCGCAAACTATAACAAATGGATTGTGCATATGAGAGGATGCGCCACGCATACTTTCAACGCAAACCTTTGCGTGATTGATTCTTGTTCTTTCGAGAATTCTCTCTCTTGTGTGTCTACCGTGGAAATAAAGCATATCGTATGAGCCACAAGGGAGATTGAGCGCCATTGAAAGCGCCTTTTCAAGATGAATTGATTTATTCGTTTTATTTTCAACAACTACACTACGGGTAATAAGGTCATATTCCTCAAAAACTCCGTAATACATATGGAAATAAATATCGTGAACGCTATCCTTAAGAGTTACGATAAGGGTTTCGGCGTTATCGCCGTAAAAGGCAGGAAGTCCCTTGATTGAATACTTGCCCTTCTCGATTTTTGCGCTTACGTATTTAGGCTCAGCACCGTATGAACCGTCAGAGTTGCGCACGCCCATAGTGGTAAGGCGGAAATCGCCCACGCCCGACACGGAAATTTCCTGATGAGTTGCGTTATATGAATAACCTGTATCCTCCTTTTCGTAAGGATTCGGTGAGAAGGATGCGCCCCAATCGGATCTTGAAGCGTACTCCATATCCATATATTCCATTTTCTCTCCGTAATAGGTATTAACAAGCTGTCCTATATCATCAATTTTAAGCTGATACATAGTGTTTTTTGTTAGGAGAGTAAAGGTTTTATCGGTATCGTTTCTAATAATTGCCATAATTTACCTCTAATTATATATTTGTTTACTTTATTTTACCATAAAATATAAAAATCTTCAATATATTTATTGAATTTATAGGAGTTTTATGATAGAATATATACACTAATGAGACTTTAAAAGAAAGGAAAACGAATTGATGAAAAATGCGTTTTTGAACTCGTTCCTTGCCGGTGTGTTCATTTCCATTGGCGGAACCGTGTTTATTTCCCTTGCGAGTGCGGGAAATAAGCTTGCAGGCGCAATACTTTTTGCCGTTGCGCTTCTCTCAATTTGTATACTCGGCTTGTTCCTGTTTACAGGAAAGGTTGGATATATGGTTGAGGATCACTCGAAAAATGCCGTTTTAGCTCTTCTTTGTGGGCTTGGCGGAAACTTTATAGGAGCTACTCTATTTGGTGTGCTTTTGAGCTATGCACTTCCAAGTGTACACGAATTTGCCGTTGGCATGTGCCAGAGTAAGCTCGATCTTAACTTGCTCGGTGTTCTCTTGCTTGCGTTTATGTGCGGAATTCTTATGTATACGGCTGTACATATTTACAAATTAGCAAAATCAATTGCCGGCATCGTGTTCTGTGTTCCCGTATTTATTCTTTGCGCGTTCGAGCACTCTATTGCGGATATGTTCTATTTTGCAGTTGCAAGAGCATTTACATTTGAGTATCTATTATTCATTGTAATTGTTATTATCGGAAACGCGCTCGGTGGAATGCTTATTCCGTTTGTACAAAAATTTGTAAAGCAATAAAAGAAAAGCAAGTCTTAGGACTTGCTTTTTCGTTTATTATAGCCTGTTTGGAAAATAAAAAAAGCAAGTCTTGCGACTTGCTTTTTTATTTATGTAGCTATTATTCTACTTCCTCGTAGTATGAGCCCCATGCAGTGTTCCAAGAGCCGATTGTAATTTCAGCCTGCTCCTGAGCCTCACCAAATACCTGTGTAAAGTTGTTGGTGTTGTTAGCATATGAACCTGTCTTAACGCTTCCAAGGAATCCGGACCAACCACAGGTCAATTCACCTGCGTCGTACATGATGTTAGCCATGATGTAATCCTTAACGATTTCCATATCCTCTTCTGCTGTATCAATGCCCATCTTAGCCTCAAACTTTTCATAGTAAGCTTCCATGATAGTTTCAGAACCTGTCCATGCAAGAACGTCTACGAAGTAGCAAGACATTTCCTTGCTTACTGAGCACTTAGGAATGCAAACGAATGTAGCCTGTACGTTAGTTACAGGAAGTGCGTAGTTCTCCTGCTCCTCGTTGAGCTTAGGGAATGGAACAACGCCAAGTGCGAAGTCGATAGAACCGATGTTATCGATCTGGTGAGCAACCTCTTCGAAGAAGAGTACACGACCTTCAGTGAACGCAGGAGTAGCGTTAGCGCCCCATTGTCCGCCCCAGTTGGTTCTAGCCCAGTCAGTACCTGTCTTACACTCGATAATGTTAGCGATAACTGTATCAATCTTTTCCTCGTCGAGGTCAAGAGCGATACGATACATACCTGTATCTGGGTCAACGTCAGCTTCCTTAATACCAGCATATGCGAAGAAACGTGCTACGTTCTTTGTACCGTAACCGTAGATATCCTCGTCACCCTGCTCAGGATCACCGATGTTACCCTTAACCTGCTTAGAAAGGTTCTTGAGCATGTCATATGTCCAAGTGCCGTTCTTTACCTGTGTATAAAGCTGTGCAGAAAGACCCTCTTGAACGTCGTCAAGCATGTCTTTGTTAACGAAAATCATGTATGCAACCTGGTTATCTGAGAAGTCCATATCACCTGCTGCGAAAAGTGTACGATCGCAAACTGTGAATGACTCATAAGCAGCCTGGCTGAAATATGAATGTGAGAAATCAAGGTATTCACTATGATTCATATCATAGATAAGAGATACAAGAGCCTGACCCTCTTGAGCACGTGGGTAAGCAACCTCATAGGTTGTTTCCTTAGATGTCATAGCGGTTGTAATATCGCTCGCTACGTTCTGGTTGTCTCTTGCCTCAATGTAGTTAACTGTTACGCCGTAAGTGTCAAAAATCAACGCCTGACGGTCGATATGTGCCTGATTGATAGCATCACCGAATGAGGTTGGGTTAAGCTCCATTTGTCCCCAAGGTGCGCCAGCAGTAGCACCGTATCTTGTAACGAGTACATTGAATTGGTCTGTTGGCCATGTTGTGATTACTGTTTCTTTTGATGTGAATCCGTTGCCATCGCCATATGTTGGTCCGCCAGGTCTGACAGGTTCACCACCAGTTGATGATGAATCGTCGCTTGAGCTTGATGAGTCGCCACTAGTTGATGATGATGGATCTTCACTTGAAGAAGATGAAGAAGTATCATCAGGATCAGGAGTTGGCTTACAAGCTACAATTGCCGGAATAAGCAAAAGCAATGCAAGGATAAGTGCGAAAATCTTTTTCAATTTTCTATACCTCCTAAAAAATTTTTCAAATTAGCATAATTCGCCATTAGTATTATAGCAAATAATGTACAAAAAAGCAAGATGTTTTTTCACATTTTTAGAGCAAAATTGTGAATTTTTTGTGAACGGTCAACAAAATCCGTAAAATTAGTACGCTTTGCCCCAATATACGAGCTTCTTGGTAGGCTTTCCGCAACAGATGCATTTGCCATCCTCGTCCTGCTCGCCAAAAGGCATACAACGTGAGGTTACGTCAGCAAGCTCTTTGAGCTTGAGCTCACACTCCAAGTCTCCGCACCAATGAGCTCTGATATATCCGGGCTTTGATTTTGCGGTTTCAATGAAGCTATCAAGCTCTGTTTCGGTGTATGTTTTGCTTCGTCTGTTTTCGGAAGCCTTGTTATAAAGGCCTGCGGTAATATCAGCCAAAAGTGCCGTAATCTCGCTTTCAAGTGCATCAAGAGATACAATCTTCTTCTCTCTTGTATCACGGCGAACGAGAACGCATTGATTTGCCTCAATGTCGCGAGGACCGATTTCAAGACGAACAGGAACGCCCTTCATCTCATACTCGGCATATTTCCAACCCGGTGAGTTATCGGAAATATCAATTTTCGCTCTTGCAAATTTGTTTACGGTATCGAGCACCTCGGTAGCCTTTTCAATAACGCCCGGCTTATGCTGAGCACAAGGAATAACAACAACCTGTATAGGTGCAACTGCAGGTGGCAAAACAAGTCCGTTATCATCACCGTGTGTCATAATAATAGCACCGATTATTCTTGTTGAAACGCCCCAAGAGGTTTGGTGGCAATACTTTAAAGTATTGTCCTTATCAAGATACTGAATATCGAACGCCTTAGCAAAGCCGTCGCCAAAGTTATGAGAGGTTCCGCCCTGGAGTGCCTTTCCGTCGTGCATAAGTGCCTCAACGGTATAGGTAGCAAGTGCGCCTGCGAACTTCTCCTTATCGGTCTTTCTTCCCTTCAAAACAGGGATACCGAGGTCTTTTTCAAAGAAGTCGGCATATACGCCAAGCATTTGAAGTGTTTCATTCTCTGCATCCTGCGCTGTTGCGTGCATTGTGTGTCCCTCTTGCCACAAGAATTCACGGCTACGAAGGAATGGGCGAGTTGTCTTCTCCCATCTTACAACGCTACACCATTGGTTATAAAGCTTTGGAAGATCACGGTATGAGCGAATTATGTTTGCATAATGCTCACAGAAAAGAGTTTCCGAGGTAGGACGAACGCAAAGACGCTCGGTGAGTCTTTCGCTCCCGCCGTGAGTTACCCAAGCAACCTCGGGAGCAAAGCCCTCAACGTGATCCTTTTCTTTATTAAGAAGACTTTCGGGAATGAACATAGGCATATAAATATTCTCTACGCCTGTTGCCTTAAAGCGCGCATCGAGAAGCTTTTGAATGTTTTCCCAAATTGCGTATCCGTAAGGACGGATTATCATACAGCCCTTAACGCTTGAATAGTCGATAAGGTCTGCCTTTCTTACAATATCTGTGTACCATTGAGCAAAGTCAACGTCCATAGACGTGATTTGCTCTACCATTTTTTTATCGTTTGCCATTTTGATATAAACCTCTTTGATTTGCTAAATTATTCTTGGTCAGGATTTTCATCCTCGGATACAGCCTGCTCCTCGGAAGCTTCCTCGGCTACGTCAGCCTCGGCTTCTGCGTCTGCGTTAGCCTCTGCCTCAAGCTCCTCAATTGAAACCTTTGGAGCGTTATTCTTCTTAATATTTAAGGTAACAAGGCTAAATACTGTTATTGCAACTGCAACAAAGCATACAGCGACGCCTGCAACGAGTGCGCCCTTTGACTCATCACCGTTATCGGTTGTCGTATCACCGTCGCCTGTGTCGCCCTCGGGAGCGTCATCGCTTACAGGTGGGACGTCGGTATAAGCGGGAACCTTTGAATTTGATGAAATCGGATATCCGTCGAATGCGGATGCGATTGCTGAATTTGAGTAAATTTCAAGCTCCTTAACGTTAGGAATTGTGCTATCGCCTCTTGTAAACTCGATTTTGATGTCGTCAGTTACAATTCCCTCGGGGAACTCGTAAATTGTTGTATATCTTGTTTCGCTATCCTCAACGATTTTTGTAGGATCGTAGGATCTACCTGTGCCAACAATCTGATATTCTCCGTTGATTTTTGCGAGAATATTAAATCTTGTAACATCATCACCGATGAGCGCGGGCTCTTCACAGTAAACAACTATCTTATTTACAGTGTAGGTTTTATCAAGCTTAACTCCACAGCTTACAGGAATGTCAATAAGACCTGAGAACCAAACGTCGGAGTTTGCGAACTTAAGACCGTCATTTATAAATGAAGGGTCGGAATAAGGCGCGATATTTTGGCTTGCATAAGCCTCACCGAGAATTGCGAGGTTTCCAAGCGCGCTCGAAAGCTTTTCAAGGCTTGAAAATCTTGTTGCAAGGTAGTAGCTTCTATCACCTACGATATTCGACTCAAGCTCGTAAATTGTAGGTGCGCTTGTAAGTGCGCCCTCAAAGAAAATTCTAACCTGTGTGGTCTTGACTGCGGTGTCAAGAGTATATTCGGATATGTAGAACGAGGTTTCGTCCTCGGTGTGAGATACTGCCTTGGTAGAATCGGAAACGTCTATCCATTGACCGTTAACAAGTGCTTGAAGCTTGAACGCGTAATCAACGGACGTCTTTCCTGCCGGCAACACACCGAAATTGATTGCAAGCTTGTCTATTGTATATTCCTTTGCAAATTCGAGAGCGAGATACTGTCCTGCCTCAAGTGAGCTTGGACGCCAGCCTGTTGTGCCCTTGCCGTCAATTGCCTGGAATGGATAATAGAGTCTTGTTGATGAGCTTGCATATGGGAGAGAATTATACGAAGCGTTTTGTGAGAATTCAGCGCCCTCGGGCAAGTCGATATCGGGAGTTACGCCACGCTTACCGATAAGCTCTACTTCGTAGATATACGGGAAAATAAGAACGTCTCCGCCTGGGAAGCCCTTACCGAATTCGCTTACGGTAATTCTCAAATTATTAGTTGTAATAGGTGTTGGGAGAGTGTAGCTAAGCTTTGCCTCGATATGATAGTTCGAGGTATCGTTAGTCATTGCGTCCTCATAGGACTCGTAATTAGTTGGCTTAAACTGCTCATCCTTCAAGGTTACAACATCCTTCCATTCGCCCTCTACGAGCGCCTGGATTGTATAGATTACGTTTTGTCTATACTGTGCGTGAAGACCCAAGGTGATGTTCATTGAGTGAATTTCGTAATACTCACGGTTAATGAACTTAATTCCACAATACTCGCCACTAAAGCCTGCGCTTGTGTCCTGTCCCGGGAAAATAGACGGATATTTAGGCTCCCAGCCGTGCCAGTCATAAACACCGTCGTTTATACTGTTTGGGGGAGTCCAGTTACTGTTCTTCATAGATGTACAGTAGCCAAGTCCTTTTGGAGCTATATTTTCAAGCTCGTTCTCTCCACTTCCATCACCTTGCTCACCCTCTGCGAAAACGAGCATTGACATTGATGAAAGAAGAAGTATTATTGCCAAAAGAGCCGATAGAAATTTTCTCATAATTACTCCTTTATAAATATGAAAGCTTTATTTCGCCATTTTCGATTGAAATTGACGCAGCCTCAATTTGTGCCTTATTCTCAAAAATGATTGCGTTTGCGAGTCTATCCTCAATTTCAGTTTGGATAAATCTACGCATATTTCTTGCGCCGAACTTACGACTGTAAGACTTTTCAGCAACGAAATCACACACCTCGTCCGTAAAGGAGAAGCTTATTTCCCTCTCGGCAAGTGCGTCCTTTAGATCGCCAAGCATTATGCGAGCGATTCTCTTGAAATCGTCAATTTCAAGTGGACGGAAGGTGATTATTTCGTCTATTCTATTGATAAACTCGGGGCGCATAAACGCGCTAAGAGCCTTTTCGGTCTTTTCGGAGTCCATCTTGATTTGCTCTGTGCCAAAGCCGGCAGTTGACGAGGTAAGGTTTGCACCCGCATTAGTCGTCATAATGATTACCGTGTTTTCAAAGTTGACAACTCTTCCCTGTGAATCGGAAATTCTTCCCTCATCAAGAATTTGAAGAAGGACGTTGAGCACGTCGGGGTGAGCCTTTTCAATTTCGTCAAGCAAGATAACGGAGTAAGGACGGCGTCTTATCTTTTCTGTAAGCTGTCCTGCCTCATCATATCCCACGTAGCCTGGAGGCGCTCCTATAATCTTGGAAACTGAATGCTTTTCCATAAATTCAGACATATCAAGTCTTATAAGCGCATCGGGAGCACTAAAGAGCTGATTTGCAAGTGTTTTAACAAGCTCGGTTTTACCAACGCCTGTCGGACCTGCAAAGATAAAGGATACGGGACGGCGCTTTGTAGCAACTCCTGCACGGTTTCTTCTAATAGCACGGGAAACCGCGTTAACCGCTTCCTCTTGTCCTACGATTCTCTTCTTAATATTTAAATCAAGCTCTGCAAGCATTCCGAACTCGTCGGCTGAAATGTTGCTTGCAGGGATACCTGTCCAAATTTCGATAACCTTTGCGATATCAGGAACGGTCATTTCAATTCCCTCGCACTCCTTATCGAGGCTTTCCTTTTCGATAAGAAGCTGTGAGCGCTCAGACTTGAGCTCGGCAAGGGCTTTATATTCCTGCTCCGTCGGCTCGTTTCCGCTCTCGGAGATTTTTGCATTGAGAGCCTCGGTTTTAGAGTCAACTCTTGCAAGCTTTTCAATTACCGCATAGCGCTCGCTAATATGTGGAGAGTGAAGGACGATATGTGAGCAAGCCTCGTCAATGATATCAATCGCCTTATCGGGCAAAAATCTATCATTTATATATCTTTCACTCATAATTACAACGTTTTTGATTATATCGCTTGGAATTTTTACTCCGTGATATATCTCATAGTAGCGCTTAATTCCGTCAAGCATTTCGATACATTCTTCAATTGAAGGCTCTTCAACCTTTACGGGCTGGAAGCGTCTTTCAAGAGCAGTATCCTTTTCAATATGCTTACGATACTCGGTCATAGTTGTAGCGCCGATTATTTGAATTTCACCACGGGAGAGTGCAGGCTTTAAGATATTGGCTGCATTCATACTGCCCTCGGAGTTACCTGTGCCTACGATATTATGAACCTCGTCAATTACAAGAATAATATTTCCTGCTTCCTTAACCTCGTTGATAAGGGCGTTTATTCTTCCCTCGAACTGACCTCTAAACTGAGTGCCTGCAACGAGTGCTGTAAGGTCCACAAGATAAACCTCGTGATTTTTAAGCTTATACGGAACGTTTCCGTCAACGATTCTTTGCGCGAGTGCCTCAGCGATTGCGGTTTTACCAACACCGGGCTCACCTATAAGGCACGGATTATTCTTTTGGCGACGGCTGAGGATTTGGATAACTCTTTCAAGTTCTCTTTCTCTACCGATTATTTTATCGAGCTTACCGTTAAGCGCGTCCTGTGTAAGGTTGTGGCAGAAGGTTGTAAGGTGCTTACGCTCAGGTTTTTTGCCTGTTTGGTTATTCTTGCCCTTTTTATCCTTTTTAGGTGCTTCCTCGCTTGGACCTTGCATAAATTCAAAGCCACCGTTTTTCATAAGCTTGGCAAAGTCGATTGTCGGAGAGCCGTCCTCGTCGATATTCTCTGCATCCTCATCGGACATAAGAGCCATATCGTCAAAAACCTTTTCCATATTTTCGAGCTCCTCATCGCTTATGCCGAAGCGATTCATAATCTCATCAACCTGCTTTATACCGAGAGCTCTGGCGCAAAATACGCAAAGCCCCTCGTGCTTTTGCTCGTTATTTTCCACCTTTGTTATAAAGACCGTAGCGGGTCTTTTTTTGCATCTTGCACACAATTTAATTTGCATTTGTGATTACCTGTTTACCTTTTCAAAATTAAGCGGACATTCCCGGGATTTTATTAAACAAATCTATGCTAGACAAGAAATTAAGCACCACAGATTCATTTACAAGCTCGGGGCTGACAACGTTTGGAACAAATCCGGAAATTACGGTTATTGCCATACCGATACCCCATGCGGAGAGTGCCGCCCAAAATACACCGATTACTGCTCCGAGAATTCTATTAAAGAACTTAATAACCGGAAGCTTTGTTATCACGTTAAGAAGTGCGATAACCAAAGTCAAAACTATGAGTGCGATAATAAATACGGCAACGAATGCGATGACGGTTGAAATAAGCATAGAAAGCGAGCCACCGATACGCTCAGCCAAGGCGACAACCGCCTCATCAGGGATTGTTTCGATAGCACCGATGTTTCCTTCAATTTCGGTCAAATCAAGACCGAATTTAGAAAGGAGATTGAATGCCACCGGAAAATCCTCATAAAGAGTTACGAGGTTAAAGGTAGGATCAGAGCCACCTCTTGAAGCCATAAGAGAATCATATACCCAATTATAAGCGACATTTTTCATAAACATAGAGTCTACGAATCTTGCAGCCGGTGCTCTTAAAACGTATGCGATACCGATAGCAACAAATGCCTTTACGGAATCAAGAACTGATTTTACAAATCCAATTCGTGCGTGTCTAATAGCGAATATGACTGCCATTAAAAGTATTACGCCGTCTATTATTAATCCTGTCATAGCTTTTCCTTTCTAAATTTAATTAACGCGTGCACATAGTTATACATAATAATTATATATTTATTTTTGTTACTTGTCAATAGTATGCGCAAAATAAATAGATATAAAAAAAGATTTTCGCGAGGTGCGAAAATCTTTTGTTTGTTATTTTCCTATTACGATGTTCTTTAAAACCTGCCATATATTATGCTCGTGGAAGAAGTTAAGGAATAGTGAGTTCGTTATTATATCTCCACTGAATATATCCGCATTGTATCCTGCGCCAAAGCCGATAATCCAAATAACGGCAGTTGAAAGAAGGAGCGAGATAGCAAATGAGAAAAGTCCACCAATGCAAGCGCCGAGCAATATGTTGATAAACTTGATAACAGGAAGCTTTCCTGCCTTGTTGAGAAGCACTCCTACAAGCAAAAGAAGAAGCTCAACAACAATGAATATCACAATTACTGCAACGATTGTCGAAATAAGCGATGAAAGAAGTGAGCCAACGCTGTTCGAGAACTGCTCTACCACCTCGATAGGTGCGCCCTCTCCGCTATGGAAATATTTTTGAATTGTTTCCTCATCAGCGCCTGAACGCATAAGAATGTTTGTAAACCAATCGGGAACACCGTCAAAGAGCGTATGTAGGTGATAAACGCCCGTTCCGTCGTCAGTTGAGAGAAATGCGTTATGAACCCATCCGGTTGCAAGTCCTCTAAATATCTTTTCATCAAAAAGTCCTGCAAGAGGAGCATTGAAAAGATAAGCCAAGAAAACCGCAAGAATGGTTCTAGCAAACGCCATAAACGATTTTATAAAGCCTCGCGATGCATTTCTGATAATCAAAATCAAGCAAATAATCGCGAAAACGATATCGATAATTAAGCTTACCATTTGTGAATTTATATTCCTTTCGGCCCATCCGAGCCACGAGTAAAATTAAACAGTTTAAATAAGTTTGTGTATATATTATACAATCTTTTTCGGCATTTGTCAATAGCCGATATTATTTATAGAAAATTTTCTTTAAATAAAGTCCGTCGGGCTTGGCTGTACCACCTGCATTTTTTCTATCGCGAAGATTGATAATCCACGGAATCGTGTTTTCGTTTATCTTCCCCTTTTCGATATCAAGAAGCGTTCCAACCATAATTCTAACCATATTGTAAAGGAAGCCGTCGGCTACCACATGAAACTCGACGATATTGCCCTTTCTTGTTAAGTAGCTCTTATAAACCGTCCTTGTGGTATCCTCGATTTGAGAGCCACTTGACATAAATGCGTCGAATTTGTGCGTGCCGATAAAATGCGATGCACCGATTTGCATTTTTTCAAGTGCCTCGTCGCTGATTTCTCTTCCGTATTCAAGAACTCTACCCGCAAGAAACGGATCACGCACGCTAGCTGTACGAATTTTGTATACGTATTCCTTTTTTACAACACTATATCGAGGATGAAAGTCGCCGTCAACCACCTTTGCATCCAAAACGCAAATATCGCTTGGAAGCACAGAATTAAGTGCAACGGGGATTTTTTCCATAGGAACAGTAATTTTTTCATCGGGATTTTTAGGCTCTACCGTAGCGCAAAAGCCAAGCGCGTGCACACCGCTATCGGTGCGACTGCAGCCTGTAACATTACAGTCTATTCCAAACGCCTTTTTAGTTGCTCTATTGAGCATAAGTGCAACGGTTGGCTTATCCTTTTGAAGCTGATAGCCCATATAAGCTGTGCCAACGTAAGAGATTGTAATGAGAATTTTCATTTTTTCTCCAAAATCAAATTGAATAAATGTGTGTGTAAATATTAAGAAGGATAACTCCTGCCAAAATAGCACAGGCAAAAAGGAGTCCAAGATAATCTCTTGCCTTCATTTTAAGCTTTTTCATTCTTGTTCTTCCGTTTCCACCGTGATAGCATCTACACTCCATAGCGGTAGCAAGCTCCTCTGCTCTTCTAAACGAGGAGATGAACAACGGAATTATAATTGGAATAAGTGCTTTTGCACGCTTTATGAGTCCACCGCTTGAAAAATCCGCGCCTCTCGCCTTTTGTGCGTTCATTATTTTCGAGGTTTCATCGACAAGCGTTGGGATAAAGCGAAGTGCTATTGTCATCATCATAGCAAACTCGTGAACCGGAAGCTTTATTTTCTTGAGTGGTGCAAGAGCCATTTCAAGACCGTCTGTTAGCTCAATAGGCGTTGTTGTGTACGAGAAAAGCACGCTTGTTTCAACAATTAAAATAACTATACGAAGCGCCAAAATTCCTGCGTTGATAAGTCCCTCAACATAAAGAGTAAGAGTCCAAAAATCAGGGATTACAACTACTGAAAAGAGTGGCTCACTCTCCGCCTTGGTCAAGAACATATTAAGAATTGCGGTAAAAATTACGATAATCACAACGGGCTTTAATCCTTTCAGGATTACTCCGAGTGGAACGCGACTTATTATAATCGTCGCAAGCATAATAGCCGTCAAAAGAACAAAGGCGTAGATTTCCTTTGCTACAAAAATCGAAACGATATACATAACCACGAAAAATAGCTTTGTTCTCGGGTCTAGCTTGTGCAAAACAGAGTTAGTTTCGTAGTATTGTCCTATACCCACGTCAAAGGACATTCTTGCCACCTCCCTCTTTAAGAGCTGACAATGCCTCTACTGCGCCCTCAACGGTGTAGATATCCTTCGATATGCTTACGCCCTTTTCGCGAAGTGAGGTTATAATTTTAGCAATTTCGGGAACGTCAAGTCCTGCGCTTTGCAAAAGCTTAACCTGTGAGAATACATCCTTTGGCTCGCCCTCTAAAATAAGCTTGCCGTGCGACATAACGATAATTCTATCGCAATACATCGCCATATCCTCCATGCTGTGGCTAACGATAACGACGCTTGTGCCACTTTCTCTTTGATATTTACGAATACCGCCGAGAATTTCGCGCCTTCCTCTTGGGTCAAGACCTGCCGCAGGCTCGTCAAGAACGAGAAGCTTTGGCTCCATAGCCATTACTCCTGCGAGGGCAACTCTTCTCTTTTGTCCACCTGAAAGATCGAACGGAGATTTATCAAGAGTGTCGTCATCAAGACCGCAAAATCTTGCACTTTTAGCCACCCTGTGTTTAATTTCCTCGTCATCGAGCCCCATATTTTTCGGTCCGTATGCGATATCCTCGCGTGCGGTTTCGGCAAAAAGCTGATACTCGGGATACTGCATTACCATACCGACCTTAAAGCGAACCTTACCTATTTGCTTCGGCTTTGCCCATATGTCCTCATCGTCAACCGTAACGCGTCCGCTATCGGGTCTTATGAGGCCGTTAAACATTTGAACAAGAGTCGATTTGCCCGATCCTGTGTGTCCAATTATGCCTGTTATTAAATTTTCCTCGATAGCTAGATCGACATTATCGAGCGCGTGAATTTCGTACGGAGATTTTTTACCGTAAACGAAGCTTACGCCCTCAAGCTTAACTATTGACATATCATTACCTTACTTGTTAAATTCCTTTTGAATAAGCTCTGCGCAGGTGTCAAAATCATACACACCAAGCGGTATATCGAGCTTAAGCTCCTTGTTTAGCTTATAAATAAGCTCTACTGACTGGGGCACCTCAAGACCTGCCTGCCAAAGCTTTTCGATTTGGCAAAAGACGTCGTTTGGCTTGCCCTCTAAATACTTTTCTCCGCCCTTCATAACCATTACTCGGTCTGCCATTACAGCCTCGTTCATATAGTGCGTGATTAGTATTACGGTTATTCCCTCCTCGCGATTTAAGCGAAGGATTGTATTCATTACGTCGCGTCGTCCTATCGGATCAAGCATTGCTGTTGATTCATCAAAGACGATACACTTTGGCTTCATAGCAATAATGCCCGCAATCGCAACTCTCTGCTTTTGACCGCCCGAGAGCTTATGAGGTGCGTGTCTTGCATATTCGCTCATATTTACAATCGAGAGTGCCTCATCGACTCTGCGTCGAATTTCAGTTGGCTCAACTCCGAGGTTTTCAGGTCCGAATGCAACGTCCTCTTCAACAATTGTTGCTACGATTTGGTTGTCGGGATTTTGAAACACCATTCCGATTTTCTTACGGACATCGAGCACGTCACTCTCGCTGATTTCCTTATCGGTTATATCCTTGCCGTCTATAAATATTTTACCGTCGTTTGGCGAAAGTATCATATTCATAAGCTTTGCACAGGTTGACTTGCCCGAGCCGTTATGACCGAGAATTGCCACGAATTCGCCCTCGTTTATCTCAAACGAGAGGTTTTTCACGGCATACAAGCCCTTTTCCTGCTCATCGCCAGGATAGGAATAGGAAACGTTCTCAAATCTTATGATAGGATTCATATTTCTCCTTGGTGAGATTTTATTTTTTTGTGGCTACCCAACGCGCACTTGCGCCACACGGAAGATAGCTCTTTGTTTGCGTTACCGGAAGTGCAAGCTCGGCTGTGCTTGACTCTCCACCGTGCTTTGCTACAATTTCAATATCAAGAACATAGCCCATTGTAAGCGCACTAAGTCCTGTGGTATATGAGTTTATAAGGAAGAATAGCGGATCATCTGAGAGCACCTTTTCGCAAAGTGCGACAAAGTCGCAAACCGCATCCTCAAGCTTCCAAACCTCTCCACCCGGTCCACGTCCGTATGACGGTGGGTCCATTATAACGGCATCGTATTTGTTACCGCGTCTGATTTCTCTTTCAACGAATTTACGGCAATCGTCAACGATGTATCTAACAGGTGCATCGCCAAGACCGCTAAGTGCGAGATTTTCCTTTGCGCAAGCGACCATTCCCTTTGATGCGTCAACGTGAACTACCTGAGCGCCAGCCTTGGCACAGGCTGCAGTAGCTCCACCGGTATAGGCGAAAAGGTTGAGCACCTTTACGTCCTTGCCCTCAGCTTTTCTCTTTTGGATAAGCTCGGAGAACCAATCCCAGTTAGCTGCCTGCTCAGGGAAAAGTCCTGTGTGCTTAAAGCCCATAGGCTTTAGTGCAAAGGTTAAATCCTTATAATTGATTGTCCACTTTTCGGGAACGTCGTTTTTTATCCAAGCGCCACCGCCCGAGCTTGAGCGACGGTAAATTCCGTGTGCGCTCTTCCAAAGCTTGTGTGCGCGCTTTCCCTTCCATATTACCTGTGGGTCGGGACGGATGAGTATGTAATTTCCCCATCTTTCAAGTCTTTCTCCGTCCGAGGTATCAAGAAGCTCATAGTCCTTCCAATTATCTGCTACGTACATATTGTCCTCACATTGTATAGAATTTGCCGAGAATATTCGAGCCTGCGTGTCCTTGGCATATCGCGATTGCAAGAGCATCGGCTGTATCGTCGGGCTTTGGTGGCTTAGGAAGCTTTAAAATAGAGGTTACCATTGCGATTACCTGTTTTTTCTCGGCGCGTCCGTAGCCTACAACCGCCTGCTTTACCTGAAGCGGTGTATATTCTCTTATTTTAAGTCCCTTGGAGTGGGCAGCGAGAAGGATTACTCCTCTTGCCTCGGCAACGCTAATTCCCGTCTTTTGGTTGGTGTTCCAAAAAAGCTCCTCTATTGCCATAACCTCGGGCTTGTACTTATCGATGATGATATTCATTGAATCGTAAATTTGCTTTATGCGCTCCTCAACGGGCAAGCCCGCCTTGGTTTGAATCGAGCCATAGCCCATAACTCGAAATGCGCCCTTGTGATATTCAAGCACGCCCCAACCGACTATTGCAAGTCCTGGGTCAATTCCTAAAATTACCATAGCTCTCCTCCGTGCATATTTTTACATTATATATTATAGCACAATATGCGTCGCATGTCAAATAAAATATATATTTTACGCACGAAAAATATATTTGTATAGAGGTTGATTTTTTGTGCAATATGTGGTAAAATGATTGTGTATAGACTTTTATTTTAATGCTTGGGGGAGTGTGCTATGGCTTCTATTCCTGTTATAAACGTTGGAGATATTCTCGAAATGAAAAAGACTCATCCCTGTGGGGACAAGCGCTTTAAGGTTTTGAGAGTAGGCTCTGATATAAAGCTTTCCTGTGAGGGCTGCGGTCGCACAGTTACACTCGAAAGAGTAAAGGTTGAAAAAATGATTAAAAGGATTATTGAAAATAATGGATAACTCTACAATCGCTGAAAAGAAAGGGTTTAAGGCTTGGCTTGGCAATGCTTGGGCTCGCCTTTGGTCCTTTACGAAGAGTAAAAAATATTTATATCCGTCGTTTTTGCTTCCTGTGGGAGTTATGCTCATAGTTTATGCAATCCTCGGAATTTTCCCGTTTGGTGAGCGCTCTGTTTTGACGCTCGATATGAACGCGCAATACATCTATTACTTTGAGCAGTTACGTGATATTTTGACAGGCAACGGCTCGCTCATTTACACCTGGGAAAGAGTGCTTGGCGGTGAGTTTTTAGGCTTCTTTGCTTACTACGTAGCCTCTCCTCTTGCCTTGCTTCTTATTTTCTTCCCACCGTCGCTTATGGTTGAGGCGGTAACGATTATGATGCTTATAAAGTGTGGCATCAGCGGAATTACCTTTGCAATTTATCTTGACAAGAGCGGAAGAAAAAGAAATGCGTATTCCTATGCTATGTTTGGCACAATGTATGCTCTTTGTGCTTATGCGATGGCATATCAGTCAAACACAATGTGGATGGATGCGCTTATGTGGCTACCACTTCTCACTCTCGGCATTGAGTCGCTTGTGAAGGAAGGCAGATTTAAGCTATATATCGTAATGCTTTCTCTTATCATTTGGTCCAACTACTACGTTGGATATATGGTGTGCATTTACACTCTTATCTATTTCGTTTGCTACATTTGTGCGCACAAAACCGAGGATATAAACTCGATTGGCGAAAGATATCATCTTTTAAAGAGCCTTGCAAGGATTGCGATTGCCACGGTAGTTGCATTGCTTATGGTATCGATGGTTATCCTTTGCGCATACTACTCTATTCAATTTGGAAAGTCAAACGGCGAGATTGCCAAGCTTGATTTCAAGCTTAGATTTGATTTCCTTGACCTTATTGCAAAATTCTTTATCGGCTCATATGACACAGTGCGTCCCGACGGACTTCCAAACGTATATTCGGGAATTTTGGCACTGTTTATGTTGCCTGCATATTTCCTTACAAAGAAAATTGCTCCGCGTGAAAAATTTGCGTACGGCACGCTCGTGCTTGTATTCATTGCATCAATGTCTATAAACGCGCTTGACCTTGCGTGGCACGGTTTCCAAATGCCTGTATGGATGAATTACCGATACAGCTTTATGCTTTCGTTTATCGTTTTAATTCTTGCATACAAGGGCTTTGAGCTTTTTGCGGAGTTCGAATATAAAACTATAATTCAAATCGGCTCGCTTTTAACTTTACTCGTTTTAGTTATCCAAAAGACGGTTTTGCTTCCAAGGCACGAGGGCTCGGATACGACTCCTATGATGCCAAGCTATGAGCTTGTTTGGATTTCGCTTGTGTTTATCTTCATTTATCTTGCCGTTCTTTACTACAAGAAAAAGGAAAGCGTAAAAAAGATTGCCTCGGGCGTATTGCTTGGAGTCGTTGCCTTTGAGGCAGGCGTTGGCGCACTCATTAACTGGGGTGAAGAGGTAAACGACGTTGGTTGGGCAAAAAGACAGACCTACCGTGAATTTATTGATCGAATTGAGCCAACTGTTGACTACGTGCTTGAAAACGACACCTCCTTCTACCGAATGGAAAAGGCGATTTTCAGAAAGCCAAACGAGAATTTTGCGCTTGATATAAGAGGACTTTCCGCCTCGACCTCCACCTTTAACCGTGGAGTTATGAACCTAATGAACAACTGTGGCTTCTCTGCAAGATCGCATTGGAGCAAGTATATTGAAGGAAACGAGCTTGTTGACTCAATTTTTGGAATTAAATACGTAATTTCAGATGACAAGACTCCCGTTTCTCATCTTTACATTCCAAGCGAGGGCAAGAACGGACTTACAATTTATGAAAATCCGTACTATCTCTCTATTGCTTACTGTGTAGATCCGAAAATGAAAGATTTACCGCTTAATAACGGAAGCAACAAAAATCCTGCCGACTATCTTGAATATCTTGCTTCGGGTATGGTTGGCGAGGATGATTTGAAGTTCTTTAACAGCTGTTACTATTCCTATTTTGAAAGAGATAATTGCAGTAAATCGGGTGCTACGGGCTCTAATATTTCCTTTGCACGCTCGGATTCTAACAGAAAGGCTTCGTTTACCTTCTCCGTTACCGCTTATACATCGGGTAGTATTTATATGTATCTTATGCCAAACGGCTCTAACAAAGAGGCGAAATACTACGTAAACGGCGAGGAAGCGGGCAAGGTGTTCGGTGATGAAACCGATACTATTCAAAATCTCGGCTATCACGAGGAAGGTGAAACCATCTACGTAAAGGTTGAGTTTGATGAAAGCAGAGTATCTCTTAACACCAAATCTCCTTTATTCTTCCAAATTAACCAAGAGCAATTTGAGGCTACCTTTAACGAGCTTAACGCAGGAGAAATGAACATTACCGACTTCTCTGACACAAGCTTCAAGGGAACGATTAATGCCGAGGAAAACGAAATCGTTATGACAACTATTCCGTACGACCAATACTGGAAGGTATATGTTGACGGAGAAAGAGTTGAAACATACAAGGTGCTTGACTGTCTTCTCGCGTTTGATATTAGCGAGGGCGAGCATACAATCGAGATGAAGTATAGCTCAAAGGTGTTTAATATCGGTCTTATTCTTGGATTTATAGGTCTTAACGCATTTGTTGTGATGTGCGTTTTTGAAAAGAAATTCAGAGAAAAAATGGGATACGACAAGCAAATTGAGGACTCCGAAAATGTAAGCGAGCCACTTAACGAGCTTGAAAACGAAAATAAAACTGACAAAGAGGACAAAAACGATGATTTATCATGTTGACGGTTCGCTTGACCTTTGCGAGGTTGGCGGATGCGTAATCGACTGCTGTGGCGTGGGATATAGATTAGCCATTAGCGACAACACGTATTCGGCAATTTGCGCACACGTAGGTGAGCGAATGAAGCTTTTAACATATTTACAGGTACGCGAGGACGGAGTTGAGCTTTTTGGCTTTAAGGATGCCGACGAGCTTGGTGCATTCAAGCTTCTTATAACCGTTTCGGGTGTTGGTCCGAAGGCTGCATTATCTATTCTCTCTCTATTCACCTATGACAAGCTTTACGGTGCAATTTGTGCCGAGGATACAAAGGCTATCGCGCGTGCAAACGGCATTGGTGCTAAAACTGCGGCGCGTGTTGTGCTTGAGCTTCACGACAAGGTTTCAAAGCTTTACTTCTCATCGGGCATATCGGCTACACCTAGCGCTGTCGGTGGTAACACTACTATCGTTAAGGGCAAGGGCAATCTCGGTGAAGCGCTTGATGCTCTTATTGTTCTTGGATACGGACGCACTGAGGCGCAAAGAGCGCTTTCGGGCATTGATCCAACGCTTAGTGTTGAAAAAATCATTCCGCTTGCTTTGGCGAAGCTTATTTAAGGTGGTGTAAAAGATGATTGAAGAATTTGAATTTGACTATGAAAACCGAATAGTTTCAACCGAGGCATCAGGCGAGGACGTTGAGGCTGAAATCAGCCTTAGACCTAAGGCGTTCGACGAATATATCGGACAGGAAAAGGTAAAGGACCTTTTGAAGGTTTATATTGATGCTGCAAAAGGCAGAGGCGACGCGCTCGACCACGTTCTTCTCTATGGCCCTCCAGGTCTTGGTAAGACTACTCTTTCAGGAATTATAGCCACAGAAATGGGCGTTAATTTCCGTGTAACGTCAGGTCCTGCAATCGAAAAGCAGGGCGACCTAGCGGCTATTCTTACAAACCTTGCGCCGGGGGACGTGCTTTTTATTGACGAAATCCACCGTCTTTCAAGGAATATTGAGGAAATACTTTATCCTGCAATGGAGGACTACGTTCTCGACATTATTATCGGTAAAGGACCTGCGGCAAGAAGCATTAGAGTTCCACTTCCAAGATTCACCTTGGTTGGTGCGACAACTCGTGCAGGACAGCTTACAACTCCTTTAAGAGATAGATTCGGTGTGCTTTTGAAGCTTGAGCTTTACACTCCCGACGAGCTTGCAACCATTGTTAAGAGAAGTGCTTCTCTTCTCGGTGTTGAGATTACCGACGAGGGTGCTTACGAGCTTGCCTCACGCTCACGCGGAACACCTCGTATTGCAAATAGACTTTTGAAGCGTGTGCGCGATTATGCACAGGTTAAGGGAGATGGCAAAATCACTCTTGATATGGCAAGAAAATCGCTCTCTGCTCTTGAAATTGACGAGCTTGGTCTTGACAATACCGACAGACGCATGCTCGAAACCATCATTAAGTTTTATGACGGCGGTCCTGTTGGACTTGAAACGCTTAGCGCTACAATCGGTGAGGAAAGCATCACAATTGAGGACGTGTACGAGCCTTATCTTATGCAAATCGGATTTTTGAACCGTACTCCAAGAGGAAGATGTGTAACAAGACTCGCCTACGAGCATCTTGGCATTCCATACAACAAGGCAGGAACAACTATTCCGATAACCGAGCTATAATAAAAATCCCCCATTTTGGGGGATTTTTTGCGCCATTATGGCTTCTTACGACGGAATATCAGACGAGAAAGCGCCTGAGAGTTAAACGGAATTAACGGATACAGGTACGAGCGTTTTCCGTTTATTGTTGCGTTTGTAGCTATTAAAATTATGCCTATCAGCATACCTAGCGCAAAGCCCCACACATTGAAAAGGGCTATCAAAATCAAGGTTAGCATACGCACGAATTTAAAGGCATAGCCAAGCTCGTAATTTGATTGGGTAAAGGACGCCATTGACACGATTGCCATATAAAAGATAACATCGGCGCTAAGCCAACCGACCTGTACTGCGAAATCTCCAAGCAAAAGTCCACCGATAACTCCAAAGGAATTCGACATAACGCTAGGAGTATTAAGCGAGGCGAGCTTCAAGCCGTCTATTACTAGCTCAACGATTAAAAGCTGAGCCAAAATTGGTATATTCCCTGCATCTCTCGGAATTAAAAATTCGAGCCCCTGTGGCATTAAATTAGGATTTGTGATAAGCAAATACCACACAGGAATAAGCACTATCGCGCTCCAAAAGACGAGCTGTCTTACTATTCTAAGATACGAGCCTGTAAAGGGTGGAAAATAGTAATCGTCCGTTTCCTGTAAAAAATCAAATATACCTGTCGGCAATATAAGAGCCTCGGGAGAATTGTCGCAAATAACGATTATGCTACCCTCTAAAATAGAGGCACAGGCACTGTCGGGGCGCTCCGTGCATCTAACCTTTGGAAAGGGATTATACCACTTGTGCCGTATCAGGCATTCGATAAGGCTTTGGTGTCCCATAACGAGCGCATCGGTCCTTATTTCGCTTATTCTCTTTTCGATTTCCGCTACATATTTCGGATTTGCCTTGCCTTTTATATAAACAATTGATATATCGGTTTTTGAGCTTTCTCCAACGCTTGCATACTTAACAACGAGGTTTGTATCTCTAATTCTACGCCTTATCATAGCGGTATTAAAAAGCATAGTTTCAACAAAGCCGTCGCGCGAGCCACGCATTACCTTATCGTTTTCGGGCTCTGCTGTTACTCTTGCGGGATACGAGCGTGCATCGACTATTATTGCGCCATCGTAAAAGGCATCTGAAACGATAAGTGAGCAACCGCTAAGAACGAATTTTTCGGCTTTATCAATATCATAACAGCCGTCAACCTCGACACTCGGCACGCTTTGCTTTATAAAATCATCTACGGTTTTTGCCTCGGTTGCGCCAAACTCCTTTACAGTCGAAAGGTGCATCATAAGCTTTTGCATAATAGCTGCGCTGACAAAGCCGTCGACGTAATACATAACCACTCGGTGCGAGTTTATGAGCATTTCTCGCTTTATTATATCAAAATTTTCTCTTACGTTAAGCTCGGTGTCCAAGGTGTCGATATTTAATGCAAAATCTGGCGAAAATTTACGCATAAAAAACCTCCGCAATACTTTTTTCATAGTATTTGCGGAGATTTTGTTTTTAATCGAATTTTTTAAAGAATTGATAGAAATAGCAAGGAATGTTGCCGTTTGAGAGCTTTCTAACCTTATCGGGCTTTCGTCCGTAGAAGCGCGAAAACTGCTCGTGATTTGTGATAACGTAGATTTGCCAGCTATCAAGGGTTTTGAAGTGTTCGCCCATTTTACGATAGAGCTGTTCAGCCTCGCGCAAGGTCATAAGTCGCTCTCCGTACGGTGGATTGCACACAACCGTTCCACGCCTTCCCTCGGTTTTTATTGTGAGTGCGTCCTGCTGAAAAATCTTCATATTTTGATACACTCCCGCGTGTTTTGCGCTTTCGGTAGCAATTTTTACGCACTCGGGGTCGATATCAGATGCATATGCCTCGAAGGCGGAATCGGTTATAATCTTCGACCTTGCCTCTTCTCTTGCATCTATCCAAATTTGCTTTGAAAATTGAGGGTAGATTTGCGAAATGAATGCGCGATCAAGTCCCGGTGCGCGATTTAGCATCATCATTGTGGCTTCAATTGCGATAGTGCCCGAGCCACAAAACGGGTCCCAAAATAAAACGTTTTCTCTTGGTCTTGCAAGCTTGGCAAGAGCGCACGCAAGCGTTTCTCTTATAGGCGCTTCAACGCTCTTTGGACGGTATCCTCTTTTATGAAGTGGTACGCCCGAGGTATCAATCATAAGAGTTGCTCTATTTTTGAAAATAAAGAAATCGATTTGATATTTTATGCCTGTTTCCTCAAACCAAGAAATGCCGTATGCCTTGGTAAGTCTTGAAACAACTGCTCTTTTTATGATTTTTTGGCAATCGGGAACTGAAAAAAGCGCACTTTTTATGCTATGTCCCTTTACAGGAAATTCATCGGATTTTCCTATCCATTTTTCCCATTCGAGTGCCTTTGTGCCCTCAAAAAGGTCATCAAAGGTAAGTGCCTCGAATTCGCCAACCTTGATATAAAGTCTTTCGGCAAAGCGAAGTCCTATATTACATCTTGCAACGGCACTCTCGTCGCCCTCAAAGGTAACTCTGCCGTCCATTGTTTCGAGCCTTTTATAGCCGAGATTATCAATTTCCTCGCCAAGAAGGCTTTCAAGTCCGAAAAGACATGTTGCTACATATTCCATTATTAGTCTTCCTTTTCGCTAGTTTCCGGATAAACCTCGAATTTGTAGCCTACGCCCCAAATTGTCTTGAGCTCCCACTTTTTAGATGCTCCGTCAAGCTTTTCGCGAAGTCGCTTGATATGAACGTCAACTGTACGGGAGTCGCCAAGATAATCGAAGCTCCAAACCTTGTTAAGAAGCTGATCTCTTGTGTATACTCTATTATAGTTTTGTGCCATAAAGTAAAGAAGCAAAAGCTCCTTATGTGGCATTGTAACCGTTACGCCCTTTACCTTGATTTCGTGATGAGCGAGGTTAATTTCAAGGTTATCAAAGCGAAGAATGTTCTTGTCATCAACAGGTGCATCTGCAACTCCGCAACGGCGAAGAATTGCCCTTACTCTTGCAAGAAGCTCCTTCAAATCAAAGGGCTTTACAAGATAATCGTCAGCACCGAGCTCAAGCCCGAGAACCTTATCAAATACGTCTCCCTTTGCACTTATCATAATAATCGGTGTAGAGGAAAGAGCGCGAATTTGTCTGCAAACCTCGTTACCTTCCTTTTTAGGAAGCATATTTTCAAGAAGAACGATATCAGGCTCGTATGCCTTGAATGCCTCAATGCCCTCAACGCCATCGTTTGCCTCAACAACCTCATAGCCCTCGTTCTTAAAATAAAGTCTTATTACCTCGCAAAAGTTCTTATCACTATCGATAATTAGCATTTTTGTTCCTATCATTTTGCGTATCCTCCAAAATAAGTCTTGTTACATTGTAACACATAAATATGAATTTGTAAATAATTTGTTCATAATTTCGTTTTATTTTATTTAATTTTAACCTATTTTTGTGAAGGTTTTGTGAACGAAATGTGAATATGGACTTAATTTTATATATTTTTTAATATTTTTTTGCAAATTTGCCTTTTAGTCTTGATAAATTCGAAAAAATAATGTAAAATTGTACTGAACTTTTATTATATAAAGAGGTAAATATAAATGAAGCTTGGTATTGTTGGATTGCCTAACGTTGGCAAAAGTACTCTTTTCAATGCACTCACTAATGCAGGTGCGCAAAGTGCAAACTATCCATTCTGCACAATTGAGCCTAACGTTGGTGTTGTAAGCGTTCCTGACTCTCGTCTTGACGAGCTTGCAAAGATGTACAATCCTGAAAAATATACTCCTGCTGTTATCGAATTCGTTGACATTGCAGGACTTGTAAGAGGCGCGTCCAAGGGTGAGGGACTTGGAAACAAGTTCTTGTCTCACATAAGAGAGGTTGACGCTATCGTTCACGTTGTAAGATGCTTTGAGAACAACGATATTATTCACGTTGACGGCGGAGTTGATCCTATGCGCGACGTTGAAACTATAAATTTGGAGCTTATCTTCTCCGATATTGAAATTATCGAGCGCAGAATTGATGCTGTTAAAAAGGCTATGAAGGGCGACAAAACGCTCGCTCCAAAGGTTGAGCTTTTCGAGAGAGTTCACGCAGCGCTTGAGGAAGGCAAAACCGCCCGTTCTCTTGACTACACTGAGGAAGAGATGGAAATGATGGGCGACGTTGCGCTTCTTACAATTAAGCCTGTAATTTACGCAGCTAACATAAGCGAGAGCGATGTAGGAAGCGACCTTTCGGATAACAAGTACTATCAAAGCGTTGTTGAGTTCGCAAAGACTGAAAAGAGCGAGGTTATCCCTGTTTGTGCCGAGATAGAGGCTCAAATTGCCGAGCTTGACGACGAGGATAAGGAAATGTTCCTTAGCGACCTTGGAATCGAGGAAAGCGGTCTTGACAGGCTTATCAAGGCAAGCTATTCTCTACTTGGACTTATCAGCTATCTTACAGCAGGTCCACAAGAGGTTCGTGCTTGGACAATTATCAAGGGCACAAAGGCTCCACAGGCAGCAGGTAAAATTCACTCCGACTTCGAGCGTGGATTTATCCGTGCTGAAATCGTTTCATTTGACGACCTTATGGCGTGTGGCTCAATGAACAACGCAAAGGAAAAGGGTCTTGTCCGCTCCGAGGGCAAGGAATACGTTATTGCCGACGGCGATATCGTTCTATTTAGATTTAACGTATAAAAGAAAAGCTCCGACTTGGTCGGAGCTTTTTGTTGTTAAAATACGATTTTATCGCCGATGTATTCAACTACCAAAGCAGAATTCATATTTTCTTTATTTGCGATAAATACAGGAATCAACGTATCATAATCACCAAGGAGCTTATTAAGATTAGTGCTTGAAACGTCAACACTTATTGTTACGTTATTAGTCGACTTAACGTCATCCACGAAGGTATCATAGTTCTTTTCTTGTACGAAGATCATAGGTACTTCTATTTCATGTGCAACATATTTTTCCTCGGTTGCATCATATGAATAAACATATTGTGTTCTAAACTCAATATCAAAGCGTCTTGAAAGAAGAACCTTTTTAGCCGCCCAAGCAGTCGAAGAACCGTTTACAAACACCTTTGCATCATTGTTGCCATCCTTAGGCTGATATTTAATGGTGTTAATTCCGTTGATATCATCCAAGTTGAACCACAATGTGTCATATTTAACGGCAGAAAGTGTTTCGTTTACCTCATAGCCCAAAAGCTTGCCTGTGTTGGCGTTATAAAGTTCACAAATAGTACCGGTAAATCCAATCATACCACTTGCCTTATTTCCTACAACTGACACATAGTCATCTGTAATGTAGAACTCAGCACAGCTTCCTGTTTCAACGCCTGCTGCGGTAAGATATTCATAGATTGAGCCGCTAACATCTCCGTTTCTATCTTTTTCAATAGAGAACATTGCGCGTCTTACGCCCAAATATTTAATAGCGAATTCATAAGAATTTTCCGCAACGGTATATCTAAGAGCGTTTGCATCGCCCAATTGAATTCTTACAACTCTTTCGCTTGTTTCAACGTCCATGGACAAAGCAATTTGAACAGTTTGTGTTCCCAAAACAGGCAAGTTGGCTGTATACTCAACTACATAAAAAATTGTTTCACCGTCGAAATCGATGGTAATGTCATAAATGCTTTCTTCAAAAGCATAGTGTGCGGTGTTTGCCGGGTTTTTGTCAAAATAATTGTTAAATGCGGAAATAGAAGTTGTTGAAAGGCCTTCAATAACAGTCAATACATTAAAGAAGGTTTGTGACTGTTGTAGATTGTCAAGCACCATTTGATATTGCTCGCCATAACCGTATGTAACATTGGAAACATTAACAAAGCTCGAATAATCGTTTATAATGTTATTTGCATTTACCAAATTTGCGCTATAGTCAGGGCGCATAGTTTCAGGAATATAGCTATACGGATTCAATTGATATCCGCTAAGCAAGGAGCTAAGCAAGCTCTTTGCATCAACAACGGTGTTCCATATAGCAAAATATTCTACGTTTCCGGTAATTGGAGTGGTGAAATCGACACCGTTTTCACCGTTTTTATCTGTAGCCCAACCAATAAATTTATGTCCTTCAAAGGTAGGATCTGTTGGTTTCGATGCCAAAGCGCCGTATTCTACAGTTTGTGATTGAACAGCGCTTCCGCCGTTAGAATTAAAGGTAACAGTATATTTCTGCTTTACCTTTGTAACAATAGAATAATACGAAGCGTCCTTTGTTGCGTTTGGAATAGCATTTAGCACACTTCCGTTGCTGCTTTCGCTCCAACCCTCAACTGTATAATCCCACTCGGCAGTATCTGCCTTTGTGTAAGAATATGAAGGCGCGTTTCCTTCGGTTACGGAGTCGGTCTTCAATAAGTTACCCGATTCATCAAACCACTTGATCGTGTATTTTACGGCTTGTGATGAGGATTCCTCACTTGACGAGCTCTCGCTTGATGAACTGCTGCTAGATGAATCACCGTTATCGCAAGAAACAACAAGCAATAGCGAGATCAAAAGAGCAACAATTAAACATAGTAATTTTTTCATTTTTCTCTCCTTATAAATAAGATTTATATAATTTATGTAACCAACAAAACCTACAAGATCATGATTTTTATCAATCGATTTTAATAATCAAATGTTCTTGAAAAGTAAATAGTTTTATAATTTGTCGTTGTGGAGTAGTAAGAATTATAATAAAAATCACTTGCCCATCCACTTGGCTGTGATGCCGCTTCGCAATATAAGTAAAATGTTGAAGAAGACGTATTAACAAATGCCCTGTTCTCTATTTTTGTAATATTATTCGGAATATAAAAATACCTAGTTCCACTTCCAGAATAAAATCCTGTTTTTATTGTTTTAACTGTTATACCGTCAATTTTTCTCGGAATATTAACCGTGCTTGATGAACCTATATATTTCAGCAAAGAAATGCTCGTTCCATCCACAATATAGATAAAATTATCCGTAGCCCTAATATTTTCAACATCTCCATAATCAACGGAATATTGAATTTTCTTACTTGAAGTGTTTTGTCCTGCCCAGTAAGAATCCCATTCGCTAGGCTTACTATTTGCCTCAATCAAAAAGACATCACAATAAACATTACTGTCAAAGCCATATGCATTTATAACACTCACGGACTTTGGAATGTAAATGAAAATAACATCCTCAATATATCTAAACGCTTTGCTTTGTATTTTTGTTATTCCATCCTCAATTTTTATGGTTTTAGTAATCTCCCAATCCAAGCAAGCTATTGCATTTGAGCGAATAGTATAAACTCGTGAACCATTAAAGGTTGATTTTACCACAAGATTCTCACTTGTATAATCCATTGATGCAAGAAGCGAATATCCCAAAAGTTCATCGTAATAATAACTCTTGTTTTTAGAGTTATATTTCACCTTATCAGGATTAATTTCAAGCGCAGTTCTACATTCCGACTCGAGCCACGTTGTTGATGTTAGGACATCGTTTTCGGCTATAAATTCATCATAAAATGTAGGATATGAGCTACCTTCAAAAGCATAGTATCGAAATTCACTCAAATTATCCATATAGCTCATTTTATTTACCGATTTAGGAATAAATATCATTGTACAGACACTCCAGAATGTACCATGGTCAATTTCGGTTACTGTGTCAGGAATTTTAACCTCTTCCAGAACCGTAAGCTCCGATAAAACTATCGATACATTTGCCGAATTCAAATCAACATTATATTTTTTGTATCTATTACCTCCAATTGAACCAAAACCATATCCGATTTTTGTAACTTCGCAATTAGATAATCTATCAGGAATTTCAATTCTTTTATCTTTTCCTATGTAGTGATGGACTGTCGCTTCTGTTCCAATTACGGCATATATGTATTCATCATTTTTTCTACAACCATAAGTTACACATCCCCATTCGCTAGTGCCAGCAATATTATCAGCCCAATTTTGAGGTTTGCTTGCATGAGCCGAATAGACGAAAACCCCGTCAAATGCATAAGAGCCAACATATTCAACATTACTATCAAGATATACATAGTTTCCATTATGGCCAAAATAACCATCAAGACTATGACTTCCAAAATGTGTTATATTTTGATAATTGATTTCCTCAAGATATGTTCCCGAAAAGGCGTATTCTCCAAGATACACCGTTTTTTCTGGCAACTCAACTCTCTTAAGTGCTGTATCTCTAAAAGCATAGTTCGGTATTTTTTCTATTTGTGCTCCGTTAAAATCAACAATTCCAAGCGAAGTACAACCATCAAAAGCATAATCAGAAAGATATACCATGTTTTTTGAAAATGAAATAGAGGTGATTTTTGTATTATCCTCGAAAGCCTCTCTATCTATTGCAATAACAGGAACTGCTCCTACATAGTTCGGAATAACCACATCCGCGTCATTTCCGTCATAATCACAAACAATCATTCCCGCAATTCCGTTTATAGAAATAGTTTCAAAGGATAGTCCGTCGCTTATTTTTCTATCATCCCGAGAATAATCGGCGAGGACACCTGTATCCTCATTATCTATCCACCAATTTCCGTTTTCGCCAATATAAGGAGTTTTTCCATCGTCTCCCGTGTTTCCTTTATCTCCTTTATCGCCCTTCTCGCCATTTTCGCCGTTCGTTACAGTATATTTTGTTAGTGTTCCATCGGAAAAATAAATGAAATAGGTATCCACAAGCCCTTCGGTAAACTTTGTTATATCGACAATTTCAACGCTTTCGCCGTTTTTCCCATCCTTACCTGTATAGCCTTTATCTCCTTTATCTCCTTTTTCGCCCACATCGCCTTTTTCTCCTTGTGGACCTTGTGCTTGAACTCCGAGATCCTCGTCTCCTATCCACCAATTTCCATTTTCGCCAATGTAAGGAGTATTATCCTCACACGCCATCAAGAAAAGACACATAAAAACCGCGAACAAAATATACAATAATTTTTTCATTTTATTTTCCTTTTATATTTTTGAATAGTTAAATTCAACATATGTAATCAATTCATGTCAAATTCGGCAAGGTCGCATTCTCTTATAGCCTTGTTTTGAGATGCTAGGCTAAATGGATACACGAACGGTGCGCAAACGAAGGCTATTACAAAGCCGAGGAATGCAAAAAGGATTGCACCTAGGAATCCGAGAATTCCAAAAAGTATCTTCATTGAAATCAACCACAAAATTCCATCTATATCAAATGTAAAAATAAGTCCCGGGAAGTGAATTGATTTTTCTGCCATATCAAGGAATATATTTCTTACTACTCCGTCAAAGAACATTTGTGCTGTAAAAGCGAATGACATATATCCAAGAACAATTCCGGCTACAACTCCTGTACCCTTATTATCAAAGCATATAATCGAAGCAATAAGCGCAGCCAAGCCTATACAAATGCCTGTTATGATGCTTGCGTTTCTTTTAAAACGCATTCTTGATCTATTGTGGTTTTCAGTACGTTTTGCAGCCTCTGCTCTTGCCTTTTCTTCTCTTATCTCTTTTCTTTGTGCTTCCTTTTTATTTTCTAAGCATTTCGAGCAAATAACCTTAGGATTAACCTCTCCGAGATTCTCCTCGGTTACAGTTATTCCGCAAGAGGTACAAAAGCCAAGAGCCTTGGTGGAATTCATCTCTTCCACAACGCCCTTTATTTCGGTAGCTATATTATCTACGTCTTCTTTTGTAACAACCGATTGCTCCTCTTGCTTTTCTTCCTTTTTTTCCTCTATATCTAATAGTTCTACCATAGATACGTTGAATAGTTCCGAGAGTCTTTTTAAAGTAGATATATCCGGCTCGGACAAATCATTCTCCCATTTTGAAATCGCCTGAGCGCTTATGTTCAAGTGCTCTCCCAGCTCCTGTTGTGTCATACCGCTTGTTCTGCGATACTGTGATAGCTTTTCGCCAAGTGTCATAATATTTCCTCCATTCAAAACCGAGACCAAATTTTGGGTGTCTTCAGTAATTCCACGATATCACGACTTAAACCAAAAGTCAATAAACCGAAAGTTGATTTTCTACACTTTTAGTTGATAAGCCATTTGAAGTAGAAAAAGCAAGCGTTTTATCCCAAAAATTAACACGTATTTACAGTTTTCGAAGCATATCTTATGTTTACATTATATAATGTATACGTCTATTTGTCAAGATATTTTTAGTTATATAATGTATTCATTAGATACATAAAATAAGGGGTATATATGAAACTAAGAGTATTAGAAATTCTCAAAGAAAAGGGAAAAACAAGGTACTGGCTATATATACAAATGGGACTAAGTTATCAAAATTTCAACAACATGATAAATAACAAGACCAAGGCTATTAAATTTGACAATTTAAAAGCTTTATGCGACATTTTAGAGTGTACGCCAAACGACCTTTTTGAGGAATATCACAAATAAAAAAGACACATAGCTCACTATGTGTCTTTTTTATTTTAATGTTTGATTTCGGTGAAGCCGATTTTGCGTTTTACCTTGGACATTGTGCGTCTTGCGTTACGGTAGGCGTCCTCTGCGCCCTTTGCCATAACCTGCTCAAGGTATGCCTTATCAGCCATAAGTCTTGCGAATTCGTCGCGAACGCTCGAAAGTCCGTCTGCAACTGCCTCGCCTACTGCGAGCTTGAAATCACCGTAGCCCTTGCCTGCAAATTCCCTCTCTGCTTCCTCGATTGTCTTATTTGTAATGCAAGAATAGATTGAGAGAAGATTTGAGATGCCTGGCTTTTCGGGAGTGTAGATGATTTGGTTATCGGAGTCGGTTACTGCTCTTTTGAACTTTCTTATAATATCATCCTTGCTATCAAGAATACGAACGACTGCATTCTCGTTAGCATCGGACTTACTCATTTTCTTTGTAGGCTCCTGCAAGGACATGATCTTTGCACCGTCCTTTGCTATGTAGCCATCAGGCACTACGAAGGTTTCGCCATAGATTTGATTGAAGCGATTTGCGATATCTCTTGCAAGCTCAAGGTGTTGCTTTTGGTCAACTCCAACAGGCACGAGCTCAGTTTGATAAAGCAAGATATCGGCTGCCATAAGTGAAGGATAGGTAAAGAGACCTGCGTTTATATTATCGGCATTCTTTGCGCTCTTATCCTTAAACTGTGTCATACGAGAAAGCTCACCAAACATAGTATAGCAATCAAGAATCCAGCCAAGCTCTGCGTGCTGAGGAACGTGGCTTTGAACGAAAAGCGTATTCTTCTCGGGGTCAAGACCGCACGCAATATAGAGTGCCAAGGTTTCGTAGGTTCTACGTCTTAGCTCTGCAGGGTTTTGTCTTACTGTGATTGCGTGCATATCAACAACGCAATAGTAGCAATGATATTCCTCGGAAAATGCGCTGAAATTACGGATTGCGCCGAGGTAGTTTCCTATTGTAAGGTTTCCTGACGGTTGAACGCCCGAAAACACGACCTTTTTATCGTTGAACATAGATTTCTCCTGTGATGTATCAATATTATTTATATAATATCACAAACTTTCTCCATTTTCAACACATTTTTTAGTTTCGTCATCTTTTTTTAATCCGTCATAAACCGTTTTCGCTCCAAACGCCAAGAAGGGGGCTACAATCATACCGCCGACGCCTGCGATTTTGAGTCCTGCGTACATTGAAATTATGGCTACGAGGGGATGGACGTTCATTTGAGAGCTGACAATTCTCGGCTCTATTATTTGTCTTACAATATAAATTATTGTGAACAAAATAAGCAATCCGATGCCAAGCCTTTGGTTTCCTATTACAAACGAAACAATCGACCAAGGCACAAGTACTACGCCTACTCCCAAAATCGGCAACGCGTCAACGAATGCGCAAATTATAGCTATTGCAAACGCGCCCTCTACATTTAGTATAAGAAGCCCTGCAAAAACCTGTGCAAAGGCAACTAGAATTATCAGCGTATACGAGCGCACATAGCCCGAAATAACGAAAACGATATCCTTTTTTAGTCTAGGAAGCCTTTCTTGAAGGGAGCTTGGGAGTGCGCGTGTTAATGCTCCCGAGATTTTGTGATAATCCTTTGAAAAATAAAAAAGTGAGAGCAAAATAACGATAGCTGTAACGACTATTTCGGGCATCGAGGCGATGAAGCGACCTATTGCCTGTGTTAAGCGCGCGCTTATCATATTTATCGTATTTTTTGCCATATCGAGCGCAATAGAATATACGCTTGTATTATCGGAGAGGTTATTTTTCAAAAACGGGAATTTTTCGCCTAAACTATTCAAAAAATCCAAGCTTATGCTTATATAGTTATTCTCCTTGCTTAAATGCTCGCTTATTTTACTTATTATCACGCCGATTTGGTCTAAGAGGGCGCTTGATGCAAGGATTAAAAGATAGACACTAACACAAAGCGTTATACCGATTACAAAAAGGCTGATTATGCTTTTCGGTACTCTCGTATGACGGGACATTTTATCAATTACAGGGCGCAAAAGCATAACCGTTAAAAACGAGATAGCAAACGGCAGGATTATGCCAAGAGCATATTTCAAAATTACATAGGAAATTAAAAAATATATAACGATATTCACGCCTATGTATGCGCTTTTCTTCAATTTTTCCATTATCTCACCTCTTTTTAAAAATATATTTAACATTTTTGCGCTTTATTAAACAAATCATTTGACATTGGCGCTATATTTTGTTAAAATATATATATAATTATTTTGCGAGGTGTTTTATCATGGTAAGAATAGAAATGGAAAACGGTGGAATTATCGATATTGAGCTTTACGAGGACAAGGCGCCTATTACTGTTGCCAACTTCAAGAAGCTTGTTAGCGAGGGCTTTTACGACGGTCTTATTTTCCACAGAGTTATAGCAGGCTTTATGATTCAGGGCGGAGATCCAACAGGCACAGGCTGTGGTGGCTCAAGCGAGAAAATCAAGGGCGAATTCAGAGCTAACGGTGTTGCAAACGACATTTCACACGTACGCGGTGTTGTTTCTATGGCTAGAAGCCAAATGCCTAACTCTGCTTCATCACAGTTCTTTATTATGCACGCTGACGGAAAGTTCCTTGATGGAAACTACGCGGCATTCGGTAAGGTTGTATCAGGCATTGAGGTTGTTGACGAGATTGCAGGGGTTAAAACCAATTTCCAAGATAGACCCGTTATTGATATGAGAATGAAAAAGGTTACTCTTATTGAGGAATGAAAAGGTCTAAATTAGTCGATCTTGCGATATTTGCCATGCTTGGCACGATATTGTTTGTATCAAAAATCATTTTTGAGTTTTTGCCCAACGTTCATCCGATTGCGATGTTCATTGCGGTATACACGCTTGTATATCGTGCAAGGGCGCTGATACCTGTTTACGTGTATGTGTTTATACTCGGGCTTTACTATGGCTTCCCTATGTGGTGGTATCCTTATGTTTACATATGGGCTGTTATATGGGCGTTTTCAATGCTCATTCCCAAGGGTGCGTCGCTTCGCACAAAGGGCGTTCTATCGGCTGTATTTTGTGGCTTACACGGTCTTTTGTTCGGCATTCTCTATGCGCCGGCACAGGCTGTTATGTTTGGACTTGATTTCAAGGGAATGCTCACCTGGATTGTAGCAGGATTTCCGTTTGACATAGTACATATGTGCGCAAATATTGCGATTTCGGTGCTTGTAATACCACTTTACAAGGTGCTTAACCGACTTGAAGAAAAAAGAACAATATAAAAAACGAGGCGATTGCCTCGTTTTTTAAATTATATCCTTCTTTTTGAACTTCCAAGGGGAAAGATTTTCGCCCTTTACGATGAATGCCTGCTTTGAGATAAGCGCAAGGGGCGTATCGCAGTACATATCGGAATAGAAGCTATCAATTTCGGCATTTGGGTACATTTCGTAAAAACGGGTTACCTTTTGCTTTCCATGACAGTTTTCTCCGTCGAAAAGTCCTGTTTTCTTATCAACTCTTGTTGCCATCATACATTCAACGCCAAGCTCGGCACAGATAGGGGCAAGCAAGAATTCGGGAGAGGCGGAAATTATGATATCCGAGCCTTCCTTCATTTCCATATACCATTTTTTGATATTTTTTCTATGCTCTTCCCAAAAATCAAGGACTGCCTTGTCTATATCGGGAATTTTTTGAACTATGCTAAAAAGCTTTTGCTTAAAGGTCTTTTTCTTAACTATGCGAAGTCCGAAGCCTGCACCGTAAAGCAAAACGGGGAAAATTTTTCCTCTTGTTTTAGGATAGTGCTTTAAGCAATAAAAGAAGAAATCCTTTGAGCTATCGCCGTGATATATAGTTCCGTCAAAATCAAATACATTCATATTATTCGTCGTCCTCAGTAACGCTATTAACCGTTACCTGTACCTCTTCGAGTCGCTTTGGACCGATTTTCTTGATTTCAATATGTAATCTTTGATAATCGAAGCTATCGCCAACCTTTGGGAAGGTTTCAAGCTCCTTCATGATAAATCCGTTAACGGTCTGAGGCATATCCTCATCATCGTCAACCACGAGCTCGAATTTTTCGATAAAGTCATCAAGGTCAGCCGAGCATTTAACGAGGAAGCTACCGTCAGGCATTTCCTTATAGTCCTCGGTAATCTCATCGTGCTCGTCAAAGACGTCTCCGATAAGCTCCTCAATTATATCCTCCATTGTAACAATTCCCATTGTTCCGCCGTACTCGTCAACAACGATTGCCATATGGCACTTTTTGCTCTTAAGCACCTGCATAAGGTCTGCAATTTTAATATGCTCAGATACGTGAACAGGCTTTTGAAGATGCTTTGTAATCGTTTTATTATTGTTATGATAAGCAACGAAGAAATCCTTTTCATGAAGGATACCGATTATATCGTCAATATCCTCGTTATACACAGGAAGACGCGAATATGCGTTTTCGATAAAGGTTTTTGCGATATCCTCGATGCTATCGTCCTTAGAAATTGCGCAAATTTCAACACGAGGTGTCAAGATATCACCGGCAGATACATCGGCAAACTCGATAGCCGAGCGAATAAGGTCGCCCTCTTCGGTTTCAATTGAGCCGTCCTCCTCCGCCTCGTCAACGATTGTGATAAGCTCATCCTCGGTATAGGCGCTTTCCTCCTTTGGCTTGAACATCTTCATAAGAAGCTTGCTCCAGCCACCGAAAATGAAAACGAACGGGATTAAGATTATTTGGAAAAATCTTATAATAGGTGCAAAAGCAAGGGCTGTTCCGTCTGCGTGTCCCTTGGCGATAACCTTTGGTGAAATTTCACCGAAAATCAATACCGCTACGGTAATAACAGCAGTGGAAACAGTTGCGCCAACGCTTTCGGCGTCGGAAGTGTTCATATTTACAAACAAATCAATAAAGAAAATTGTAGCAATTGAAGAAAGCGCGATGTTTACGATGTTATTGCCGATCAAAATGGTGTTTATCAGCTTATCGTATTTTTCCTCAAGCGCAAGAACCATTTTAGCGCGCTTGTTTCCGTTTTGCGCCATATTCTTCATTCTAATCTTATTGAATGTTGAAAAAGCTGTTTCTGTTGATGAAAAAAATGCCGATAGCACAAGAAGCACTATCATAGAGATTAATATCCCCACGGCGTCTGCGTCCATAATAGTAAAAATACCTCCAAAAATGTTATTACATATTATTGTATCATATTATAACTATATTGTCAAGGGAAAAGGCAAAATGTGTATCCCTGTGAAAATCTTATCAAAAACTGTAATATGTTTAAATCGGTGCGAATATGCTTTAGTATGAAATAACGCCAAAAGGTAGGTGCTTATATGAATATATATGAGGATATCGCAAAAAGAACCAACGGGGAAATCTACATAGGCGTGGTTGGCCCTGTAAGAAGTGGAAAATCAACCTTTATCAAGAAATTTATGGACGGAGCTGTAATTCCGAGCATTGAATCCGATTATGACAGACAGCGCGCCAAGGACGAGACTCCGCAAAGTGCCTCAGGCAAGGCTATTATGACGACCGAGCCCAAATTTATACCCGACGAGGCGGTTTCGGTCAAGATAGGTGGCGCAAAAATGAAGGTGCGTCTAATTGACTGTGTGGGATATATGATAGACGGTGCGCTTGGTGCGAGCGAGGACGGCTCTCCGAGAATGGTTATGACACCTTGGTCGGATAAGCCTATGGAGTTTGAAAAAGCCGGTGAGCTTGGCACTAAAAAGGTAATTTGCGACCACTCTACCGTTGGAATGGTGGTTACCTCGGACGGCTCGTTTGGTGATTTTTCAAGAGATGATTACTTGGGCGCGGAAAGGCGCGTTATAGGAGAGCTTCACGAGCTTGGAAAGCCGTTTGTGATAATTTTAAATTCGGCAAATCCGTCAAGTGATGCATCTCACGCATTAGCACTTGCGCTCGAGGAGAAATACGATGCGCCTGTTGCGCTTGTAAACGCGCTTGAAATCACCGAAGAGGATTTTGAGGGAATTATGAAGCTTTTGCTCGGGCAATTTAGCATAAACGAAATAAAATTCAACCTTCCAAAATATGTTTCCTCACTTGATGGCGACCACTGGCTTAGGTCAAGCATTGTTAGCTCTATTCGAAATTCGCTTGAGGGAGTGTCTAAAATTGATGATATTTCCGAGTGTGTTAAGGCGATTTCGAAAAACGAGTACATAAGCGAAGTGCCCGAATACGCATCTAATCTCGGCACGGGCGAAATCGAGGTTACAATCAAGCTAAACGACGATTTATATTACAAGATTATAAGCGAGCTTTGCGGTGTTGAAATCAGTGATGACGAGGCACTATTTAAATGTATCGCTTCGTTTAGTAATGCTAAAAAGGAGCTTGACAAGTTTACCGAGGCAATTGACGAGGTGAATGCGACGGGATACGGAATCGTATTGCCTGACGTAGATGATATGACGCTTGAAGAGCCCGAAATCGTTAAGCAAGCGGGCGCTTACGGTGTTAAGCTTCGTGCCTCTGCGCCGTCAATTCATATGATACGTGCGCAAATTGAAACCGAAATAAATCCAATTGTGGGCACTCAGGAGCAATCACAAGAAATAATCAAGTATATGCTTGAGGAGTTCGAGGATGAGCCAAAAAAGATTTGGGAGTCAAATATGTTTGGCAAATCTCTTTATGAGCTTGTAAACGAGGGCTTGCATGCAAAGCTTGAGCACATTTCCGACGATTCGCGTTCAAGACTTTCCGACACGCTCACAAGAGTCATAAACGAGGGCTCAGGCGGTCTTATTTGCATAATTTTATAAAAACACAGGGGGATGTGTCGCTAATTTGTGGCATTCCCCTGTTTTTTGTTTGCAAATATTGACAAAATCATTTCTTTATGTTATCATATATGTAGACTATTTTTGGAGGTGCGCTATGTTTTGTAAGAGCTGTGGTACTGAACTAAAGGACGATGCAAGATTTTGTCCGTCGTGTGGTACAACGACAAATTTCACTCCTATAACTGTTGCTCAACCTGAGCTTGCCGAGCCTGTAAAGGTTCAAAAGGCAGAAAACAAGAAAAAGAAAACCGCATCTCTTCTCGGAATTTTCCTCGGTGGTATCGGTCTTCACAGATTTTATCTTGGTTACACAGGCACTGCTCTAATTCATATAATTTTATTCCTCGTTGGATTTTTAACCTTTGGTGTTTGCGCACTTGCCTCTTATATTTGGGCAATTGTTGACGTTGTAAGAATTTTAAGAGGAAAGATTGCAGTTGACGCAAATGATAATGAAATAATTTAAAAAAGGACTCTTTTGAGTCCTTTTTCTTTATAGTCAATCCATATTTTCAACAAAAGCGCAATATTTCAAAGCCATTTTCCACCAAAAATTAATCTCGTATTACGAACGAGCCATAAAAAAATGGACACAAAAGTGTCCATTTTTTATTTAGTATCGGTAAAATTACTCGATGATTTCAGAAACCTTACCTGAACCTACTGTACGACCACCCTCACGGATAGCGAACTTAAGACCGTTCTCGATAGCGATAGGAGTGATGAGCTCAACTTCCATAGTCAAGTTGTCACCAGGCTTAGCCATGTCGGTGTCCTTAAGTGTGATGATACCAGTAACGTCAGTTGTTCTGATATAGAACTGAGGTCTGTAGTTTGAGAAGAATGGCTTTGAACGGCCGCCTTCCTTTTCAGTAAGAATATATACAGTACCTACGAACTTCTTGTGTGGGTTGATTGAACCTGGCTTGCAGAGAACCTGTCCTCTTTCGATTTCGTTCTTCTGAACGCCACGGAGAAGGAGACCTACGTTGTCACCAGCTTCAGCAGAGTCCATAAGCTTGTGGAACATCTCGATACCGGTAATAACTGTCTTTCTTCTTTCGTCTGTAAGACCAACGATTTCAACTTCGTCTGCCATCTTAACAGTACCACGCTCTACTCTACCTGTAGAAACAGTACCACGACCAGAAATTGAGAATACGTCCTCTACTGGGAGAAGGAATGGGAGATCAGCCTTTCTGTCAGGAGTTGGGATGTATGAGTCAACAGCATCCATAAGCTCCCAAATGCAAGCGTACTCAGGTGCGCTAGCATCCTTGTTTTCGGACATAAGAGCGTTTCTTGCAGATCCACGAACGATCGGAATGTCGTCACCTGGGAATTCATACTCGCTAAGGAGTTCTCTGATTTCCATCTCAACGAGGTCGAGAAGTTCTGGGTCGTCAACGTCATCACACTTGTTGATGAAGATTACGAGAGCTGGAACGCCTACCTGACGAGCAAGAAGAACGTGCTCACGAGTCTGAGCCATAGGGCCGTCTGTACCAGCAACAACGAGGATTGCACCGTCCATCTGAGCTGCACCAGTAATCATGTTCTTTACATAGTCAGCGTGGCCAGGGCAGTCAACGTGAGCGTAGTGACGAGCGTCAGTTTCGTACTCAACGTGACGGGAGTTGATTGTGATACCTCTTTCTCTTTCTTCAGGACAGTTGTCGATTTGGCTGTAGTCCAAGAAGTCGATGTTAGAGTTCTTGAGTGAGAGGGTCTTTGTGATAGCCGCGGTCAAGGTTGTCTTACCGTGGTCAACGTGACCGATGGTACCAATGTTAACGTGTGGTTTGGTTCTTTCAAATTTAGCCTTTGCCATTTGAGTTTTCCTCCATAAATTAAATATATTTGTTTTTTGTTTTTTATTTTATGAACAATAATTAGTTGTTCTTTGCACGGGTTGCAATGATTGCATCCTGTACGCTCTTTGGAACCTCAGCGAAGTGGTCAGGCTCCATTGAGTAGTTAGCTCTTCCCTGTGTGGATGAACGGAGAGTTGTTGCATAACCGAACATTTCAGCAAGTGGAACCATAGCGGTGATCTGTTGAGCACCAGCAACAGGGTCCATAGACTGGATTTGTCCACGACGAGAGTTAAGAGTACCGATAACGTCTCCCATGTAATCATCAGGAGTTACAACTACAACCTTCATAATTGGCTCAGTAAGAACAGGGTCTGCCTTTCTCATAGCTTCCTTGAAAGCCATAGAAGCAGCGATCTTAAATGCCATTTCGGATGAGTCAACTTCGTGGTATGATCCATCATAGAGAGTTATCTTAAAGTCAACAACGTTGTAGCCTGCGAGTACACCGGTCTGAGATGCAGCCTGAATACCTGCGTCAACACATGGGATGTATTCCTTTGGAATAGCACCACCAACAACCTTGTTGATGAATTCGTAGCCCTTACCTGGCTCGTTTGGTTCCATAATGATCTTAACGTGACCATATTGACCCTTACCACCAGACTGACGAGCATACTTGTGGTCAACATCAGCGCTTCTTCTGATTGTTTCCTTATAAGCAACCTGTGGCTTACCAACGTTAGCCTCTACCTTGAATTCACGAAGGAGACGGTCAACAATGATCTCGAGGTGAAGCTCACCCATTCCGGCGATGATTGTTTGTCCTGTTTCCTCATCAGTGTAGGTTCTAAATGTTGGGTCTTCCTCAGCAAGCTTTGCAAGAGCAAGTCCCATCTTTTCCTGTCCAGCCTTAGTCTTAGGCTCAACAGCAACACGGATAACTGGCTCTGGGAATTCCATTGATTCAAGAATAATAGGAGCCTTTTCGTCACAGAAGGTATCACCTGTTGTGGTATTCTTTACACCGATAACGGCTGCGATATCACCTGCATAGCATACGTCGATATCAGCTCTATCGTTAGCGTGCATTTGAAGAATACGACCGAATCTCTCTGTCTTATCCTTTGAGGAGTTATAAACTGTTGTACCTGCTTGAACTGCACCTGAATATACGCGGAAGAAGCAAAGCTTTCCAACGAATGGGTCAGTCATAATCTTGAATGCAAGTGCGGAGAATGGTTCTGTGTCGCTTGAGTGACGAACATCCTCTTCACCTGTTTCTGGGTTTACACCCTTGATAGCAGGGATATCAGTAGGAGCAGGCATATACTCGATAACTGCATCGAGAAGCTTTTGTACTCCCTTGTTCTTATAAGATGTTCCGCAAGTTACAGGAACGATCTTGTTTTCAATTACAGCCTTACGAAGTGCAGCCTTGAGTTCTTCCATAGAAGGCTCCTCGCCCTCAAGGTACATCATCATAAGATCGTCATCGGTTTCGCAGATAGACTCGATCAAGTTTGATCTATACTCTTCTGCCTTTGAAAGCATATCAGCAGGGATATCTTCAACTCTCATATCCTTACCGAGGTCGTCGTAATAAACGTCAGCCTTCATTTCAAAAAGGTCGATGATACCTTTAAAAGTGTCTTCAGAGCCGATTGGCAACTGAATCGGAACTGCGTTAGCATGGAGTCTTTCCTTCATCATGCCTACAACTCTATAGAAGTCTGCACCCATGATGTCCATCTTGTTAACGTATGCCATACGTGGCACGCCGTACTCGTCAGCCTGTCTCCATACGGTTTCAGACTGAGGCTCTACGCCGCCCTTCGCACAGAAAACGGTAACAGATCCGTCAAGTACTTTAAGAGAACGCTGTACCTCAACGGTGAAGTCAACGTGGCCAGGGGTATCAATGATGTTGATACGAGTTGCTGGGAACTGACCTGCTGAGCCTGCCCAGAAGCATGTAGTAGCAGCAGAAGTAATTGTGATACCTCTTTCCTGCTCCTGTGCCATCCAGTCCATTGTAGCAGATCCTTCGTGAGTTTCACCTATTTTGTGTGTTTTACCAGTGTAAAACAAGATACGCTCGGTAGTAGTGGTCTTACCTGCGTCGATATGAGCCATAATACCGATATTACGAGTATTTTCAAGTGAATATTCTCTTGGCATCTGTTTTTCCTTTCATGCGATTAGGACGCAATTAATATCTGTAATGAGCGAAAGCCTTGTTAGCTTCTGCCATTCTATGTGTTTCTTCTTTCTTCTTGAAAGCTCCACCCATGCTATTCTTAGCATCGAGGATTTCGCCTGCAAGTCTCTCAGCCATGGTCTTTTCACCACGGTTTCTTGAGTAGTTTGTGATCCAACGAAGACCAAGTGTTTGTCTTCTCTCAGCTCTTACTTCCATAGGTACCTGATAGTTAGAGCCACCAATACGGCGAGCCTTAACCTCCAATACAGGCATTACGTTCTCAAGAGCCTGAGTGAATGCTTCAAGTCCGTTTTGACCAGTCTTTTCTTCAACCATCTTGAATGCGTCGTAAACAATCTTTTGAGCAACGCCCTTCTTACCATCAAGCATAATGTTGTTGATGAGCTTTGTTACGAGCTTTGAATTATAAAGTGGATCTGGCAAAACATCTCTTTTGGAAATTTGACCTCTTCTCGGCACTTTACTTCCCTCCTTCATTAAAAATATGATATCATTGGTACTCGAAAGAAAATTCTCCCGTTCAGTCCGTCAAGTGTCACTGATAATAAACATTTATTCAGATTGACAAGTTCGGAACCTTGGTAAATTTAACTTTTAAGATTACCTCGCTAAGCTTATTTCTTCTTAGCGCGCTTTGCACCGTACTTAGAACGGCTTTGGTTACGGTTTGCTACGCCTTGTGCGTCGAGCGTACCGCGGATAATGTGGTAACGGCATCCAGGCAAGTCACGAACTCTTCCTCCGCGAATAAGAACAACTGAGTGCTCCTGAAGGTTGTGTCCGATACCAGGAATGTAGGATGTTACTTCCATACCGTTTGTGAGCTTAACTCTTGCAATCTTACGAAGAGCTGAGTTTGGCTTCTTAGGTGTGGTTGTTGTAACCTTTGTACAAACGCCTCTCTTTTGAGGTGCGCTTTGTTCAACTACTTTATTCTTCAATGTGTTGAATGTTGATTGAAGAACTGGTGTCTTGGACTTGTAGGTCTTATCCGATCTACCTTGTCTTACCAATTGGTTAAAGGTTGGCATTTTTTTCCTCCTTTTCTCAGAATAAATGTTTATACATCAGCCCCTTGCGGGACGAGGTACCGTTTTCTTGGTGCTCCTTATATATAGGCGCAATTATACCTTTTTAATGGAAATACACCGAACACATTATATCACTTAAAATAAATTGTGTCAAGAAAAAGTGATTTTTTTAAATAAATTCTACATATTGCACAAAAAAATCGAGATTTACCATTCTCTTTGTGTGGATTTTTAGGGCAATATTCACAAAAATTTGCGTTTTTTAAAGAAAATCACAGCTTGTCGGCTGTGATTTTTCTTCATTTAGTTAATAGTTATTATATAAGATTAGTACTTTTTAGAGCTAAATTCTTCGCCCTGATTTTTTCTTGCCTTGTTAATCATATCGATTATGTCAGCACAGTCATCCTCTTGGATAACCGGTGCTTGCTTAAGCTCGATTTCATCAACAACCTCGGCATCAATCTTGATGTTCTTATTAGGAAGCTTATCAAATCCGGTCGCGATAATGGTAACCTTAACGGTATCCTCGAGAGTCGGGTCAAAGGTAGCGCCCCAAATGATATTTGCGTCAATTGCAGCCTCCTCGGTAATCATTGAGGAAGCAACATCAATCTCGTCAAGCTCAACGTCGGGAGAAACGGTTATGTTAATTACAATACCGTGTGCACCGTTGATTGAGGTTTCAAGAAGTGGGCTACTGATAGCAGACTTCGCAGCCTCGATAGCCTTATTAGGTCCTTTAGCCTCGCCAACACCCATGTGGGCAAGACCTGCGTTTCTCATAACCGAGGAAACGTCGGCAAAGTCGAGGTTTACAAATCCAACTACGTTGATAAGGTCGGAAATACTCTTAACACCGTGCTTCAAAACGTCGTCCGCCTTTGCAAACGCGTTCATAAGAGTAATCTTCTCCTCTGACACCTCTTTGAGTCTTTCGTTAGGAATAACGACAAGGGAGTCTACATATTTTGAGAGCTCCTTAATACCGGAGTCAGCCTGCGACATTCTGCGTCCGCCCTCAAATTTGAAGGGCTTTGTAACAATTCCTACTGTGAGTATTCCAAGCTCCTTCGCAACTCTTGCAACAACAGGAGCAGCACCAGTACCTGTTCCACCACCCATACCGGTAGCAACGAACACCATATCCGCACCGTCAAGTGCTTTTCTTATTTCATCAACGCTTTCCTCAGCTGCACGAAGTCCCATTTCAGGGTTAGCACCTGCACCGTTACCTTTGGTAACCTGCTCACCGATACAAATTCTTGTAGCAGCCTCGCTTTTCAAAAGTGCAGGACGGTCAGTATTAACCGCGATAAACTGCACTCCCTTTATATTCGAGGAAATCATTCTATTTACTGCGTTGTTTCCGCCACCGCCTACTCCAACGACTCTTATATCAACACCTGATTCAAAATCATTATCAAGCTCAAAAGCCATTTTATACCTCCATCCGAGCAAAAAAGCCCGTACATTATTTCTCATTTTATATGATACAACATTTTTCGAAGCTTTTCAAGGGCTATTTAAAAAATAATTAAATATTTAAATTCGTAAAATTAATAATTGACAACTCAACATTTTTAGTGTAAAATATCAATGGAGAGCTCGCGCTCGCATCGTCTTTTCTAAGGCGTTCACTTTAAGGAGAATTTATGAGAAAGTCTTTAACCTACAAGCTTAAGCCTTGGCTTTTATCACTGGCATTTTGCATATGCTATGTATTTTCAATATTCTTTAACCATTCGTTTATTTTCCAACACGACGTGTGGCACTTTTTCAGCGATGGCTGGAGCTTCTCGCTCGTTGGTCTTGCGATAACGATTGCGGGCGTATGGCTAACCAAGCTTCACCACTGTGCTCTTTCGCACGTTGGAATGACAGAGCTTTCTAAGGTTGTTGGAATCAATGCGACCATCCTGATTGCAAATATTATCATTTGCGCTTTGCCTGTTTCCTGCATTACGCCTCAGGGCTGTGTGGTTATCTTTCTTCTAGGAAACGCTACGTTCTTGGGACTTTTGTTCTCGTATAGAATTTTGGCTGCTACTCGCAGATACATAAGCATGCGCAAAAACGAAAAGGGAAAGAAAACTCTTATCGTAGGTGCGGGCAAGGCAGGCGTTGCCATTGCCAAGGAAATACTCAATTCAAATAAATTAAGCTATTCTCTTGTAGGATTTATCGATGACGACCCTGCAAAGCAACACACCTCAATCTTCGGATATCACGTTCTTGGATATTCAACCGATATTCCGGCATTAGTTAAAGAAAACAAGATTGAAACGATTATTATTGCAATTCCATCAGCCGACGTCGAGGTTATAAAGCAGTTATCCTCTACCTGTGTTGCTTGCAAGTGCGAGGTTAAGGTTCTCCCCGGCATTTATCAGCTTATAAACGGACAGGTTTCGGTTCAGCGTCTTCGCGACGTTGATATAAACGACCTCTTGGGCAGAGATCCCGTACAAACAAATCTTGACGAGGTTATGGGCTACATTGAGGGTCAAACCGTTCTTGTAACAGGTGGCGGTGGCTCTATCGGTAGTGAGCTTTGCAGACAAATTGCCGACCATTCGCCAAAAAGACTTATTATCGTTGACATTTACGAAAACACCACGTACGACGTTCAGCTTGAACTAAAGAGAAAGCATCCCGAGCTTGATCTCATTGTTTTAATCGCTTCTATTCGCGATAGCTCAAGAATGGATGCAATTTTCAATCTTTACCGTCCCGACATTGTATTCCATGCGGCTGCACACAAGCACGTTCCTCTAATGGAAGACTCGCCAAACGAGGCTGTTAAGAATAACATCATCGGCACATACAAGGTTGCAAAATGCGCCGACAAATACTCAGTTAAAACCTTTGTTCAAATTTCCACGGACAAGGCGGTTAATCCCACTAACATAATGGGTGCGACAAAGCGCGTTTGTGAAATGATTATTCAGTATTTTGCCAAAATCTCCAAAACATCCTTCGTTGCGGTAAGATTTGGTAACGTTCTTGGCTCTAACGGCTCGGTAATTCCTCTCTTTAAAAAGCAAATTGAGGCAGGCGGACCTGTAACCGTAACTCACAAGGACATAATAAGATACTTTATGACCATTCCTGAGGCGGTAAGCCTTGTGCTTCAAGCAGGCGCTTATGCAAAGGGTGGCGAGATATTCGTGCTTGATATGGGTGAGCAGGTTAAAATTTACGACCTTGCAAAGAACCTCATCCGTCTTTCAGGCTACGAGCCCGGTAAGGATATTAAAATTGAAATCACGGGTCTTCGTCCAGGCGAAAAGCTCTACGAGGAGCGTCTTATGGCTGAGGAAGGACTTATCAAGACGGCAAACGACAAGATAAGCATCGGAAAGCCTATTGACTTTGACGAGGACAAGCTTATCGAGGTTTTGGACAAGCTTTACGACGAGGCCTATGCCGAAAGCGACGACATAAAGAGGCTCGTTAAGGAATTAGTTCCAACATATCAAATTTACAAAGAGCAATAAACAAAAATCTCCAACCGAGTGGTTGGAGATTTTATTTTATGCAAGGAATCTTACCTTCTCTATTTTCACGTCTGCCTTAGATGAGAAAACAACCTGCTTTGCCCAGTTCATTATTGAAATAGGAGTTTTGATTATTCCTGCTTTGCCGTTTGTTCCCTTTGCTACGGCAGTGCAAGCACCTGCGTGGTCTATCTTCGCATCAATGCTGATTTGTGCAAGCTCGGGAAGTGGTGAGGTGAATTCTATTTCAAGAATATATTTTCCCGATTTTTCGAATTTCACGCTTACAGGCTTATCGAGCTCAATATTTTCAAATACGCAAATTTCGTTCATATTTGTTGTATCAAGGTCGGTCAAGTCGTATTTGAAGCCGTTTGCCTTGAAACGCTCATATGCGTGTGTGTACATTACGAAATTACAAATATTTATAGCGCAAACCTGAAGCTCTGCTCTTGTAAGATATCCGCTTTCAAGAGCTCTTGGAAGGTTGTCGTTATTCGTTTTTGCATTTTCCATTACCATATAAACATCGTTTACAGCCTTAACCATTGATGCAAAATCATCGTTGCTCTCGTTTCCGTCAAGGTCTGTGAGCTTAGCCCACCAGTCGGTCATTACAAAGCCGTCATATTTCCATTCGTCGCGAAGGAGAGTCTTTGTAAGGTCGTAGCAGGATGCCGCGTGAATACCGTTTACACAGTTATAAGCGGTCATAATTGCCTTAACACCACCGTCCTTTACTGCAATTTCGAATGGGCGAGCATAGATTTCTCTTAGTGCTCTTTCGGAAATTACGGAATCGGTATGGTGTCTGTGCCACTCTTGGCTATTTGCCATAAAGTGCTTGATTGTGCAATAAACGCCTGCGTTAGAGAGTCCCTTTGAGATAGCAACTGCCATTGTGCCAGCAAGATATGGGTCCTCGGAGAAATACTCGAAGTTTCTACCGTTAAGTGGGCTTCTGTGAATGTTTATTCCAGGGCCAAGAATTACGTCTATTTCATATGCGGTCATTTCAACGCCCTCAAGCGCATAAAGCTCGCTTACAAGGTCGGTGTTGAAGGTACATGCAAGACAGGTTCCGTTTGGCATTGAGGTTGCCAAAAGTCCGCTATCCATTCTAATTCCTGAAGGTCCGTCGGTTGTGCAAACAATCGGAATACCGTAAGAGATAAGCTCCTCGGTAACTCCGCCAAAGCAAGAGCCTGTACCGGGGGTAACCTTAGGGCTATTCATTCCCTCACCTCTAACAAGGCAACAAAGCTCCTCGTCAGAAAGCTGAGCGACGAACTGCTCGACGGTTGCCTTTCCGTTTCTTACGTCCTCAAGCTTAATTCCCTTATTGCCTGTGTACGGTATTTCGGACGGAAGATTTTCATTTACTCTTTCCTTCACAGAATAAGTGCGAAGTGGAGTTGGCTCATATGTAAGTGTATTATTTTCGCCCACATGCATACGGTCAAAAGGCTTAGTAGGAGAGAGTGCCTCGGTGCATTTTTCAACCACCTTAGTCTCACCCTGTGTGTATGTAAATACATTTTCGGCATCGCGAACGCTATTTCCTACATAGATTTTATAGTCGCCACTCTCAAGCACGTAGCAGGATTTGTTTCCTGTTACGCCACTATCATCGTAGGCGCACATTTTGTCAATTTCGAATTCAAGCGTGAGCTTTTGCTCGGCGTTTGGCTCGAGAATATCGGTCTTTGCATATGCAATAAGCTCTCTTGCGCTCTTGCCAAGCTTGCCCTTTGGAGCACCGAAATAAACCTGAACGACCTCCTTGCCTGCCACCTTGCCTGTGTTTTTAACTGTAGCTTCAACAGTGATTTTATTGCCGTTTACCTGTGCGCTTGCACTTGTGTTAAAGGTGGTATAGGAAAGACCGAAGCCGAACGGATAAAGCACCTTATCCTTGGCAACGCTCTCGAAATAACGATAGCCAACATAGATATCCTCTTTATAGCGGTTTTCGTCCTTTTCACCGAAGCAAGAGGTAGATGGATAATCGGAAATATCGTATGCGATGGTGTCGGCAAGCTTACCGCTTGGGTTAACCTTGCCTGTAAGAACGTCTGCGCACGCAAGACCTCCACACATACCGCCCTGCCACAAATAAAGCACGCTTGATACGTTGTATTTCTTTACCCATTTCATATCAATAATTGCGCCAACATTGAGCAAAACTATTGTATTTTCAAACACAGAGGTAACCTTTTTGATAAGCTCCTCTTCCCTTTGAGTCAAGAGATAGCTTCCCTCAGATGCCGAGTTGTCCTTGTCCTCTCCGGCAGTTCTACCGATAACGATTATCGCCTTATCACCGAATTTACGGGCGTCCTCGACTGTTGAAAGGTCGATTTCCATTTCCTCTTGGCACCAAGGCTCTTGTCCCCAGCCCTTACCGTAATCGAACGGATGGTCCTTCTTCCATTCCTCGTACTTTGCAAGAAGCTCCTCGTTGATTTCGATGCCGTCGCACTCCTTTAAGCTATCTACGATATTTGTAACGTATTTTACATTAACAAGACCGCCCGAGCCTGTACCGCTCTTATAGTATTCTCTTTGAATTCTACCGAAAACGGACACACGGTCGCCCTTTTTAAGAGGAAGCACGTCGTTTTTGTTTTCGAGCATTACAATGCCCTCGGTAGCTGAAACTCTTGAAAGCTCCTCAAGCTCCTTTATGCTGTCCTTTGGAAGTGAGCCGAGCTCGTAGCCCTTATAAGTGTTTTTTTCGTAACGCATATTATTCTCCATACTTGCTTTTTGCTATTTTTAATAATATATTTTTATCATTTTCCGCCCTGCCACAAATGACCTCTTCAAGCAGAAAATCAAGGATTTCTCCTATTTGCTTTCCTGCCTTAAAGCCGTTTGAAATAAGATCGCCACCGTTTAATGCAAGATGCTTCAAGGAAAAGCACTCGCCCTCGGAAAGTATTTCGTTTGCCATATTCAAGACAATATCGAAATGAGACATATTAACCTTTTCGGGATTTTGAGCCAAATTATCAGCCCTTTGAAGGGACAAAAGCTCAAAAAACGCATCCGTGCCCATACGATTCATTCTCTTCTTTATGTAGGCTTTATCCGCCTCTATATGAGTGTCGTGCACGGCAATCACGGCGCACACTCTTTCCTTTGTAAAGTTATCGTACTTATACTCGTTAAAGAACTCTCTTGCGCGCTCTGCGCTAACCTTATTATGACCGTAAAAATGTCCTACTCCTCGCTCGTCAATGGTAAAGGTATGAACCTTTCCTATATCGTGCAGGAATGCCATAAGTCTAGTATGTGGCTCTGCCTTGACGTTTTCCACTACCACGGCAGTATGCTCCAAAATATCGTAGATATGCCACGAATTCTTTTGGTCAAAGCCGTGCATTTTTGAAATTTCGGGCAAGACGTAGCCTAAAATTTCATAGTTTTCAAGAATTGCATTTTTTACATTTTTTCCGCAAAGGAATTTGTTTAGCTCGGTGGCTATTCTTTCCTTTGAAATATTGGATAGCAGGGGGGCACATTCGAGCATTGCCTCTCTTGTTTTCTCCTCGATTTTAAAACCGAGCACGGACGAAAAGCGAATCGCACGCAAAATTCTAAGCGCATCCTCGGTAAAGCGCACCTTCGGCTCTCCGATTGCTCTTATAATTCCGTTTTCAATATCGCCCCTGCCACCAAACAGGTCGACTGTCGCTCCGCTTGGATTATAGGCTATGGCGTTCATTGTAAAATCGCGCCTTTCGAGGTCGCCACTTAGCTTTCTTGTAAAGTGAACGCTTTCGGGATGGCGATTGTCAACATATTCTCCGTCAACGCGATAGGTGGTAATTTCGACATTCTCGCCCTTGTAAACGAGCGTTAGCGTGCCGTGCTTTATGCCAGTTTCGATTATTCTTTCGTTTTTAAAAACGAGCTTCATTTCCTCGGGAGTTGCCGAGGTGGTTATATCGAAATCCTGCACGGGATTGCCCATTATCGCATCACGAATAGAGCCACCGACTGCATACGCCTCATAGCCTGCGCCCTCGAGCAATTCTATTGCTCTCATTGCGCCTATGCTTAATTTAAACATTATTCTACTCCACACATTTTAAGGAATTCTTCCTTATCTATTATCTTAACTCCGAGCGCCTGTGCCTTTGTGAGCTTTGAGCCTGCGCTCTCACCTGCGAGGACATAATCGGTATTTTTAGACACCGAGGATGCGGTTTTTCCACCTCTTGCCTTAATCATATCCGATGCCTCATCGCGAGTCATATTTTCAAGTGTGCCTGTCAAGACGAAGGTTAGTCCCTCAAATTCGCTTGTCTTTTCGACAACTGCTTCCTCGGTAACAACACCTGCGTCCTTCAATTTATTTATTATTTCTCTTGTAGAGTCCTTTTTAAAGAAATCTACAACGCTTTTTGCCATTATAAGACCGAAGTCCTCAATTTCGCAAATTTGCTCCTCGTTTGCCTCAAAAAGTGCCTCGATAGAGCCAAATTTTGATGCAAGCTCTGCCGATGCGACCTCGCCTATATGGCGAATACCGAGCGAATAAATTACTCTTGCAAGACCTGCCTTCTTTGATGCCTCGATTGCGCTTATAAGATTAGATGCGCTCTTCTCGCCCATTCTATCAAGAGCCTCAATTTGCTCCTTTTTGAGGTAATAGAGGTCGGATGCGTTGGAAATAAGCTCATTATCAAGCAAGAGCTTTACCATTTTTCCGCCCATTCCGTCTATATTCATTGCCTTTTTAGATGCAAAATGAGTTATATTTCTTTCAAGCTGTGCAGGACAGGACGGATTTGTGCAACGAAGTGCGCCGAGGGTAAAATCCTCATCTCCGTCAACGAAGTCGCTTGCATCGTCATAATGAAGCTCTCCACCACAGGACGGGCACACGCTTGGCATTTCGTAAGGAACGCTATTTTCGTCGCGGTCCTTGGCAACGCTTCCCACGACCTCAGGGATTATATCTCCTGCCTTTTGAACGATAACGGTGTCGCCTATGCGAATGTCCTTTTCTCTTATTACATCGATATTATGAAGAGTTGCCCTTGACACGGTTGTTCCCGCAAGCTTTACCGGTTCGAGCTCGGCAAGAGGGGTAAGAACGCCCGTTCTACCAACCTGAATTAGAATATCAAGGAGCTTTGTCGTTTTTTGCTCAGGTGGGAATTTATATGCAACTGCCCATTTCGGAGTGCTTGTTCCCTCGCCCATTTCCTTGCGCTTTTCAAGAGAGTTAACCTTTATAACGACACCGTCGATATCGTAAGAAAGGGACGGTCTGCGCTCGCCAAGGTTCTTGATTGCATTTACAATCTCGTCCTCATCGCTTGTTACGGTGAGCATTGAAATGGTATTAAAACCAAGTGATTTAATTTTATTTATAGTTTGAGAGTGTGTTTCTATTGTGTCATCCTCAAGCGAGCCTGCCTGATAGTTAAACACGAAAATATCAAGACCGCGCTTTGCGGTTTCCTTTGAGTCGAGCTGACGGAGTGAGCCTGCCGCTGCATTTCTTGGATTTGCCCAAAGCGTTTCTCCGTTTTCCTCTTTTATTTTATTGAGCTTTTCAAACGATGCACGAGGCATATAAACCTCTCCACGCACGGTAACATTAAGCGGTGCATCAAGCTCTAACGGAATTGAGCGAATTGTTTTTATGTTGGCGGTAACGTCCTCACCTGTAATGCCGTCGCCACGGGTTGCTCCGACTGTGAGAATTCCGTTTTCGTATTTAAGAGAAACGCTAAGTCCGTCAATTTTAGGCTCAACGGAAAATTCGGTGTCCTCTCCGACCTCGCTCTTTACGTGTTGGATAAAGGCACGGAGCGCGTCAAAATCAAAGACGTCCGTAAGGCTTCCCATACGAACCTCGTGCTTAACCTTTTCGAACTTATCAAGAGCCATTCCGCCTACTCTTTGAGTTGGGGACGTTGGGTCGTAATATTCGGGATACTGTGCCTCGAGGGTCTTTAGCTCCTCGAACATTTTATCGTATTCAAAATCGGAAATTTCGGGCGCGTCATTTTCATAATATCTCTTTGAATGATACTTGATTGTCGCGCGAAGCCTTTGAATTCTTTCTTTGATTTCCATTGCGTACCTCTCAAAATTAACTATACATAGTTATTTTACCATATTAATTTATAAATTACAAGAATATATAAAAATAAAACGCGAGGTTTTCGCGTTTTTCTGCCTATTTTTCAACTCATTTGGAGTTCATTTGCGTTGCCTTTTTTGTTTGTTCAGTCGGTTGTGGCGTGTGCTTGTATTCGCCGAGCGAAGCCAAGCCACTTGTATATATACAAGCACACGCCACAGTGCTATTTCATAGAAAATTCATATTTTTGATTGATTATATTTTCTGTTTATGCTATAATGATGTCAACATTTTAATTTACATTAAAAGGGATGATTTAATGAGAAAATTATCAAAAGAACAATTTCAAAAAATGGATGCTTGGATGCAGAATAACGCACGAGCATTTGATAGGGCAAAATGGAATTTCATATTCAGTGGTGGTACAAAAGAAGCCGTTGTTGAAGAAATGCTAAAATATCAAAATAAAGACGGTGGAATGGGAAACGGCTTTGAAGCTGATGTGCTTTGCCCATCATCCTCTGCTATTGCAACGGCAGAAGCAATTTTCCAAGCATATGAATATGGATTAGATTGTACTGCTCCTTGGTTTAAGAAAATACTTGAATACTTTGAAAATTCAATTCAAGACATTCCAAAGTATTGGGAGGACTTACCTTTAGAAGCTATGGAATATCCTCACGCTCCTTGGTGGAATTGTAAGCCTTGCACAGTATTTAATCCAAATCCTTGTGCTATTGTCGCTTCGGCTTTTATTCTATTTGGAACAGAAACACAAAAACAATTAGGTTATAGAATTGCTAATGATTGCTTTGATTTATTGGTTAGCAACGACTTTTGTGGAGACCACGATACTTTGAATATTAAAGCTTTGGTTGAACAATTATATAGCATAAAATCTCCACTGATTACAGAAGAAATCGTATCTTCTTTGCGTAGAAGAATTGTAGAAAATACCTGTTTTGACAAGATCAAATGGAACGAATATTATTTTAATCCATTTGATTATGTTTCTTCGCCTAACTCATTATGGTATAGTGATGTAGAAAAAGGAATTGAAGATACAATTAATTTCTTTCTTGATACTATTAACGATCAAGGAGTTTGGAATCCTAATTTTTCTTGGGGTGTTGATAGCGACATTTCAAGACAAGTAACACAAAATTGGAAAGGTTACATAACAGTCAAGAGAGCTAAAACTCTTTTGAATTTTGGAAGAATTGAACTATAAGATAAGCGAGTGCCGAAAAATCAGCACTCGCTTTTGCATTATTTATTGCTCATTCTTTTTATTTGCCTATTAAAAAATTCTACATAGTTATTAAAGCACTCCATATTTCCTAAGAGCTCAATCATTTTAAGAGCTATTTGAGTTTCTTTAATGGCTTTTTCTGTTTCTCCTTCTGCCTCGTAGCATTCTGCTATTTTCCACATCATTTGAATTAGGTTTTCAAATGAAATCCATTTTTGCTTATCTGCTACCTCAAACTTTTCTTTGCCTGTCAATAAAAATGCAAGTTCACTTAGCTTTGTAAAATATATTTCGGGAATTTGCTCTAATGCCTTTTTTGCTCCCTCTATATCGCCTTTTTCCTTTAGTGCATATGACAAAAATCTTAAAGCATCATATTTTATGTCAGCTTCCTTTGTCTGCTCAATTAAATAACTTGCTATTTTTATTGTTTCGTCTGGGTTTTCTCTACAGTTCATTACATACAGTAGATTATTTAGCAATATTTCATTATTTGGGTATTTTTTCAAACCCTCTTCAAGTATTTGTCTGCCTTTTTTATAATCAGTTTCCCTGTATTTATATGCTTCGTCAACTATTCTTTCTATGTCCTCTTCCATTTCCTTTAAGCTGAAATCAAACAATTCATCCATAGAAACACCGAAAAATGTAGCTAATACAGGCATCATTGTTATATCGGGTAAAGCAATATTATTTTCCCATTTGCTAATTGCTTGAAAAGATATATTTATACTTGAAGCTAATTGCTCTTGTGTAAGACCTTTCTTTTTTCTAAGCTCTTTTATTTTGTTTCCTATGTTCATAGTATCCTCCAAAATCGTTTTTGTAAGCTTACAATTTGATTATACACTACAAACGAGAAATAAACAATAACTTGTTAGATTAAATAACTCAACTGTCAATAGAAATCCAACACCAAGTTGGAAAGAAAATTTGCATATCAAACAAATGCGTCATTGTATTTGCTTCAAAAGTCCTGTATAATTTAATTGTAGCTACAATAACAATGAAAGGATTTTGAAAAATGAAGATAAATGAACAAATAGCATTTTTAAGAAAAGAAAGAGGCATAACGCAAGAAGCATTGGCGAATGCTTTGGGAGTTACAAATCAATCTGTTAGCAAGTGGGAAGCTTCAATTTGTTGTCCCGATATTCAGCTTTTGCCTGAAATCGCTAAGTTTTTCGGGGTTACTGTTGACTCTTTGCTCGGTTGCGAAACGATAGAAAGCAAAGCAGACACAATTTTAAGAGTAAAAAATATGCTTTCTTCCTTGCCCTCAAATGAAATTTTTGAAAATTCATTTAGATTGGCAACTCTTTTACACGACGGCATATCAAGTGATGGCTTTGCAAATAATCTTCCGTATAAATTTAACGAAGACTATGCAAACAACGAGCCTAAAAAGTGGGGATATTCTGCTTCTTCTTTACCTTGTGGAAATACTGTCCGTTGTAGTAATGGAATATATTTTTCTCACAATAATAGCTATACCTCACCAAATATGGTGGAGCAATATCAAATTGCTTTAAGTATGGAAAAACTACTCAAACCAAATGTAATGCGTGTTTTATATGCCTTGTATGATTTAACAATTAACGATTTTGACAAATTTGTTTCGATTAAGGAAATAGCTGAAAAATCTAATCTTCAAGAAAACGAAGTTGAAATAGCTTTAAAGGAAATACCACTTACACCAAAAGAAAACGATAACGAGCTTTTATATCGAATTGATGGCTCATTTATGCACATTCCGTCAATGCTAAAAATGTTCTGTTATTAGTTTAAAATGCAAAAGCACTCCAAAATTGGAGTGCTTTCGTTTTTAGATAAAAAGAAAAACCGACTCGAAAGTCGGTTTTTCTTTTGGGGTGGATGATGAGATTCGAACCCACGGCCTTCAGAGCCACAATCTGACGCTCTAACCAGCTGAGCTACACCCACCAAAGAACGCTCTCACAAAGGAGAGTTTTATTGCTCCGTCGCTTACAGCGAAGCACCGATCTGCTGTGGTTTGCAGATGGCGTACCCGGAGGGATTCGAACCCCCGACCTACTGCTTAGAAGGCAGTTGCTCTATCCGGCTGAGCTACGGGTACATAGCAAAAAAATGGAGCGAGTGATGGGAATCGAACCCACGCGACCAGCTTGGAAGGCTGGAATTCTACCATTGAACTACACTCGCAAATTGAATTTATTTTGTTTTTGCCCTATTATATTAGCACACCTATTTTGCTTTGTCAATAGGAATTCTAAAATTTTTTCAAAAAAATTAAAAGAAAAAGACCGCCACCGAGCGAGTTGTGCTAAATGACGGTCTATGACAGGGGTTAACTAGAAAATTTCACTTTATAGTTACCGCGTATGAGCCCATATCGGCATAGCCCTGCTCAAACATATCCATATCAAGTGAGAAGGTATTGCCTGCCGGATTTGCAAGAGTTACGGTTCTTTTTGCATTATCGTAGCCTACAAGGACCATACACGCCATATTTGATTTTAAGAATACTGTTTTGCCATCTACTATCCAAATGCGCGATATTGAGGGGGTGTTTCCGAAATCGTCGCATAGCCATACTATAACGGGATTACCAAGGCTTACTTGTCTATAAAGCTCCTGTGGATTATAGCCCGTCAAGTCGGTTGCCTTATGAGAGCCACCGTTAGCGCTTATAAACTTTGTTGCCGAATTTATGATTACAGGTGCAAGACAGCCGTATGAATTATAGGTGTCGCGAGGGTTGCCTGCGTTTGCCTTACTAATATCAGTAAAGCCAACAGGTCCTTTATCAAGGTAGAGGTCGCACAAATCGCACTCGTTAACATTATATTTAAGGTAACGAAGCACCATTGCAAGTGAGGTTATCTCGTCGCCACTTGGAAGTGATGGGTATTGAGAGATATGCTCAAGGGGGATAAGCTTAGAGTCGCTATTGGGGCTTGACGGGCAAATTTTAGAATTTATTTCAAGAGAGTTAAGCGTTGCTCCGCCCTCGCAAACAAATTCAAGACTTATGATGCCCGAAATTTCGATAGGTGTCGCATCAGTATAGTCCTTGATTTCGTGAGAAATCGCCTGCAAGAGTGTGCTTTGCTCGCTTGATGGCTTGACGGAAAAATCGGCTTTTTTACCGTTTACGGTAAAGCTTCCGTTACAAGACTGCGAAATGCCGTTTGGGCTATCAAGATACAGCTCTGCGTTTATGTACAGAGTGCCATCGCCCTCGTAGCTTATCGCATTCCACTCTACACGGAGTCTTGACGGGCAAAAATACTCGCTATAAAGCGTTCCGTTTTGTGAGAGGTCTATCTTCTTTTGCGCCTCCTCGCTCTCGCTTGGTGCTTCGCTTTGAGAGGGATTTTCGCTCTCGCTTGGTGTTTCGGGGATGTCGGTTGTTTTTGCGTTAACGTAAAAGATTGTAGCGCAAGCAATACAAGCGACAATTAAAATAATGCAGGATACGTACTTTTTCATTTTTCTTTCCTTTCGTTTTGCATTCTTGTAGGTTGTCCTACGCTTTATTTTAATGCAAAAATTTTCCATTTCAACACTAATCGTTCGACCAAAAACGCTTCACATCGACAATACGACATAAAAATGCCCTCGGAAATGTCGAGGGCAAAAAGGAAATGTAAAAACAAAAGGTACGATTATTTCGTTTTGAAAGGCAACGCTTATTTTGAGATTTGAAGCTTATAGATTTCAATGCCGAGGGATTGAATTTGCTCGATTGTTTTGTCGTATTCTACCTCGCTTAAATCCGCCGACATAGCCTTCTTTACGAGATTGTCATATTTTTTGTTAAGCTTTCTAAGTTTAGTTTTCATTTTAGTTCTCCTTTATGATTGACTTGCTTTTTACACCTTTATTCTACCACTCAATTTGTGGGTTGTCAATCAAACGGTGTCGCAAAAACACGACATCTAAAAAGAGCAAAAAAGATACCTATTGCAAGGGCAATAGGTATCAAGCTTTATGCTTTTTGTATCATTTCGTCAAGACGCTTTACGGCTTTGTTAAGGTCGCAGAGTCCTTTGAGAACCTCGTCCTCGGTTTTTGCACCTATGCTTGACATATATCTATCAGACTCAAGAGTTAAATAGCCCTGATAATTTGCGCCCTTAAGTGCCTTTGCAACCTCATCCCAAGGAATATTCATTGAAAACGGAATTTGGTGTGTATCTCCACGCTTATCGTTATCGTGAATATGGAGCGCCTGCAACGCATCGCCAAGAGCATAAATCATCTGCGAAGCACTTGTGTCAAGACCTGCCATTTCCGCGTGTCCGATATCAAGACAAGCAACAAGATACGGGTCGTTTACTGCCTTTATGTGCTTTACAAAATCATCGTGATGAGAGCAAGCGGCAGCGCACGCTGTGGGTGCGTCCTTTTTCCAGTTCCACATATTCTCAGTCGCGATTTTAACTCCATGCTCCTTAGCAAATGGAAGAAGCTCGAAATAAAACTCTGCATTCTCCTCTGCGGACTTGTTATTATCGGGGTGAATTATGCAAATTTTACCGCCCGCAACTCCTGTACACTCGATTGCTCTTTTAAGGTAATCCTTCATACCGGGAACCATTGACGGGAACGGTGCGTGCGATTGATTACAGTGAATTCCGTTGTCCTCGCCTATTTTGCGAAGCTCCTTTGCAAACTTAATATAATCGGCTTGATTTAGCGGATGTGGCTTATCAATTATTTTATAGGTATTCCAGTCAATGCGTGCCATATCAAACATTGAAAAATCCCACGCATCAAAGCCTGCCCTTGCAACAAGCTCGATAGCCTTTTTCTCGCCTACCACCGAGGCGCTTGACCAAGTTTCTGTTGAAGTTTTCATAATTATTCCTCGTTTACGCTATTCCAATTTATTTCCCTCTCGCCCTTGGATTTTAAAAACTCGTTTGCCCTTGAAAATGGCTTGCTACCGAAAAATCCGTTATAGGCTGACAGGGGTGATGGATGCGCGCTTTCTATTATTAAGTGATTTTTATTTGTTATATACTTTTTCTTACTGCGTGCGTTTGCGCCCCACAGTATGAATACAATCGGCTTATCGTTTTTGTCGAGCTTTTTAATTACCTCGTCGGTGAAAATCGCCCAACCGATATCCTTATGGCTATTAGCCATTCCCTCTCGCACGGTAAGAGTTGCGTTCAAAAGAAGAACTCCTTGCCTTGCCCACGAGGTAAGCTCTCCGTGATTTGGAATTTTCATTCCGATATCGGAATTTAATTCCTTATAAATATTCACAAGCGACGGTGGGATTTTGATGCCCTTTCGCACGGAAAACGAAAGACCGTGCGCCTGTCCTATCTCGTGATAGGGATCTTGCCCCAAAATAACGACCTTAGTATTACTGTAAGGTGTGTATTTGAGAGCATTGAAAATATCGTGCATAGGTGGAAAAACCGTGCGTGAAAAATACTCGCTTTTTAGAAATTCGCGAATGCTTTTATAGTAGTCCTTTTCGAACTCGCCGTCAAGAATTTCGTCCCAGTCGTTGCCAAGATTAACCATTTTGCCACCTCCTACGCTTATATGTTATCATTTTCGCGTCAAAAAGTCAATATTTTTGGCTTAATCTCTTGAATTTAACATATTTATATGTTAGAATAGCCTTGTAATGACTATCAAATTATTGATAGAATTTTATTTACGAAAGGTATTTTACTATGATTAAAGTTGTTGTATGGAACGAATACGCGCACGAAAAGATTGATGAAAAGGTTCGTGAGGTTTATCCTGACGGTATTCACAAGGCTATTGCCGATTTTCTTGGCAAAAATGAGGATATCGAGGTAACCACTGCGACTCTCGACGATGAAAACTGCGGTATCACCGATGAGCTTCTTGCTAACACCGACGTTATGATTTGGTGGGGACACATTAGACACGGCGAGGTTCCTGACGAAATTGCTATAAAGGTTAAGGAAGCCGTTCTTCGCGGAATGGGAATGATTTTCCTTCACTCTGCTCACCACTCAAAGCCATTCAAGCTTCTTATGGGTACAACCTGTAATCTCGGTTGGAGAGAAAGCAACGACAAGGAGCGCCTTTGGGTAATCGACCACAACCATCCTATTATGGAAGGCATTAACGACAGATATTTTGAGCTTGAGGCTGAGGAAACATATACCGAGCCATTCGGTATTCCTGATCCTGATAAGCTTCTCCTTATCGGCTGGTACAACGGCGGTGAGGTGTTCCGTTCAGGCTGTATTTGGCACAGGGAAAACGGTAAGGTATTCTATCTCCAGCCAGGACACGAAACCTTCCCAACCTTCTATAATGAAAACATTCAAAAAATCATTACAAACGCAGTAAGATGGGCTAAGCCTGTTTACAGAGTTCCTGAGCTTATTTGCCCTTGGGTTGCAAGAATTGAGGAAAAATAATGATTAAAGTTGGTATTATCGGCGCAGGCAAAATGTGTCAGAATGGGCATCTTCCCGCATTTGACAAGCTTGACGAGTGTAAGATTGTTGCTATTTGCGACATAAGCGATGCAAAGCTTGAGCAAATGAAGCAAAGATATCCCGATGCGCACCTCTATTCCGATTTCAAGGAAATGATTGACAAAGAGGAGCTTGACGCAGTTGACATTTGTACACCTAACAAAATCCACTCTATCGCGGCTGTATATGCGCTTGAAAAGGGACTTCACGTTCTTTGCGAGAAGCCTGATGCGGTAAGCGTTGCCGAGGCTGAAAAAATGAAAAAGGCATCTGAGGAAAGCGGTAAAACTCTTATGGTTATTCGTAACAACCGTTTCCGTCCGTCAACTAAGTTTATGAAGCAATTTATTGCCGACGGCAAGATGGGCGAGATTTACGCAGGACGATGCGGTTGGATCAGACGTCGCGGAATTCCCGGTTGGGGTGGTTGGTTTACCGACAAGGAGCAAAGCGGTGGCGGACCTCTTATTGACCTCGGTGTACATATAATCGACCTTACTATGTATCTTATGGGCAATGCAAAGCCTGTTACCGTAAGTGGCTCTACTTACAAGAAATTCGAGCACACCTCATATTCCAAGATGGATGTTGAGGACCTTGCTATGGGCTTTATCCGTTTTGACAACGGTGCTTGCCTACAAATTGAGTTCTCTTGGGCTTCGAATATTGCAGGTGATCAAATATTTGTTGAGCTTCGTGGCGAAAAGGCAGGCTCTCGCTTTAGCGCTATTGACAATAAGCTCGAAATATTCACAGAGGAATACGGAAGCAATGTAACAGTTTCTCCGTCAATCAACGACTACAACTGTATGCCACATCACGAGGCGAATATTCGCCACTTCGTTGACGTTATAAATGGCAGATGCGAGCCTGACTTTACTCCTGAGCAGGGTCTTAATATGGTTAAGATTCTCGAGGCGCTTTATAAATCCGCTGAAACGGGACACGAAATCAGTCTTGTTGACTAAAAAATCAAAAGAGCTTGCGCTTGCAAGCTCTTTTATTTTACTATTGATTTTTGTGGGCATTTGTGCTAAAATGATAAAAACGATATTTTAGGGGGTAAATTATGGGAGTTGTAATTGGAATTGATATCGGTGGAAGCACAACTAAAATCGTGGGCTTTAATAGCGAAAAGAAGCTTATTGCGCCTATGTGTGTAACTGCTAACGATCCTGTAACCTCAATTTACGGTGCTTTCGGTAAGTTTACCGAGGAAAATAATTTAGAGCTTTCAGACATTGAAAAGGTAATGATTACGGGTGTTGGCTCGTCATTCATTTCCAAGCCTATATATAATCTTGATTGCGAGGCTACTCCCGAATTTCGTGGAATCGGTCTTGGCGGTCTTTATCTCTCGGGCTTTGAGGATGCGATAATCGTAAGCATGGGAACAGGTACTGCTCTTGTACACGCAGTTAAGGGCAATGCACCTATTTATCTTGGCGGTACAGGCGTTGGTGGTGGTACTCTTATGGGGCTTTCCAAAAAGATGCTTGGACTTGACACCATTGCTCATATTGACGATATTGCAAGCAGAGGTAATCTTGACAACGTTGACCTTAAGGTTGGCGACCTTTCAAAGAAAAGCGCAGGTCTTAGCGGTGAGCTTACCGCTTCTAACTTCGGACGTGTTAGTGATATTGCATCAAAGGACGATATTGCGCTTGGTCTAATCAACATGGTATTCGAAACTGTCGGTATGATGGCTGTATTTGCGGCACGTCAGCACGGAATTCGTGATATTGTTCTAACAGGAAACCTTACGCAAATGTCGCAGTCAAAGAACGTTATAGATATGTTTAATAAGCATTTCGACGTGAATATGGTAATCCCCGAAAACGCACAGTTTTCAACGGTTATCGGTGCTGCTCTTTCGTATTTTGATAAATAATAGAAAATCGACACTCAAGCGAGTGTCGATTTTTTGTTTTAAAGAAGAGTGTTTAGGCAAAGCAACGCAGTATAATAAAGCATAAACCTCTAAAAAAGCAGACTCTTATGAGCCTGCTTTTTGTTGTTATTTATTCTTCGTCTTCCTTTGCGAAGTAATCCTTAAGATTACCAACTGTTGTGCTCTCGTTTGTAACGGAGTCAAGAGTTACTGTGTAAAGGGTTGTGTTTCCAAGAGTTACACTCTTATCTGCGCAAGGAGTGATTTGTGATTGAACGAATTCAACGTTGCCATCGCCATCACACACGTAAAGTGCCATTACGAGTGAAGCGTTTCTTGCACTGTCAACAAAGCCTGTAACGTGAACGCTAAGGTTCTTGTATGCGATACCTGTCATATCAACCTGCAAATACTTCTCTGCGTTTACCTTGCCGTCCTTAAAGAAGGAGTCCTTCTCGGAGAGGAACGTTGGGCTAACCATCATTACGCCAAAGGTGATTTTGTTATCCTTGTTTATTCTATTGTACTCTGCAACCAATTCAGGAACTACCGAGTAGCCTGCTGAAATGCCGTCAGCTCCCTTTGTTGAGAAGCCTATTGCTACAAAGATTGCATCCTTGCTAGCGGTGATATTTCCACAGGTGCACTTTTCGGAGTTTTGACAAATGTATGTGTAAACGCCTGCCTGTGCAAAGCCGTTTTCATACACGAGAGTTTCGAGATAGTTGTGATTTTCAAATTTAGCCTCGATTGCTTCCTCAAGACCGCAAACCTTACAGTCAGCGTTCTTTGTGCAGTCGTTTGCATTATCTACTGCTGTGTGAACACTGTTGTTATAAGCCTCGCAATAGCTATAATTATAGATTGCGTACTTACCACTGTTCTTTTGCTCATCGCTGAGCTTGAGATAATCTGCATAGGAAATAACGTTTGCATATTCTCCGTTTTCTCCAAGTGCGCCAACAACATCAAAAAATGCTGTGTTTCCTGTTGCTGATGTGCTAGCAATAAGAGCTTTAAGCTGATCCTTTGTACCAACAAAGCAGATTTTTTTGAGATTGTTACAGCTAAGAAAGGCGTTATCGCCAATTGATGTGGTTGTTCCGTTTACATAGACAGTTTGAAGATTTGTGCAATTTTTAAATGCGTTTGTAGGCATTGTTGCAATATTTTCAGGGAACATAAAATAGGTGTTCGGATTTCCCTGGAAAACCCAGTCGCCAAGAGAGGTTACTGTACTTGGAAGTTTCAAACCAACAATAGGAACTCCTGCAAGTGTACCACCACCATTAAGAGTTACAAGTTGAGTATGGGAAAGATCAAGCACCTGTCCTGGAAATAGCGAGCTACAACCACTGAACTGTTGACCATCTCTTGAATTCTTCCACGAGGTCAAATCCTCGAAATTTATATATTTGAGAGCGCTACAACCATTAAAGCTTTGAGCAAAAATACCATCCGTATCAAGTCTAAGATAAACATACTCAAGCTTTTTAGCACCACTAAAAAGCCATTTAAAACTTTTTATCGGATTTCCAATATTTGTATGACCGCCTTCTGCATAGTTTGAAATAACATCATCGTCCATCATATTGACAACAACAAATTTTTCTTTACTAACACTAGTTGCATCTTCAAATGTAATGCCAACACCTGTTACCTCGCCCCACGACTTGGTGTACCATCTAACCTGCGAATCATCAGTACGAATAGAGGAATAAACGTTTTTGCCGTTTCCATCAGTACCACTGATATACCAAATAAGAGCCTCTCTATCTTGGTCGTATAGCGGAAGAACCGTTCCGTCGTTAAGAGTTACTGTTTCATCATAGTTAACTGTGTTTTCGTTATGAACGCTATCGGCTGATACTGCAAAAGCAAGCATCAAGGCAATAGCCAAAGCAACAACGAAAGTCAAAAATATTTTCTTCATAAAAGTCCTTTCTTGCGATAAATCGCGTATGATATAATTCCACATAATAATTTTACCATATATTACGCGCACTTGTCAATATGCACAATAAACGAAATCCCCCCCCCGATTTTTGTGCTTTTTGCACAAAAATATCCAACTCGACCGTTTAGGGTGGCATAGAATGCGGAATTCGGAATGCGTATACGAGCGAAAGCAAGTATCAAGGTTCCAAGCGTGAAAATGTATTTGATTTTCACAAGCTACGTAGTAGCCTGTTCGAAAGAACAGCGAGCTTGGGTTCTTCAATGCGGTTTTTATTTACAAAAACACACTCAACGCTTGGTTGAGTGTGTTTTCGTTATATTGTTTCGAGGAATTCTAGAAGAAATTTCGCCAAAATTTTGTGTCCTGCATCGTTTGGATGGAGTCCGTCGGGGGCGCAATCTCTTCTAAAATCGTTATCATTTATTGGCATTTCGTTGTTTGTAAAGAGGTCGAGGACCGGAATTGAATAGAGGGCGCAAGCCTCCTTTACTGCCGTAACGTAGTCGCAAAGGTTATGCTGTACTACTCCGTCGGGCTTCCAAGTGCCAAGTCCACCACACTCGTTCCAACGGTGCAACGGTGCGATAAAGGCGATTTTTGCGTTTGGATATTTCTTTATAAGCAATTCGCAAAGAACGCGCACAGCACCGTAAAATGTGAACATTGTTGTATCGGTGATTTCTCCGAGTGGAGCTTGACCGTTACCGTAATCGTTTGTACCACCGAAAACGACAATCAAATCGGCATCATCATCCATTTCATCGGCACGGCGAATAAAATCGTAATCTCTGCCGTCGGGGTCTTTGATTTCGCTTTGGCGCGCTATTCGCGTTCCACCCTTACCATAGTTACGCACTACGGCAAGTCCTGCATTTTCCTTTAAAACTCCGTGAAAAACATTCTCTTGCGAGGTTGTTCCACAGCCCTCGGTTATGCTATCACCAAGAAAGTTCGCTTTTATTCCCTTTAAAATCATAATTAGAGGTTCTCCAAGAACTTTTGAAGCTTATGTGCAATAAGCTCGTGTCCTGCATCGTTTGGATGGAGTCCATCGGGCATATGTCCCTCACACCAAGCCCAAACCTGTCCGTACATTCCGCTTTCCTTATAGAGGTCAAGAACAGGAATTGAATAGAATTCGCAAACCTCTCTTATAGCCTGTACGAAATCAGAAAGTGGGCGTGCGTTTGTGTTGCCTGCCGAAACTCTATTGTTGTGGTCAAGCACCTCGTTTAATCTATGTAGAGGTGTCATAAAGATAATTGGCTTTGAAATATATGTTTTGATAAGATAAAGGCAAAGCGTGTGAAGTCCACCGTAGAAGGTGTGAACATCTCTATCGTCCATTGTTCCGAGTGGAATTGTGCCGTGTCCGAAGTCGTTAGTACCACCGAAAACAACGATTGCATCTGCATCTTGATCCATTGAGGGTGCGCGAAGGTTGAAGTCTTGATCGAATTGATGATCGGTAACAACGGGCAAGCGTGCGATTTTTGTTCCACCGAGTCCGTAGTTTCTTGCCTCGGCAAGTCCGCAATTTGCCTTCAAAAGCTGATGATAAGGCTTTGTGCCCCAATCGCTTGTTCCGTGTCCTTCGGTTATGCTATCTCCGAGGAAGTTAAATTTCTTTCCCTTAAGTTCCATTTTATTCTCCTAAAAATCAAAAAAGTTAGTGGGTTTCCCCACTAACTATTTTAACATATTTGGTATATTTTTCAATACCTTTTAGATAATTTCATTCGCTTTATTTAGGAAAGCAATGAGCTTTGGGCTTTTGGGGTTGTCAAAGAGCTCCTCAGGAGTTCCCATTTCCTCAATTACTCCGTCTGCCATAAAGATTACCTTGTCGGAAACGTTTTTGGCAAATTCCATTTCGTGAGTTACGATAACCATTGTTCTATCGCCCGATTTAAGGCTCTTTATAACCTTCAAAACCTCTCCTGTAAGCTCAGGGTCGAGGGCTGAGGTTGGCTCGTCAAAGCAAAGGATTTCCGGTTCAAGCATAAGAGCGCGTGCAATTGCAACTCTTTGCTGTTGTCCACCTGAAATTTCGCAAGGATAAGACTTTGCCTTTTCGGTAAGACCGACGGTTTCAAGAAGCTCAAGCGCCCTTGCGTTTATCTTCTCAAATTCGTCAAGCTTTTCCTGTTTTGTAAGGTCTTTTCTTTCCTTTATACGAAGCTTTGGTGCAAGCGTTAGGTTATCAATAACGTTATATTGAGGGAAAAGGTTAAACTGTTGGAAAACAAGTCCCATATGAAGGCGCTTTTCTCTCTTTTCCTTATCGGTATAGGTGTTCTCTGCCTCGGCATCAATTACGATATTTCCGTCAATGGAAACGACGCCTTGGTCGGCATTCTCTAAGAGGTTAAGGCAACGAAGAAGCGTTGTTTTTCCGCTACCCGATGAGCCAATTATGGACAATACCTCGCCCTTATCGAGTTCAAAATCAACTCCGCGAAGGACCTCGGTATTCCCGAAGCTTTTATATATTCCGTTTACTTCTAAAAATCCCATAATTACACCTTATAATAGCTCAATTTTTTCTCTGCCCAACCGAACAGTAGCGTAAGAATTCCGACAAAGATAAGATAGAATACTGATGTATAGAAAAGTGGCCAAATAAGACCGTATGCTGTGAAATTTTGTGCTGCTTGAATGATTTCAACAACCATAATTACTCTTGCAAGTGCTGTGTCCTTTACCAAGGTTATTACCTCGTTTGACATAGGCGCTAAAATGCGCTTTACAACCTGCATAAGAATTACCTTGAAGAAAACCTGCGTTTTAGTCATTCCGAGGACTTGTCCTGCCTCGTACTGACCCTTTGGAATACTCTCAATACCACCACGGTAAATTTCCGAGAAATAGCAAGCGTAGTTAATTACGAATGCCAACACTACGGAGCCGAATCTTGGAAGAAGCGGCGAGCCGAGCAAAAATCCCGGAACATAAAATACGATTATTACTTGGAGCATAAGCGGAATTCCACGAACGATCCAAACAATGATTTTAACGAGGTACGCGAGTGGCTTAAATTTTGACATTGAGCCAAAAGAAATGAGTAAACCTAAAGGAAGCGCTAACACGAGTGTTAGCGCAAAAATTTCGCAAGTTTTTCCGAGTCCATTAAGCAAGCTTAATGTAATATCCCAAAAACTCATAAATTATTCCTTTTATTATTCGATGGTTTCAGTTACGCTGAGAACATTCTCGAAGCCATACTTTGTTGCGATTTCCAAGAGCTTTCCGTTAGCCTCAAGCTCCTTGATTGCTGAGTTTACCTTAGCAGTAAGGTCGCTTCCTTTTCTGAAGCCTACTGCATAGATTTCGCTATCAAGCTCGATACCCTCAACGATTGCGAGGTCAGTGTAGTTACCGCCCTCACCGCAAAGGTTTCTTGCAAGAACGATATCACATACGATGAAATCTACTGCGCCTGACTTAAGCTCAGGGAATGCAGCGATTTGTGATGTAGCCTTAAAAATCTTATCTGCATCAGTGAAATCAGCAGCTGTTGCAGCGCCTGCGCTACCGCCCTCAACACAAGCCTTCTTGCCTGCGAGGTCAGCAGTTGACTGATACTTTGCAAGGTCAGCCTTCTTAACAACTACACACTGTTGGTTGAGCATATAGCCGTATGAGAAATCAACGAGGTCGCTTCTCTTGAAGGTTGTGCCTTCGATTTTGTCGCTTGAGTTAGCAGTAAAGCCGTTCCAAATGCAGTCGATAGCACCGGAGTTAAGCTCGTTATACTTCTGCTCCCATTCGATTTCCTGAAATTCAACTTCCATACCGATGATTTTACCAACCTCGATAGCGAATTCGCTCTCGAAGCCAGTCCAGTTGCCGTCTGCATCCTGCTCATTCATATTTTCGAAAATTGTAACACCGCAAACGAGTGTTTCTCTCTTACAAGAAGAGAATGCGAATACTGTGCATGCGAGCATTGCAAGCACGAGTACGAGTGAAAGAATTTTTTTCATTTCTAAATCTCCTTTTTTACTTTATCGCTTTAGTTAATTAAAGTGATTACAATTATATCACACTATTTAGATAAAGTCAAGAGATTTTCAAATAATTATAATAATATTTTAGAATAGAATAGGAAAGGTAAAAAGAAGCTCTCGAAGTCTCAAATAAATATCGCTCGAAAGGGACGGTGGGAGTGGATTTTCGCCAAGTCCGCACTCGATTGTAAAGGACGGAAGATTATATTTTTGGATAAGCCAATCGGTAAGACCGCCATACGAGGCAGTCCCCTGTGTATCGGACAGCTTATACGAGGTCATTTTGGCTATTTGCTTTGACACAAATTCGCTTTTTTGTGGACACTTCCCCGCGGATTTGTAGTAAATTTCCTCGCCCTGTGAATGAAGCGTGAGCACTCCGCAAAGCTCCTCGATATTGTAGCGAATAAACGAGGCAAGTGCGCTAACCTCAGGCTCACTTTCGGGGGCTTCTCCGCTATATTTAGTCGCGCCCTGTGTGATTTTTTGCTCCTTTTCGAGCGTTTTGTACTCGTAAAAGCCCGCATCGTAATTGTGGTTTAAATCGACCCCTCTTGCGTTTGAATTCCATTTTGAAAAATCGCCGTTTGAATATTTCATTACTCTTGCATAAAGCGGATTTTGCGCTTCTATTCCGTGAAGGCGATATTCTACTCCGTCGGGGTTGAGCATCGGAACGATATAGATTTTTCTTGCCCCTAGCAAAAGATCAAGATTTATTCCGTATACATTTTTCTTTTTCCCACGCAAGGACAAAAATTCGTCCAAAAATCCAAGAAGCAAAAGCGTACATATGCTTTCGGTTGCGTGGTGCGTTGCGACATACAAAACGCTTTTTCTTGCGCTTGATGCGCCGAGTGTGATAATCGGTATCGGTCGATACAAAATCGAATTGCCTATATAGGTCATTTTAAGGCAGTCGCTACTTGATGTTAGCTCGTTTAAGACATTCATCATTTGTAAATAATCTAGCTCTTTTTCATATTTCATAACAAAATACCTCTCTTTTTTATAAGTTTATGTGATGATTTTCTGAATTTTGTGTTATTTTCAAAGTTTTTCGATATTAGGTCTTTATTTTTTTATGAATGTATGTTAGAATATAGGAGTATTTTAAGTTAAGAGGTGCTTTTATGAAAAAATCATTTTATGTAAACGCATCCGTTGCCGTAATCGGCTCGTCGCTTTTCGCACTTCTTGTGTCGATTATTTACTTTATTGTTTCAATAAACGTTGACGACGCGACCTCTCTTATGGTTACTCTTGGACTTTTTACTGATTTCTTTAATGCAGTTTCAATGTTCATCGGCTTCGGAACTATAATTTATGCGTTCTTTAAATTCGGCTTCTACGAGGGAATTATGTCTATTCTTCTCGTGCTTGCGGCATTTGTTCCATACTTCATTTATCAATCGGTTGCTTGGAACGTATATGCAAAATATCAATACGGCGTTGTTGTCGAGGGAACTGAGGCATTCTCCTCTGCCATCATGGGAATTTACTACTCCATGGGTCAAGGAATTGTAAATCAAATTATCCCTGCGCTTATCGTTGCTCTTATCGTTTGCAAGGTTGTTAAGACCAACAAGGATAAGCCGACTAAGTATATCAGCTGGAAAAACAAGCTTCAGCGCGCTATGATTACCGTTTGTATTTCTCTTACCTGTATAAATCTCGTAATGCTCGTTCTTACCGGAATTCTTCCCGAGCTTGCAGGTATGGGCTGGGTTATGACAAAGGCTGTTTTTAACGAGTACATTGTAACAGTTTTCATTTCTATCGGTGAAAACCTCGTTATTTACTTGCCTATTCAGTATATCGTGCTTATGAGCACTTATAGCTTCTATGAGCGCCGTCTTAATCCGATAAACAAAATTTAAGGTGTTAATAATTTAAGAAAAGGATATATTTTATGAAGAAAAGAATTATTTGCTTAGCTCTTATGCTAATTATGGTTTTATCGCTTGCTTCTTGCGTTATAGACCAAAAGTATGACTATGACCTTACAAAGTACGTTACAATTCCTAACGTTGCAGGTAAGGAAATCGAGGTAAAGCTCGACTACGTTCAATCAACAATCGACTCCGACATTATAAGCTCAAGCGCTGTTGCTTCAAACAAGTACACAGCTAAAGAGGGCGACAACGTTACAATGAGCATCGTTATCAAGGAGCTCTTTTGGAGTGCTGACGGAAAAATCGACTCCTCAAAGGATGCAAACGGTAACGAAAACATTCTCTTCTCAACTGACAATTCAACTACAACAGACGTTGTTGAAACTATTATAATCAAGAATCTCGGTGCAGGCTCGTTCCACCCTGAGATTGAAGCAAAGTTTTTGAAGAAGAAGCTCGGTCAGGAGCACACCGACACATACAAGCTCCCAAGCGACCTCTCCGCTCTTCAGGGCATGCTCACAGCTGAGCAATATGCAAAGATTGCTCCATATGCAGGCAAGGATTGCTACATCACATACAAGTTCATTTCAAGACCTGTTCGTGAGGGCGATATTGTTAACGTAAGCTACACAGGCTACCACACAGACGATGCAGGCAATATCAAGATCGGCACTGACGGCAAGGAAGTAACATTTAGCGGTGGAAGCGGAACATCTAATGTTTATATCGGCTCACGCACATTCATTGAGGACTTCGAAAAGGGTCTTATCGGCTTTGAGGTTGGCAAGGAAGGTCAATTCAAGGCAACATTCCCAAGCGATTACGGCGTTGACGACCTCAACGGCAAGACTGTTATCTTCAAGGCAACTGTTAAGGACATCTTCACTCCAAAGGAATACAATCTCGAATATATAAAGAGCACTTACGGCGACAAGTACGAGTCAATCGAGGCATTCGAAACAGAGCTTAAGAAGTCTTATGCTTCTAAACAGCTTCTCAACTTCTTCCTCGAGAACACAATCGCACTCGACTATCCAAAGGCTGAAAAGAAGCTTATCGCAAATCAGCTTAAGGAAATGGAGCTCAACTTTGCTACTCAGTACGGTATCGAATTCGACGCGTATATTAAGACATATCTCGGATTTAACAGCCGTGAGGACTATATCAACTATACAATGAAGGCTGAAATGGCTTATTACGCATATGCTCAGCAAAACGGACTTGAGCCTACAAATGCCGACATTGCAACTGCAAGAGCAGGTCTTATCGAAACCTACAAGGAGCAATATCTCCAATCTAGCTCAAAGATCACAGAGGCAGAGGCGCTTAGCCTTGCAACCTCATTCGTTGACGAGCAGCTCACCGAAAGCGACATTTATCAAGAAGCAATTTACGCTCTTGTTGGCGACCACCTCGAAACACAGTACGTTATGAAGGAAATCGCTCCAACCTACACATCCGTTACAAAGGGCGGAAGCTTGTTCGACCCAAAGGCTGAATAATCAAGAAAACGGTTAGCTTGGCTAACCGTTTCTTTTTTGGCAAAATAAAAAGACCTTTTTTCAAAGGTCTTTTATTTGTTTAGTTTTCAAAGCCGTTTGCAACTGCGTTGAGATAGTCCTTGCTAGCCTGTGTGTACTTATTAAAGTTAAGCAAGCCAGCCACGTCGGCAATAGAAATGTCCTTGCTACCGTTAATAGAGGTGTAGGTCTTCTCCATTCTTGCCGAGCCATCCTCGCCGATAATCTTTACATACGCGTAGATATTGCCCTTAAGCTGAGTTTTAATACCTTCAATTGAAGCGCTTATTACGCCATCGGCATAGTTTGTTCTATTCTTTTCAGGAGCGCTATCTCCATAGAAGATTTCCGTTTTCTTATCCTTGCCATATACAAGCTCAATACCGATTTCAATCTTATAGCCCTTAGATTCAAGCGCTTGAAGAGACTCGGCATTAACCTTGAAGTGTGCGCCGATGCCTGATGGATTGCCTGCATATCTTATTGCAGTTCCGACGACAGTGAAAAGATTTGTTTCAATAGGAGAAGTTGATTCAGATGCAACGTATCCACAGCTTGAACAGGTCTTGTAGGAAAATCCGCCCTGGAAATAATCCCTCTCTCTTACAACAACGCTATCCTCAAATGAGTGTGTTGCGCAAGGAGTGAGTGCCGAGGCTGTAACTGTGCCCGTTGTAGCCGATGCAGGGGTTTTAACAATTGTTTCGTTTTGGCTTGTTGCAAATTCGCTATTCAACGCATCAAGAGTGATATTATATACCTCGCCCTCAATCGCGTTATCCGGAATTTTGAACTTGAGTGTACAAATAACTGCATTAGCGGCTGCCGAAACGCTTTCCTTAGTGCTTGAAATTTCGATATCACCTACATAAAGAATTTCTCCGTTTTCCTCACCGTTTACAGTTGTATAGGTGTTTTCGAAAACTGTTCCGTTGGTAATCGAAACAAGCTCAAGCCTTGAATCGTATTTAATTGCAAGTCTTGCGATTGTAACGTCAAGCGTGCTAGCCATAGAAACATTAACGTCTACAAGCTGAGATGCACCACCCTGAACATTACCGAATTTAACATTAGCTGTCCCCTCTGCTGTTGCCATAGGTACTAGAAGTGCAAGCACCAAAACAAGAGCGAGCACAAAAGACAATGCTCTTCTTTTCATATCTATCTCCTTTTGTCTTTTCGACAATTTGCATAGTATCTTATTGTTATTTTAACACATTTTATTTATTATGTCAAGGTAAATATTATAAAATATGCACATAAGAAAAACGGCTTCAAAAGAAGCCGTTTTTGTTTTAGCGAATACCGTAGTTTTCGATTATGTAATCCATATCCTTGTCGCCTCTGCCCGAGAGGTTGATAAGAATTGAGCCGTGGTCCATAGTCTTTGCAAGCTTCATACCGTAAGCAACGGCGTGTGAGCTTTCGATTGCAGGGATAATGCCCTCAAGACGTGAAAGCTTGAAGAATGCGTCGATTGTTTCCTCATCGTCAATTACGTCGTACTTAACTCTGCCGATTTCCTGAAGGAATGCGTGCTCAGGGCCTGACGAAGGATAGTCAAGTCCACTTGCAACTGAGTAAACAGGAGCGGGATCACCATTTTCGTCCTTAAGCATAATACTGTTAAAGCCGTGCATAATTCCCTCTGTACCGTATTTAAGGCTTGCTGCGTGGTCGCCAAGCTTTGGGCCTCTACCAAGAGGCTCAATACCGTAAATATCAACAGGGTCGTTTAGGAAGCCTGCAAAAAGTCCTGCCGCGTTAGAGCCACCGCCAACGCAAGCAACGATAGCTGATGGAAGGTTACCTGTCATTTCCATAAACTGCTCTCTTGCCTCGATGCCGACAATGCTTTGGAAATCGCGCACCATCATTGGGAATGGATGAGGACCGAGAACACTACCGATACAGTAGATTGCGTCGTTATATTCCTTGCTATAAGCCTCGAAAGCTGCGTCAACTGCTTCCTTCAAGGTTTGAAGTCCGTGTGTTACCTCGATAACGTTTGCACCAAGGATTTTCATTCTTGCAACGTTTGGAGCTTGCTTTTTAATATCAACCGAGCCCATATAGATATCGCATTGAAGACCGAAGTAAGCAGCCGCTGTTGCAAGTGCAACTCCGTGCTGACCTGCGCCTGTTTCAGCGATAACCTTCTTCTTGCCCATATACTTTGCAAGAAGTGCCTCGCCCATACAGTGATTGAGCTTATGTGCGCCAGAGTGGTTGAGGTCCTCGCGCTTTGCATAAAGCTGAACCTTACCACCGAGTGCGTCAGAGAGTCTTTCAAGGTGAGTTACAGGTGTTGGTCTGCCCTGAAATTCCTTTCTTATTCTACGAAGCTCTGCAATAAATTTTCTTGATTGGCAAATCGAGTAATATGCCTCGGTGATTTCCTTCATCGCGTTTTTAAGCTTTTCGTCGATGTAAACTCCACCGTATTTGCCGAAATATCCGTTCTTGTCAGGATAATTGTTAAAGTAAGTGTCAAAGTCAATTCCGTTGTAAATCATTTTAGTTTCTCCTTTTCATTTTTAAAGAGATAAAATAGTTTTATTTAAAAATCATTTCGTATTGTGGCATAGCCGAATAAAAAAGCCCAAGCGTTATTAGTTAACGCTTGGGACGAATAAATCGCGGTGCCACCCAAATTAAAGATTTCTCTTTATCTCTTCACATACATTTATATGCTATGCCTGTAACGGTGCATCTCCGTCAAGACCTACTAAGGTTCAGCCCTGCCCTCGAAAGTCCATTCACACAACTGCTCCATAATGCAATCTCACCATCTGCATCTCTCTTTGATATTGCCTGTTATGCTACTACTCTTTCTCATCGGTTTGTAGTATGGTAACATTTTAACACCTAATTTTTTAGTTGTCAATAGTTTTTTGAAAAATTATCTTTCGGTTTCGATATAATAGGTTGCTTCCATATCGGCAGTCGAGAGTGCGAATGCGAGTGGGAACATTTCGAATGCCTTGCTTACATTATTTGTTTCGATTGTTGTATAAGCGCTTGAAAAGCCCATATGATATCTGATTGCAAATGCCTCCTCGCGTGTTAAGCGCATAAACGGAGTTATCATATAAACGCTCTTTTCACCGTGTCCGTAGGGGAGCTTGTCGTCGAATTCGAAGAAGTCAACCTCCTCCCACTTTCCTGTTTCCTTGTTCTTAACATTTCTCTTACTAACCTTATAAACATTAACCTTGCAAAGGTCGTGAAGAAGTGAAACGATTGCGATTGTTTCGTCGGAATAGGTAAGCTTGTACTTTTCCTTTACAGTATCACGATTAAGATAATCGCAAAGGCAGTCATAAACATTAAGGGAGTGGTCAAGAAGTCCGCCCTCGTATGCGCTATGATACTTTGCGCTTGCCGGAGCTACAAAAAAGTCCGAGGAAATTATGTATTCGAGGAGCTTGTCTGCTCCCTCTCTTTTGATTTTTGATTTAAAAATTTCGATAAAGCGATCTCTTGCGTTCATTTGTCCTCTTCCTCCAAAATGTAATTTATCATATCGCAAATTCTATTGCATTGGTGCTTAGCTGCCGCCTTAACCTCGGGCTGTGCGTTTGATACGGCAAAGCCACAAAACTCCTCAATCATAGGAAGGTCGTTTAGGTTATCTCCAACGGAGTAAATTTCGGGGTTATCAAACTGCTTTGAATAGTCGTAAATTCCCGTTACCTTTGAGGTATTAACGGGTGGCATATCAATACTTCCACCATTACGGTACGAGCTAATCAAATGCGAATAATTTTCGTTTATAAAGGCATTGAATTTCTCTGAATTTTTATCATCGGGAAACCATATGTTAAGCTGTGTAAACTCACCGATTTGCATAGCCTCGCTAGGAACGTTTCCTCTTGAATCGAGGTAGCATCTTTTAAGAAGATTATTAAAGTTAAAGCCACCGAAGCCAAGCTCGTACGCCTTGTCGATAAAGGTCTGAAATTCAGGAGTTACCTTTCCCTTTTTAGCCATAAGAAGCTCGCCCTTGCCGTTTAGGATTACAGCTCCCGTACAGCATATCAAAAAGTCGATTTCGGCATTTGCTTTTTTTAGGTCGAAAAGCACCCAAAGAGCCATTTCAAGGTCGCGCCCTGTTACTATTCCGAACTTATGTCCCTTTGCGCGGAACTTCGCGATAGCCTCGCTATCCTCGGCGCTTACACCGTGAAAGTTAAGTGTTCCGTCAAAATCACTTGCTATAATTTTCATATTTTATCTATTTCCCTTTCGGTTAAAACCATAATGTTATTTTTCACAAGAAGGTCGGCACAAATTCCGTTTCCATCCTTTAGCGTTTTCGTATAAGTGCCGTCATAAATTTTGCCCTTACCGCACGAGGGGCTTTTTGATTTTAGGATTGCTATTTTACAGCTATTTTGAATAGCGATATCAAGCACGCATTGTGCGCCACTGTGATATTCCCTTGTAACATCAACACCGTCCCGACGCAACACCTTATCTCCGACAATTTCGGCAGGAATGCGAGGGGTTTCAAGCCCTCCCAGCACCTCGGCACATACAGGTATGAGCTCGTGCTTTTTTGACAAGGCTATAACGCGCTCATCAGGCTTCGATTTTGCATCGTATCTGCACGGCACACCGAGCAAGCACGCGCTTACAAGTATCTTCATTTTGCTCTCCTATTACTAATATATCTCTATTTTAACATAAAACATCACGGTTTTCAATAGCTTAAAAAGCGAAAACGGTGGAAAAATCCACCGTTTTTCAAATTATTTGCCTTTTGCCGTTCAAGTGATATTCGACAAGGGTGCTTCCCTTATAAACGAGCTTCATTTCAAAGAAGTCGCAATCCGTATTTAAAATTCGCAAAAAATAGATATCGCCCTCCCACATAGGAAGCTCCTCTATTTTTGTTTTTTCCACCCACGAAAGCTCGCCCTCGTTACACTCGCCAATCTCGCCCGAGAAGTCCTCACAGGTAAAGAGATGCATTCTCTCGTCCTCGTATTTATCGGACACAAAGGTAACTATTCCACGGTATTTCGGTGCATTAAGAGTGAGTCCTGTTTCCTCCTTAACCTCGCGAATTGCGCATTCGTAAGGAGTTTCATTTTCCTCAAAATGTCCACCGATGCCGACAAATTTACCCTCGTTTACATCGTTTTTCTTTTTGTTGCGATAGAGCATTAAATATTTTCCGTCGCGCTCAATGTAGCAAAGAGTTGTGTCCTTCATATCAAAGCACCTTGAAAAATTTATCAAGCCTAGCGCGAATTTTATCGTTATAGCCTACAAGCTCAAGGCTCTTGCCCTGTGCCTTTATTTTACGGTTAAGAGCTACTATTTTTTCAAGAGCGGTTTCGTCAATTCTTTCAATCTCGCTCATATCAACCGTTACCTCGTCAGCGCCCTCAAACTCCCTTGAAAGCATATCGGAGAGCTTGTTTGCGTTTAGGAAAAAGAGTGTTCCCTTTGCCTTTATAACGGTCTTTTCGGTGTTTTCGTCCTTTTCGAGTGTCAAGCCTGTCTTTATGTTTTTAGCATTGAGGGCAAGAGTTACCAAAACGCCCGCGATAACGCCATAGGTTAGGTCGAATATTATTGTGAGCGCACAGGTAACGATAAGAATTATAACATCGCGCACACCAAAGGTTGTGAGCTTTGCAAAAAGCTTGAATCTGCTCATATTTATAGCAACGGACATAAGAATAGCCGAAAATACCGCAAGAGGAATGAACTTTACAACGTCCATAAGAGCAAAGTAAAGCACAAGCACGAATATTGCGTGGAACATTCCTGTAAGAGGGCTTTTTGCCTTATTCTCTATTCCCGCAGCGGTACGGGCGATTGCGCCTGTTGCAGGCAATCCACCAAGGAGTGATGAAAAGATGTTTGCAACTCCCTGTCCTACAAGCTCTTGGTTTGCGTCAAAGGTTGTATTGGTCATTCCCGAGGCAACCGTTGCTGAAAGCAAGCTCTCGATTGCGCAAAGGAATGCGATTACGATTGCAGGAACTATAAGTGCGGAGAATTTAACGTTTCCTATCGATGAAAAATCTATTGGGAAAAAGCCTGCCTTTATTTCTCCATATTTCGAGCCGATTGTTTCAATTTCCGTGCCGGCAAAGCTATTAAGGCATACTGTAAGCGCAGTACACAAAAGTATTGCCACAAGCGCGGATGGAATTTTCTTGCTGATTTTTGGAATCAAAATAACACACGCAAGTCCGAGCGCACCTACTCCAAAGGTTGCAATATCGAAGCTCTTGATATTTTCAAAATATGAAATTATCTTTTCTATTGCCTCTGTGCCTGTTACGTTTGTAAATCCGCAAAAATCCTTGATTTGACCGATAAAGAGTGTAACGCCTATTCCCGTTGTAAAGCCTATTGTTATAGGGTAAGGAAAGAATTTCATTACGTTTCCTGCACGAAGCAAGCCCATAAGAATAAGGATTACTCCCGCCATAATTCCTGCGATTGCGAGTCCTAAAATTCCGATTTCGGGATTTGCAAGATAGCCGTAAAGAATAACGACGAAGGCGGCGGTCGGTCCACCGATTTGGAATTTACTTCCACCGAGGGCGGAAATGAAAAATCCTGCTACGATTGCCGTTATGATACCGAACTGTATTCCGTTTGAGGAAACCTCACTCGGCACTGACTGTATACCGAGAGCGATTGACAAAGGAAGCGCTATTATTGCTACCATAAGACCTGCAAAAAGGTCGTTTAGCAAGTCTTTTTTATTGTATCCTTTAAGTGATTTAAAAAGCTGGGGTTTCATTTAAAATATCCTTCTTTTCTTTTATTACGCGTACATTTTATCACAGATTATTCCCTATGTCAATGGTAAAATAAAAAATGCCCATAAGGCATTTTTTATCACTGCATAAATATGCTTTTTACCTCGATTTTGCCATCACCCTCGTAAACGAAATACACAGGATATGTGCCGTTTTCAACGCTTACACTAGCCGAGAGTGAGGTCCACTCGTTTGTATCTACAACAGGAATTTGCGCTATGCTATCGCCGTTTTCGGAAAGCTTAACGAGAATTTTTCCGTTTGGCTTTTCAAGGCTTCTTACGGTTATACCGATTTGAGTTACATTATCAAAGCTGAAATATTTATATCCTATCATTGTACCGTTACCAGCCTCGGTAATAATTCTCTCACCGTTTTTGCAAACGATATAAGGAATTTGCACCTTGTCTATATCAGGTGTATGTGGCATTTTACCGTTTGTCAAATTACAGCAAATTACAGCATCATAGTACCCATTAGCAACGAGAGGACCATAGTTAAGACCACACGAGGTCATCTCTACCTGTGGGATTGTGCCATCAGGGAGAATCTCTATTTTCTCAGCGCAAGCCTGACGAGAATAATCGGTTTTATGAGTTTGACGGTGATAGAAAACATACCAGTCATCGCCTATTTTCTCGATACTTCCGTGGTTGTTACCTGTTCTATTGAGTCTATCCTCGACTTTTCTGCCGTTATAGCCGATATCTCCGTTTGAAATTATAACTCCACCGAATTTGAAATCTCTATCGGGATATTCGCTTGTTGCATATGCAAGCTCGTGCTGATTAAAGGTTGAGTATATAAAGTAATACTTTTCACCGATTTTACGCATTGAGCTCGCCTCAAAGAACTCGTATCCCTCAAATGGAGTGCCCTTGAAGGCTGTTGGAAAAATGTGTCTTGGCTTATGCTTGATTGTAAGCATATCATCGCAAAGCTCCACGCACACAGGTCCCATAACTCCGCCCTCGGTGTTCTCTATTTCCTCGTAAGGCTTTTTGAACATTTCGGACTGATACTGAAGTGCCTGCTCGGGAGTGAATTTGGGATTTTGGTAGAAATCGTACCAAACTCCATAGTAAAGATAAATGTGTCCGTTATCATTTATAACACCCGGGTCAAAGATTACGAAGTCTTGGAGCGGTGTACCGTCGGGATTTTTAACATAACCAAGGAATTGGAACTCTCCGCAAGGCGTGTCGCACACAGCAACGCTCATAAGGAAGCTACACTCGCGCTCGTCAGCCAAGGAATAGAAAAGATAATATCTTCCGTCATTGCCTTGAACTACATCAGGTGCGTACATATATTTGTGATTTGGATAGTCCGGGTCCTGTGATGCCTTATAAATTACGCCCTCGTAGCGCCAATCCTTTAAATTATCAATAGGGGCTGAATATGTAACATAGTCGAGCATACAAAAATATTCTCCACTTTCCTTATCGTGTGAGCCATATAAATATACTCTATCACCAAAAACATGTGGCTCTCCGTCGGGGATATATTCATTTAACGGAAGGAACGGGTTAAATATTTGTTTCATTTTATTGCTCCTTGAACATATCTAGCGTTACTTTACGCATACAGGGTCTTTCGTTTGGTGTTTCGTTTGGTGAATGGAATACGAAAAGCATATTTCCGTCAAGGTCGGTAAATGTCATTCCGTGCCCACCGTTTTTGTCAAATAAAAGCTTCTCATCAATTGTGAAGTTACCGTTTATTTTTCCGTTATCCGAGCGAGCAAGCGCCTCAACGTATTCGCCCTTCGAAAAGCTTGACCACATAAACACAAGTCCGTCAGCCTCTTTTATATGGAACGGTCCGTCAGTAACATACGAGCCGTTATTTCTTATATCGTCTCTCCAGCTCGGAGTGCTTGCGTGCCAAAGTATTATAGGCTCGCCAACGGCTTCCTTTAAGTCGTCGGTAAGTCTTAGCGCGCACACCTCTCCGTCCCCGATTTGTACCCACTCGTGGCAAAATACTATGTAGGGCACTCCGTCCTCGATATAAAGTGTGCCGTCAAGACATTCCCATTCTCGCGGTGTTACTGCGCCAATCGAATGCTCAACGAAGCGTCCGTTTGGTGTATCGCACACAAGAATTGCCGTACCTCTACACACATTTTCATTTTTAAAGGTTGCAAAGAGGTAGAATTTGCCATTATAATAGTGAACCTCGGGTGCCCAATACTGTCTATCGCCCCAAAAGCCGTCAAAGCATTCGAAAATCGGCTGTGGCGCGCTCCAGTTTTCAAGATCGTCGCTTATGTAAACATCAAAGCCGAGCTTGCTTTTATCGGTGCAATCCCAAGTATTCGCGCCTCTTGTACCGTACATATAATATTTGCCCTCATAGGTCAAAATAAAGGGGTCTCTTATGTTAATTTCGTTTGTTTTCATTTTTTCTCCTTAACGATATTCACAATGCTCTGCATTAGGCAGTAATTGCATTATTTGCGTTTTTACATTGCTGAATTTTTTAATACCTTTAATGTAATGTGTGCGCGGAACTTTAAATTTATCGAACGGCTTTCCTTTTCGTTCCAAACGAACATTGCCTTGAATTTTAATGCGTCCTATGTTGAAAATTTTCTCTATGAAATTACTTTTATACTCCACCTTTTCAATTCTACTAATGATAACATTAACTCTTCTTTCAAATCCTCTATTGGGATGCGTTGTCACAAAACTAAATCCAGGTTCACGATCTTTATAATGATATTCTATAAGCATTATTGACTCGTCTTGGATTTTGAATTTTGACGGAAGAAGAAGCAACTCATGAAAAAATACAATCAACGAAAAAATAGATGCGTTAGAAATAATACTTAAGCCGTTCGTTTCATGATGAGAGCCGAAGATTAAACATAAATAAAGAAAGATAGTAGCAAAAGCAAAGACCGCAAACATAATAATAAAAGGTTTTCTATTAAAAATTCTACAAAGCCTAAATTCCATTTTCACTCCACTTTCACAAAATTCACTTTTATATTCATTAATTTAAGTATATCATTTTATACCACAAATTTCAATATCAAAAGAGATATTGACTACAACTTTATTTCGTGGTAAAATATATAAAAAGGGGGTGCTATCTTGGGCAAGATAAGACTTAACGAAAATGCAGAGGTTGTAAAAACCATCAAGGACGGACTTAAAGCCAAGGGCGGATACTGTCCGTGCCGTCTTGAAAGGACTGAAGACAACAAATGCATATGCAAGGAATTCAGAGAACAGATGGCAGATCCTGATTTTGAGGGCTACTGTCATTGTATGCTCTATTACAAATCAAAGGAATAAGGAGAAAAATTATGGCTATTTTACACATTGATAAAAAAGGATTTGAGGAAATTAAGGGCTCGGGCAAGACAATCGTGCTTGACTTCTTTGCCGAGTGGTGCGGTCCTTGCAAGATGATTGCGCCGTACATTGAGGAAATCGCGCTTGAAAATCCCGATATTACAGTTGCAAAGGTGGATGTTGACAAGGCAACCGACCTTGCAATCGAGTTTGGAATTCAATCAATTCCAACTATTATAGTTTTTAAGGACGGAAAGATTTCGGGCAAGGCTATCGGCTATCGCTCAAAGGAACAGCTCATCGAGCTTATTAACGCATAAAAAAAGAGTGAACGCAAGTTCACTCTTTTCTTTTTATTTTTTAATATGCTCAATGGTCTTTTTAGCGCAATCGGAGATTTTAACCATAGTAACTCCGAAAATGGTTGTTTCAAGGGTATCGTTGATTGGATCAGTCCAGCACTTATCAATTCCCTTAGCACCGTTTATGATTCCCAAAACGCTACCAACGGTTGCACCGTTACAGTCGGTATCAAAGCCCGCCTGAACAGCCATACAAATACTCTTTGAGTAATCGCCCTCTCCGTAAAGGATTGATGCGGCAACTATCATAGCGTTTGAAATTGTATGACACCAGTGGTGGAAGTCGTGGTCGTTCCATTCCTCGTAAATCTTAGCGAAGCAATCCTCTTGGCTAACACCGCTCTTATACCAGTCGATAACCGCGTTTACTCTTTCATAAAGACGAGAGGTTGAAGGAATTTCGGCAAGCGCGCCCTTGATAATATCCTCTCTATTATCGGTAGAGAAAGCAAGAGCGATCATAGCAGATGCCCACATTTCTCCGTAAATACCGTTTTTGATATGTGAAATAGATGCATCTCTAAACGCCATATCGGCAGCTACGGTTGGATTTTGTGGGTTAATGTATCCGAAATAGTCGCCTCTGATTTGTGCGCCAATCCATTCTCTGTATGCGTTTTTATATTTTGCGCTTTCAGGTGGAGTAAAGCCTGCTACAAAGTTGATAAATGCTCTTCTCTCGGCTGTGCAATACGAATCCTTTGGTTGGAGTGCCATCCAAGCCATTGACATATCGTATGGAGTAAAATCTCTGCCGTATTGCTCGATTACCTTTTGGTCGAGAACCATATAGTTGGTATCGTCATCAAATGGCATATAGCTTACCTTGTCGGCAAAGCATTTCCACGCAAGCCAAGGTGTGCTTTCCTTCATTTTCTCGCTAAATTTATCGAAGCGAATATATCTGTGCATAGGATAGTTTCCGTTATCCTTTAGCATATCCCAAATATGCTCCTTCCAGCATCCCTCGATTGGCTTTCCGAGAAGGCATCCGCAAATTCTACCGAGCCAAGCGCCGAGCATTTTATCCTCGAGAGTTGCATCGTCAAGCTCTCTTTTTGCAACCTCGTACGGTACGCAAAGTGCCTTGATTGATTCAAGGTCAGACGGCTCGTTATACTTGTAGCCCTCAACCATAGGAGCTTCACTTACAATTTTGAAAATAACGTCTGCCAAAAGCTCCTTGTTTTCGCCCTTTGGCATTTTTGCAACAGCCTCAAAGAGTGGCTTGTACTGCTCAACGTCGAGTCCCTCCTCGGTGCACTGACGATATTCAGTGTGCATTTCCTCGCCATAAAGCTCCCATCCGTGAAGCTTTTCGTAATCGGGTATAAGCTTTTTCATTTTAGTTCTCCTTATCATTTAACAAATATAATCACAGGGTCAAGCGTATTGCACGGAATATCCGTTACAACCTTGCCGTCCTGTATTTCAAACTTAACTGTCTCTCTTTGTCCGTTCGAGCAAAGGCGTTCTATTTTGGTCGGTGATTTTTCAAACACCATTTCGAGCTTTTCAATCGGATCAAGACCGATATTGAACACGGCACAAAGAAGCTCGTCGCCGTTTTTGGCTACCTTCAAATACACTTCCTCGTCATTTGGATAATAAGCGGGGAGTGCGTTCATTTTAGATAGCAATTTTATAAGCTGTTCTTTTCTCGAATAGTTAAGGAACGAGAATGCCTGTGAAATATGGAATTCGCAAGCAGGTGAGCCTGCAAATACCGCCACCGTTCCACCGAGCTTGTTTTTATAAATTGTCAAGGCGGGGAAAAGTCTTTCAAAATGCTCATCGTCAAGCGTGTTGCAAATATAAGAGTCGCACTCTACCTCGCTTGATTTTGGCACAAGCTCCTTTATCTTTCTTTGAAGTGGCATACGAGAGCCGTTTAAAAGCAACTCTTTTACGGGTTGCTTGCCCTTCCATTCTCTTACTTCAACACCAAGATATTCGCCAAAGCCACGGCTTATAAGATTCAAGGCGGTATCCGATGCCATTATAACATTGCCACTCAAAAGCTCCTTGATATCATCGTCGGAAAGGACCGTATCGACGTCGCCCTCAAGACAGGTAACGCCACTGTTCTTGCTCGAAAAATACATTGGCAAGCCAAGTCTTTCAAGCACGCAAAGGCTCCACGCGTCCCACTCCTCCTTCACTCTACCGTAGGTAAAGTTAGGCTTGCTCGGTGTATGAATTCTACATCCAAGCCACTCAAGATTCGGATAAAGCTCAAATAGCTTTTCATAGAAAAGGCGGTTTTTAGATAGAATTTTTCTATATGCGATACCGCTCTTTGGCTCGTGAGTGATCAGTCTTGTTATCCAATGCTTAGCTCCACACGCGCCCTCTAAAATCGAGCCGGTATAGTGTGTGTGAAGGGACATAGCGCCTGTGCTATATCTATTTTGCGGACAGGTGTCGGTTTCGGCCAGGATAATATCAACCTTGCCGTCAAGCTTTGCAACCTGTGTTGCAATTCTTTGGAACACACGGCTAAAATATCTTGCACCGCTTGGTGTGTAGTTACCGTTATTTATTCTAACTGTTACGGGATTTCCCTCACCTGCAAGCGCGCTTGCCATTTCCTGTGCGAATTCGGCATTATTACCGCAACAGCAATACGATGCCGGGATTTTTGAATTTACACTATCAATTCCTGCGCGAATGATTTTCGCAACCTCGACAAGTGATTTTTTCTGTGCCTCGATAAATATATCCGTATATTTTTTACTCTGCTCCGTACGCTCGTGAACGATGTCCCAAAGCTCCTCTCGAGAAAGGTCAGTGCCTGCGTTTTTGTTAAACTCAGCCATATGTAGCGGACACGCACAGCCCTCGCCCTTATACCAAATTGTGCGAAGGTCGTCGTCAATCATAATATGACAGGGCTCATACGAGGCAACGGTTTTCATTGCGTTATATATGTATTCTCTAAAGCCCTCATCAAACGGACAGCAAACGCGAGTTGCCTCTCCGTCGGTGAAGTTAATATGCGTTTGATACGGAAACATTTCGCCAAGAATCCAACCGTGTCCAACAGTTGCCTGAACGAGAATTCCGCTCTTAATTCCAAGCTCGTCAAGACGCTTTTTAAAGGGGGCGTATTTTTCGCACATTACTCTTGCCTTATTAACAGGCGGATTGCCCTCGGGCACGAGTGTCATCTCAAACAAGGGGCAATCGGCAACTCCTGCGTCGATTTGCGCCTTGATATTTTGACAAATTTCCTCTAAATGGTCAAGATCGGGGTAAACAACCGTATATGAAAAAAGCTTTCTTTTATCCATAATCAATTCCTTTTTGACGCTTTATACTTTTAGTATAACATTATGACAGGCACAGGTCAAGTGCTTTTAATTTATTTGAACAAAAAAAGCAAGGATTTACCTTGCTTTTTGTTAAATTTTGGTTGTTGGATTTTCCTTGTCGTGATGACGGATACGGTTGCTCGATTTCTTTTCGGGGTCGATGTCGCCAGCCTTGGTAAGAGCAATTTTTGTAAGGAACGGTCCGACAATTTCGTAAATAAGCACCGAGAAAAGAACGATGTTTGAAACGATGCTTCCGATTGAGCCAAGCTCCATAGCCTTCATCGCCATACCGAGTGCAACGCCTGCCTGTGGGAAAAGCGTGATTCCGAGATATTTTCTTACATTTGGATCTGCCTTTGAAATATCGGCACTGATTCTTGCACCGTAATATTTTCCAAGGCAACGGAAAATGATATATACAAGACCGATTATGATTACTGTGTAATCCTTGAATACCGCGAGGTTGAGCTCTGCTCCGCTAAGCACGAAGAAAAGCACGTATATAGGCGCAGTCCAACGGTCAAGACGGTCCATAAGCTCGGCTGAGAAATCACAAATGTTGCAGAAAATCGTTCCGAGCATCATGCAAGAAAGGAGTGATGAGAATGCAACATGCACGCCACCGATATTGAATTTTATCATTGAAATAGCAACGGTTAGGAAAACGAATGCAACCGATACCGCAAGACGCTTTGATCTTGAATGGAAGAAGCGCTCGATAAAGGTAAAGACAAGTCCCATTGTTGCGCCAAGGATAACCGAAAGGAGCACCTCGAGAAGTGGCTCAACGATAATAGCAACAAGGCTAATTTCGCTTGCAACAATCGCCTCGGCAATTCCAAAGGAGATTGCAAAGAGGATAAGTCCTACTGCGTCGTCAAGAGCAACAACCGGCAAAAGCGTTTGAGTTACAGGTCCTTTAGCCTTATACTGCTTTACAACCATGAGAGTTGCGGCAGGAGCGGTAGCCGATGCAACTGCACCGAGGATTATTGCAGCGGGCAAAGGAAGCTTGTCAGGCATCATAAAGTGCAAGCCGATAAGTGCCGCGTCAACAACAAGTGTTGTAAATACTGCCTGCAAAATACCGATTACGGTTGCCTGCTTGCCTATTTGCTTTAAGTCCTTTAATCTGAACTCGTTTCCTATTGAGAAGGCGATAAAGCCGAGAGCAACGTCCGAAATGATCGAGTAGCTTTCTACGTTTTCAAGGCTTATAAATCCGAGACCCTCAACGCCGAATGCGCCAAGGCAAAACGGACCAATCAAAACTCCTGCAACAAGATACGCGGTTACAGCGGGGAGCTGTAAAAGCTTTGCTAGACGGGACAAAATAAGTCCCGAGAACAACGCTATTGATAACGTAAATAAAATTTCCATTTTTAGTCCTCTAAAAAAGATAATAAGTTTAAACCTTATACATTTTAATACCGACCTATCAATTTGTCAAGAGCAAAAACAAAAAAAGCACGCATATGCGTGCTTTTTTATTTTATTTTTTGAAAGTTAGCATATTCCAAGAATGCTTTTTAAGGGAAATCGGTGCATTCGCACTAATTTTGCGCTCGGTTGGGAACACGCTCTCACAATTCTTTTCATTCGTTGCCTCAAGGCTATCGTTATAAAGCTCAATATGATTTACAAGCTTATAGCCCTCGTAGCCGTCAAGTGAAATATCAAGCTCCATATCCTCGTCAAGAGAACGGTTCGTTGCGAAAACGATAAGCTCTTCTCTATCCTTATTGTCAATTATTGAGGTGTAAAGATACGGGATATCCCAGCCCTCCTTGGATTTATAGGAGTCGCTTTCGGTATCAGCCTTAAGCACCTCTCCGTTTCCGTAAAGTGATGCGTACATATACGGATAGAAAATCGTTTGCTTCCACGCATCTCCACCGTTTTCGGTCATTATCGGTGCAATTACATTTACAAGCTGTGCAATACATCCGATTTTTACGCGGTCGCAGTTATTTTGGAGAGTTGAAAGCATACATCCAACGAGGAGTGCGTCCTCGAAATTGTATTTTTCCTCGAGAAGATGAGGGGCGATTTGCCATCTTTCGGCACTCTTTTCCTCATCCTTTGTTCTATACCAAACGTTCCACTCGTCAAAGGAGAGATTTATTTGCTTATTGCTGTTCTTCTGCGCCTTAACCTCATCGCAAATATCCACGATTTCCTTGATAAATCTATCCATATCCTCGGCTCTTGCAAGGAAATCGGCAGTTCCGTTATAGTTGCCGTAATAGCAATGCAAGGAAAGGTAATCAATATAGTCGTAGGTGTGGTCAAGAACAGTTCTTTCCCACGTGCCGAAGGTTGGCATATTATGGTCGGAGCTTCCACAGGCTACAAGCTCGATTGAAGGGTCAACCCATTTAAGAACCTTGGCAGTTTCAGTTGCCTCTCTTGCGTATTCCTCGGCAGTTTTATGGCAAATTTGCCACCAACCGTCCATTTCGTTTCCAAGACACCAAAGCTTAAAGCCGAATGGCTTATCGAAGCCGTTTTTACGGCGAAGATTTGCAAAATAGGTATCGGTATCGGCATTGCAATACTCAATAAGCTCGCGTGCGCTATCAGCACCCCTTGTGCCGAGATTTACAGCCATCATAACGTCGGTGTTAGCGCGCTTTGCCCACTCTTGGAATTCGTCAATTCCGACCTCGTTTGTTTCAACCGTAAACCAAGCAAGGTCAAGCTTGCGAGGGCGCTTGCTCTTATCACCAATTCCGTCCTCCCAATTGTAGCCCGAAACAAAGTTTCCACCGGGATAACGCACGATTGGCACGTTAAGCTCGTTTATAAGCTTCAAAACGTCCCCACGGAAGCCCTTATCGTCTGCGCTTTTGTGAGTCGGCTCATAAATTCCGTTATAAACTGCTCTTCCAAGATGCTCAATAAACGAGCCGTAAATTCGCCTGTCGATTGCGCCTACTCTTTTGCTACTATCTATTTTAAGTGTTGATTTCATATACTTCTCCTACTCGGAATTTTGTTCCTTTTAATTCTATCATATTTTAAAGTATAATGCAATATCAAAATGATAATTGCATTTCATTTTTAAGCGAGGTTGACAATCTCGCTCGATGGTGATATAATTTAAATGATATTATGCTTTTGCATAAAAGGAGAAAAATATGGTAGATTTTTTAATAGAAATTCCCGAGGGTAAAACGCCTGTTGTTTTACAGCTTTCAGACCCACAAATGCTTGATTCGTCGCAAGCAGTTCCGGGGCGTTTGAGTGATGGTGAGGACACCTATTGGGCAAAGGATAAAAAGGAAGAGCGATGCTTTAGGCACATTCGCGAGATTGTGGACGGCACGAAGCCCGATTTAATTTTGATTGCGGGAGATATCGTATACGGAGAGTTCGACCACGACGGAAGCGCGCTTCTTAGCTTTATTGAATTTATGGATAGCCTTGGAATTCCGTGGGCGCCTGTGCTTGGAAATCACGAAACCGAAAGCAGAATGGGCGCAGATTGGCAATGCTCTCAGCTTGAAAACGCCAAGCATTGCTTATTTAAGCAACGCACCTTGACAGGTAACGGCAACTACACGATTGGCATAAAGCAAAACGGAAAATTGATTCGTGTATTTTATATGATGGACTCGAATTCGGGCTCACCAAGTGAGAAATCAATCGCAAACGGACACTCTCAGCACGGTGCAGGCTTTGGCGAGGATCAAATTGCTTGGTACACCGAGGACATAAAAAGAATTCATAGTGTGTCGCCGAGCACAAAAATCGGCTTCACCTTCCATATCGCGCTTCACGCATTTGAGAGAGCTTATGAAAAATACGGCTACACAAGAGATCGCGCCTCGGGAGCTTTTCCGATTATCATTGATAATATGGATAAAACAGGCGAGGATTTTGGCGTGATTCTCTATCCTATCGACTATTGGGATAAGGATGACGTTGTTTGGCAAGGATTTAAGGATTTGGGCGTTGATAGCGTTTTTGTAGGACACGACCACGAGGTGAGCGCAAGCGTTGTTTATGAGGGCGTGCGTTTGCAATTTGGTCTGAAATCCTCAACCTATGATAGCAATATTTACGTAGATGAAAACGGCAAGCTCAAAAAAAGCTGGGTCCCTGCCGGTACTCCTATGATCGGTGGAACCGTTATGGAACTAACTGACGACGGAGCAATCGAAAAGGCGTACCACTATTTTTGCAAACAGGTCGAATTTGAAAGATGAAAGAAAAAGCACTCCAAACGGAGTGCTTTTTGTTTTGAAAATTATTATTGAGCGTTCTCGGCGCTAATAGTCCAAGATCCGTCTTCTTGATTTTGAGTTGCTGTATAGCCAGCTGCTATTTTATCAGCAAGCTTATCATAGCTATTGTAGTTCCAAACAGTATTGAAGTTACCACCGTAAAGAGTGATGTTTCCGCTTACCATACCGTTCATACCTACAAACTTACCGCCCTTAACGATAACTGATGCATTATCACCGTTTGTGATAAGTGCTGTACCACTGTCAGCCTTGTCATTTGTATCATCGCTGATGAAGTCACCACCGTTGATGGTCAAGGTTGAAGTGCCGCCAACATATACTACATTACTTGTTGTAGTAGCTGTAAATTCAATAGTAAATGAGCCTGCATCGATTGTTGCTTCTCCACCGCCAACATAGATAACACCATGTCTGCTTGTGAATGTGCCTGATGTAATCTTCAAGCCATTGTATGCACGAATATTATATGTAGGAGAGCCAATCATTTCGCCCTCATCGTCAATACCACTCTTGCAAATATAGCTACCACCGTTGATTTCAAGATATCCTTGAGCTGATACGATACCGCAATAGCCTGTGAAGTTACCGTTGTTGATGTAAACCTCTCCACCGTAGCTCCAAATACAAGCACCACCGTTAAAGTCCTCTGCGATAATGATTGTATCATTGATTGTCATAATACCACCGTCTTGGTTGTATATGCCACGGCCTGTGATTTTTCCACCGTTAATTGTAAGTGTTCCACTGTTGCTGATAGGATAGATGTGCTTTGTTGTGCTTTCAGGTTGGTATGCGCCTGCGATTGTCTTACCATTCATATCAAGAACTACTGTTACGCCTGCAGGGATTGAAAGCTGAGTAGATACATCTATGTTAGCCATAAGAGTTACCTTGCCATTCTTTGCAAGAACTGTAGCAAGAGCCTCAGCTGTATATATTTCAGAGTTAGAGCAAGCTGTGCATTCTCTGCTTCCTGCCTCATCAAGGCTTGTCCAAGTATGAGTTGCAGCAATTACTGCTCCGCCTGTCTTATGATTGCATCTTGAGCAATGTGCGCCTGCTTCCTTACCGTCAGTTGTGCAAGTAGGTGCTACTGCTTCGTCATTTACCATATCATGACCGAGTGCAGGTGCAATTACTGCAGAACAAACTGTACATGTTTGAGCTGACTCGCATGTAGCTGCTACGCCATTTTGGTGTCCTGTAGCAGGAATTACTTCCTTACCTTGTTCTTCGCCACAACCAGAGCATTTTGTGTAATCGGTGTAGCCTTCCTCTGTGCATGTTGGAGCTTTTCCAGACATGGTTTCGTTGTTCTCGTGCTTGCATTCCTCTGATGATGAAGAAGATGAAGATGATGATGAATCGTCATTATCACATGCTACAAACGCACAAACTGTGAGTGCGAGAGTCAAAAGCACAAGAAGAATTTTGATAATGTTTTTCATGTTTCCTCCTAGGGGTATAATGTGTTGCAGCGCAACCTGTAATATTATAAAGGATGAGGCAAGTAAAGTCAATAGTAAAGTGTAAAATTAAAGTTATTTTTAAGCATAGTAGAAAAAGCACTCCGAGGAGTGCTTTTTGGTTATTTCTAATAAAATATTAGCAAAATATTTTAGCCAATTTTTCGTCCAAATTATGAAACACCTTGATTTTCTTCTTGTTTTCCTCAATGTTTTGTTTTTCGACCAACAAAACATAGTCGGTATCTGATTTTAAATCCTGTATCATTTGCAATAATTCGTTTGTTTTTTCTTTGAAAACATTTTCTGGCATAGTTTGTTTAGCAACTGACATAATATAACATTTGATAGCTAACATTTTTGCAGCATCATTGTAATCCATTTTTCTAAATGAATTTTTTACAATATTTTTATTATGGTTGTCAAGCATAGCATATGTGAATCCTAAAATTGCTCCGTCTAACAATAGTTCTGCAAGAGCCATAAGACCAACTCCTTCGACCATGGTTCCACCAAGGCCTAACGCTGTACCAAATCCCGCCAAACCGCCTGTTATACCAGATGCAGATAATCCACCCAAAGCCAAAGCGGGCACGGTTGCAGTCAATAACACAATTGCAGCAGTTCCACCTAACAGTAATTTTTGATTTGAGCTAAGCGGCTGTTTTGCCAAATCTTTATATGTGTGTTCAATGCTATTTTTTATATATGACAATTGATAATTATTATTCCACAAAAGTGCCGATATATAGTCTAAAGTTTCTTTTTCGTATTCGTAGTTATATTCGCCGTCCAGAACTATACCTGCTGAAAAAAGACTTTTTTCCAAAGAATATGTATCATTTTGAAAAACCTCACGAATAATTTGATTTATTTCATTTTGATCATATGGCATTTTTGTTGAATCTTTCAAAAGTCTTCCTATTTCACTATTAATACTACTTCTCAAGGCAAGCAATTTGTTCGTTTTTGTGCTTCTTAAATTATTTTTTTGTTCTAAGAAAAATCGCTCAATCCTACCGCTATTAGGATCTGCAGCAATTGGTTGATTTTTCTTCAAGTCCTCGTTTAGTAAATACAACGAATATTTAAGTCTTAAATATTGCAAAGATTTAAAAAGCCTCGTGTGCTTAGTGTCAATTTCGTTCGTCATTTTTTAATTCCTCCAAAATGAAAGTTTTAATTTTAACTATATCTAATTTTGCATTGTTTTTAACAATCAAATCAATTACTTCTTGTGTTTTTTCGTTGTATGTGTGAGTGTTTTGACCATAAGTTTTATGGCAATACAAGATTACATCAGATTTTGAACAAGAAGCAGACATTTTAAATAATTCTATGATTGAAAACGGAATATCGTCGTAGTTTCCCACATTATAATCATTGATATATTTATATATTGTGGGTCGGCTTTTTCCAGTCAACCTAGACAATTCAGTAATCGAAATAATATCAGTTATAAACATTTCATCACCTCTCGACAAAATTTTAACACATTTTGTAATATTTGTCAATATTTTTTTACACTTCTTTACACATTTCTTTATCAAATGGCAAATTTTCGCCAAGCAAGGCTATCGAAAATTTGTGGTGACCCGTACTTTTGCTGAGCAAAAGCAAGCGGGAAGGCTCCTGACGGAGCTATTTCTGCCGAGCCTTATGCTAGCAAGCTGACACCGGCTTTCGTCAGAAATGCGAACCCAATTCGTGCGAGCACGAAGATGGGTGAGATTCCTCGTACGGAGTCACCAAAAGAAAAACAAAAAAGACACCGAATTGGTGTCTTTCTTGTTTTTGGTGACCCGTACGGGAATCGAACCCATGTTACAGCCGTGAAAGGGCCGTGTCTTAACCGCTTGACCAACGGGCCAAAATGGTGGCGGAAATGGGATTTGAACCTATGACCTGCCGGGTATGAACCGGATGCTCTAGCCTCTGAGCTATTCCGCCGTTGTGCTCAATGCCTTGCCATTATATCATAACTTTTTACGCTTGTCAACATATTTTTTAAAAAATTCTAAAAATTTTATATATGTCCTTTCTTGATTTTATTTTCATTATATGATAAACTAATTTTAGAAAACAATTCAAGGAGAATTTTATGAAAATACCATACATTTCATCTGAATGGAAGGAATTATTTAAGCCACACGAAAGTGGCAACTACATAAACGACCACACTCTCTTTAAGGCGCACGACGGAAATTGGCATCTTTTTGGAATTTCAAGCTTCCTTGGTGGTGCACCTAATGAGCGTTGGTTTGCGCACGGTGTTACTCCCTCGCTTGATACACCTATGACGGAAATGAGAAGGGA
>JAZKZO010000039.1:0-38304 GCA_045612665.1 Eubacteriales bacterium
GCTTTCCTGCTTAAGCATTTGATTTGCAACGATTTGTGTTAGGAAAAGAGTACCCTTTGTGTTGATATCCATAACAAAGTCGTAGCTTTCCTCGGTCATTTCAAGAATGTCGTTTCTTACCTTTGGAGCAACGCCTGCAACATTAACAAGAACATCAACTCTGCCGAATGCATCAAGGCAAGCCTTGAGTGCGTTTTCTCTATCTGATGCGCTTGCAAGATTTCCTGCAACGTATGTAACGTTATCGAATTTAGCGAATTTATCCTCAACCTTTTCCTTTGGGAGAATGTCCATAGCGAGAACTGCATAGCCCTCACTTGCAAATTTTTCAACGCTTGCGTAGCCGATGCCACCTGCAGCGCCTGTAATCAAAGCAACCTTCATTTTTATTATTCCTTTCCAAGAACGAATTTTTTATAGAGTGGAGCATATACCTCGGTATCACGAATTACGCAACCCGGAGTGCCACCCTTGCATCTCATAATTTCAGTACACTTGCCACAGCAAATGCAAAGCTTTTTAGTGTCGAGGTTTTTGCCCGACGTAATTTCCTTTGCAACGTCAGGATAAGCGAGAGTTTCGCGTCCGTAGCCTGCAAAGTCGAATTTTCCTTCTTTAATGTAACCCGCCGTTACGTTAGCGCTTACACCGCCAAGGAATGAAATTCCCGAGCTTATAACGGGAGTCCCCTTGATTTCAGCGGCAACCTCGGAAATTCCGTCAAGCATACGTTGAACACCAAAGAGAGGATGCTCCGGTGGCTCGTATCCACCCTTTGCATAAGGACGGTTAACGTGTGGATTGAAGTATGGATTTCCCATAGTGAAGTCAAGCATATCCGCACCGTTTTCAACGAGCTTGCGAACGAGCATTTTAGCCTCGGTGAAATCGGGAGTGATTCCCTCACCCTCGTTTGTGCCAAAGCCGTAAGGATACTCAAATCCGTCGTAAATATTAAGACGGGACGTGATAATGAAGTCCTTTGGAGTTGCCAATCTTGCGTCCTTTATAGCACCGCTGAGAAGACGCGTACGGTTTTCAAAGCTTCCACCGTATTTGCCCTCGCGGTTATAAGCGGAGAGGATTTCACTCAAAAGGTATCTATGACAGCTCTTAATGTCAGCACCGTCAAAGCCACAATCTTGCGCCTCGATAGCTCCCTTAACAAGAGCCTCCCAAACTCTATCAAGATAATCGTCGCTTACAATGCGAGATTTATCAATAGGATTGTCCTTTTCGAAAATAGGATTGTTGTATGCGATAAGCGGAGCAGGAGTACCCTCGGGCTTCGAATATCTTCCCGAGTGTGTAAGCTGACAAATAACGATAGGCTCAAAGCCGTTTGTCTTTATACATTCTTCCTTTATATCGCAAACGATTTTTTTGAAATCATCCTTCGTTTTAGGTGTGAGATACATTTGTCTTGGATTGGCGCGTCCCTCGCCGAGAACGGCAGTCGCCTCAAACCAAATTATACCTGCACCACCTCTTGCGAAGCGAAGATATCTTCTTTTCGTAAGCTCGTCGGGTGCACCGTCGAAAGTGCCGTCGCAGCCCTCCATAGCCTGATATACAATTCGGTTGTGCACGGTTTTTGTACCAACCTTAATTTCCTTTGAAAGAGGCGAAATGTCATCCGAATAAGGGAAAGACGTTCCGGCTTCCTTGCACATTTCAAGAAGCATTTCCTTGTTTTGAACAACTTGATATGCCATTTTTGTTTCCTCCGTTGCAGTAAAGTCTATACTTAATTCAATTTTACCATTTTATATATATTTTGTCAAGTAAATACGCGTATTAAAATGCGCGCGAGCGCGAATTTTTTAAAATTTCTAAAATACCTCAAAATCTCTTGACAATGGAACGATTTTATGAGAAAATATAAGAGAAGCATAGCTTTAAAATCGCACACAAGGAGTAGTTATGAAAGCGATATTTTTGACAAATAACAAGGGTAACATAGACTATGTCTATGGAGAAAGAAATGTAGATAGACTTAAGGGCATGGTTGACATTGACCTAACGCCTTATTGCGAGCAGGATATTATTGCATCCCCTGACAAGTTTAAGGACGTTGAGTATATATTCTCAACTTGGGGAATGCCAGGCGGTGGAGAAATAAAGCTCACAGAATATTTCCCATCACTTAAGGGGCTTTTCTATGCGGCAGGCTCTATAAGATATTTTGCAAACGAGTATTTTGATAAGGGTGTAAGAATTACAAGCGCATTCGCTGCAAACGCAATTCCTGTTGCCGAATTTACCGTTGGACAAATCTTGCTTGCAGACAAGGGATTTTTCCATTCCTCGATGCTTGCTAAGGCAGGAGATTATAAAAAGGCAAGTGAAATTGCAGGCAAGCACGCAGGAAACTATGATGCGAAAATCGGTATTATCGGCGTTGGTATGATAGGACGCAAGGTTATTGAGCTTTTAAAGCCGTATCGCCTTGAAATCCTTGTTTACGATGCATTTTTAAGTGATGAGGGCGCGCAGGAGCTTGGCGTTAAAAAATGCTCACTTGACGAGGTGTTTAGTGAATGCGATATCGTTTCAAATCACCTTGCAAACGTTCCTCAAACGGTTGGAATTTTGAAGGGCTCTCACTTCGAAAAAATGAAGGAAAATGCCACGTTTATAAACACAGGTCGCGGTGCACAGGTTGTCGAAGAGGAGATGCTTTCCGTTCTTTCTCAAAGACAGGATATATGCGCGCTTCTTGACGTTACCGTTGAAGAGCCACCTAAGCCTGAGAGCGATTTCTTCAAGCTTCCTAATATAGTTTTGACACCACACATAGCAGGTAGTATGTCAAACGAGGTAAGAAGAATGGCGGAGCTTGTTATTGACGAATTCGAAAGATTTGTAAAGGGCGAGGAGCTTCTTTACGAGATAACCCCCGAAAAGCTTGCGAGAATGGCATAATAATAAAAATCCGACACACTGTGTCGGATTTTTTGTCGTTTTGTGTCGTAATGAATATACTTATAAAAGGAGATTAAACTCCAAAAAAGATGTCAATACTATTTGTGCAAACATAATAGGAGAAGGTATATGAACATAAGACGAGGAGATATATATTATGCGGACCTGAGCCCCGTTGTCGGCTCGGAGCAGGGTGGACTGCGTCCTGTTTTGATAGTCCAAAACGACGTGGGAAATAAATATAGCCCGACGGTTATTGCCGCAGCAATTACAAGCAGAGTTTCAAAGACAAAGCTTCCAACTCATATAGATATTTATGCTAGCAAGGTGGGACTTGCAAAGGATTCCGTGGTTTTGCTAGAGCAAATAAGAACGATTGACAAGGTGCGTCTAAAGGAGAAAATGGGGCATCTTGATGACGATTCAATGCGCTCGGTAAACGATGCGTTGAGTGTTAGCTTCGGTCTTTTGAGCGAGCCTCAGAGCGCACCGACTCAAATACCACCGATTGCGCTCGACTCGACAACGCTGTCCTAAGCTAAAATCCCACTTGATTTTTCCTTTAATATATGATAAAATGTTTAAGTCAAGATGCTATTAATCATTAACAAAGGAAAATCAATATGAAGTGGGAAGAAAAATTTAAGGTTAAATTTCACGAAACCGATGCAAACGAAATTGTTGGTGTTTCTCAAACCTTTAAGTATATTCAAGAGGCTGCAATGTGTCAGCTTGAAAATCAACGTCCAACCTACAAGGAGCTTTTTGAACAAAAAAAGGCATTTATTTTAAGCTCGATAAGGCTTGAAATGTATGCGCCAATTTTCGCATATGACGAGATAATAGCACGCTCCTGGGCTTGCCCTAGCCGTGGTGTGAGCTTCCTTCGTTGCTATGAAATTGAGCGCGACGGCGAGATTTTGTGCGAAGCCGCATCCTCTTGGGCGCTTGTTTCAACGGATAATAAGCGACTTTTGGCTGTTGAAGAAATTGATTCTACAAATTATTTTATGGATGAGCCTGTGCAAACGGAGCGCCCTGTTAGAGTGCGTATTCCAAGCGCGCTTCCGGCAACTCTTGTTGGTGAATATACCGTGCAGCTAAGTGATATCGATATGAACGGTCATATGAATAACACCAATTATCCAAGAATAATTTGCAATTGCTTGCCAAATGCCAAAAAGCTTCGCACAAGAAGTATAGGAATATACTTCCCAAATGAGGCACGTCTTGGCGAAACTCTCAAAATTTACATGTCAAGAGCTGACAACAGATATTACTTCCGCACCGTTCGCGAGGATGGAAAAACAAACGTTGAAGCCGAGCTTATAGTTGAAGAAATATAATAAAAAATCCGACACAGTGTGTCGGATTTTTCTATTTTTAAATTAGATCCAAAGGCTTGCTCTGATATCGTTGATTGTGAGCATTGTACGAAGAGGATTTGCAAGAACTGAGAAGTTTGCACGACCGATTACGAATGCATCACCGAAGCTTGTTGTCTTAGCAACGTTCTTTCTACCGTGAGCATATGTAGAGAAGTCGTTATATCTTGTAGAACCGTAAATCTCAAGCTCCTTGATGTATGTGAAGCCGATGTCGATATCTGTGAATGCAATTCTGATGTCAGTTGCCTCCACCTCGTCAAACTCGATTGAAACGATATATTCTTCCTTAGCTGCGTTGTAGCTTGTGCCCTTAGCAACTGTTACGAATTCACCGTCAATCTTTGCCTGTACGTCAAATCCGAATACGAAGTAATCTCTTGCGTTGTACTGACCGATAATGCCGTCATTGAAGTAGAGAACAACCTTGTTTACCTTTGATTCTTCCTCAAGAGTAACGCCACAGTATTGTCCCATTTCAAATCCCTTTGAATACCAAGCGAAGTCGGAGGTAGCAATACCACCGTCGTTGATATAGGAAATATCTGAGATACCAAGGTGATCCATTACGCTATATGCATATGGCTCACCGTAAATTGCAAGGTTTCCGTTAGCAGCGGACTGTCTTCTGTAGGTTGTGAGATATTCAGCCAAGAATTCGCACTTCTTGCCGTCTGCAATTGTAGCGATAACCTCGTTGATAGCAGCCTGTGCACCGCCTGTTGATACGAATGTTACCTTAACACCTTCAACCTCGATGTTATTTGTACCAAGCGCAACCTCAACGTTGTTAGCCTTGCCTGTGGATGTTGTTACGTCCTGCTCGCCAAGGTCCTTCCAAACACCGTCAACCAAAACTGCTGTACTAATTGTGTATGTGTATGTTTCGTTACTGCCTGCCTCGATAATAATGCTACCGAAGTTGAGCTCGAGCTTTTCAAGGTCGTAGCCCTTGTCGAACAATGTCTCGAACCATTCGCCGTCTGTTGTAACCTTTGAAGCCCAGAATGATTCGTAGTTATCTGCACCGAGGTATGGATATTGGTTGTTCATTGATGAAGAAGCGTTTCTATGTCCGCTGAGAGCAGCGTTTGTAGAAAGAAGCGCACCGTCATGAAGGTCGATTTCAGGAATAAAGCCTGTCTTGCCCCAAACCTCAAATTCATAAATGATAGGGCAGTGCCAACCAGCGCCACAGCCTGTGCTACCGAAATTGTCGATCATAAATCTCAATGCCTTTGCGTTAACCTGGCATACGGTACCGTCAACTGTAACTGTTTCTGGGAAATCAATATGGATAATACCTGCCTCAGGCTTGCCGTCAACAGCAGTTGCGCTGCTTTCAGAAGCTTTACCTACGCTAGTCCATACACCGTTGATAAGTGCCTGAACGTCGTATGTAGGATTACAAGCCTTACAGCCCTCTGCGCCGAATTTAACCCAAATGTCAACACCCTCGAGAATCTTGTATCCTCTGTTTTTACCTTTAAAGGTAAGCTGGAATGATGCCTTACCAGCCTCGCCACCTGTCCATGTATCACGACCAGGATAGCTTGGACGCCAATAGTTGTTGTGTCCACCACCGATGTCGTTCTTGGTAACGCCGTTGGTAGCTGACTTTGGAAGCGTTGAAGCGTTCCAATATGATGATGCCTTGATACCTGCATCAAGGGCAACGTTTGCTGCTTCCTCTTCGGTCTCTTCCTCAGCAAGTGCAACGAATGCAAAGCAAGGAACGATCATAAGCAAGCACAAAAGAATTGAAAGGAATTTTTTCATTATGTATTACTCCTTGGTATAATATAAAATTTCTTACACGAGTATTTTAACATATAAAGGAAGTAATTTCAAGTCCTTTTTGTAATTTTTTATAAATTATAGGAAGAAAATACGGAACTATCTATACAAAATGTAAAAAATGACAACAATTTGTATATCCTTTCGAGGTTTTGAATAGAATGATAATAGGCGGATCTTAGTGTCTGCTAAAAATAAAGGTCGCTGTATTGCTGACCCCGTTGGGGCAATACAGTGACCCTTTTTTATTTGAAAAATTCAATTGCAAGACTAATATTGCTTGTTATTTCCGCCTTGAGCTCCTCAATAGAGGAGAATTTTTTCTCATCTCTTATTTTTTTGTAGAAATTCACGCGAACTCCCGAGCCGTACAAATTGCCGTTAAAGCCGATAATGTGAGTTTCCATATTTTCAGCACCGTCCGTGTCAACCGAGGGGCGCACACCTACGTTTGTAACCGACGGATAAACGTCCTCTCCGATCTCACACTCGGTTATGTAAACCCCTCTTGCGGGTGTGATTTTATCCGACGGAATTCGTTGGTTTATCGTCGGAATTTCTATCGTTCTACCTAGCTCCTTGCCGTGCTCAACGGTTGCGTAAATCGAATATGGAGTAGCTACCTCGCAAAGTCTTTCAAGCTCTCCGTTTTCGATAAACGAACGCAAAAGCGATGAGCTTAATGCACTATCATCATAGAGAATTTTACCACAAATATTCACACATCCCCCACGATTTTCAAAAAACGCCTTCAAAATAGAGGCATCTGCGCTTGCGCCCTTGCCGAATTTGAAATTGAAGCCACAGCATGCGCCGATTGCGTGAAGCTTATCGCATAAAACACCGTTTAAAAACGATTGCGCATCGGTGTTCATAACCTGCTCAAACTCCTCAATACACAAATAGTCAATGCCACTCTTTCTTATCGCACGAATTCTTTCGTCAAGCGTGAAAATGCATTTTGCATCCTTGCTTTTTGGCAAGCTCGAGAAGGTGTAAACGGCACTTTTGGCGTTCATTTTGCGAGCAAGAGCCCTACAAGAGGCGAAAACCGCTTGGTGTCCTGCATGACAGCCGTCAAAAAATCCTAGGGCAACAACAGATTGCTCCTTGATTTCACAAATTTGCATTGTTTTTAAATCGTAGGTTATCATGCCGAGCACTCCTTTCTAAAATCCGTTACAGTAATTTTAGTATAAATTGCGAGATTTTTCAATAAAAAACGGAAAAAATATTGAAAATTTAAAAAATGTATACACAAAGCTTAAAAAATATGATATTATTAAATGGAATTTATGCAACGAAAGGAGCAATAAAATGAAAAGTATTTGGCTCGGACAAGGTGGACTCCTTATCATTTCGGGTAAGCTTAAGGTTGTAATAGACCCGTATTTGTCAAATAGCATGCATGAGTATGACCGTTCAATGAGACGCAGACTCAGAATAGATAAAAGATTTTTAAGGGTGAAGCCCGATTTGCTTATTCTCACAAACTCTCACGCCGACCACGCCGATATGAAGACGGTGAAAAAGCTTCTATATAAGACAAGACAAAGAACCGTTGTTCTTGCATCGGGCAAGGCTTACGATAAGGTTTACAGTGAAAGAATCCCCGGTAGATATACAAACATTATGTTTGAGGAGGGGGATGAGTGGACTGCAGGTCATCTTCTTATAACCGGTGTTAAGTGTAAGACTGACGATAAAACTGCCTTCGGTATTGTTATCGAGGACTCAATGACCAATAAAAAGATTTTCTACGTTGGAAACACTCTTTATAACAAGGCTGTTATGGAAGAGCTTCCAAAGGGTGTTGACGTTGCGTACGTTCCTATTACAGGTAGATATAGCACGATGAACACCACTGATGCACAGCGCTTTGCAAATGAGCTTTGTGCAAAGGTTATCGTTCCTATTCATTACGGAATGTTTGACCGTGTTGACCCAAGGAAATTTGAATGTGAAAACAAAATTATAGCAAAGCCGTACGTGGTTATTCCAATTGATGCCGAAACAAGCGAAACTAAGAAGCTTTCCGGTCCTGAGAGATTGAAGCTTGGTCTTGACGAAAAGCCGACCGCGTTCCCAAAGACCTTAAAGGAAGCTCTTAAGGCGGAAAAGGCAGAGGATAAGGCTTACCGTATGAGAAAGCAGCTCGTTGATGCGCTTCAAAAGATGGTTGAATGCGACGATCCTACGTTGACTGACGAAATTTCTGCCTCAGAGGTTAGGGCCTTGGCACAGGAAAAGGCTGACAGGAAGGCTAAGAAAAAGAAGGAAAAGGCTGAAAAGAAATCAAAGAAAAAGGAAGAGATGCAAAATTCCTCAAATGACGCACCGCAAGAACAGCCACAGGCTGAGTAAACAAGAGAATAAAACGGCAAAATTTGCCGTTTTTTTCTTTTGAATGTTGCTTTTTTTATATTACTGTGCTACAATTAACTTATATAAAATATATTAAGGAAGAAAACAAATGTATACTTTTTCTGATTTGAAAAATTATCTTGATACGATTCTCGTTCGTGAAAAGGTTCCAGGCTTTGACTGCAAGGTCCTTCATCACGGCCAAGAGGTGTTTAGATACTATGGTGGCTACTCGGATAAGGAAAACAAAATACCGATGAACGGCAAGGAAATGTTTTTTCTCTATTCCGCATCAAAGGTTATAACCTGTGCCGCCGCCCTTCACGCAATGGAGGAGGGGCACTTTCTCTTGGGACATCCCGTTTGGTGGTATCTTAACGAATTTGCGAGCTGTAAGGTTAAGACAAAGCAACCTGATGGCACGGTAACCCTTGAGCCTATAAAGAATCATATAAAAATTTGCGATCTTTTCTCAATGACGGCAGGTCTTGACTACGATATGGGAACGGCTGAAATGAAGGAGCTCATGGCTAAAAATCCAAAATGCCCTACAAGAGAAATGGCTCGCGCAATTGCAAAAAGACCTCTTGACTTTGAGCCTGGAACAATGTGGCAGTATAGCCTTTGCCACGACGTTTTGGCGGCACTTGTTGAGGTTGCAACAGGCGAAAAATTTGCCGATTACGTAAAAAGAGTTATTTTCGATCCACTCGGAATGAAGGACAGCTACTATCACGTTAGACCTGAATTCGAAAACAGAATATGCGCTCAATACAGATTCAACTATGAAAAGGGAATTCCCGAAAGAGTTGAAAAGGTAAATCCTTACATTTTTGGCGAGGAATATGACTCCGGTGGAGCGGGCGTTATTTGCACAATGGACGACTATGCTAAATTTGCATCGGCTATGACAAATTACGGTGTTGGCGAAAACGGGGCAAGAATTCTTTCAAAGGCAAGCGTTAATCTTATGCGCACAAATACTCTCGAAAATCCGAATGCCTTGGCTAACTTTAGGTCCTGGATGAATAATGCCGAATACGGTTACGGCTTTGGTGTTCGCACAAAGATTGGCGTTGGCAGAGGTGGAAATCTTTGTTCAATCGGTGAATTCGGTTGGGACGGTGCGGCAGGCTTCCTTGCTTCTATGGATCCCGAAAAGGGCATAACCATTCTTTATGCACAGCACGTGCTCAATCCTCAGCACGAGGTAATTCATCCAAAAATCAAAAATTTTGTTAACCAAATTATCGAATAAAAACCAAAAAACGGGCGGAATTTTTCCGTCCGTTTTTGCGTGTTGCGATTTCTGAAAATTGACTTGTCAAAAATATTCATTTTTTACTCTTGTCGTTATTCAAATTCGGCAAAAGTAACAAAGAAAAATAATGCGAAAAAATTTTTAAAATCATTAGTAAACTAACAAAAATTATGCAAAAGTAACAAAATCATTTTTTGCACTTGTCGATAACGAAAATGTTGGCAATCCACATTCCAATCACCGAAAAAGCGTGGAAAAGTCCGTGGAAAGTGTGAAAAACTCGGTGTTCGAGGGAAAAATTATCCACTTTTCCACACATCGAGGGCGTGGAAAAGTGGATAAATCGTGTCGAAATTTACACAATTGCCAAAAATGGAGTGTAGAATTTTCAAAAAAAGCAAAAAAGTACTTGACATGAATTTATTCATTTTTTGAGTGAATAATCACAAAAAAAGAGCATGCCGAGTTGACGTTTTGCACAAAAGCTCAAATAACCCTTTTGACAAGCAGACTTCCGCATATTATAATCACCAACGACCAAAAAATATTCTCCAAATAAAAGCCCATTTGATGCGGTGCTACGAGCATCTCATACGCCCCCTCGGGATGAAGAAAAATCTTGAGAGTGTAAAGCGCACTCAGAATTATTAGTATGTATAAAAGCTTTATGATGCTTAGGGCGTGCATCATCTCTTGTTCAGTTAGTTTCATATGTATCTCCTTATAGGTACATTTTAGCATTGTCGCCAAGTGAAATCAATGCAATATTATTGCCAATCTTGCATTTTTCCTACAATTTGGGGAAAATATGGATTTTCCATTCTCACCTCTTTTAAAAAGCATCGAAATAAGAGGAAAAATAAGGAATTTTGAATAAATATTTCCGTTTGTGAATAAAATTTAAAAAAAGCAAAGGGGAGTAAGTTATGTTAAAAGAAGAGGAAATTCCAAAAGAAGAGAAGGCTCCAAAGGAAAAGCCATATCCCGAGGGCGATGTGCTAGAAGAGTATTTTAGAGCGTCAATCCTTCGAAGAAGTGAAGAGACTCGCGAGGCGCATCAGGCTATAAGAGCTATGTTAATGGAGATAATAAAGAAGGACGAGCTCGACGGGGAGCAGAATGTGTCTGGGAAGTGAAATAATACTGCTTGAATGTGTTGAAATGGTGAAAATTCGCCATTTCAACACTTTTTTATTAAACAAGTATTGAAATTCAATCAAAATTATAGTAATATAATAAATAATAAATTCATCGACGGTAGGTGGAAAATTGTGGAAGGAAAAATCGAGAAAGCCATCTCTCAGGGCGGTATGTCCTGTGCATATGGAAAAATAATAATCGGCTTTTCCGGTGGTGCTGATTCATCGGCATTGCTTCATTATTTTTCTAAAAGGGCACAAAGCGTTACCTGCGTTCACGTAAATCATATGATTCGCGCAGGCGAGGCACAAAGAGACGAGGATTTTTGCCGTAGCACGTGCCAAAAATACGGTGTAGAATTTGTTTGCCACAAAATAGATATTCCCAAAATCGCCTCTGAGTGCGGTAAGGGATTAGAGGAATGCGCAAGAGACGAAAGATATCGCGTGCTTGAGGCAGAGCGTGCAAGCCGTGGCTTTGATGCAATTCTTGTGGCACATAACGCTGACGATAACGTGGAAAGCGTTATTTTCAACCTCGTGCGTGGTAGCGGTGCAAACGGAATTGCGGGAATAAAGGCGGTAAACGGTAAAATTATGCGTCCGCTTATCCTTGCAACCAAAAAGGAAATTCTTGAATATTGTGAAAAAAACAATGTCGAGTACGTTACCGATTCAACTAATGCAAGCACCGACTATACAAGAAATTATATAAGACACGAGATTGTACCGGCTCTTGAACGACTTAATCCGTCGCTTGCAAGGTCGGTTGCAAGGCTTGGCTCAACTCTTCGTCAGGACGAGGAGCTAATTGAGGGCTTGGCTCGTGATTTTATAAACGAAAGCTGTCCGAACGGACGTATTTATCCTAAAAGGATAATGGAGTGCCACGATAGCATCAAGGCAAGAGTATTTAAAATGCTTTCCGGTGAAAATCTTGACTATAAGTCGATTGCCTCGTGCATTGATTTTGTTCCGAGAAGTAAGTGTGGAGAGCTCATAAATCTTTGCAAGGGCGTGTCCCTTAAGCGCGAGAGTGAGTATCTTACCTTTGTTAAAACCGCAGATCTTGAGAGCGTTGAATTTGAGTGCGCGCTAACAAAGGGAGTAAACGAAATCGGCGCAGCATCAGTTGTGATTTTGTACGACTGTGATGATGCTCCAAGCGACAAGAAATGTTATTTTTCTATAACGCTTGCAAAAAACGCAATAAACGGAGAGCTGATTGCCCGTTCAAGAAGGGACGGAGACGTTATTTTGCAGGGCAAAATGACAAAAAAGGTTAAAAAGCTTATGTGTGAAAGGAAAATTCCATCACATCTAAGAGATAGAATTCCGATAATATGCGACGCTAACGGCATTGTCGCTATTCCCGAGGTTGCGCTAAGAGACGGCGTTAAGGGCAAGGATATTAAATTAGACTTTTATGCTTAACAGGTATAGATAAATTGGAGGACTTTAAAATGGTAAACGATTTGAAGGAAATTTTATTTAATGAAGCTCAAATTGATGAGATGACAACTAAAATTGCTGAGGAAATTGATAGAGATTACTCTGACAGAAGCAAAAGACTGCTCCTTTTGGGCATACTAAAGGGAAGCGTTGTGTTTATGTCCGATCTTATGAAGAAAATCAAGCGTCCCGTTGAAATTGATTTTATGAAGGTTTCTTCATACGGAGCTGGAACTGAATCGACAGGTAAAATAAACATTATTCTTGACCTTCACAGAAACGATCTTTCCGAGCTTGATATTCTTATCGTAGAGGATATAATAGATAGCGGAAGAACACTTTCTTATCTTGTTGAGTATCTTAAGCTTGGCGGTGCACGCAGTGTAAACACGTGTACGCTTCTTGATAAGCCGTCAAGACGACAGGTTGAATTTGAGCCTACATATACCGGCGCACAAATTCCCGACGAGTTCGTGGTTGGATGCGGACTCGATTATGCAGAGCTTTATCGCACGTTGCCATACGTTGCCGTTTTGAAGCCTGAGGTATATAATAAATAACTTCCGGAGGAAATAATGAATAAAAAGAAAAAAAGCGGTATTATAACACTGATACTTTACGTTGTGCTTATCGGTGCTATCATCATTGCAATTGCTTCGCTCTTTTCAAGCGACAAGAACGAAACAAAGTTCACGTATAGCGATATGATTGCTCAATTTGAGGACAATAAGGTATATGGATTTATAGGCGATCCGAATGAATTTAAAATTTGGCTCTTTGAAACACAGGAGGACTGGGATAATTATCACGACGGTGATAAGAAAAACGATGCCGTTCTCGCTGACAGAGTAAAGGTTGCAGAGCTTTCGGAGCTTGAATATTACGAATTTTTCTCTCCGGGTAATTACGGAGAGGGCAAGCTTGCAATAATCCAAGAAAAGCTTGGCGACGCTAGCATTCTCGTTAAAATTCAGTATAACGAGGTTAAGGAAACTCCTTGGATTGTAGGCTATCTCCCATACATTATCTTGGCTATCATTGCTATCGTATTTATGGTATTGATGATGCGTCAGGCTAACGGTGGTGGCAAGATTGGAAGCTTTGGTAAGTCTAAGGCAAGAAATGCCGCAAATGATGGAAAAACAGTTAAATTTGATGACGTTGCAGGCTGCGACGAGGAAAAGGAAGAGCTCGTTGAGGTTGTCGAATATCTTAAAAATCCTGCAAAATTCACACATCTTGGCGCAAAAATCCCTCACGGTGTGCTTCTTGTAGGCCCTCCTGGTACAGGTAAAACTCTCTTGGCTAAGGCCGTTGCAGGCGAGGCGGGAGTTCCGTTCTTCTCAATGTCGGGCTCTGACTTCGTTGAAATGTACGTAGGTGTGGGTGCATCTCGTGTGCGTGATCTCTTTGAAAATGCAAGACGCTCAAATGCTGCGATTATTTTTATTGACGAAATTGATGCCGTAGGTAGACAGCGTGGTGCAGGACTTGGTGGCGGACACGATGAAAGAGAGCAAACGCTTAACCAGCTTCTCGTTGAAATGGATGGCTTTGACGGACACTCGGGCATTATCGTAATGGCTGCAACAAACCGTCCTGACATTCTTGACTCGGCACTTCTTCGTCCGGGTAGATTTGATAGACAAATTACAGTTGGATACCCCGATATTACCGGTCGTGAGGCTATTTTGAAGGTTCACTCGAAGGATAAGCCACTTGAGGAAAGCGTTGACCTTCACAAGGTTGCACAAACAACCGTTGGATTTACAGGCGCGGACCTTGCTAACCTCTTAAACGAGGCAGCACTTCTTGCTGCAAGACGCGGTAAATCCCTTATCGGTATGGCTGAAATTGAGGATTCTATGATTAAGGTAACCGTAGGAACTCAAAAGAAGGCAAAGAGAATGAGCGACAAGGAAAGACGAAATACCGCTTGCCATGAGGCAGGACACGCAATCCTTTCACATATTCTTCCAACTCAAGACCCTGTTCGTCAGATTTCAATTATTCCAAGTGGACGCGCGCTTGGTTATACACTTACTCCACCTGTTGAGGATAAGTATAGCGAATCCAAGCAGGAGATGAAGGAAAGAATTGCTATGATGCTCGGCGGTAGAGTGGCAGAGCAAATGTTCTTTGGCGACTATACAGGCGGTGCATCTAACGATATTATGAGGGCAACACAGGTTGCAAGAAAAATGGTTACCGTTTACGGTATGAGCGATGAGCTCGGTACAATCCACTTTGGCTCTGACCATTCAAGCGACGCAGTGTTCCTAGGTAGAGATTTCAGCTCAACTCCGACGTATTCGGAGCAAACTGCCGCTAAAATTGATGCCGAAATTAAGAAAATTATCGACGAGGCTTATAGACTCGCTTGGGATACTCTTACCGAGTACAGGGAAAAGCTTGACTTCATAACCGAATTCTTGCTCCGTAACGAGATTATGGATGACGAGCAATTTGAGCTTGCTATGAAGGAAGGCGCTACCATGGAAGAGGTAGAGGCACTTGTTACCGAGAAAAAGCGTAGAAGTGAAGAGGAAAACAAGCGCAGACAGGCTGAAATAGACGAGAAAAAGCGTCAAGAGGAGCAAACTCGCCGTGAGCTTGAAAAAGCACTCGGAATTAGCGACGATGAGGAGGAGAATACCCCCGAAATCGAAGCACCTCAAAATGATGAGAATAGCGAAAATGCTAACACATTCACTGACGAAACCGAAAAATAAAACAAAGGGGCTCGCAATTTGGCGAGCTCCTTTTCTATATTCATATTAAAACTGAAGTAAATTTTACTCTAATTATGTATTTATAAATATATATTTGTGCAACTTGTACAAATTTGATATGCGTATATTGTGCTTTTATACGAAAATGCTCAAATTGCTTGACTTTTTCCTTCTTATATAGTAAAATGTACTTATAAAAATGCGATATCTATTGCGTTTAGGAAAGGACATACTTTTATGAAAAGACTACTTTTATTGCTTCTTGCTTTGGTTACAGTAGTTACAGTAATGGCTCTCACATCCTGTGGACATGATTGCTCTTATACTGTTGAGGTAACTGAGGCTAGCACACCTGCTACCTGCCTTAAGTCAGGCGTTAAGGTTATGAAATGCTCGGAGTGCGAAAACACAACAAATGAAATCATTCCTGCTTTGGGACATGATCACGTGTCAACAGTTGTTGAGCCTACCTGTAAGAGTGAAGGCTATACAACTCAGGCTTGCTCAAGATGTGGCGACACAAACGGTGATGCAAAGCTTGATAAGAAGCCACCTACAGGTCAGCATACATACGTTGCAGTTGAGAACTCAACTGTTGAAGCAACCTGTACTGTAAACGGATACTCACTTGAAAAGTGTAGCGTTTGTAACCAGGAAAAGAAGGTTAACGTTGTAACTGCACAGGGACATGACTATCAGGAAATGAACATCTATACAAACAATATCGCTCCTACATGTACAACTCGCTCTGAGGGTGTATTGACCAAGAGATGTACTGTATGTAACGAAAAGGATCCTTCATTTACTGACGTAGCTAAGGATTTCCCTGCACTTGGACACGACCTTGAGCGTGATGCTGCACATCTTTTGAACACTGTTGCTGCTACATGTACAACTGCTCAGCACGACGTTTGGAAGTGCGGACGTTGCGAATATACAGAAGAGGCTGATATCGGAACCGCTCTCGGCCACGATTATACAGTTTTCGTTGAAATTTCTTCACCTGCTACCTGTTGCTCACTTAGAAAAGAAGTTTACGAGTGCTCAAGAAAGGGTCAGACTGGTTGTACCGGTACTGCTCAACAGGGACAGATTACAAAGGAAGTAAGCGTTGAAGATACATATACAGCTCACACACCTGGTGCTGCTGCAACTTGTACAACTGCACAGGTTTGCGCTACTTGTGTAAGTGGCGGTAGAACAGAGCTTTCTACAACATGTACTAATAACGATCCTAACTGCACAAACTGCTCAGCTATGAATAGAGCTCACGTATTCGTAGGCCCAACAGGCTTGCACGACTACAAGGAATACGACCAAGCCGGTGTTGCAATTCCTGACTCATTCAAGAGCGCACAGGTTAAGAGTGTTGTTGCCCCAACATGTATGAGACAGGGCTATACAGTATATAGATGTACAGTATGTCAGGGCGAGGACTTCAAGGATAACTACACAGCTATCGATCCTACAAACCACAACATTAGCCAAACTCCAGCTGGAAATATTGTTCCTGAAACATGTATTAAGCATTCGTACAACGTTCACGCTTGTACAAACACAGATGAGAATGGAACACTTTGTACACATAGCGAGGAAAGAATCGTTGGAACAACATATGCTGATCACCAGTTCGCTGACGGTGAGCCAACAGGCGTAATCACATGTACATACTGTCAGAAGTCCTTCTACGATACCACATACGTTGAGACTAAGTATAACGATGGCGAAACCGAGTGGGATGACGAAGAAACCGAATTTGACGATGATACAAGCCTCAACGTAACAATCACAGTAAGCAAGTCAAATGTTGATGCTATGAAGCTCACCGGTGCTCAAGAAAAGGTACAGGTTGATGCAGATCACGTTGACGCTACAAAGATTTCAGTTATCAGAATTGTAACTGACGACGAGGATGCAACATTTGTTATCACCGTAAACGGTCAGGCAATCAACTATACAGGTAACGGATTTATCGACCTTTGCGAGTTTGGCGATATCACCGAGCTCAAGGTTCAGTCAACATCACTTGATGGCGACGCAACTGTTTACTTCTATGGCGAAGATCCAGTTCCTGACACCACAAATCCATAATTAATAAAAGACCTACGGATTTTCCGTAGGTCTTTTTGTATATATTCGAAAATTATTCACGAAAGCTATGAAAAATACAGTCAAATTTTTTGTATTTACTTGACAATGTTTTTTTGTGGGTTTATAATTTATAATATAATGGAGAAATGTTTATTTTTGAACAAAATTCATACGAAAGCTTGGTGAATAAAATGAATGAGCTTGAATGCGCAAGAAAACAAATAAATGAAATTGATGCAGAAATGGCAAGACTCTTTGAAAAGAGAATGCAGGCATCAAAGACTGTTGCTTCATACAAGAAGGAGCACGCGCTTCCTATCCTTGATAGTGTAAGAGAAAATGAAATAATAGCGAAAAATGCCTCGTTTATCGAGGATGCGAGCGTGCGCGAATATTACGTTCAGTTTTTAAAGCAAACAATGGCAATTTCTCGCTCGTACCAATCAAGACTTAACGAGGGGATAAGAGTTGCTTACAGCGGTGTGCCCGGTGCATATGCGTATATTGCAGTTAAAAAGCTTTTCCCTGAGGGAAATCCTGTATCGTATCCCAATTTTGAAAGCGCATATTCCGCAGTTGAAAACGGTGAATGCGACGCGTGCGTGCTTCCTATCGAAAATAGCTACGCGGGCGACGTTGGAACAGTTATGGACCTTATCTTTTCAGGTACACTTTACGTAAATCAGGTTATTGACCTTGAAATCGTTCATAATCTTATGGGCGTAGAGGGCGCAACTCTTGATACTATTAAAAAGGTTGTAAGCCATCCACAGGCTCTCTCACAGTGCGCTGAGTTTATCTCAAAGCACGGGTATGAGAGTGAGGCGTTTTCTAATACGGCTGTATCTGCACAGTACGTTAAGGAGCGCGCCGACACAAGCATCGGAGCGATTGCATCTTATGAAACCGCAAAAATATTCGGACTTAAAATAATCGAAAATGCAATAAACACAAGTAGAAATAACACAACTCGATTTGCCGTATTTTCACGCGCACAAAATAACCTAAAGTCAACAGGAAAGATGAATAACCATTTCATTCTTACCTTTACGGTTAAAAACGAGGCAGGCGCACTTGCAAAAACACTTGATATCATCGGTGCGCACGGATTTAATATGAGAAATCTTCGCTCCCGTCCTATGAAGGAGCTTCTTTGGAGCTATTATTTCTATATTGAGGCTGACGGAAGCATTGATACACAGGACGGCAAGGAAATGCTAAGGGCGCTCAGTGCTACAACCGACCGCTTGCGCTTGGCAGGCACGTATCAAACAAAGGATGTAAAATAAGAGGTATAAAATGGTAATTTCGGTAAATTTGGCGGAGCAGAGCTACGATATCGTTCTCGAGCGCGGTGCACTTAATCGCGTGGACGAGCTTTTGGAGCTTGACCGTAAGGTGCTTATCGTAACCGATAGCGGTGTGCCCGAAGAATACGCGAGGCGTGTAGCCGATAAATGCAAAGAGCCATACGTTGTAACGGTTAATCAGGGAGAGGCGAGCAAGTGCTTTGATAGCTACGTGGCGCTTCTTAAGAAAATGGTTGAGGCTTCGTTTACACGTACCGACCTCGTTGTCGCAGTCGGTGGCGGAGTTGTCGGAGACCTTGCAGGCTTTGTTGCATCAAGCTATATGAGGGGCATTGACTTTTATAATATTCCAACAACACTCCTTTCACAGGTGGATTCCTCAATCGGTGGAAAGACGGCAATAGATTTCTTGGGAGTTAAGAACATTGTCGGTGCGTTTTATCAGCCAAAAAAGGTGATAATTGACTCAAATACACTCATAGCCCTTGACAAAAGACAGCTTAGCGCAGGGCTTGCCGAGGCTATAAAAATGGCACTCAATTTCGATAGCGCACTTTTTGAGCTTATTGAAAAGAGCGAAAATTTAGATAACGATATTGACAAAATAATTGAAAAATCTCTCAAAATCAAGCGAGATGTGGTTGAAAAGGACGCAAAGGAAAGTAGCTTGCGCCGTGTGCTCAACTTTGGACACACGATAGGACACGCAATAGAAAGCCATTCGAACGGTGCACTCCTTCACGGTGAGTGCGTCGGACTCGGTATGCTTCCTATGTGTAGCGAGGACGTAAGAGCGCGACTTACCCCCGTGCTTGAAAAATATAACCTACCAACAGTCTTTAAGGCAGATGCCGACGAGCTTTTGGAGCTTATAGCTCACGATAAAAAAGCATCGGGCGACGACGTTACGGTAGTATATTGCGAGAAGGTCGGCACATTTGATATGAGAAAAATCAAGGTGTCGGATATGAAAAAATACATAACGGAGATATTTTGATATGAAAAATACATTCGGTCAAAGCATAGCTCTGACAATATTCGGAGAAAGCCACGGAGAAGCCATAGGCGCAGTTATTGACGGGCTTTGCCCAGGAATTGAGGTTGACCTTGACCTTATCACAGCTCAGCTTTCAAAGCGCCGTCCGAGTGGAAAAACAGACACTCCCCGCGTTGAAAATGATAAATTTAGCATTTTGAGCGGTGTTTTTGAGGGCAAAACCACAGGAACGCCTATTGCAATAGTAATTCCTAACGAGAACACTAAAAGTGGGGATTATCAATACGGTAAGGCTAGACCCTCACACGCAGATTATAGCGCATACTGTAAATATCACGGCTTCGAGGATTATCGTGGCGGTGGACATTTTTCGGGAAGAATTACTGCTTCAATTGTAGCCGCAGGCGCAATTGCAATGAAGGCTCTTGAAAAGCTTGATGTAAAAATCGGCACGCATATTCTTGAATGTGCAGGCGTAAGAGATAACGCATTTGATGCCTTTGAGGACGAAATTAACGCGCTTTCATTAGCAAGCTTCCCTGTTCTTGACAAGAGCAAGGGCGAGGCGATGATAGCCCAAATTGAGAGCGCAAGAGCGGACGGAGATAGCGTTGGCGGAATTTTACAAACCGCTATTTGCGGAATTCCCGCAGGCGTTGGAGAGCCTTGGTTTGATAGCATTGAGAGTGTGCTTAGCCACGCGCTATTCTCAATCGGAGCAGTTAAGGGCATCGAATTCGGTGCAGGCTTCGAGCTTGCCAAGATGAGAGGAAGTCAGGCAAACGATTCATTTGAGATAAACAACGGAAAAATCACAACGAAAACAAACAATAACGGTGGCATAAACGGTGGAATTACAAACGGAATGCCTATCGTATTTAATCTTGCAATAAAGCCAACACCGTCAATTGCCAAGGACCAACAAAGCATTGACTTTATAAATGGCGAAAATATAGAGCTTCAAATCAAGGGCAGACACGACCCCGCAATCGTAAGACGCGCGTGTGTTGTGGTTGATAGCATTTGCGCACTTGCCATCGCTGATATGCTAGCTCAAAGATACGGAACGGACGTGTTCTTGAAAGGCGTAAAATGAAATACGGACTAATCGGGGAGCATTTAGGACATAGCTTCTCGCGTGAAATTCACGAAAAAATAGCAAGCTACAAATACGAAATATGCGAAATAGCTCCCGAGGCACTTGATGCTTTTATGTCAAATCCTACCTTCGAGGCTATAAACGTTACAATTCCATATAAGGAAAAGGTAATTCCGTATTTGTCGTTTGTATCGGATAGCGCTAAAAAAATCGGTGCTGTAAATACAATTAAAAACGAAAACGGCAAATTGCTTGGCTATAATACCGACTATGAGGGCTTAAAGGCTCTTGTCATTAAAACAAAGATAGATATAAAGGGCAAAAAAGCGTTGATTTTGGGCTCGGGTGGAACTGCCAAGACCGCATATGCCGTTTTAAGCGACCTCGGTGCTAGCGAGATTGTAAGAGTAAGCAGAGATTTGAGCAAGGCGGACGCAACCTATGAAGGTCTTTTGCCAAAACATTCCGATGCCGAGTTTATAATTAACACAACTCCTGTTGGAATGTATCCTAAAAACGAGGGAAGAATAATAAATATAGGCGATTTTCCTTGCCTTAAGGGGCTTGTTGATGCCGTTTATAATCCTATTCGCTCAAACCTTGTTCTTGATGCGAGAAAGAAGGGCATCAAGGCTGAGGGCGGTCTTTATATGCTAGTATCTCAAGCAATTTACGCCTCGGAGATTTTCAGTGGCACTAAGCTTGATGCGAAAATTTGCGAAAAGATATATAAGGAAATTTTACTTTCAAAGGAAAATATTGTTCTTGTCGGAATGCCATCCTGTGGCAAAACTACAATAGGACACTATCTTGCCTGTCAAACGGGCAGAGAGCTTATCGACACCGATGACGAGATTGTAAAGAAAATAGGAATGGAAATTTCCGAATTCTTTAAGCTCTACGGAGAGGAAAAATTTCGTGAGATTGAGAGCGAGGTAATAAAGGATGCCTGCTCCAAAAATGGCATAATTATCGCCACAGGAGGCGGTGCAATCCTTAGAGATGAGAACGTAAGATATATGAAGCAAAACGGACGAGTTTACTTTATTAACCGTTCTCTTGAAATGCTCACTCCGACGTGCGACCGTCCTACGGCATCTGATTACGAGGCATTAAGAAAAAGATACGAGGAAAGATATTCTAGGTATATATCCTGTGCCGACGAGATAATTCCCGCAAACGGAACAGTGGTACAGGTTGGAGAAATTATAAAAGGAGAATTTTTTGGATGAAAATTCTTGTTCTTAACGGACCAAATATAAATTTTCTTGGCATAAGAGAGCCTGAAATATACGGTGGTAACACCTATAAGGACCTTGTTCAGCTAGTAACCGACCACGCCCTTAATCGCGGTGTTAAGGTCGAGTTTTATCAGTCAAATCACGAGGGCGATTTGGTTGACGCAATTCAAAAGGCATATTATGACGGCATTGACGGAATAGTTTTCAATCCTGCCGCATACACACATACAAGCATAGCACTCCTTGATGCGCTAAAGGCGGTTTCAATCCCAACTGTCGAGGTTCATATCTCTGATGTTAGCGCAAGAGAGGAATATAGACAGGTAAGCTATATAAGACAGGCCGTTAAAAAGACAATTTGCGGTAAGGGCTTTGCCGGCTATACCGAGGCTATTGATTTTTTAATCGAAGGTTATAAAAAATGAAAATTAAAATAGAAAAGGGCTTGCCAAGTGGCGTTTTTGATGCGCCACCCTCGAAAAGCTACGCTCACAGGCTTCTCATTTGCTCGGCACTGTCGGGCAAGGAATGCACCGTTTCAAACGTGGCGTTGAGCGAGGATATTTTGGCAACTCTTGATAGCGTAAAGGCGCTTGGAGTAGCCTTCGCCCTGCAGGGCGACAAGGTTATTTTTTCAAACAATGGCGCACCTGTCGGCTGTGAGTTCGACTGCCGAGAGAGTGGAAGCACACTTAGATTTTTTATCCCTATTGCACTTTCGCGAGGGGGAGTGTGCGTATTTAAAGGAACAGAACGGTTGATTTCCCGTGGAATAAGCATCTATGAGGATATTTGTAAGGCGTGTGGAATTTCCATAGAATACGGAAAGGACTACGTGCGATTTGACGGCAAGCTTCGCCCTGGCACGTACGAGGTAAGGGGAGACGTTAGCAGTCAATTTATCTCGGGACTTTTCTTTGCCCTGCCGTTACTTGACGGTGATAGCATTATAAAGGTTACAACTGAGCTTGAAAGCAGACCGTACATAGACATAACTCTTGATTGCCTTTCTCGCTTTGGCATTGAAATTGTTGAGAAAGCAAGCAATGAGTTTTATATCAAGGGAAATCAAAAATATAAGTGCCAAGACACGGTAGTAGAGGGAGATTTTTCAAACTCCGCATTTCTTGATGCGTTCGCTCTTTTGGGCGCACCTGTGTCTGTAAATGGCTTAAATTACGCATCAAAGCAGGGCGACAAGGTATATCTTGAGCTTTTTGCAAAAATTAAGGACGGATATTTAGAGGCGGATATTTCCTCTTGCCCCGACCTAGCTCCCATCCTGTTTGCACTTTGTGCAAGCGCAAGTGGTGGTTATATCACAGGCACAAGGCGACTCAAAATAAAGGAGAGCGACCGTGCGTGCGCAATGGCTACCGAGCTTGCAAAGCTTGGAATTCAGCTTGATGTGTATGAAAATGCAGTAAAAATAAATAAGGGAGAGCTAAAAGCGCCAAGCGTGCCGTTAAGCTCTCACAATGACCACAGAATAGCAATGGCACTGAGCGTGCTTGCAACACTCGTTGGCGCTGAAATTGATGGCTTTGAGGCAGTTGCAAAGAGCTACCCCGATTTCTTCGAGGTATTAAGCACTCACGGTGTTAGATGTGAGGAAATAAAATGAAAATAATAAACGACGTGAAGTTTTTAATAGTAGGTCTTGGACTTATCGGTGGAAGCTATGCACAGGCTTTGACCGATATGGGCTATGAGGTTGGCGCGATTACAAGAAGTCAATCATCAATTGATTACGCCATCGAAAAGGGACTTATTTCTCACGGCACAACCGAGGTTACAAGGGAATACGTTTCGAAATTCGACGTTGTTGTATTCGCTCTATATCCAAAGGTTTTTATCGAATGGATAGAAAAGTATCAATCCTATTTTAAAACGGGCGCTCTTTTGACCGACGTAACCGGTGTAAAGGGTCCGATTGTGTATAAAATACAGGAAATGCTTCGTGATGACGTTGAGTTTGTCGGAGCGCATCCTATGGCGGGTAAAGAGGTATACGGCGTTGAAAATGCCGATAAATCCATCTTTAATAAAGCAAACTACATAGTTACACCAACCGAAAAGAACACAAGAGGTGCAATCGAAACGACAAAGCAAATCGGTCGCTTGCTCGGCTTTAAAACAGTTAGTGAGCTAAGCCCCGAAAAGCACGACGAGATGATAGGCTTTCTATCTCAGCTAACGCACTGTATTGCCGTTTCACTTATGGATTGTAAGGAAAGCGAGCGACTCGTTGACTATACGGGAGACTCATTTCGCGACCTTACGAGAATTGCAAAGATAAACGATGCTATGTGGAGTGAGCTTTTCCTACTTAACAAGGGCGAGCTTATCTCTCAAATGGATTTGTTTATGTCTAAATTCAAGGAGCTGCGCGACGCCTTGGAAAATGAAGATACGGAGAAAATGCGCGAGATGATGCGTATTTCTACCGAGCGCAGAAAATATTTTGATAAAAAATAAAAATTTTAGGTCCAGGAAGGAAAATTTATTATGAATATGAATTTCAAAAGAAAGCTACCCACTCCGAAGGAAATTAAGGAAATGTATCCTATATCGGACGAGCTTTCTCAAATCAAAGCAAAAAATGACAAGGAAATACAAGATATTTTCACAGGCAAAAGCGATAAGCTCGCACTCGTAATCGGCCCTTGCTCGGCTGATAGAGAGGATGCAGTTATCGACTACATATCCAGACTCAGAGACGTACAGGAAAAGGTAAAGGATAAAATCGTTATCATTCCACGTATCTATACAAACAAGCCAAGAACAACAGGAGATGGCTATAAGGGAATGCTTCATCAGCCAAATCCAAACGAAAATCCCGATATGCTTAAGGGAATTATCGCAATTCGTAAGCTTCATATGAGAGCTATGGAGGAAACAGGCTTCTCGTGTGCTGACGAAATGCTATATCCCGAAAATCACAGATATCTCTCCGATTTGCTTTCATACGTTGCAGTAGGCGCGCGCTCCGTTGAAAATCAACAGCACCGTCTTACCGCGAGCGGTCTTGATATTCCCGTTGGTATGAAGAACCCGACAGGTGGCGACCTTTCAGTTATGATGAACTCCATTACCGCAGGTCAGCATAAGCATACCTTTATCTACCGTGGTTGGGAGGTTGAGAGCGACGGAAACCCACTAACACACGCAATCCTTCGCGGATACGTAAACAAGCACGGTCAATCGCTTCCAAACTACCACTACGAGGACCTTATGCACCTTTTGGAGCTTTACTCAAAGACAAATCTTGTAAATCCGGGCGTTGTAGTTGATACAAACCACGCCAACTCCGGTAAAAAGTGGGCAGAGCAGGTGAGAATTTCAAAGGAAATTCTTCATAGCACAAGATTGAACGAGGATGTTTGTAAGCTTGTTAAGGGACTTATGATAGAGTCCTATATCGAGGACGGATGCCAAAAGCCCGAGGATGGCGTTTACGGCAAGTCAATTACCGACCCTTGCCTTGGTTGGGAAAAAACCGAAAGACTTATTTTGGAAATTGCAGATTTAAGATAAAGGAGAACAAATATGTTAGACAACGAAATGAACGACGAATTCGAAAGGGACGACGACATCATAACGCTTCTTGGCGCAACAGGAGAAGAAATTGATTTTGTTGAAATCGCAGGAATTGCTCATAAAGGTAATTTTTACGCAATTCTTCAACCCGTTGAGCTTTTAGATGGAATGGCAGACGATGAGGCTCTTGTTTTCAAGGTGTCAAGAAACGAGGCTGGCGAGGACAAGTTCGAAATCGTGCTTGATGACGATATTATCGATGCTGTTTTTGCCGAGTATAATCGACTTTTGGACAACATTCAAGAAAGCAACGAAGAATAAAGCAAATCTATAAAAAAGGCGGGGGAGTGTCGCATTTCCTCGCCTTTTTTCTTTTGTTTAATGATTTCTCCTTGATTTCTTAAGTTAAAATTTAGGTAAAATTTAAGTAAAATTTAAGTAAAGTATTGAAATTTGCTCTTTTATGTGATATACTCTCATCATAGAGAAAAAACAAAAAATCCAATTTCAGCGCAAAAATCGAGGCAAATTTTATGAAAGAATCATGGTTCTATATAGACTGGTTTAATTTTTGGTATTTCTTTTTCTTAATTTTGGGGGCAGGGGCAATCGTCGGTCTTTACTTCCTATTAAGAAATAAGGATGTTAAAATTCAAAAGGCAGTTCTTTTTTCAATACTTGTTGTAGGTCTTATCGCCCACTTCACAAAGGGCTTGTATCCTCCTTATTCCGTTGACGAGGCAAGAAATCTTCGCGACTCTTGGTTCGTTAATATATGTGGCGCGAATATCGCACTTTTCCCGTTCCTCTTTTGGTCTAAAAATAAGCATGTTAAGGACTATATGTTCTACATAGGCGTAATTAGTGGCTTGATTGCACTTTTCTATCCACAGGAGCCGATGGCGAAGAACGCATCAATTGAAACAATGCTTGCTAACGGCTGGGCGGATGTTTATGTTCCTCAAATGGAGGAGTGGATAGATATTGTAAGATTCTATTTCCATCACTGGATGCTTCTTGCAGTTCCGCTTCTTATGGTTCTTTTAGGACTTCATAAAATCTCGTACAAGAGAGTATTGAACGCACCGACAGGCTTGCTTCTCGTTATGCTCTTTATAATGCTCAATCAGCTCTTCCAGGCAGAGCTTGGATTTATTCCGTTAAGAGATGGCAATTTCTTTGACGTAAACTGGAAGAATACCTCTTATATTTGGGGTCCCGACGGTGATGCGATAGGTATGTTCTTGGCAACCTTTACACCGAAGTTTTTCAAGGTAGTGCCCATTGGACCGCACGCGGGTGAGGAAAAATATTGGCCTTGGTTCTGGCTTATCTTCCCGTGCTACATTCTTGTAACAGCTCTTGCATTCCTGATAAGCATGATATGGGATCACAAGACATTCATAAAGGATGTCAAGGCACTTCCTAATAATGTAAAACTCCTTTGGGCAAAAATTATGGCATCGAAAATCTTCATTAAAATCTTCAAAAAGAAGGCGATTATCGATACAGGTGTCGGCAAAATCGAAGAAAAAGAGCCCGAAACAATAGAACAATAAAAGAAAAGCGGAAGCCGAGCTTCCGCTTTTTTATATTACTGCCTTGATAAGAAGTGCGCCAAGGAAAACTCCGATTATGAATGAGATAATAAGAGTTCCGTATATGAAAATTCCGTGCGCGAATTTTTTGTCCTTTGTTGTAACGAGCTTTCCAATACACTCCGACATAGAGCGAAGGTTTCCTGTACACATCGTCGTTGCAACTGCAAAGCCGTCTATTTCACGAATCGCCTGAAGCTGTGCACCGACACCGAATGCCATAATTGCATTCGCAAGGAAATTGAGCTTTCCAAGAGGAATTAAAATTCCTATTAGATAGCAGCCAAGCGCAACCAAAACCGAGATTACATCTCCACGCTTTTTCCTTACAATGAAATACGCCACTATAATACCGATAGCGAAGGTGAGCATCGTAAGAAGATAGCTCCATATATTTGAAAGGTCGCCGTGCGCAAGCTTGATAGCAACCTTAATCATATTTCCCGTTTGCATTGATGCAAACATTCCGTCGTGAAGCATATAACAGTAGGAGTCAAGCGCACCGACGAGGAATATGAGAATTAAACTGAAAAAATATTTTTTCTTTTCCATAAAAGCTCTCTAAAAATAAATTACTATGCAGATATTCTAGCACACTTTTTTTACCATTGCAAGATAAAATTTAATCAAAAGCATAAAATAAGCAAAAAGAGTGTTGACAATATTTAAAATTTAGAGTATAATTTTCAAATAGAACGCGTATGGGCGCAAAATAACTCTTTTAAGGAGATTTTTATGAGTACAATATCTGAGATTTTCGGAACAATGGTCTTTGATGACAAGGAAATGAAAAAAAGATTGCCCGAGGATATCTATAACTCAATCCAAAATACTATCAAAAACGGAAAGCACCTCGACTTAACCGTTGCTAACGTCGTTGCCAAGGCGATGATGGAGTGGGCAATTGAGAAGGGTGCAACTCACTATACACACTGGTTCCAGCCTATGACAGGCGTTACCGCTGAAAAGCACGATAGCTTCGTATCTCCAAAGGGCAACGGAGTTATTATGGATTTCCGTGGCAAGGAGCTCGTTCAAGGTGAGCCGGATGCTTCCTCGTTCCCATCAGGTGGACTTCGCGCTACCTTTGAGGCAAGAGGATATACCGCTTGGGATCCATCGTCATACGCATTCATTAAGGACGAAACACTTTGTATTCCTACCGCATTTTGCTCATACGGTGGAGAGGCGCTTGATAAGAAAACTCCGCTCCTTCGCTCAATGGAGGTGCTTGGTAAGGCTACAATGAAGATACTCAAGCTCTTCGGAAACGAGAGCGTTACCTCGGTTCGTACAACCGTTGGCGCAGAGCAGGAATACTTCCTTGTTGACAAAGAGGTTTGGGAAAAGCGCCCTGACTTAATCTACACAGGTAGAACTCTTTTCGGTGCTAAGCCACCAAAGGGACAGGAGCTTGACGACCACTATTTCGGCTCAATCAAGGCGAGAGTCCTCGCATATATGAAGGAGCTTGATAAGGAGCTTTGGAAGCTCGGAGTGCTCGCAAAAACTGAGCATAACGAGGCAGCACCTGCTCAGCACGAGCTCGCTCCAGTATTCACAACAACTAACCTCGCAACCGACCATAACCAGCTCACAATGGAGCTTATGCAAAAGATTGCGAAGAAGCACGGACTTGTATGCTTGCTTCACGAAAAGCCGTTTGCAGGTGTAAACGGTAGCGGTAAGCACAATAACTGGTCTATCTCTACAAACACAGGCGTAAACCTTCTCGAGCCAGGTGAAACTCCTTACGAGAACGCACAGTTCTTGCTATTTTTGAGTGCAGTTATCAAGGCGGTTGACGAGTATCAGGACCTTCTCCGTATCTCCGTTGCAAGCGCAGGTAACGACCACCGTCTTGGCGCAGCAGAGGCTCCACCTGCAATCGTTTCTATCTTCTTGGGCGATGAGCTTATGAGCATTCTCGAGGCTATTGAGAATGGCGCAAAGTACGACAAGAAGGAAAAGGAGCAAATGCGTATCGGTGTTCACATCCTTCCAAAATTCCCTAAGGATACAACCGATAGAAACAGAACCTCACCGTTCGCATTTACAGGTAATAAGTTCGAATTCCGTATGGTTGGCTCGGCTGACTCAATCGCTGATGCTAATACAGTAATCAATACCGCGGTAACACAGGTTTTGACAGGCTTCTATGAGGTTCTCTCAAATGCTGAGGACTTCACCGCGGCACTCCACGACCTCGTTCGTGATACTATCAAAAATCATAAGCGTATCCTCTTTAACGGTAACGGATACGACGAAAAATGGACAAAGGAAGCCGAGAAGAGAGGACTTTCAAATCTCCGTACAACTCCCGAGGCAATCCCTCATCTCCTTGACGAAAAGAATATTAAGCTCTTCGTTGATAATAAGGTATTTAGCGAAAAGGAGCTTCGCGCAAGATGCGAAATTCAGCTTGAGGCTTACTCTAAGCTCGTTAATATCGAGGCACTTACCGCAATTGATATGGCAAATCAGCTTATCTTGCCTGCCGTTTCTAAATATACAAGAGAGCTTACAAAGTCAATCGCTCTTAAAAAGGAGCTTGGCTTAAGAGATGATTATGAGGCAAGCGTGGCTCAAAGACTCTCAAATCTCAACTCCGAGGCATTTGCAAGAACAAGAGAGCTTGAAGACGAGCTCGCAAGCGTTAAGAAGCTTAATGGCGCAGAAAAGGTTGCAAAGGCTTATGCAAAGAAGGTTCTTGCTAAAATGGCAGAGCTTCGTGCAATAGTTGACGAAATGGAAAGCATCACAGCAAAGGAGCATTGGCCACTTCCTGCATACGGAGACCTTCTTTTCAGCGTAAAATAAAATGTTAACACTTCTACTCTCAATTATATATTTAGCATTCGTAAGCCTTGGCTTGCCCGACTCAATGCTCGGCTCGGCTTGGCCTACAATGTTTGTGGATTTTGGCGTGCCCGTATCCTATGCAAGCATAGTGTCGCCAATAATCGCACTCGGCACGGTTGTATCAAGCCTTGCAAGCGACAGAGTTACAAGAAAGCTCGGTGCTGCCAAAACAACGGCGATAAGTACGGCTATTACGGCTCTTGCGCTTCTTGGATTTTCATTTAGCACACAGTTTTGGCAAATTTGCTTAATTGCAATTCCGTACGGACTTGGTGCGGGAAGCATAGATGCGGCACTTAATAACTATGTATCACTCCATTTTGCAAGCCGTCATATGAGCTGGCTACACTGTATGTGGGGTCTTGGCGCAGCAATCGGACCTGCAATTATGGGCTCGGTGCTTACAAACGGTGGAAAATGGGACACAGGCTACCTGATCGTTGCTATAATTCAAATTGTAATCACTGCGATTTTGTTTATCTCCTTGCCTATATGGAAAAGACCGCTCAGGGATAATATACAAGCCGAGGAAAAGAAAACTGATAAGCCACTTTCCTTGCGTCAAATTGTGTCGTTGAAGGGCGCGAAGTCGGTAATGGTTACGTTCTTTTGCTATTGTGCAATTGAGGTAACGGTAACCCTTTGGGCAAGCTCGTATCTTAATCTTAATAGAGGCATAGATGCCGAAACGGCAGCTCTTTGGGGAAGCCTTTACGTGCTTGGAATTACCATAGGACGCGCAGTTGGCGGATTTATAACAATCAAGCTAAACGACACTCAAATGACTCGCTGGGGAGAGGGAATGATGCTCCTTGGAATAGTGCTTTTGTTCATGCCGTTTAATGTATGCGCCTTAATCGGACTCGTTGTCTTCGGTGTAGGAAGCGCACCGATTTACCCCTGTATTATTCACTCAACCCCCGCACGCTTTGGTGCTGATAAATCGCAAGCCCTAATCGGTGTTCAAATGGCATCGGCATACACGGGCACTTGCCTTATGCCGTCAGTCTTTGGACTCATCGCAAATCACATAAACATCGCATACTTCCCTTGGTATATCGGTGCTCTTACCGTGCTTATGGTTGTTATGTTTGAGGTTTATAATAAAAAAGCAAAAGCAGAGTAAAACTCTGCTTTTTCTTATTTACTTTCCTTTAAAATGTCGCGAATTTCCTTTAAAATATCGGCTTGGGCGTTAATGTCGGAGAGCATTTCCTGTCTTTCGGCCTCTCTCTTTGCGATTTCGCGCTCCTTTTCCTCTGCCTCAGCCTTTGCCTTAGCATCGGCTTCCTCTTTAGCCTTCTTTTCCTTTTCTTCCTTTTCGCGAAGCTCGTCCTCACGAAGCTTGCGTTGAAGATTTCTTATAATACGCACGGCAACGAAAATGGAAAGAGCGATTATAATGAAGTCAACTATTGTTTGAATCCAAAGTCCGTATTGAATTGAAATCTTAGTTACCTCAATAGCTCCCTCGGCATTCACAACCTCATCTCGAAGAACGTATTCCCATTCGTGAATACTAACACCGCTTGTCATATAAGTAATAAACGGAGTAATTATGTAATCAACAAGACCGTTTACAATCGCATTAAATGCCGTTGCAATAACGACCGCAACTGCCAAATCAAGAACGTTTCCCTTGGCTATAAACTTTTTAAAGTCAGCCCAAAATTTAGAGCTGTTTTTCTTGGCTTTTTCGATTTTATTCTTCATTTTTATCACCTCAAAAATAATTTTACCACGAAAAAGGAAAAGTGTCAATAATAGCATTGAAAAACGCGTGCATATGTGATAAAATAATATAGAAATAACAATTTTAGAGGGAATTATGCAAAACAAAAAATTACGAAAAATAGTTACAAGCGCACTTTTTTTGGCGCTCGGAATAGTTTTACCGTTTTTAACGGGACAAATTAAGGAAATTGGCGATTCACTTCTTCCTATGCATATCGTCGTTATGCTTTGCGGAGTTGTGTGTGGCGCGCCGTACGGAGCGGTCGTTGGCTTGATTTTGCCACTTTTGCGCTCGCTTATGTTCTCAATGCCACCTCTTTATCCAAACGCGATTTGGATGGCTCTTGAGCTTGCGACCTACGGCTTTGCAATAGGCTTTTTCTATAATTTGTTCAAAAAGAAAACAACACCGTACCTGCTTGCCTCTCTTGGTATCTCTCAAATTTTGGGAAGAGTCGTGTGGGGAATTGCAAAGGCAATTTTGCTTGGAGTCGGTGGAAAATCGTTTACAATCAAGGCATTTATTATCGGTGGCTTTGTCGATGCAATTCCAGGAATTGTATTGCAGGCACTTCTTATCCCAACAATTATAGGTCTTTTAAATAGAAAGGAAATATCTAATATGAAGCGTGTAGCATTCCCTTACGGTAAGGAAAAAATAGAATATGATTTCAAGGGCGATGAGCTTTTGGGCGTGCTTGAATCCTCAATTGAAAAGTACGAGCCAACCCTTGACGAATCATCACTTGTCAAAAACGCACTTGCAAATCCCGTTGGTACAAAGCGCCTTTGTGAGCTTGCTAAGGGCAAGAAAAATATCGTAATTATAGCAAGCGACCACACGCGTCCCGTGCCTAGCAAGCTTATAATTCCACCAATGCTTGCCGAGATAAGAGAGGCAAGCCCTGATGCGAAAATCACCATTTTAATTGCCACAGGGTGCCATAGAGGCACAACCAAGGACGAGCTTGTTTATAAGTTCGGTGCTGACATAGTTGAAAACGAAAATATTTATATTCACGATTGCGATGAAAGAGATATGCTCGTAAACATCGGCACTCTCCCGTCAGGTGGACCTTGCGAGATAAACAAAATCGCGTACGAGGCAGATTTGCTTGTAAGCGAGGGCTTTATTGAGCCACACTTCTTCGCAGGCTTCTCGGGTGGACGCAAGAGCGTTCTTCCGGGCGTATGCGCAAGAGAAACCGTTCTTGCAAACCATTGCTCCGAGTTTATTGATAACGAGAATTGCAGAACAGGAATTCTCGAGGGCAATCCAATGCACGAGGATATGCTTTGGGCGGCAAAGCAGGCTAAGCTCGCATTTATTGCCAACGTTATTTTGAATGCCGATAAAAAGGTTATTTTCGCAACCGCAGGAGATGTTGAAGAGGCACACAAGGCTGGTACAGACTTCCTTGCATCTCTTTGTGGAGCTAAGGCAATCCCTGCCGACGTCGTTATTACAACCAACGGTGGCTATCCGCTTGACCAAAATGTATATCAAGCAGTAAAGGGAATGACCGCAGGCGAGGCGACCGTTAAAAAGGGCGGAGTAATCATAATGCTCGCAAAGTCAAACGACGGTATAGGTGGCGACCATTTCTATCATCAGCTCTCCGACGAGCCTGATATTAACAAAACAATGGATATATTCCTTGCCCGTTCAAGATCGCAAACCGTGCCCGACCAATGGCAAACACAGGTTATGCTTCGAGTTTTGATGCACGCTAGCGTAATTTATATCTCCGATATGCCCGACGATATAATAGAGAAGATGCATATGACACCTGCTCATTCAATCGACGAGGCTCTTGAAATAGCACGCAAAATCCTAGATAAGCAGGACCTCTCAATTGTCGCAATCCCCGACGGTGTGTCCGTAATCGTTCAAAAATAAGAAAAAAGCACCGAAAGGTGCTTTTTTATTTTTATTTTTCTTTTCCAAATACTATTAAAATAGAACCGTCCTTTTGCTTTTCTGCATATCCGCTAATGAAAGGCTCGTCATCATCGTAATAATCCTCGTCATCATCGTCATCATCGCAGTAAATGTAGTCATCCTCGTCGCGCAAGTTAACGTATGGATTGTAAGCAAAATCATAGCTTTCATTTTCATAGCCTAAGTAGGGCGCTTCTATACATTCTTCAAGCTCGATTCCATATCCGGCATAATTACTGTGAATGTATAGGTGGCAAATATCAATGGGTTCCTTTGATTTCCCACAAAGTCTGTTTTTTATTAGCGAGTCTTGCTTTTGTCTTTTCTTTTCGGAATAAATATTTATATCTCTACAATCAATATCCTTGTCAAGGAATAGCTTAATATAGCCACCTGATATTCTTCTAACAAAGTTTCCGCTATTCCAGTATAATTCCTTGTCAAAGTCGAGATGCATGTCGATGATATCATCATTGAAAACGGAGAAAGAATCACAATTTTCAAGGCTCACGTCGATTTTTCGTATATTTTCTTTTCTTATATCACCAATTGATACAGTATATCTTTCCGATTCGTACGGACCGTAAATATCATTGCTTCTAAAATGCAAAACAACAAAATCATCTTCTTTTGTGGCGTATATGTCACCGAAAATAAAATCGCTATAACAATTTTCGTTGAACAAGCGAACGTGGCTTATTCCACCCTCGTTTATAAGACGGTTTTCTATGTAAGAAATTCTTCCTTTGGAATACTCCTTTCTGTTGTACAAATATGGAGATTCATATTTTACACCCTTGGACTTTAATTTAAGCTTTATAAATCCACTTTCGGCTACGGGAGACCAACCGTCATTAAAGAAGATCAAATTGTCATAGAAGCGAACGCTTATATCAACAATCTCGCTTCCGCTTAGGACAAAGAAATCTCCGTTTCTAAAAAATATGTTCATTTTATTAATAACGCTTTCGTTATTAAATTTTCTTTTTGGAAATGTATAATTGAAATTCATAGTGATACCTCCGTTTGTTATTCTTTATAAATTTGTTTTTTGAAACCATTTGAATCAAGAGCGTTTAGCAAGGCATCAAAGACGAAACGACTCACATATGTTGAGTAGACAGGAATACCAAACTCATCATATCCGTCGGTTATCTGATCATCATAATTGATAAAAACGTTGCATTTTTTATATTCAACGTTGATTTCAATTGCATCAACTTTTTCTCTATTTCTTTTTGAGTTAGTGTAAAAACGCTCGAAACTTTCTTCAGCTTGCTTTGAAAAATCGATTTCACAATCCTTTTTTAAAGATGAAAGCGTTTTGTCAAAGGTTGATTCGTCAAGCATTGTCGGAATTATTGTTTCCTCAAGAAAATCAAGCTCGGGTTCGTAACAATTAAGACATAGCGTGTAAGTTTTATGTTTGTTGTCAATCATTGCGATTTCAAAATATCCGTCATTTGTGCTTTTGCAAATGTTACAATATCTTGCATTTTTCACATAATCACCGTCCTTTTAAATTCAAGCTGCAGCCTTGTTGATTACATTATATACCACTTATGTCATCGTGTATAGAGGCAATTTTTAAAAAAATTTTGACCCCTAAAAACATCTAAAAATCCTTTATTTAAAAGAAATATATATTGACAAAATGCCCCCTTTTAGTGTACAATAATTTCAAGAGGTGATGAAAATGGACGAAAAAATAAAAATAAGCTTATCAAAGGAAACGCTTGCTTTGCTTAAAAAGGATTGTGAGGATTTCAAAATCACAAAAAACGATGAAACTCCGAATATGAACGCTTTTATTAACACCTTGATCGTAAATTTCTTTGATGAGTTTTCGGCAGGCGAAGAAAAGCTCCATGATGAAATTGAAAAAGCACTTTTCGGTGTCCCAGAGGCGTACAAGGAAAAGGCATTTATGGAAATTATAAGTATCTTGTCAAAGAGAGCAGGAGATACGGCTCTAAAAAAAGATACTACAACTCTTTCGTTCAAACCAACCAAAGCCTCCGAGAAAACTGTTCTTTATATCGAGAGTGTTATTTTGAAGAACGAAACGATATCGTCATATTATAGAAGAATGCTTGTTGCATATTCCAAAAAGACGAAAAACGAAAGAGAAAAAATAATACATGGTGAAAATTATGCCGAGCTAAACAAGGCAATATCGAGAGGCGTTAAGGCTTGCATAATTCTTAAAAACGGAGACGTCATAAACGGCGCATCAATTTATAATATCGCATCGTCAAGAGATGAGCTTTTTAACTATGTTTTAGCATATAGTTATAAGAACAATTTAACAATACGACTTGCAACGATAAAATCTGTGGTTTTAATGCCTGAAAAATCAGTGATTCCTGAAAAGAATATAAGACTTTTTGAAAAGCAAATAGAGAATGGCGCGCAGTACCCCTTTTATCCATCCGATGATGAGCTCATAAGAGTTGAACTGACGGAAAAGGGGAAAAAGCTATTTCAAAAAATTTATTTGTATAGACCTACTCCTGTAAAAATAGAGGGTAATATTTATACCTTTAATTGCTCGGCAAACCAAGCTCTTTATTATTTTGAAAGATTTGGAGAAAGTGCCTTGATTTTATCTCCAAAAAAGCTTGGAATATTTATGCGAAACTATCACTATTATGCGCTTAAAAAATATAGAAGCATATATGGTAAAGAATAAGAAAAAAGCACTCGTTTGAGTGCTTTTTTTATTCGAGAATATTCGAGGTTATATAGTCGATGCCCCAGGATGCGAATTTTTCGCCGTTTTCCTTTTCGTTTACGGTCCAACAGTTGACACTAAGTCCTGCCTCGTGCGCCTTTTTAATTTGCTCCTCGGTTAGCTCAATGCACCAAACGTCGGCATCGATTTTGTCCTCTTTAAGTCGGGCAATCTCCTCGTCAGTTAGCTTCCAAAAGAGGTATTGTGCGCTTTGATTTGGAAGGATTTTTCTAACTCTTTTGAGATTTTCGTAGTTGAAGGAAATAAATGTTAAATTGTCAAGATAATCGTATGATTTGATTATCTCGATAATTTTTGCAATCTCCTCGTCGGTAAAGTCGGATTTGAGCTCCAAAATTGCGTGCTTTTCGTATTTTTTTACAATGCTCAAATAGTTTTCAAGCGTAGCAGGGCGTAGGTCAACGCGTCCCTTTGTGCCGTCCTTGTCGAAAAATACAACCTCTTGAAGCCTTGCGAGCGTTTCCTTTTCAAGATAAATCTCCTCGCCCGAGATGCGCTTGTAATTGTCGTCGTGTCCTACTATAAAATGCCCGTCAGCGGTTTTGTAAATGTCGGTTTCTATTCCGTAATACGAGCGATTGCCCGCAGCAACAAAGGCCGAGCAGGTGTTTTCAAGCTCAATGCCCGAAAGACCTCTATGCGCTATCATTTTTGTGTTCTTTTTGTCAAACTTAACCGTGTCCATAATGCCACCTCGCAAAATCCTTATGCTATTATAATACCACACACGAATGCCAAATGCAATATAACACCTTGCTTTTGAAAAGAAAAAATGATATAATATAAATGAATTTATCAAAGGAAGGATAATTAAAATGAAAATTATTGATATAGGAAATATGAAGGCGTCAGCCGTGTCGCTTGGCTGTATGAGAATGAGCGCACTTGACGAAAAGCGCGTTGATGCCATTATGGATACCGCGCTTGAGGGCGGAATTAACTATTTTGACCATGCCGATATTTACGGCGGTGGCAATTCCGAAAAGCTCTTTGGTGAGTATTTAAAGCGCCACGCGGGAGTGCGTGATAAAATTTTCATTCAAACAAAGTGCGCAATTCACGACGGACAGTTTGACTTTTCAAAGGAGCATATTGTAAAATCCGTTGAGGGAAGCCTGTCCCGACTTGGCGTTGATCACGTTGATGCGCTCTTGCTTCACCGTCCCGATACGCTAATGGAGCCCGAAGAGGTCGCAGAGGCGTTTGAGCTTTTGGAGTCCTCGGGAAAGGTGCGTGCGTTTGGCGTTTCAAATCAAAATCCTATGCAAATAGAGCTTCTTAAAACTGCCGTAAAGCAACCGATAATTGCAAATCAGCTTCAATTTTCAATAACCGAGGCAGGTATGGTTACCTCGGGAATGAATGTGAATATGAAAAATGCCGAGTCCGTTGTGCACGATACGGGCGTGCTTGAATATTCTCGCATAAAAAATATCACAATTCAGGCGTGGTCGCCATTCCAATACGGATTTTTCGAGGGAAGCTTTATTGATAACGAAAGGTTTCCAAAGCTTAATGAAAAGCTCTCGGAGATAGCAGAGAGGTACGGCATTACCAAAACGGGAGTTGCGACAGCTTGGATTTTGCGCCATCCTGCCAATATGCAGCTTATTGCAGGCACTATGACACCTGCGCGCCTTAAAGAAATTTGCAACGCATCAGATATTACCTTAACTCGCGCCGAATGGTATGAAATTTACCGTAGCGCAGGGCATTGCTTGCCATAATAAAAAGCCGATGAGAAAAACTCATCGGCAATTTTTATTTAAAAGAGAATACCTTTGTAAGCTTTGGTTGCGCGCCCGTGGTAGGGTCAAGCTCCATTATAAGAATGTCCTTCATATATTCGTTCCACTTGTCAACGATAGGACTTTCTCTTTGAACCTTTGATGCGTATTCAATGCCCTTTTCGCACTCGTAATAGCCAAAAAGCTCGTTTCCAACGTTCCAAATAGTGTAATTCACAATTCCCGCATCCGATAGCACCTGCTTCATCTCGTCCCATATCGCGTCATGACGCCTAACGTACTCGTCCAAAGCCCCGTCAACTATCTTCGCCTTCCAAGCATATTTTTCCATA
>JAZKZO010000040.1:0-34879 GCA_045612665.1 Eubacteriales bacterium
GTCAAGGAAAGCATTCAATTTGTAACGACCTATGACGAATATCTATCAATTAGAAACGAAACGGCTTTAAGCTACAAATTTTCAAGACTTTCCGAAGCCGCATTTGAAAACTCCTACGTATTTTACGTTGTTCGAATGAACTTGAACGTAACAAGAACTACGTTTATGGGCTATTCTGATTTTGAGCAGATTGAAGATGGATATCAAATAACCTCGTCAAGTCTATTCAAATACACTACCGAAAAATATAGCGCCGAGGAGGGAGTCGTTCATCCCCCCGAAAGGGAAGTGATAGGAGCACCCGACCCGATGAAGAAGGTTGTTTACGAAATGGTTGTCATTCCAAAAAAGGACGTAACCTTTGAGGTTGATGCAAGCAAGCCTGTAACCGTTCAAAGAATCTATTACGCGGCCAAAACCTCGGAATAAAAGTACACAAAGAGAAGAAAAATAAGAAAACGAACAATAAGAAAAGGAACGGATTTTCCGTTCCTTTTTTGCTATATTTGTTTAAGTGCGTTTTCAATCGCACCCACGATAAAGGTTGAGCCGTAGGCTGTGGGATGGATTTTATCGGCGAAGAATTCGTCTGCGTGGGGCACGATATCAAGACCGTCGAGAACCTTAATTCTTTCATATCTTGCGCACGCGCTCTTGATTGTGTCAATGCACCACATAAAGCGCTCCCAATCAACGCCGTTGTTGCGCCAAAGTGGAGTTACGCACAAAATCGGAGTTGTGGGATAAAGCTTCACTAGCTTATCGTAATACTCATAAACTGCCTTTTTGTAATCGTAGCCCTTTTCAATATGGTCAGCCTCGTAGTAGTTAGTGCCCATAAACACCACAAGCTTGTCGGGATTAAAGCCGTCGCACACCATCATTTTTTCTCTTGGCTCATAGCGATAGCCTGCAATTCCTTGACCGATAATCTCGTAGCCTGTTTTCATAGCGAGCATATTAACATAGGTTGCGCTTGACATAAGAGGTCCGCCACCTTGTGTTATTGAATCGCCGAGAATGAGAATTTTCTTTTTCGGGAATGGCACACTCTTGTATCCACCGTTTATATCAAAATTTTTGATACCGAACGAGGTAATGCAGGGAAGGCAAATAATAACCCTCTTTTCTCCATTAGCCATTGTATGCTCAATATGTCCCCTTGAGGCGTCGTCGACTCTGTAAATCGCCTCGAGTTTGCCGTCAACAATAAAGTCAACGGTGTTGCTTTCCTTAATGTAGCTTGATGCAACAAAATCGAAGCTAATCTTGGTCGCATCGGTCTTAAATTCAAGCCTTATCGCGCCCGTGTGCATAGCCCAGCCTGTCCAGCCCTGGTCGAACGCGTCGCTTTTCATATATTTAATTTGCTCCTCGCTAAAGCGAAACGCCCTGAAAACGCCCTTGTCGGTTGTATAATGCGCGCCACCTCTTGCGAATTTTATAAGAGTTTTTGCCGAAAGCTTCATAGTAACACCTCGAATAAGTTTCTTATTAAATTTTAACTCAAAAGCAAATCCGTGTCAATAGCCGTCTTGAATTTTCGCGCGCGATGTGTTAAAATAACAGTAGATAATAAGCCTTAAAGGAGTAATTATGCTTGATAAATTTAAGAAAAGGGCAAGAGGAATAGGCAAGGCGATTGTAATGAGTGCCGCGCTCCCCCTCGTTGGAATACCTGCTACGGCAATGCCTCTTTCGAGCGTGCTTGTGTACGAGGCAATCTTCGGCAGAAGAAGCGAAACTGAGCCTTGGATGGAGTTCCATCACGAGGATTATGGAATTTCGCTTGACCGAAGTGATTTTTACGAGGAAAACGGCACGCATATAGCGGGCTATAAATATTCAAAGCCAACCAAAAAGCCGAAGGGTGTGGTTATAATTGCGCACGGCTTTACAGGCGGTGGGCATAACAAATATATGCCGTTTATCGACGTTTTCACCTCAAACGGATATCGCGTTTTCTCGTATGATGCAAAGGGCAACGATAAAAGCGAGGGCAAGTCGATAGGTGGCTTTCCACAGGGCGTTATCGACCTCGACTACGCGATAAGGCACGTAAGAAAAATCCCCGAATATCAGGGACTGCCGATAATGCTTTTCGGACACAGCTGGGGCGCTTATTCGGTAGGAAACGTGTTAAACGTTCAAAGGGATATCGCCTGCGCCGTTATGGTTGCCGGCTTTAACGAGGGACAGGATATGATATCTTATAGGAGCGGTCAGCTTATCGGTGGACTCTCCGAGGGAATCGGTGCTTATATCGACATATACGAAAAGCTGAAATTCGGAGATAAGATTACTCTTAAAAGTGCCACTGACGGTCTTAAAAGCACTAAGGCGGGAATTATGATAATTCACGCAAAGGACGATACGGTTGTGCCAACCGAGTGTGGCTACGATAAGTTTTACGAGGAATTTAAGGACGACCCTCGCTTCGAATTTGTCTTGCTCGATAGTGGCGGACATTCGTATCCGTTTTATTCGAAGCGCGCATATGAGTATAACGAGTATATAAACAACCTGTATAGCGAGTATTTAAGGGTCAACGGCTTGCATAACACAAAGCAAAGCAAGGCAACCTTTATGGAGCAAAATCTTGATAAGAAAAGATGCTTTGAGCCCGATAAGGCTCTTATGAAAAGAATAATAAAAATGTACGACAGGTACGCAAAATAAGCCTTCAAGGTCGAAAGAGAAACGAATAAAAAAAGACGCCCTAGGGCGTCTTTTTTATTTTGCTATGTATTCAAAATATCTAAAATCAGCGTGGTTTTGAAGTCCTGTGAGGTCCTGACACGCCATTCCGATAAACGTGCCTGTGTGTCCCTCGTGTCCGATTTCACCGTAAGCCTCGTCGCTCAAATCCGATGCGTCAAGGTCGCCACCGATTTGAATAAACTCCTCTCCGTCAAGGGAGTAGTAGAAGCGCAGGGTTAGTCCGTCAAGCTCGGCACGAAGCCAAACCCTTGTCGCATCTCCGACGCTTACGTATCCACCGTCAAGAGGATTGTAGAATTTGAGATTATCACGAACGATTATGCGAAGCGCGTTGTAGCCTGCTTCCTCATCGCGCGAAAGATACAAATAGAAGAAGTTATACGTATCGTAGAAAACGGTAAGACCTGCCATTTGTTGGAAGGTTTTGGAGTCGAATTCCATCTCGATGGTCGCCTGAGCCTTGTGATGCTGTAAACGGCGAGCAACGAGAGATTGATTGTTACATGAGGTAATCGCCTCGTGTCCGTAAAGGCGCAAATAGCCCTTTCTTTCGCTTAAGCTGCCCATTCTCGCTAGTGGCAAGCGAAGTGTCTTAAAATGTGGGGGAAGCACGTCAAAATCGAAATATTCGCGCTCGGGCAACGGCTCAAATTTGTGCTCGGGCAAATCAACCTCAAACGAGTCCTTGACAAGCACTCCGCCATCCTTTAAGCGAAGCCAACCGTTTTCGTCCCACACAACCTGTGAGATAGCCGTTTCGCGTCCGAGAATACAGCGACTCTTTTCCTCGATAGGTCTGCCGATAAGATATGCCACGTACATATCGCCCTTAGGAGTGTCAACGAGCGATGCGTGTCCTGTACGCTGAATAGGGCTTTCGGGATTGTGTCTTGCGGTAAGAAGTGGCATAGGGTCAGCCTCGTAAGGACCCCAAACGTTACGTGAGCGTGCCATTTGAACGCCGTGATTGTACATTGTGCCACCCTCGGCAAGCATAAGGTAATAATAACCGTTTTTCTTGTATATGTGTGGCGCTTCGGTTGCACCGACGCTTGTGCCTCTGAAAATGAGCTTGGGCTCACCTACGAGCTTCTTTTCCTTTTCGGAGTATTCCTGCATTAGAATTCCCGAAAAGTCGTTTTTCTCCATTCGGTGGTCCCAACGCATATTGATAAGATACTTTCTTCCGTCATCGTCGTGGAAAAGCGAAGGGTCAAATCCGCTTGAATTAAGATACACAGGCTCGCTCCAATCGCCGTAAAGGTCGGTTGTGGTAACGAGATAGTTGTGTGTATCCTTGAAAATTCCGTGGAAGTTTCTTGTGTTGGTGTAAATTAGATAAAAAGTTCCGTTACAGTAGGAAAGGCACGGACCCCAAATTCCACCCGAGTTCGGATTTCCCTGCATATCAAGCTGAGAAACACGGCGAAGTGGGCTTGGAAGCTCCTCCCAATTCACAAGATCGCGCGAATGGTAAAGCTGAACGCCCTCGAACCATTGAAAGGTTGAGGTGGCAAGATAGAAGTCGTCGCCAACTCTTATAACTGACGGATCGGGATGAAATCCCGAAAGTATAGGATTTTTAGCTGTAATCATAGTTTTCTCCGTTCAAAAATAATTCTATTTTTATTTTATCTTAACAAAAAAGCTTTGTCAAGCGAAAGCGAGCTATTTAAGGCTAAAAAAGACACTTTATACCGCAAAAAACAAAAATGTAAACCTACAGTTGACAAATTGTAACCTTGTGTGTCTTGCAAAGACTCCGTTTTTGTGCTACAATAAAATCAGTTGCAACAGTAAAGGAGAGGCAAATGAGGTTTTCCGAGAAAATAATGACCTTGAGAAAGCGCAAGGGCTGGTCGCAGGAGGAGCTTGCAAATCAGCTTGACGTTTCAAGACAGGCAATTTACAAGTGGGAATCGGGACTTACAACGCCCGAGCTTGAGAAAATAAAAAAGCTTACCGAAATATTTGATACCACCTTCGAGGAGCTATTAAATGATGAAAAGGAGCTTGTATTAGATAAAAAGGAAGTCGAGCCCGAGCCACAACTTGAGGTAGAATTGACTCCCAAGGCAAAAGACACAAGGGAAGAAAACGAGGCGCTACCCGAGGTGCAGAGTAAGGAAGCTCCCGTCGAGGATAAAAAGAAAAGCAAAAGGGCAAAAATAATCGCGCTTATCGTTGCGGGTGCAATCCTGTTTATGCTTTTGACAACCGTTCTTCCTGTATGTATTATTATTCGCAATATGGATATTTTCGACAGAGGAGGGCAAGAAAGCTCGCAAAGTGAGAAGGAGTCCTCGTCATCTCAGGAAAAGGATACAAACTGCTCGATTTACATAATGACCGGAAAAAGCGAGGATATATATTATAGAGTCAAGCTTACCGAGGGAAAGGGCTTCAAGCTCGATGTGCCCGAGCAGACAAGGGACTGTGTTGAGTTTTTGGGATATTTCCTCGAGGACGGAACGCAGATAACAAACAGTGAGGGAAGCTCGCTGGTTTCGTGGCAGTCAGAAAAAAGATACACCCTTTATCCTCATTATAATTACAAGATAAAAACGGTTGAGGATTTGCAAGCATTGCAGACCTTTGCGCCCGTAAGACGCCAAGATACCTATTCGGGCGTTAATATAACTCTCGAAAACGACCTTGACCTGTCGGAGATTAAGGACTGGAATCCGCTTCTTATCTACCCCTGCTTTGACGGTAAGGGACACACAATAAAGAACCTTACCTCGACTAAGGGCGGACTTTTCGGGGATATTTACGGTAATGGAGATAAGTATGTAAAAAATCTCAAATTCGAAAATGTAAAAATAACCATAGACAATTTCCCCGATAACACAGGATATCTATATATAGGAATTCTTGCCGGCTGGTTTCAGGGTGCGGTAGAGAATGTCAATGTTAAGTCTGGCAAGATAACGGTTGCAAAGGAATTTGAAAACAGCGTAATTTACAATAAATATTCTCAAGGTCTTATAGTTGAGTATGTAAGAGAGTTCAAAAATTGTCAAAGCAATGCGACAATTGAAATAAAATAAGGAGAGATTATGAAAAAAATACTATCATTAATTTTAGCGCTCACAGCTCTTTTGGCGCTTTGCGCGTGCCTTTCCTCATGCCGACAGAGCACCGAGGTAAAGGACGTAGGCGAATATATGGATTTCGGCGCAAAATACACCTACAAGCACGAGAATGACTCACTTGCAAGCGGGGCTCAATCCGGCAGTCAGTCCGAAATGAAAATAACCTTTGTTTTCCATAAAAACGGTACAGGAGAATGTAGATATTATTATAAGCACAGATACAAGGATTATGACGATATAGAGGCGCCACCGTTCAGCGTCGAATCGTATACGACCGAATTTGAGTGGAGAGTGGCAAGCAACGGGGCAGTTTATCTTTTTGAGACGAAAACCACCTATAACGACGAGGATACAAGAACTGATCCAAGCGATACCGCCTTGACAAGCAAGCCAATATACTTCTCCGATGAATTTATGGTTCATCAATTGGGCGATGCGGGAACTAGCCGTTACTATATAAAGGAAGGCTCAAGGCTTGAAAAAACGCTTGATGAGGCAGAAAAATAACGTTACATAAAAAATCCGACACACTGTGTCGGATTTTTGTTTATTTTAGGTCCTTTTTGCCGAATATCCAAATTCCAAGGAAGACAAGAAGTGCGCTTCCGAGGAGTGTTGGTGTTAGAACGGATAGCACCTGCGTAAGATTGTAGCTTGTACCTGTGCCTATCATCGTTGAGGTGAAGAGATTTGCGTTGTTTAAGAATTCAAGTACCTTGTATGCGGTTGAGGTAGGATCTACTGCCATTCCCGCAATCATAGTAATGCTTCCGATAATTGAGAAAAGGAAGTTTACCGCAACGTACATAACAACGCTAACGCCCGCATTCTTCATAGCAACGGCGAAGAACGAGATAAGCGCGCTTATAAATACGTAAACAAGAAGCTCAAACAGTAAGGAAACAAGGAAATATCCGATATCCGACGCCTTAAACGGCTCGGCTTGATAATCGAAGAAGATAAGAGAAACTAAAAGCGTGACAAGCGCGTGCGCAACCATGAGAACGCTCATAACGACAGTGCTTGATATGAACATCGAAAGGAAAATAGATGCTCTTGATTTTCCGCTTATAATCTTGTTTCTGATAGTTCCGTATGAGAAATCCTTGCACAAAACAATGGTTACAAGGATAGGTGCGATAAGACCGAAGTTGTTGGCAGGGGAGAAGGCTGTAAAGAATTGAGCCTTTGCGCTGACGAGGCTATCTAGAAGCTCATCCATATCGAGACCGCTGAACAAAAGCTTGTAAAGAAGCGGTGAGAAGATGGCGAGCGCTCCACCGATTATGGCGCAAACAAGGAAAAGCTTATCCCTGAATTGACGCTTAATGTCTATCTTTAACAAATTAAGCATGGTGGCTACCTCCTGTTACGCTAAGATAATAGTCCTCGATGCTCGATTCAATACAGTTGACCTTCAAAATAGTGTTTCCACTTTCCAAAATAGCCGAGAGAGTGTCGTTTAAATTGATTTCTCCGTAAATTCTTGCACCGTTTGGCGTTGGGAAAATATCGTCAATAGGAACAATCCTTGCCAAGGTAACGAGCAAGGACTTTTTGTCCTCTGCCTCGATTACAACGGAGCGTCTGCATTCGTTTTTAAGCTCCTCGGAGGAGATTTCCTTAATGATTTTTCCGTGCGAGATAATTCCGTAGCGAGTAGCCACGAGAGCAAGCTCGGTCAAAATGTGCGAGGAAATAAGGAAGGTGATGCCCTTTTCACGGTTGAGGCGGAGAATAAGCTCACGCACCTCGACAATTCCCGCAGGGTCAAGACCGTTCATTGGCTCGTCAAGAATAAGAAATTCAACGTTTCCAATAAGCGCCATAGCAATTCCAAGGCGCTGACGCATACCGAGAGAGAAGTTTCCTGCGTTTCTTGTGTCGCTGTAAAGGTCATAAAGACCAACCTCGGAAAGCGCGTCCTTTATCTTTTGCTCGTCGTTAATTCCGAGAATTTCACATTGCATTTTAAGATTGTCGCGTGCGCTCATATTAAGGTAAATTGACGGAGATTCAACAATCGCGCCAACCTTAGCTCTTGCGCTTAAAATGTCGGGGGACGTGTTTGATTTTCCGAAAAGCTCAAACGAGCCCTCGTTAGGGAAGATAAGCCCTGTTATAAGGCGAATAATAGTCGTTTTTCCCGAGCCGTTCTCGCCAACAAAGCCGTAAATGTCGCCACGTCGAATGCCCATGTTGACATCGCGTAGCACCCATCTGTTTTTGTATCTTTTGGACACACCGTTTGTTTTAAGAATGTATTCCATAATTATTCCTTATCTTGATTTTCGATATTCTTAAGACGGTTTTCGGTGTTTTCATCTACGTCGTGATTAAGAATAGCGATTCTTTGGATTAGGTGGTTAAGACGGCGCTTTGTAATAGAAAGCTCAATTGCAAGCTTGAAGAGCTTAAGCATTATAAGCGCAATTACGAGAAGATAAACAAAGTTTACAGGTGATGCAATTCCTAAAAGCTCCGAGAAGAAGGTAGGTATAATCGGGAAAATACTCATTACAAGGAGTATTACGGAAAAGCCGATCCAATAAACGGAGTCGTCAATGTTAAGCTGTGATTTTCTTATCTTTCTTATAGTATATATGAAAACTAAAACGGAAATTACTATAAGTACAATTCTTAGTGTATCGCTCATTTCTTAATCTCCTTCTTGATTTTTGCTTTTTTTCTGAACCATTGAACAAATATGATAGAGAAGAACATATGGAACATATATTTGATTGAACGTCCGAGGTTGAGATAGCTCTCTCCTGCAATACGCTCGCTCATTTCAACCTGTACCTCTTTAACCTTAGCGCCACTTCTGATAAGGTGAGCAACGGTGTCGGGCTCAGGACCGTAGTCATCTGTTGTAGCCATAACCTTGATAACCTTACGGTTGAACATTCTCATGCCCGAGGTAGGGTCCTTTATCTTTTTGCCGGTTGTGATACGAATGATAAACTGAATGAGGTTAGAGCCGAGCATTCTGCCTGTAAACGGCTTTTTCTTTTCAACAAAGCGAGAGCCGATGCAAACGTCGCAATCGTCCATAGCCTCTATCATTTTTTCTATGTAAGCAGGGTCGTGCTGACCGTCGCCGTCGAATTGAATAGCGTAGTCATATCCCTTTTCGTATGCATAAATAAGACCTGCCTGAACACCGTCTGCAAGACCTACGTTTATAGGCATATTTAGGTGATTATAGCCCTTGCTACGACAAATCTCAAGAGTGTTGTCCTTCGAGCCGTCGTTGATAACGAGATAGTCGTATTGTGGATAATTGTTTATAAGGTTGTCCACAACTCTTTCAATGTTTTCCCCCTCGTTATAAGCGGGGATGATGATTAATAGCCTTTTCATTTTATTTCTCCTTTGATAAGTCGTTGCTATCTGCGCCCTTTGAATAAAGCCTTGCTATAAGCTTTGCAAAGGGTGTAATCCAAAATCGTTTGAACATCATATATTCCTCAGATGACCTAAGTCCGTTTTGAGTTAGGTTGGTTGTTTCCGACTCCTCGTGAATTCTATGGCCCATAAGAGGCTTTTTGGTGTATAGGAAAGAGCCTTTTTTCTTGGAAAGTCGCTCCCAAGCGTCCCAGTCGCAGGTGAACTTGAATTGCTTGTCAAACTTGAAGTCCTTTAATGCCTCGTCAGAGAAGGTTACGGCAGGACAGCAAATAGACGTTCCGAGGGATAGAACTCTTCTTCTAACAAATCTACTTTTCTTAAACATTCTGAAGGGAACGTTCATTAATCGTTTGATTTTGAGAAGCTTGTTTTTATATACGCGCTTTCCGTTTCTTATCTCGAAATATTCGCTGAATGCGATGATAGGATGCTTGTCATTTTCCATTTTAGAGAGAAGCGTTTCGGCATACGGTGGATCGTAAACGTCGTCCTGATGCGCAATTGTTATGTATTTTGTATCAGCACAGGATACTGCAAAGTTCCAGTCGCCTGTGATTCCTGCCTCGCCCTCATTTATATATAAAGGAAGATTGTATTTTTCGGCAATTCCCTTGATATGGTCATTCGGTGTAGAGGTTGAAATCAAAATCTTGCTTTTAACAGTTTGGGCAAGCAGAGATTGCACGCACTCCTCAAGGAATTGACTTTCCTTGTATGCGCACAAAACGAAGGTGTGGTTTTTAATTTCCGTCATTTGTTTCGCTCCTTTGCTCGCTTCTTTTGAAAAAGAACACGAGAAATTTTATTATATAGATTAAAGATATTAACGCAAATCCGAGGATTATCGAGGCGTTAGTGCCTGTATATATAGACTTTTTAATTGTGAAAACAGCCATTAAAAGACTTACCGCAAAACCGCAAATTGCACCGATAAGCAATGTTTTTGTATCTCTCATAACAACGAGAAGCATACCAAGCAGCCAAACAAGAGCAGTAAGAGCGCTTGCGATTATCGTCGGATAGAGAAGATAAACGTATTCGCGTATTTCCTCTCCAAAAACAAGCACCATGGCAAATTCGCCAAGGAGCAGAACTGCAAGCATGGCAAGAGCTGTTATGCCAACAAGTAGTCCGAATAGCTTTAAAAGAAGCTTTGCAATAGCCGTTTTGTCGCCTCTTGAGTGTGCGTCCTCAAAGACTCCGATAAGAGGAGTAAACACAAAGGTTACAAAGGCTTGAACAAGCACGGAGATAGCAGAGACCGAGGCGTAGTAGCCAAGCACCTCTTCTCCGTGATGAAATTCAAGAAAATATCTTGCCAAGGGAACGATTGCGTTGATGCACGCGCCGTAAGCCACCATAGGAAGGCAAACCTTGGTAAGAGAGAGGGATGCCTTAAGGCTGGCTTTAAGGCTGATGCTCTCGATTCGTTTTACAGCAAGAAGGTCGTAGAAAATCAACGGAACAAGCGTTGCAAGTGCCATTGAAAGAATAGCTACGGCAAGATTTTTAAACAATGCCATCGAGGCACTAAATGCGCCGACTAGGAGTATTCCTCTAATTATAAAGGATTTTCCTGCAATATCAAGTCGCCACTGCCTTTGCGCTACACCGTGCAGAACATCCGCAAAGCCCTCGACGAGCTTTACAAGCATATAAGCAATAATGCTAAGCGACGTAATCAAATCGTAGCTGTTTATAAGAACGAAAGCCATGCAAAGCACAAGAGATACGCCACAGGTCAGTATTCGGTGAAAAACGTATTCTGACGGGGAGTAGAGCCCCTGTGCATCCGAAACCTGATAATTTCTAACATTAAATAAGGTGATTACAGAGAAGAAGGTGGAAATCGACATTGCAAGAGATAAAATTCCCGCATCGGCATAGCTATCCGTTGACAAATGTACAACGATTACGCTAAGTAGCCATTGACAAACAAGATAGAATAGCGAGCCTGCCGTGTTCCAAATGACGTTGTAGGCTATTTTACCGTTCTTTATTATAATCACCTCCAAGATTTATTTAAGTGTTGCAACGAGTAATGGAATGTAAACATCCATAAGAGTTAGCACGGTCATGAGCGCAAATCCGCCGTAAACCATAGTTTGAGTTACGCGCCTGTCAATGTGAGAATGCACTCTCGCAGGAGAAATGCAATAGAAGAACAGAGGCATAATCGGGAATACATATCTATATTGAACACCGTTGATTGTAGGATGTGCAACAGGAGTAAATGCAATATAAAGCGCGGTTACAACAAGCATTGTAGCTCCAACGCACGCAAGAGCGCCTATTCCTCTTACAATGTGGCGATTTTTGAACATATCGTTTTCACTTTTGTCAGTAAATGCCACAAACATAAGAATGAAGATAAGAACGGTTGCGTAGAAGGTGTAAGGCGTGCCAAGATACGTATGGCTTGTGATATTGTTGCTCATATTTTCAAATGAAAGGAAATACGAGATGAATTCAAATACTATTTTAAGATAAGCAAACGGATTCTTCAAAATGAACTTAAGCTGTTCGGAGGAATTAACTCCCGCACCGCCTCTGTAGTCCGCTGCGCCCCCTGTGTCGATGAGGAATGGAAGGGCGAAGGAAAGAAGAATTACAAGCATTGTGGCTGCACATGCGATAAGATAGTATCTTTGTGCCTTTTTGTCCTTAAATTTGCTCTTAGGCATAAATAGCATAGGAAGCATAAGAACAAAGTAAACCGCCTTTGGTCCACAGCCAAGAAGCATAGCGCCAAGCATAACTATACAGTCAAGCACCGTAAGCCTCTTTTCACTTTGCTGAAGCTCGGATATGAAGTAGGAAACGCCAAAGGTTACAAACGCCATTACCCAAGAGTCATACGTAAGCGATGATGCGAGAATGAGCATTGACGGCATAAGACAAATTGCAGAAACTAAATATCCACCACTTTTAAGCTTTTTAATGCCAAGCGCAACGACAAAGGAATAAACGATGATACAAACAAGCTTTGAGAACATAAAGGTTTGAACGTACGAAAGCTTGAGAAGATCTCCTATGGCCATTACAATAGCAACAGGAAGATATCCTATCATATTATAAAGGTTATTGAAGCCACCGTTGTCGTAGCTAAAGCTTAGCGCATCAGTTGTTGCGATGCTTTGAGCAAATCCCGTAGGATCATTTATGAATTCACCGTTGCTTAAATGTCGCCAAATCATTCGCATATCGGTAAACGACATTTTTCCACCGAATAGCGCGGTTTCAAGCTTTAAGCAGTTTTCGTAGTGAATTTCCTCATCGGGAACGTTAAGAGTTGTAAGCGGTAAGCAAAGCGAGAGCATAACGCCGATTATGAGTGCAACTATCAAGAACATACGCTCAGGCGTTGCAAAGCTTCCTGTAACAATCTTTTCGGCAATGTTTATGCCCAAGGTGATGCAGGAGATTGTAAACATCCAAATTATTTTTTGCGTGCTTGCACCGCTTGTCCAGAACATTGAAAATACGGAGAACAAGAAGACAAGGTTGGTTAATCGCATAAGTCCGTGAAGCACTAGCGACGGGAAGCGCTTGTCCCTATAAAGCTCCTTAAAATAATCAACGTCAGCTAAAGCGAGCTTGTAAATCCAATCAAAATATCCGATTTTCTTTTCGAAAACGATAAGAAGCGCAAGAAGTAGAATAAAGATGATAAGAACAGCAACGTTAAGCTTGTATTGTGGGGCTGAAAGGGACTGAATGTCGTAGAAGGATACCTCTTTTATCGAAAATTCCTCGGAGGACTTGATGTCAAGTCGCAAGGATAGGCAATCAAGCCCCTCGATGCTTACTATGGACAATAGACCGTTTGAGGATATCATATCCTTGTGGGCATAAACCTCTTGGGAGTTGAATGCCTCTCCGTCCTTAGAGTAGTATAAAACGATGTCTAGGTCGCGATTTACAGGCGCGTTAAAGGTGATAAACAGCCAGTCGGCTTGAAATCTTTCGCCTTGAAATCCGATTGCGTGCCACGAGTCGTGTCCTACTGACTTGAAGAAGATTTTGCCGTTTTCATCGGTTCTTATTTCGTAGCCGTAGTGGTCGTTTGTGATGAGCTTCTCCGCAGACATATTAAGCGACTGCGTGCTTGTGGAGTCTGAACGGAAGGATACAATTGAGCACACTAAAAATATTAAAATAAATGAAACAAAGATTCCAAACAGAGTTCTGTGTTTTTTAATAAGCAAAGCGTTATCCCCCAATTAGTAGTAGATTATTTCGTAGATAAACACATTCTCCTCGTTATAGATAAGAGAAAAATCAAGTGAGTTTGAGCTCTCCTGTATTGGATAAGGAGAGAATACGTATTTTACCTCGGTAAGCTTGATATCCTCGTAATTTAAACGAAGAACCATAAGGTCAGGCTGTGCGAGAGTGAAGCTTGTTGGCTCTGAGGTGAATATACAGCAAACGTGGCTGTATCTATTATACACCTCGTTATATTGCCCTGTCGGATCGAGCTTTTGCCAAAGCTCCATATTAGGAATATAGTTTATAGAGTTGATTGTAGGTGCGCCGTTTGCAATAAGGAATTGTGGGAATATGATTGTGTCATAGCCTATCCATTTTGCATCCGGATCTTCCTCTACAATTTGCTGAACTGTGTGAGATGCAGGCTTCTCAAAGAGGGAATCGAGCCCTCGAGAAACAGGAAGAACAAGCACGCCACACATAATTATTAAAACAGTAGTAACTGCTATAACTGCGTTTCTAATCCTTTCGGGAGTCTTACACAAAAGAACAACGACAAGAGCAACTATAATGATGCTTATTGTAGCCAAATATGTATAAGTCATAAAGGAAGGATAGTGAGTTTGAGTTGTTCTTATGTTATAAAGAACAAGTAAAATTCCGGCACAGGCACCGCCCCAAACAGGAATTGAAATCTTGTCCTCGTCCTTGTAGGAAAGAAGTCTGATGAGCAGGTATGCGTTCGCAAGACCAAGGACGTCAATTGCTCTTATCGGAATTGAGTATCCCATAAGAGATATCTTAGCAAGCCAAGAGGGGAAGCCCTTTGTGCAATAAAGAGTGATAAATGCAGTTGGGACAAGCAGTAAAAGCGTAAGAACGTCGATTTTTCCTTGCTTTTTAACTATTTTTGTAATAATTTGCTTAATAACCGTTATTGTGGCAAGGAGCATAGGGAGTGGGAATAGGTTAAAGAAAACTCCTGCCTCGCTATTGTTTCCTGTATTTTTGAACGGATATAAAAGAGATTGAATGTACCAAGAGCCCTTGTAGAAGGTGTCTCCACCGACGTCAAATCTTTTTCCGGGATAAACGGTCTGCATTACCGCCTCGCTATAAGCCTTTGTATCGTTAAGATATGCGAGAACAATAGAAGCGAGGAAAACGAAGGCAACACCAACGAGAGTCCATTCCTTCCAACGCATGACCTTTATCTTGTCGAAATTGTCAATGATAAGCCAAGCGAATATTGCAATCAAAACATATGCCATAGGCACCTGCCAAGCAGGATATAGATTGCAAATAAAGCAAGCGCCCGAGAGGGCAACGCCAAGCGCAAGAAGCGCCTTGTGCCATAGCTTTTCCTTTTTCAAGAAGTGATATGAGCATACTATAATCGCTTGTAGGCAGAGAATATGAATGTTTACGCTCCACCAAAGCGCGAATTGAGAAAGTCCGAGAATTCCCATTCCAAGAACGGAGAGGCGTCGGTTTCCGCCTGTTATAACAAGTGAAAACTCGTAAGCCATAATCACGCTCATTATAAAGAGTCCCGACCAATAAAACGCTGTTCCGTAAACTGTTCCAAACAGGAAGAAGCCGAGATTAAAGGGATTGCTGAGTGCAGAATAGCTAAGGTAAAGATACGACGAGGAAATGTTATAGTTTCCACAGCCTCTCACAATGTCGTTTATAAGTCCGTAGCCACTGTATTCTGCGCTTGCACGTCTTGGCATATCAACTAGCCATTCGTCGCTTCGTATGTCGCGAAGCTCTCCAAAAATCGGCAAGGTAAAGCTTGTTTGAGAGCTTGGCTGAACCGAATAGTGGAAGCATCCTGCGTTTGTAAAGCTAAGCTTTAATAAAACGAAAAGGAGAAAAACCGATAGAGCAATAAACCATCTGTTTTTGTGAATAAACTCCGAAACGAGCTCCTTTTCAAAAATCACATAACAGCTAATTGTGGAAAATACAATCAAAAACAGTAGGATTCTGATAATTGATTCCACGTTGATAATCCAAAGAGTGTGTAGTAAGCAATAGAGATTATTTGCTCCAATTGCAAGAGCAATTCCGGCGGACGCAACCGTGCCTGCCTTGAAATATATCAGTCCTTTTTTTGGTATCAAATGCTGAATAGCACCGTAAAGAACCAGAAATGAGCATCCAATAAATATTGCAAGCACGGCAAGCCATACGCTTATTTTAGAGTGCTCTAGCAAGGAATACAAATTTTCTACGATAATTGTATAAGCCATGAAAACACAGTAGAGAATAAGCGTCTTTTTGTGCGTGTTATTTATTTTCCTTGAAAGCAACGTTTTCATCTTATTCCGAAGTCCTCTCTTTCAAGTGTTAGGTTAGGATTGTAGTAAGGATCTCCTGCGTCGCGCACGGATTTCCATTTTCCTAGGAAGTTATTGATTTCGCTATTGAAGCGCGCAACCTTTTCGGGAGTCGTTTCAAGTCCACGCGATTTTGATTCGTAGTGATAAGCCTCGGCAAACGGTGTCCATACGATGAGGTGTCCGGATTTTCTTATCTTTAGGCAAAGGTCAACGTCGTTGAATGCAACGGCAAAGCTCTCGTCAAGACCGCCAACCTCTCTGAAAACAGAGGCTCTTATCATAACGCACGCAGCGGTAACTGCACTGAGGTTTTGCGCAAGGCAAAGACGTGATGCGTATCCATACTCTCCGCGCTTGAAATACTTGTGCGAGTGTCCTGCAACCGCTGTTTCGGGATCAGCACCGATACCGATAATAACGCCTGCGTGCTGAATTGTGTCGTCGGGATAATAGAGCATAGCACCAACTGCGCCAACGTCCTCTCTTTGAGAGAACATAAGCATTTCCTCAATCCACGACGGAGTCAAAATCTCAATGTCGTTGTTAAGAAGAATAATATGCTCGCCCCTTGATGCCTCGAAGCCGAAGTTGTTTATCTTTGAGTAGTTGAAGCCCTGTCCCTTCCAATAAACTACTTTAACCTGAGAATATTTCCTTGTAACCTCGTCGTAGTATTTAAAGGTTCTTGGGTCGGTGCTGTTGTTTTCAACTACGATAATTTCGTAATTTTTGTAGCTTGATTTCTCGACAATAGAGGTAATGCACTTGTCAAGGTCGTCGATATAGTCCTTGTTTGCAATGATAATTGAAACAAGTGGCTCGCCCACGATATCGTACTCAATTTTGTAAACGGACGGGATTCTTGTGTCAACGCTCTTGCCTGAAAGACCGAGTCTTACAAGATGCTCGTCAAGTGCCTTTTTCGCTGCAACAAGAGTGTAGGGCTTAGCTGAAATGTCAGAGGCAACCGATGCCTTATGGCAACGCCAATAGTACAAAATCTTTGGAATGTGTACGATTTTGCTCGCCTTTTCGGTGAGTCTTAAAACCATATCGTAGTCCTGTGAGCCGTCAAACTCCGAGCGGAAGCCACCAACCTCGTTAAGAAGAGCTCTTGAAAATGTGGTGAGGTGGCAAATATAGTTATAGCTACGAAGTGTATCAGGCGAGAAATCAGGCTTGAAGTGTGGATGATATGCATCCTTTGGAGTGTCGTGGAAGGTGTTTTCGTCGGTGTAAATGAAGTCTGCACCGTCGTTTTCGATCGCTTCCATTACGCAATAAAGCGCGCTCTCGTGGAGCAAATCATCGTGGTCAAAAAGTGAAATATAATCACCGCTTGACATATCAAGGCACGCGTTTGTGTTGCCCGAAATTCCGAGGTTCTTTTCGAGCCTCTTATAGAGAATACGAGAGTCCTTTTTTGCGTATTTTGCCACGATTTTGCTAACGTAGTCGTGCTTTTCATCACTACCGTCGGCAAGGCAAAGCTCCCAATTTGAGTAGGTCTGCGCCAAAACAGAGTCGATCATAGCGCAAAGATATTGCTCGGGAGTGTTATAAAGAGGCACGATAACGCTGAATTTGATATCGCGCTCGAATTTTTTCTTTCTTTGAGCCTCGAGCTCCTTTGGAGTAAAGAGAGGTGCATTAGCCTTTTTGCTTTCCTTGCGTCTAAACGCCTTTTTCCAAGCGGTCTTGAAGCTCTGCTCGCGCCAAACCTTGAAGAACTTTCTTACCTTGAGTATAGGTCCGTGGCGTAGTGGCCATTTCAAAATATCGAAAAGGACACGGAACGGCTTTGTAATCTTCCACCAGCCGGCATTTGAGATAACCTCATATCTGTATGTCATATCGGCAAGTCGGCGTGTCAAATCCTCTCGTTGAGAAATAGCAACGAGATAGTGTGTTTTATAGTGGTCAAGGTCTGCGGTTAGCTCTTGATTTTTCTTGTCAAGATATTTTGAAAGAGAAACTGCCTCGTTTCTTTCTCTTGATGCGCTATCAAGCGCACTTGAAAGCTCATATGCTACGCTCTTAGAGCTCTTGAATGCGTTTGAAAGGCTTCCCGAGAATTGCACGGATAGAGTATCCCTTGGAATTTCGAATACTATTTGAGGGTCGTTTTCAAAGAGAAGATAAATGTCGTTGGTTAAGGATGCGTTGTGATATTCGCACGGCAAAATTGCCCTGCCGTTTGCCTCGCAGCGCATATTTTTTATAACGAAGCCCGCCTGCTCACGAACATCTATACGAATTCGAGAGGTGTTCTCGGGCAAGTCTATTTTTATATCGAATTCGCCAACGGCACACGTAAATGTTGATGTCTCATTCGCGTTAAAGCCCGCACCTGTGTCAAAGTAAACGGTGGAAGGAGAAATTTCCTCGTTTAGCTCCCATACGGTCTTTTCGTCGGTAGCAAACGCCTTCTTTTTAGCCAAGATAACGAACTGATAAACGTCGGAGTTTTCCTGTGCCGAGATTGCCATATCGAAGGCAAAGGCGCCTTTTTTATCAAGTCTTTGCTCGGTCGTGCCGATAGGCGTGGTCGTGCCTGTAATATATGTTGGGAAGATTTCGGAATCCTCGCAAAACGGAAGGAGATTTTCTCTTGCGAAGAAGTGAATATGTGTATTGTCAAGAAGACCTATGTCAGTATAATCAAAGCGGTTGTTAAGGAGCTTTATGATAACGTCGGAGTGAGCGATATTCGGAACGGAGAAGATGATTTTTCCGTCGTCCTTTAAAAGAGGAAGCGCGCGCTTTATCGCACCCGCGGGATCACGAAGATGCTCCAAAACGTCAGCGAAAAGAAGCGTATCAAAGAATGCGCCCTCAAATTCCTTTTCCCACTTATAATTTTCAATATCGCAAACGATACCGCCCTCGAGATTTTCACTTGCAATCTCAAACGCACCCTTATCGATTTCGATACCCCAAACGTGTCCGTTTAGGCTTTGCTTTATCTCGCCTGCAAGCTCGCCCTTGGCACAGCCGAATTCGAGAATTCTTTCACCCTCACCGATAAGAGCTAAAATCTCACCGTGAGAGGTGTTTTTAGCAAAGGTGATTTCCCTATTATACTTGAACATAATTTCTCCTATTTATGCCTGAATGTTTTTGTATTGCTCGCATACCGTAGCCGTGTCGCCAATCATTCTTACCTTTCCCTTGTCAAGCCACATAATGCGTGAGCAAAGACGCTCTATTTGCTCAATAGAGTGCGAAACGATAAGAACGGTAGTACCACCGCTCATCATATCAGCAATACGCTTCTCGCATTTTTGTTGGAACAAGAAGTCGCCGACTGCGAGAATTTCGTCAACTATTAAAATGTCGGGCTTTACAAGAGTTGCAATAGAGAAGCCAAGACGCGCCACCATACCTGATGAAAAGTTTTTGATAGCCACGTTTTCAAAATCACGAAGCTCGGCAAAATCGAGAATCTCGTCATACTTTTCACGAATGAACGAGCGCTCAAAGCCGAGAACACTTCCGTTTAAGAAAATGTTTTCTCTTGTTGTAAGCTCCATATCAAAGCCTGCGCCAAGCTCGATAAGCGGAGAGATAGTGCCGTTTGCAACAATCTCGCCCTCACTTGGCTTTAAAATGCCTGAAATAAGCTTCAAAAGCGTGCTTTTTCCACTACCGTTAAGACCGATAATGCCGACAACCTCGCCCTTTTCAATATCAATTGAAACATTGTCAAGAGCTGTAAACTTGTCGTATGAAATCTTTCTTTTGAGCTTTCTTATTATATATTCCTTTACGTTGTCAACCTTTTCCCTCGGCATATTGAAGTTCATGGTAACGTTTTTAACTGAAATAATTGTGTTTTCCATAAAATCTCCTTAGATACCCGGCTAAATGTGCAAAACGAACTTATCTTGATTTTTACGGAATACCGTGATGCCGACAAGCAAGAATATAAGCGAGAATCCAAAGCAAATAAGATTGTCGGTAAGGGACGGAACTGTGCCGTAAATCATTACGTTTCTAAAATAGGTTACGTAGTGGTAGAGAGGATTGAAGCGAATAACGCTTTGTAGCCACTCAGGAACTATGTTGATTGGATAAATAATAGGTGTTGCGTACATCCATACGGTAACGAATACGCCCCAAAGGTGTCCTACGTCCCTGAAAAATACATTGAGAGTTGAAAGAATGAGGTTAAGACCGAATGCGAAGATGAAAATGTAAATCATCGGAATGAAGAACAGTAGCATCGTCGCGTGGATTTCAACCTTGCCAGTTGCAAGGAATATACCGAACACCAAAACGAACGCGATAAGCGAGAAGAGCATATTCACAAGCGAGAATATAGTCTTTTCAAGAGGGAAAATGTATTTCGGAATATAAACCTTTTTAATGAGTCCGCCTGCGTTTATCATAGAGGTAAGCGAGAAGTTAGAGGACTCGGAAATGAAGTTGAAGATTATATAACCCGTGAGATAAAAGAGCGCAAATCCACCCTCGACCTCAACGCGAATAATCTTCGAGAAAACTGCCGTTAAGACAAGCATCATAAGGAGTGGATTTAGGACACTCCAAAGGACGCCGAGTGCGCTTCGGCGATATTTTGTCTTTATATCTCTTGTAACAAGGTCGGAAAGAAGATATTTGTATCTCTTTATTGCGGTTACGTCCTTCTTAAATGCAATTCTATCCTCGAGGGCGTTATAAATAGCCCACGCGAGAACGAGAGGGAGCACGAATATAAAGAAGGTTAGCATAACGTTTACGTTAAACGAGGTTGGGTTTACCTCAACGCGCGCCTCACTTGCACTTGTTATAACAATGCCGTGGGCATACGTGTCAAAATTGTAGTAAACATCGTCGTTCTTTTGCTCAACTGACGACGGAAAAATGATTTCTCCGTTAATTGTAGTGGCAAAAACACTGCCGGCACTACCGTTTACCTTGACGTTGTTAACGTATCCGTCTATAACACGCGTTTCGCCTGCTACGGTCAGATTTTCTAAAACTAAATTTTTATAATCGTTCTTGCGATTTTCGATATTGTCGGAGCTAAATCTTACGACGCCGAAAAGTAGCGCGAGCGCAAGAAATACAATCGCAAGAGAGAAAAGTATAAGTTTCTTTTTCAAGATGCTTCTCCTGTTGGTAGGAATTGTTAGAATGAGAATCCAAGGTCCTTCAAAGGAAGATTCTTTTTGTCCTTTTCACTGAGCAAAACCTCGCCGTCAATAGGCCACTCAATGCCGATTTCGGGGTCGTTCCAAAGAAGACCGCCCTCGCTTGACGGGTCGTAGAGGTTAGTGCACTTGTATGCGAAGGTTGCGCTGTCGCTCATTACGTAAAAGCCGTGCGCAAAGCCCTCGGGCACGTAGAATTGCTTTTTGTTTTCAGCGCTCAAAACGACACCGTACCATTTTCCGTAGGTTTCGCTATTCGCGCGCAGGTCAACGGCAACATCGAAAACTGCACCGTTAATAACTCTTACAAGCTTGCCCTGTGTGTTGTTCTTTTGAAAATGAAGACCGCGAAGCACGCCCTTTCTTGAGCAGGATTCATTATCCTGAACAAAGGTAGCGGCAGAGCCGTCGAGATGCTTGATATACGGAGCAAACTCGTCGTTGAACGTCTCCATAAAATATCCTCTTGAGTCGCCGAAAACGGTAGGCTCGATTACGTATAAATCCTTGATAGGAGTTTCGATAAATTTAAATTTTCCCATGGTTATCCTTTCGTTGGAGCGTAGATAAAGTCATTGCGCGAGACACAAAATGCTCATTTTGCATTCCACAGGCACGCGCCCGAGGCAAACTCCGCATTCGCTTAGTAAGTGTTGAACAACTCTCACGAAGCAATTTCATTCCGCACTCCGCACTCCGCATTCCACATTCATATCGCGCTTAGCGATTGTCGTACATTTTTGAGTAGTAGTCCTTGTATTCACCGCTTATGATGTTTTCCCACCACTCGCGATTTTCAAGATACCACTTAATTGTCTTCTTGATACCGTCGGCAAACTTTGTTTCAGGAAGCCAACCGAGCTCGCTGTGAATCTTTGTAGGGTCGATTGCGTAACGCATATCGTGTCCTGCACGGTCCTTAACGTATGTGATAAGGTCCTCGCTCTTTCCAAGCTCCTTCAAAATGATCTTTACAATGTCGATATTTCTCATTTCGTTGTGTCCACCGATGTTGTAAACCTCGCCAACTCTACCCTTGTGAATAATAAGGTCGATAGCACGGCAGTGGTCCTCAACGTAGAGCCAGTCGCGAACGTTAATGCCCTCGCCGTAAACAGGGAGTGGCTTGTCGTAAAGCGCATTAGCAATCATAAGAGGAATGAGCTTTTCTGGGAAGTGGTACGGACCGTAGTTGTTTGAGCAACGGGAAATAGTGATAGGCAAGCCAAAGGTTCTGTGGTAAGCCTGAACGAGAAGGTCAGCACTTGCCTTTGATGCAGAATAAGGGCTTGACGTGTGAATAGGTGTAGTTTCTGTGAAGAAAAGGTCAGGACGGTCAAGTGGAAGATCTCCGTAAACCTCGTCGGTTGAAACCTGATGGTATCTCTTAATGCCATACTTACGGCAAGCGTCCATCATAACCTGTGTTCCCATAATATTTGTGTTAAGGAAAACGCCTGGGTTTTCGATTGAACGGTCAACGTGGCTCTCTGCTGCGAAGTTAACCACGATATCAGGATGCTCCTCTTCAAAAATTGCATAGATAGCCTCACGGTCGGTAATGTCAGTCTTGCAGAAGCGGAAATTAGGGTTGTCCATAACTGGAGCAAGAGTTTCCATGTTTCCTGCATAGGTAAGGCAGTCAACGCAGATTATTCTATAATCCGGATGAGCCTTTAACATATAGTGAACGAAGTTTCCGCCGATAAATCCAGCGCCACCTGTAACGATAATTTTCATAATTAAAATCTCCTTTTATTCGCCTTTGTAATTTTTCATAAAGCAAGCAAGCGCGTCCTGCCAATCGCGGAATTCGTCGCCTACCGTGCATCTAAACATCATATTGTCAAGAGAGGAGTAAGCCGGACGCTTGGTCGGTGTTGGGAACTCCTCGGTTGTGCAGGGATTAACAACAGCATCAATGCCTGCATACTCGACTATTTTTTGAGTGAATTCAAACCACGAGCACTCTCCGTTTCCTGTGCCGTGATAAATTCCGTACTCTTCACAGTCAAGAAGCTTCAAGAGATGATGAGCGAGGTCGCAAGCGTTCGTGGGGTTTCCCCTTTGGTCGCAAACCACCTTGCACGCGCCCTTGTCGCGAGCGATATTCATCATAGTCTTTACGAAGTTCTTTCCATAGTAGCCGTAAAGCCAAGCAGTACGCACGATAAAATATTTTGAGCAGAACTGCTTTACGTATTCCTCACCGAGAAGCTTTGACGAGCCGTACGCGCTTTGTGGATCGGTTACGTCCCATTCGGTATAAGGCTTGCTCGCATCTCCTGCGAAAACGTAGTCGGTTGAAACGTGAATGAGCTTCGCTCCGTTTTCCTCACACACAATCGCAAGATTGCGAGGTCCGAGCGCATTTGCCTTGAACGCGATTTCGCGCTCGCTCTCACAGGCGTTTACATTTGTGAATGCAGCACAGTTGATAACGGCATCGTATTTACACTCCTTAAACGCGTTGCGAAGCGCGCCAAGGTCGGCAATATCGAGCACGTCAATATCAACGTAGTCGGCATCAAGACCGCTCTTTAAAATTGATGGCACACCAAGCTCGGTATAGCCACGCTCAATGCATTTTCGAATTTCCGTGCCAAGCTGACCCTTAGCACCTGTTACAAGAATTTTCATCAGTATTTAATCTTGCCCTCCGCAACCTTCTTAAGGTGTGCGCCATAGGTGGACTTTCCGTATCTTTCAGCGCTTTCAAGAAGCTTTTCCTTCGTTATCCAGCCGTTGATATAAGCAATTTCCTCAATTGCTGAAATCTTGATGCTTTGTCTTTTTTCGAGCATTTGAACGAACTGTCCTGCCTCGAGAAGGCTATCCATTGTTCCTGTATCAAGCCAAGCAAAGCCACGGCCGAGAAGCTTAACGTCGAGCGCGCCCTTTTCAAGGAAAATGTTGTTAAGAGTTGTAATTTCAAGCTCACCGCGTGCAGACGGCTTAACCTGCTTTGCGTATTCAACGCACTTGTTGTCGTAGAAATAAAGACCTGTTACTGCGTAGTTAGACTTTGGATTCTTTGGCTTTTCCTCAACGGAGATAACCTTGTTATTTTCGTCAAACTCAACAACACCGAATCTCTCAGGGTCGTCAACGTAGTAGCCAAACACGCTCGCTCTGTGATTTTCCTCGGCATTCTTAACTGCATCCTTCAAAATCTTGGAGAAGCCGTTTCCGTAGAAAATGTTATCGCCAAGCACCATAGCACAAGAGTCATCACCGATGAACTCCTCGCCGATAAGAAATGCCTGCGCAAGACCGTCAGGACTTGGTTGCTCAGCATAGGAAAGCGAAATTCCGTAGTCGCTACCGTCGCCAAGAAGGTTCTTGAAGTTCGGCAAATCGCGTGGTGTTGAAATAATAAGAATATCCTTGATTCCCGCAAGCATGAGCGTTGAGAGAGGATAATAAATCATTGGCTTATCGTAAATCGGAAGAAGCTGCTTTGACGTTATCATTGTAAGCGGATAAAGACGTGTGCCGCTTCCACCTGCTAAAACTATACCCTTCATTTTAAGTTAACTCCTTATTTTTGCTTTCGCTTTTATTTTTTAAATTGTATTTACCAAAGAGGTACATCAAACGGAAAATCACACCCTCAAGGCGCGTTTGTCTGTACATCTTAGTAGTCATAATATAGCCAAGACGAGTGAAGAAATTCCTTTGCTTTTCAAAGTATTTTTTACATTCCCTCATATACTCGTCGGGAACCATATCGGCATAAAGGGAGCAAAATGCCCTCAGCTGATACGAATATCGTCTGCTTTTGCCCGTTCTTAGGCGTTTGAGTCGCTTCATAAAATTCTTAAGCTTGCTCGTTTCGTAGCCTATAACGTTATTTGTGTGTTGGCGGTAGAGCGCAACGCAGGTTGGATCGAAAATCGCCTTTCCAAACGCGGTAGCCACGGTGTACACCCACGAATCGTGAACGTATATATCGTCGCTGAAGTGCATTCTCAAAAGCTTAATAAGCTCTCGGTTGCACACCTGAGTGTGTCCGATGCACGCGTTTTGAATCATTGAATTATAAAAGGAAAGTGGACGCCTTGCAATCAGCGTGTGTCCCTTGGGGGCAAGAGAATCGTCCGTTATCGTCGAGCAAGCCGAGTAGAGCAGAGGTATCGAGCCGTCCTCTTTGTCTAGGGCGTCGCTCGCTCTTTCCAGCTTGTCGGGTAGCCATACGTCGTCCTGGTCGCTAAAGGAGAAGTAATCACATTCAAGGTCGCAGGCCTGCACTAGCTGATGCATGCTTGCGTTAAGACCAACGTTTTCTCCCTCGATAAGCTCAAAGCCGTGCTTGTCAACGTATTCGTGAAGAATATCGAGCGTGCCGTCGGTTGAGCCGTCATCACGAATAAGAACCTTGACACTCTCGAAGCCGTTAAGAGCAAGATAACTGTCAAGCTGTTCTCGCAAATGAGCCTCACCGTTGTAGGTTGAGAGAAGAATTTGAATCTTTTTCACGGTGGTTACCTCCTTTCTTGGTTTTTGTCGCCGTTAATCATCTTATAGTCGCTCCGTCGATAAATTGCCGTCTCGGCACGAGATTGGATTTTGGGCGCGACAAAGCCTTTCCGCGCGTGTCGGTTTTTAGTATTATAGCACTAAAGCGCGCGCTTGTCAATATATTACGCTAATTTATATATTATATACGGGAAAACGACCATAACGTTGCCCTTCGACAAAATTTTACAAAAACGGAAAATGTCGAGGTATGTGTGCGTAATTTGCGTTTTGGCAAAAATGTACGCAAAAACACGTTTTTTGGGCGAATTTTCACCCGTATTTTTACTAAAAAGTGCCGACCTGTGTCGATAATTTGCCAAAAAACGCAACACCCTGTGTGAAAATTAGCTGAAAATTGAAAAAATGCAAAATATTGTTATTGATTTTGAAAGGACACTATGCTATAATATAGTGTGTGTAATAATATAAGGACTACTAATGAAAGGAAAAAGAAATGGTAGAAATCAAGCATCTTGTTAAAAGATTCGGCAATCATTTTGCCGTTGACGATATTTCGTTTACCGTTGGCGACGGTGAGGTTGTTGGCTTCCTCGGCCCAAACGGTGCGGGAAAATCCACCACTATGAATATGATTACCGGCTATCTTTCGTCTACCTCGGGCACTGTTTTAATTGACGGACACGACATTCTCGAGGACACAATGGCGGCGAAGAAGCTCATCGGCTTTTTGCCCGAGCAGCCACCGCTTTACATAGATATGACCGTTTGGGAATATCTTTCCTTTGTGTTTGACTTGAAGGATTGCAAATTTAATAAAAAGAAGCACATCGAGGAGGTTTGCACTGTTGTTAAAATCCTCGACGTAAAGGACAGGCTTATTCGAAATCTTTCAAAGGGATATAAGCAAAGAGTCGGTATTGCCGGCGCTCTTATCGGAAATCCAAAGATTATTATCTTTGACGAGCCGACGGTTGGTCTTGACCCTAAGCAAATTATCGACGTAAGAAACCTTATTCGTAACCTCGGCAAAAACCATACCGTAATTCTCTCCACGCACATAATGCAGGAGGTGCAGGCGGTTTGCGATAGAATCGTGGTTATAAATAACGGTAAGATTATCGCTGACGAAAAGACTGCAAGCTTCAATAACGCAGTTAACCAAAACACAAGATACCGTGTTAAAATTTCAGGACCTCAAAAGGAGGTTCTAAGACACGTGCGCTCGCTTGTCGGTATCGTTTCCTGTGAGGTACACGGTGAAAGAGAAGGAGATGCCTTCTCGTACGATATTGAGAGTGCGCAAAATATCGATATAAGAAAGAGTCTATTCCGTGCGCTTGCCGACAAGGGCTGGCCGATGCTCGGAATGGAGCCTATCGGAATGGAGCTTGAGGACATATTCCTTAAGCTTATAAACGTGCAAAAGGGGGATAAGAGATGATAGCGATTTTCAAGCGCGAAATGCGCTCTTATTTCACAACCTCAACAGGCTACGTTTTTCTAGCCGTTGCGCTCGCTCTTTCGGGAATAGTGTTCGGAGCTAGCACGCTTCTTATGGCATCTGGCGACACAGGTGCGTACTTTTCTCTTATGCTTTTCGTTCTTCTCATTATTCTTCCTATTCTTACAATGAGAAGCTTCAGTGAGGAGAGAAGAACTAAAACCGAGCAGCTTCTTTTGACTGCGCCGATTACAACTACGCAAATGGTGCTTGGAAAGTTCCTTAGCGCGATTTCAATGTTCTTGATTGCGCTCGCACTCACCTGCGTAAACTACATTCCGCTTTTTGCATATGCGGTTAAATTCGGCTCGGGCTCAACTCACGTAAACGCGATGGCGCCAAACGTTGCTCTTATTGTCGGAAATATGATTGCTCTTATCCTCGTTGGAATGAGCTTTATCGCAATAGGACTCTTCGTTTCCTCGCTTACCGAAAATCAGTTTGCCTCTGTTGTAATTACAATCGCAATTTTGCTTGGACTTCTTCTCGTTGGTATTTTCAACAGATTCATTGAGTCCTATGCAATCAGAACAATTCTCAGCTGGCTATCGATTTATAGTAGATTTACCGCCTTCACCTATGGTGTTTTCGATGTTGGTGCAATAATTTACTACTTCTCGATATCGGGCGTGTTCCTATTTTTGGCTGTGCGTGTCTTTGAGGCGCGCAAGTATAACTGAGGAGGTGCGATATGAGAAAAGGATTTTTAAAGTCGCTCTCCGACTCACGTAAGATTAAATATTCAACACTTAATGGCGCGTTTATCGCGCTCGTTATTGCACTTGTGGTTGTGCTTAACTCTATAATAACCACGCTCGCACAAACATATAACTGGTATATTGATATGACGGATGAGCAAATATTCTCGCTCTCCGACCAATCAAAGGAAATTCTCGATAGCGTAAACGACGAGGTTCAGCTCGAAATCGTCTTCCCGTATGACGAGGATAGAGTGTCGAATAAATTCTCGGTTAGCGCATCTGGTGGCTCAATCGGTTATATTCACACGACTGCCGAGGAAATCGCAAACGCGTGTGATAATATCACAATTTCTTATCACGATGTTGATAGAGATTATGCCTTCTATCAGGAAACAGGCACACTCTCCAAGGCAGGAGATAACACTATTATCGTTTTGAGAAAGGACGCATACGGAAACTACGTAAAGGGAGATTTCCGTGCGTATCCTATAAATTATTTCTATGTAGCTGACCAAAACGGCGCGCTTTACGGCTATAACGGTGAGCTTGTGTTTATGTCGGCAATCCTTGCTATGTCAAGCGACACAATACCAACCGTTTACTTTACAGTAGGCCATGGCGAGCTTTCCTTTACAGGTGATGCAACCGTTGACCACTTCACAGCTGAAACCGCACTTAAAAACGGACTCCTTAGCCCGGATGCATTTGAGCTTATATGGCTATTTTGCGAGAGCGGATTTACCGTAAAGCCACTTAACCTTATGTCAAGCGACATTCCTTCGGACGCAAGAATGGTTATCATCAACGAGCCACAAAGCGACTTTGATGATAGCGAAATTTATAAAATTAACTCGTATTTAAGAAACGAGGGCGCGGTATTTGCATTCACGCCGTATAACGCTGAGCTTAAGAATCTTTTTGCAAGCTTTGAGCAAAACTACGGCGTAACCGTAAATTCAAGCGCAACACCTGTAACCGATGACTCAACCAAATTCGACAATAAGCCAAACACACTTTTGGCAAGCGTTTCGACTCACGATTCATCGTTTGCAACTCAACAGTATTTCGGTGCTGTTAAGGGATATGCGAGTGCAAAAGCGCGTTTTAACGACACAGGTGCGCTCAAAATCAATCCCGAATTTATGAAAACAACAGGTTATCAGTCAGGTATGGCTGAAACGAGATTTACTTATCCGCTACTTGAAAGCTCCTCGAGCGCTGTATTTAATGGCACAAAGGGAACGTCATTCCTTATGTCCGTTACGGCAATTGAGCGCTTTAGACAGGATTCGGGCGATAGCTCGTTTGCATATCTCGTTGTGTGTCCTAGCGGAGAGTTCGCATCGAACGATTTTCTGCTTTCGACCGCTGCACCTAACAAGAATATGCTTCTTTCGCTTATTCAGTCAACCTCTAGCGTGCAAACACCTGTAAACCTCGATTACAAGACCTTTATGCAGTATAATCTTGACATTACCGACCGTCAGGCACAGGGCACAACAATTGCCTTGGCAACTGTTCTTCCTGCGTGTGCGGTTATATGTGGAATTGTAGTCATCGTAAGGAGAAAACACAGATAATGAAGAAAAAGAAGATAACTGTAATAGTGCTTTCGTGCCTGCTTGTGGCGCTTATCCCTATTTACTTCTTTGTTATTGCACCCTTAATTAACGGTGGGGACGACCCTGATGAGCCTGTTTTTGTAGGCGAGGGAGAATCTCTGTATTACGGAAAAACCTTGATGATGTATCCGGAAATTCAAATAAACGACCTGATTTCCTTGACCATTAACAATGAAAAGGGAACTGTTTCGTTTAAAACGAAGATTAGCGAAACCTCGGGCAAGAGAGTTTTGGCGCTTTCGGACTATCCGAACCTGCCTCTTGCCGATATGCCGATGAGCGCGCTTCGCGTTTACACTCTTAACACTCAATGCGAGTCGAATGAGCCACTTCGCGATTGCACCCCTGAGCAAATGGCACAGTATGGCGTAACCGAGGCCACCTGTAAGGCGAGCTACGTGATAAAATACTACGAAAACGACGTGGAGAAGGAGCAGACTGTCTATATAGGAAACAAGACACTTAGCTCCGACGGCTCGTATTTCGTATCCGTTAAGGGTAGAAGCGTTATTTATAAGATAGGAAGCTCGCTTGAGGAAGGACTCTTTATTGCGAAGGCGGACTTCGTTAACCCTCTTATTGCAGCGCTTTATAGCGACACGGACGTCGTGTTTGCAATTGAGAGACTTATGATAGGCGATTCAAACGCAACACTTCCTTTTATAGGTATAAATGCAACAAAGGACGAGAGCAAGCCGGACTCTCTTACAGTAGATTATGAAATTCAATTCCCGGCAAGCGCAGTTGGCGTAACGGCTAGCGCAAACTATATTTCAAACGCACTTAATAAGCTTCTCGTGTCGTTTACAGGAGATAAGGTTTTGGAAATCAATCCCGACGACGATACCTGTAAGAAATACGGCTTTGGAACAGATGCGCCGACCAAGGTAGTGTCGCTTCGCACCTACGAGCTAAAGGAATATAGATTCGTATTGAGTCAAATAACAAGGGCGGAGGACGGTAAGGATTATTACTACCTCTTAACCGAGGCTCAAAAAGACAACGACGTTCCGCTCATTATTCGAATTCCTGCCACCGGCTACGAATTCCTTGAAAGCGAAAATGCGATTAAGTGGCTTGCAACCAACTCCGTTGATTCAGGCTTTACCAAGTACATTAACGCTGATGAGGAGGAGGGAGAGAGCGGAGTTAAGCAAATTACAATTAAGACTAACACTCCGTCCCTTAAAGGCTTCGAGGAAACCTTCTTCCTTGAATATTCACCTCATCCTACCGATTCGAAAAAGAACGACGTTCTTAAGGTTACCTCGGCTAGCGGAAAATACATTTTCGAGGACGACCTTAACGCATTCTATTCCGAGGATAGAAACCAATTTAACAACTTCTACGCGATGCTTGTAACGTATCCTTATCCAAATCGCTTTAATACAATGACTGATGCACAAAAGGCTGAGGCTAAAAAGCCCGAAAACCTTATTTTGAGCATAAGAGTTGTCTTAAACGACGGTACGGAAATGGGCTACGATTACTATAAGCTCGATTCTGCTAGCGCAATGTGCGAATTCTTTGACGAGGACACTCCAAAGGAGTCGCCAAAGATAGTATTTGACACAACGGTTGAGCATATTGATATTCTTGCAAATGCGCTTAAACAGCTTATAAATGGCGAGAAGGTAACTAAACAGTAAAATGCGGAATTCAGAATGCGGAATTCGGAATGAAAAATTAGGTTTTTGATTATTTTATGTGTAAAACGAAAGGACACATTATGGAATACAAATACGGTTATTTTAATGAAGCGGGAGATGAATTTATCATCACATCCCCAAAGACACCAAGACCATTTGACAACTTCTTGTTCAATGACTCTTGCTATGCAAACGTTCACCAAACAGGTATCGGATGCTTTGACTATCAAATTGATGGCAAAGAGGGCATTCAGCTTTACACAGGCGTTGGTAGAATTTGCGACTACGACGTTTTCGGAAAGGACCACCTTTACAATCGCTTGATTTTCATTCGCGATAACGAAAGCGGAGAATTTTGGACTCTTAACTGGGAGCCTGTATGTCATCCATATCAGGAATATCAGTGCGTACAGGGACTTGGCTACACTGAAATTACAAACAAAACGAACGACCTTGTGTCTAAAATGCGCATTTTCGTGCCTGTTGGAAGCGACGCGGTTGAAATGTGGAAGCTCTCCTTCAAGAACGAAACAGGAAAGAAGAAATCATACTCAATATTTACATATAGCCAAATTCAATTCCGTTTCAAGTGGGGCTTTGATAGCTACGGTGATACAATGTACCGTGCAACTCGCTTTGACAAGGAAAAGAACACCTTCTATATGACAAAGCACCCATTCATTAAGCCTCACAACTATCTTACAGCGTTTATGACTGCTGATAAGGAAATCGTTGGTAGCGACGGATGCCAGAATGTGTTCGTTGGCGAATACGGAACAATTGGCGCACCAGAGGTTGTACGCGAGGGCGCTTGCAAGAATTCAATCGGCTCAGCAAACGCAACAATTTGCACACTTCAATTCAATGTAGAGCTTGACGCAGGCGCGTGCGAGGATATCTCACTTATGCTTGGCGTTGTAAGCGAGGAAAACGAGTCAAAGGCACTCGAGGACAAGTATCTTAATAATCAGGATAAGTTCTACGAGGAAATGAAAGCTCACTATAAGGCAATGTATAACAAGAACCACATTACCTCGTCCGATGAGCATTTCGACCGTCTTATCAACTATTGGGGCAAGCACGCAACCCACTTCGGCGCTACATGGTGCCGTTGGGGCTATAACGGCTACCGTGATATCGTTCAACACGGCTTTGGCGTAGTTTCGTTTAAGACCGAGAGAACAAAGCAAATTTTGAAGGAAGCAATTCAAAATCAATATTCAAGCGGTATGGCAGTTCGTGGCTGGAACCCTGTTGATACAAAGGCTTATTCCGACTCCGCGCTTTGGCTTGAATTTACACTTACCGCATATCTTCGTGAAACTGCTGATATCGACTTCCTAAATGAGGTTTACCCATTCAGAGATGAGGGAGAGGCAACCGTGCTTGGCCATATGGATAGAGCCCTCGACTTCCTTGAGTCAAATAAGGGACAGCACGACCTTCTTCTTATCAAGTTTGGCGACTGGAACGACTCACTTACAGGCGTTGGTAAAGAGGGTAAGGGCGAGAGCGTATGGCTTTCTATCGCTTATGCACAGGCACTCTTGGAAATGGCAGAGCTTGCTCGCTTTATGGGCAATACCGATAAGGAAAAGAACTACCTCGCTCGTCGTGAGGCTATAATGAAGGCTATAAACGATAATGCTTGGGACGGTGAATGGTATAGAAGATGCTACACCGACAACGGCTCACCTCTCGGAAGCGTAGAGAATAAGTACGCAAAGATGTTTATGGAGCCACAGTGCTGGTCGCTTATCTCCGGTGTTGCAAGCGAGGAAAGAGCAAACACAATTATCAAGGCTATGGACGAGAGAATGCTCACACCTGTTGGATATCTCTTGCTCACACCTTCCTATAAGGAATTCGACGCAACAATCGGCCGTATTTCATCTATGGAGCCGGGCATTTGCGAAAACGGAACAATCTATTCACATACAAACATTTGGATGATTTTGGGACTTCTTAAGTACGGCAAGGCTGATCTTGCATATGAGCTCTTTAAGAAGATTGCCCCAGGCTATATTGTTGGCGATAATACCGAAATCAAGAATAAGTGCCTACCATATATGTTCTCGAACTGCTACTTTGGTCCTGAGCATAAGAATAGCGCATTCCAAATGGAATATAGCTGGATAACAGGCTCAGTTGCTTGGTACACCAACACAATGGAGAACTACCTCGTTGGCGCAAGACCTACATATGAGGGACTTGTAATCGAGCCACATCTCCCATTCGACGGTGCAAGCATGAAGCGTACCTTCCGTGGCGCAGAATATGAAATCTCAGTTTCAAATCCTGCAAAGCTCGCAAAGGATTACACTCTTGAAATAGAGGTTGACGGCAAATCAATCGACGGTAATATCGTTCCTGCATTTGCTGACGGTAAGACACATACCGTAAAGGTAATCGTAAAATAATCAAAATAAAGAAAAACAGCCACATATGTGGCTGTTTTTTATCGTTACAATTAACGAAAAGACCTTACAATTTCCGAGTCGTTGTTTATTTTGTTGTATTTTGGCGAAACAACAACCTTTTCCGGCAAACCATTTATATCGGCTTTTGGAAGGACAATCAATGCATTCATGTAATGCTCCTCGGCGGTATAATCTCTTCCATCAACAGCTTGTAGATGCCATTCGATTGTGAGTTCGTTTCCTTCTAAAGAGAGATTTGCAAATCCCAAATATCCGCTGGCGCCGGAGTAAATAGCATTTTTTATCATCAAAACATAGTTGCCTTCAAAAATGTTTTCATCAAAGTTTTGCAACGGGGCTTCGAGCATAGCCAATAGCTCGTTGTAGCTTTTGCAAAGCTTGAACTCGGGGGCGTCTTCTTTCAAAGAAAACTCTCTAATTTCATCGTAATATGCGATTTCAAGAGGCTCCTCGCTTGACGAGCTGCTCGACTCCTCAGGCGTGTCGCAAGCCACAAGCACTCCAAGGCATAAAACCAAGGCAAGTAATAAAGTTAGTAGTTTTTTCATAAAATCAGCTCCTTTCGAGGTTGTTTATCTTTGTGCAGACAAGAAATTTCGAATCTTGCCGACTTTTATTTATCAACAACTACATGCTCGGTTACTTCAAAACCTGTTATATTAAGCTCTTTTTTGCCAAGAAGCTTTCTTGGTATGAGAAAGCAATGCGTTTCTATGCTTGATGCTTCTCCCACCCACTTGTTATAAGTAACATATCTATTCAAATAAACGATACCGTTTTCTACACGGAAGTTCTTGTATTCTTGCGATGCATATGTGTAGGTGTTCCAATCGTATTTCGTGGATACAAATATGAAATATTCCTCAAAATCGTCCTCGGATACATCCTTTGTATCTTCCACTATATTTGCAAATTCCTCGTAGGTGGTTGCGATATCATAACAATGGCCGCATCCCTTGAACTCGGGAAAATCTTCAATAGAATAATGGCTATAAACCTTATGCTCAAATTCTCCCAAACACTCATATGAGTTGCTCTTATCATTACAAGAAATAAGCATTGTAGAACATAAAATCGTTGCAATCAACAATGATAGCAGTTTTTTTATAAAATCAACCCCTTTCAAGGATTCAGACAATGTAGACAAGGGACCATCCCCTGTCTCCATTATGAGAATCTGCCTTTGAGCGTCTTTTTGTTTTGTAATCGAATTTAGGCTAGTCTTTGATCAAATTGCCTTCTTCATCGTAGAACTCCGTAAAAATAACCTTCCTTTGTTCGCCGAGCACAACACGAACCGCTCCACCATCCTCTATATGCCACTCATAAGCTTCCTTTATCGAAGCCGCTGGCATTCCTTCGCTTCCAAGAAGATCCTCAACCTCTTGCAAGCTCATATCGACTTGAATTTTTTGCGCATCCTCTCTTGATATTATCTTGACGAGATAAAGAGAGCTAACTATAAACTCATACGGATTTTGATTGTTTGAAAAGTTAATAAACAAATTATACGGAGCATCAGACAAATTCCAGTACTGAT
>JAZKZO010000041.1:0-24536 GCA_045612665.1 Eubacteriales bacterium
CTTACAGGAATCGGGCGAGATGTATCTTGAAAGCATTGCTCGCTTGAAGGAAGAAAAGGGCTATGTTAGGGCCATTGACATATGTGAATATATGGGCTTTTCAAAGCCAAGCGTAAGCCGTGCTATGGGGCTTCTTGCCGACGGTGGATACATTACCGTTACAAGAGAAAGCGGAATTGAGCTTACCGACCTTGGCAAGGCTATGGCTCAAAAAATTTACGAAAGACACCTTCTCCTTACCTCTTTTTTGAAGTCGATTGGCGTTAGCGACGAGATTGCAGGCGAGGACGCTTGCAAAATCGAGCACGTAATCAGTGACGAAACCTTTAATAAATTAAAGGAATACTTTAACAAATAAAAAAGCGACTCGTTTGAGTCGCTTTTATTTATGCGTTAATTACGCTTGCTATTACTGCTCTGTATTTTTCAAGGGTCTTTGTAGCCTCATCCTTATCATTACCTCTAACTGAGTAATAGATTTTGATTTTCGGCTCAGTGCCCGATGGACGGATTGCAATCCAAGAGCCATCCTCGAAAACGAATTTGAGAACGTCGGATTTAGGAAGGTCGTCAATTCCCTTTGAGTAGTCGTAAACGGTAACCACACCGTCAAGGAGCTTTGTTCCGTTTTCTCTCATTTCCTTCATTATAGCACCGATTTTTTCAAGACCGTCAATGCCCTTCAAGGTAAAGTTGTCGAGCTTATCGAGGTAATAGCCATACTCGGCATAGATATCCTCCATAACGTCAACGAGAGTCTTTCCTTGATTTTTATAGTAGCAAGCCATCTCGCAAATAAGCATAGATGAAACAACAGCGTCCTTATCTCTTGCGTGCATACCAACGAGGTAGCCGTAGCTTTCCTCATAGCCGATAACGAACTTGTTACCTGTTTTTTCGCAAATGCCCATTTGCTCACCGATGAATTTAAAGCCAGTGAGAGTTTCAACGACTCTACAGCCGTTAGCCTTTGCAATTGTTGAGCCAAGCTCGCTTGTAACAACGGTTTTAACAACGGTAGAGGTTGAGTCGATTTGGTCCTTGTTCATCTTAATAACATAGTCAACCAAAAGTGCGCCAACCTGATTACCTGTAAGAAGCTTCATTCCGTCCTTTGTGTTAACCGCGATACCAACACGGTCGCAATCAGGGTCAGTGCCGAGAATGATATCCGCACCTATTTGTTCGCAAAGCTTGCATCCAAGCTCAAGAGCCTCGGCATTTTCAGGGTTAGGGGAAACAACAGTTGGGAAATCGCCGTTTGGCATCTCCTGCTCAGGAACGATAGTAACATCGTATCCAAGCTCGTCAAGGACTCTGCGTACAGGCACATTTCCTGTGCCGTGAAGAGCTGTATAAACGATTTTTGCGCTCTTTTCGCCAATATCGTGTGCCTGTGATTTAACACACTCGTTAAACGCATCAAGCACGCTATTTGGTATATCCTTGAGCATACCGTTCTCTCTTGCCTCGCTCTCGCTAGCAACAGGAATTGCGGTAATGTCCTCAATTGCGTTTACATATGAAATAATTTTATTTGCATCGTCGATAAGGACCTGACAGCCCTCCTCGTCGTAAACCTTGTAGCCGTTATATTCCTTTGGATTATGGCTTGCGGTAACAACAATTCCCGCAACGCATCCAAGCTTTTTAACAGTAAACGAAAGCACAGGTGTAGGCTCAAGCTGTGGATAGAGGTGTGCAGGAATGCCTGCACCTATCAGGGTAAGTGCCGCCTCAAGAGCGAACTTGTCGGAATTGTTTCTTGAGTCGTAGCCGATTGCCACACCGCGAGAAACGTCCGCGCCGTACTTATCGTTAAGATAGTTAGCAAGTCCACGGCTAGCCTTTCTTATGATATACTTGTTCATTCGGTTAGTGCCCGCAGCCATAACGCCACGAAGTCCGCCTGTACCGAATTCAAGATCTCTCCAAAAGCGATCCTCTATTTCCTTTTCGCTAAGGTCGGCATTGAGCTCGCCTCTTGTTTGCTCATCGAAAAGCTCATTTGTTCTCCAAAGCTCATAGGTATCAAGGATTTTCTTTGAAAGTGCCATTTATTTTCTCCTTTAAATTTTCAAATTACGCACACATAGTGCCATATTTTGATTATATTCCAAGACGGAGTCGATTATTCGCCCTTAGTATAAGCCAAGAGTCCGCCTGCCTTAAGAATATCAATTTGACGCTTTGTATAGCTACATACAAGTGGGATTTTCTTGTCGCCACTCTTCATAACGATCTTGCCGTTTTCCATTCCCTCAAAGAGATTTTCAAGAGAAAGAGCTGTATTTTGCTCAAGCTTATCGTAATCCTCAGGGTTTTCAAAGGTGAGTGGCAAAATACCTGCGTTGATAAGGTTTGCTGCGTGAATTCTTGCGAAGCTCTTTGCAACAACAGCCTTAACGCCAAGATAAAGTGGAACGAGTGCGGCATGCTCTCTTGATGAGCCCTGTCCGTAGTTTGAGCCACCAACGATTATGCTATTCTTTGCCTCAAGTGCGCGCTGTGCAAAGGTTTCATCGCATACAGCAAAGCAGAACTTCGAAAGGAAAGGAATGTTTGAGCGGTACGGAAGAATCTTCGCACCTGCAGGCATAATGTGGTCAGTTGTTATATTATCGCCAACCTTAAGTGTGAGGTTAGCCTCAATTCTGTTTTCAAGCTTTCTTGTTTCAGGGAAAGGCTTAATGTTAGGTCCTCTGAGAACCTCAACGCTCTTTGCCTCCTCAGCAGATGCAGGCATAAGAACTGCGCTATCGTCAATCTTGAATGCATCAGGCATTTCGATTTCCTCATATGCGCCAAGTGTTCTTGGGTCGGTTATATAGCCTGTAAGAGCGGATGCAACGGCAACCTCGGGAGATACGAGATAAACCTGTCCGTCCTTTGTTCCGCTTCTTCCCTCGAAGTTACGGTTGAAGGTACGGAGTGATACACCTGCGGAGTTAGGGGAGAAGCCCATACCGATACAAGGACCGCATGCACATTCAAGCACACGCGCGCCTGCTCCAAGGATATCGGAAAGTGCGCCACAGTCAGCAAGCATTGAAAGAACCTGCTTTGATCCGGGAGATACCGAAAGGCTTACGCTATCGTCAATCTTCTTGCCCTTGAGCATCTTTGCAACTCTTAACATATCACGAAGTGATGAGTTAGTGCAAGAGCCGATGCAAACTTGATCAACCTTGATGTGTGAGAGCTCCTCTGCGCTCTTGATATTATCAGGGCTATGAGGACAAGCCAAGAGAGGCTTAAGCTCGGAGAGGTTGATGTCGATAATTCTATCGTATTCGGCATCAGGATCGCTTTCGAGAGCAACGAACGCGTCGCCTCTGCCCTGTGCCTCAAGGAATGATTTTGTGATTTCGTCAGATGGGAAAATAGAGGTTGTAGCACCAAGCTCTGTTCCCATATTTGTAATGGTAGCTCTTTCAGGAACTGAGAGTGTCTTAATGCCCTCTCCGCCCCACTCGATAATAGCTCCAACACCGCCCTTAACGGAGAGAATGCGAAGAATTTCAAGGCTTACGTCCTTTGCGCTAACCCAAGGCTGAAGCTTGCCTGTGAGGTTTACCTTGTACATTTTAGGCATAGTGATATAATATTCACCACCACCCATTGCAACTGCAACGTCAAGTCCGCCTGCGCCCATTGCGAGCATACCGATACCGCCGGCAGTCGGTGTATGGCTATCACTTCCGATAAGAGTCATACCCGGAACGCCAAAGCGCTCAAGATGAACCTGATGGCAAATACCGTTACCGGGACGTGAGAAGCGAATTCCGTATTTTTTAGCAACGGACTGAATGTATCTGTGGTCGTCGGCATTTTCGAAGCCTGACTGAAGTGTATTATGGTCTATGTAAGCAACGGAAAGCTTTGTTCTTACTCTCTCGATACCGATTGACTCGAATTCGAGATAAGCCATAGTTCCTGTTGCGTCCTGTGTCAAGGTTTGGTCGATGCGAAGTGCAATTTCCTCGCCAACCTTCATTTCGCCAGACACGAGGTGATTTTTAATGATTTTTTGTGCAATTGTAAGTCCCATTTTATTCCCTCTTATTTGTTAAATTCAGCGATTTGCGCCTCAAGCTCCTTGTCGGTTACTGCTGTTTGGCGTCCGTTTTCGTATTCTCTGTCTACCCAGTCCTTCAAGAACATTACGACAGGGCTTCTCTTGTCAACTGCGCTCTCGCCCTTCAAGCGATAATGCTCGTTCATCCAATAAGCGATTCCCGCAAGACCAGAGGTCTTTGTAACGGCAACGCCTGCTGCACGGTTGAGAAGCTTCTTTGTGTTGAATATGTTATAAATTTCCTCGTCCTTCAAAAGACCGTCAGCGTGAATTCCCGCTCTTGTAACGTTGAAGTTAGCTCCAACGAAAGGAGTCATAGGTGGAATGTCGTATCCTATCTTTTCTTTGAAGAAATCGGCAATCTCGGTTATAACGGTTGAATCCATACCGTCAAGAGTTCCCTTAAGAGATGCATATTCAAATACCATTGCCTCAAGAGGAACGTTACCTGTACGCTCTCCGATACCGAGAAGTGAGCAGTTAACCGCGCTAGCTCCATAGAGCCAAGCAGTTGTCGCATTTGATACTGCCTTGTAGAAGTCGTTATGTCCGTGCCATTCAAGCATCTCGCTTGGTACATCGGAATAGTGCTGTAAGCCGTAAATGATACCCGGAACGCTTCGTGGGAGAGCAACCTCAGGATACGGAACACCGTAGCCCATAGTGTCGCAAGCACGAATTTTTACAGGAATTTTTGCATCCTGAGACATCTTTTGAAGCTCATTTACAAACGGTACGACAAAGCCGTAAAAGTCGGCTCTTGTAATATCCTCAAGGTGGCATCTTGGACGAACGCCCGCCTCGAACGCATCATATACCGCGGAAAGATAAAGCTTCATAGCCTCTGAACGGGATTTCTTAAGCTTGTTGAAAATATGGTAATCACTTGAGCTTACAAGGATACCTGTTTCCTTAATTCCAAGGTCGCGAACGAGCTTGAAGTCCTCCTTGTTGGCTCTTATCCAAGTGGTGATTTCAGGGAATTCAAGACCGAGCTCCTGACATTTTTCAATAGCCTCTCTATCCTTCTTGCTGTAAACGAAGAATTCAGTTTGACGGATAATGCCCTTTGGACCACCAAGGCGAGAAAGAAGCTTATATATTTCAACAATCTCCTCAACGCTATATGGCTCAACGGACTGCTGACCGTCGCGAAGTGTGGTATCGGTTATCCAAATATTCTCGGGCATACCGATAGGAACTCTACGGTGGTTAAACGGTGTCTTTGGCACCTCGTCATAGCTGTAAATGTCTCTGTAAAGATTAGGCTCGCTAACATCCTGAAGCTGATATTTATATGATTTTTGCTCAAGCAAATTAGTCTTTTCTGAAATTTCAAGCATAATTTTACCTCCAAATTTATAAGTTAATAGTATAATAATAAGATATTATATCAAACTTCGCGCGTGATGTCAAGTAAAACAATCATCAATAAATATTTTTTTGCATTTGTATAAAATTCTATTGATTTGAGCACTTGATTTTGGTATAATGATAAAAAATAACAAGTCGCACCGTGTGGTGTGATTTTTCATAATAAGGACCCTGTAATGTTAAAAAACAAAACTATTTTAAAGGAAAAGCTAATCGAGAGCGCGAAAAGCGTTTTGCCTATTTCAGCAATAGTATTGCTTTTATGCTTTACCGTTGCTCCTGTCGATATGGCGAATTTCACCTCGTTCATATTCGGCTCGGTGTTGCTTATTGTCGGTATAAGCCTATTCACTCTCGGTGCTGAAACCTCGATGACGCCTATGGGCGAATATGTGGGCGCGCAAATGACACGCTCAAGAAAAATTTGGCTCATCATACTTCTCTCATTCGTTGTCGGTGCTATGATAACGATGTCAGAGCCTGACCTTCAGGTTTTGGCTACATACGTGCCCTCAATTCAACCGAGCATTTTGCTGATTTTGTCGGTATCGCTTGGTGTTGGTGCGTTCTTAGTGGTTGCGATGCTCCGTATCCTTTTCGGAATCAAGCTTCGCTATCTGCTTTTGTTCTTCTATATTACCGCTTTTACGCTTGCTTTTTTTGTAAACCCAAGCTTTTGGTCGGTTGCATTTGACTCCGGTGGAGTTACAACAGGACCTATGACCGTGCCGTTTATTATGGCTCTCGGTGTCGGTGTATCGTCTATTCGTTCCGACTCGCGTGAGTCAAACGACTCATTCGGTCTTGTATCTCTTTGCTCGGTTGGACCTATAATTTCCGTTCTGGTATTAGGTCTTATCTACAACCCCGAGGGCTCAAGCGGAGCTGAGTTTGATATAACTCAAATGGAAAACTCTCGAGAGCTGGCTTGGAGCTATCTTTCAAGCATTCCTCACTATCTTTTAGAGGTTGTGAAGGCGGTGCTTCCTATCGTTGTATTCTTCTTTATTTACCAAGCGTTTACAAAGCCACTTGGTAAAAAACAGCTTTTCAAGATTTTAATCGGTCTTGGATATACATTTGTAGGACTCATTTTATTCTTGACCGGTGCAAACGTTGGCTTTATGCCAGTCGGATACCTTATCGGCACAGGGCTTGGCTCAAGTAATATATCGTTTATTGTAATTCCAATAGGAATGATAATCGGCTTCTTTATCGTTGTAGCAGAGCCTGCGGTGCAGGTTTTACAAAAGCAGGTCGAGGACGTAACCTCGGGTGCTATTCCGAAAAAGGCGCTTGCCTTTGCGCTTGAAATTGGCGTTGCAATCTCGGTTGGAATTGCAATGCTTCGCTCACTTACAGGAATTCCGATTATGTATTTCTTAATTCCGGGATATATAATCGCACTTACTCTTTCGTTCTTTGTTGACGATATCTTCTCGTCGATTGCATTCGACTCCGGTGGAGTTGCCTCGGGCGCTATGACGACAGCGTTTTTGCTCCCGTTTGCTATCGGTGTTTGCGAAGCGTCGGGCAACAATTTAGCAACAGATGCCTTCGGAACGGTTGCAATGGTTGCGATGACTCCGCTTATTGCAATTCAAATTCTCGGTGTCGTTTACAAGTCGAGAATTCGCAAGCTCGACAAGGCTAAGACCCTCACTCTCGAGGAAATTATCGATATGCAAGCTGATAAGCCGTGCTATGAAATTAACGACGAAACAGGTGAAATTCAAATCATTCCTGCCGTTGGTGCTGTCATAGACGATGAAATTATTGATTTTGAGTAAAGGAGTATTGTATGCAGAAAATGTATCTTTTGATAACCATCACAAACAGGCATGACAGTGATGAGTTTACAAGCTTTTTTGCCTCGAAGGAAATTCCGATAATGTACAGTACTCACTGTCTTGGAACGGCAAGGCAAAAAACTCTCGACCTACTTGGTATTGAGGAAACGACAAAGACTGTACACTATTGTATTGTAACCGAAAATAAAAAAGCAGAGCTTATTAAGGCTCTTACAAGAGAAATGGCAATCGACCTGCCGAACAGAGGAATTTCGGTTGCAATTCCACTATCAAGCATAGGTGGCAGAAGAACGCTCGAGGCGTTCGCTAACGGTCATCAGGACGACGAAAACGAAAACGAGGTAAAGGATATGGCAGAGTGTGAAACCGAGCTTATTGTTGTAATTTGCGCAAAGGGCTACACCGACCAGGTAATGGACGCTGCACGAGAGGCAGGCGCAGGCGGTGGAACAGTTGTACACGCAAAGGGCACAGGCTCACAATATACCGATAAATTCTTTGGTCTTTCAATAGCTGATGAAAAGGAAATGATTTACATTGTTTCCACAAAGGAAAAGAAAAAGGAAATAATGAAAGCAATTATGGAAAAGGCAGGCACTTCAACCGATGCCCACGGAGTTGCATTCTCACTTCCCGTTTCCGACACAGCTGGACTTCGAATTTTCGATAAGGATTAAAGTAAAACAGGGTGGCAAACGCCACCCTGTGTTTTTTATTTGCTCGATTTTCTCGAAAGAGTTACGCCTCGATGGGGGCTTCGATTTCCTCGATTTCGCCCTTCTTTGCTTTTTCAAACTCGTCGATAATTTCTGCGCTTGGCTCTTTTGTAAGGAGTGAAACGACAACGATAACGATGCTTGAAACGATGAATGCAGGGAGAAGCTCGTAAATGCCGAAGAACGCAACCTTGTCAGCCAAGAGCTTGGTGAACACGAATTCCCAAAGGAATACGAAGAGTCCGCCTGAAAGCATGCCGGCAATAGCGCCCTCCTTAGTAACTCTCTTCCAGAAGAGTGAGAATAGCATAAGAGGACCGAAGGTCGCACCAAAGCCTGCCCACGCGAAGGATACGAGTGTAAAGATTACGCTGTTTTTATCCCAAGCGATTACCATACCTGCAAGAGCAATTACGATAACTGCAATTCTTGAAACCCACATAACGGTCTTATCATCAACCTTATCCTTCTTGATAATTCCCTTGAAGATGTTTGCGGAAACTGCGCTTGATGCGATAAGAAGATATGAGTCTGATGATGAAATTGTAGCTGCGAGAATTCCCGCCATAATAAGACCTGCGATAATGAATGGAAGGAACTGCTCGGAAAATACGATAAGAATGTTTTCAGCGCCTGACTTTGAGCCGAGAACGTCGGACACAGGGATAAGTGTTCTTCCCATTACACCGATAAGAACTGCGGCTGCAAGTGAGATAACAACCCAAACGGTTGCGATAATTCTTGAGCGCTTGATTTCGCTTGGCTTACGAATAGCCATAAAGCGAAGGAGAACCTGTGGTACACCAAAGTAGCCAAGTCCCCAAGCCATCTCGGAAACTATGCTCCAGAAGCCGAACTTGCCAGCTTGACCGAAGAGTCCGGGGATTTGCTGTCCGTTTCCGTCAACGACAGGAGTTGCTGTTTTAAAGAGCGACCAGAAGCCGTCGATTGCTTTCGCGTTTTCCATAACTGCGCCAAAGCCACCTGCCTTAACAACGCCAACACCGATTACTACAACAAGTGCTACAATCATAACGATTGCCTGCATAAAGTCAGACACGCTCTCAGCCAAAAATCCGCCGATAAGTGTGTATGCAACAACGAATACAGCTCCAACGAGAAGCCAAACGTGGTAATTTCCACCGAACAATGCGGTAAAGAGCTTACCTACGGTTGCAAAGCAGCTTGATGCGTAAACTGCGAAGAATACGAAAATAAAGATTGCCGAAATACCGAGGATAACCTTTTTCTTTTCCTTAAAGCGATTTGAGAAAAAGTCCGGTACTGTGATTGAATTTCCTGAAATTTGCGAATAGTTACGAAGTCTTTTTGCCACGATAAGCCAGTTTACGTACGTACCGATAGCAAGACCGAGAGCGGTCCAAAATACGCTTGAAAGACCACACCAGTAAGCGAGACCCGGAAGTCCCATAAGAAGCCAACCACTCATATCGGAAGCCTCTGCACTCATCGCAGTTACCCAAGGTCCAAGGGTACGGCCACCGAGGAAGTAGTTTTCAGAGCTTTTTTGTGCGCGCTTAAAGAAATAAACGCCGATTCCTATAACTACGCTCATATAGAGAATCATAATTATAAGGATTTTGTACTTATACTCCATTTTTTCTCTCCTAAAGTTTAAATTTTATCTTTTTACAGACACTCTGTCGCCTGTTTTTTATTTTTTATAGCTTTCAGCCAACTCCTTGAAGGCTGGAAGCGCGTTCACAATTCTCTTCTTGTCAACGCAATAAGCAATTCTTACATAGCCACTAACACCGAAGTCATCACAGGGGACAACAAGGATTTCCTTTTCCTTAGCACGCTCAAAGAACTTATAAGCATCGTCCTCGAGTGCCTTTACAAAGAGATAAAATGCTCCGTCGGGATGAACGCACTCATAGCCATACTCGGTAAGTGCGCCATAGAGAATATCTCTGTTTTCCTTATAAACGTTTACATCGACCTTTGCGCCGATTGTCTTTTTAATTACCTGCTGGAAAAGGCTAGGCGCGCATACGTAGCCGAGTGAACGGCCCGCACCGCAAACTGCCAAATACACATTCACGGAGTCCTGCATTTTAGGGCTTACCGCGATGTAGCCTATTCTCTCTCCTGGCAAGGAAAGTGCCTTGGAGTATGAATAGCAAACGATTGTATCGTCATAATAGTTCATAAGATAAGGAACGGGAGTGCCGTCAAAAACGAGCTCTCTGTACGGTTCATCGGCAATAAGATAAATTGGATGTCGGTATTCCTTTTCCTTGCTTTTGAGAATTTCGCAAACGTCCAAGATTGTCTTTTCGCTATAAACAACTCCGCTTGGGTTGTTAGGCGAATTCATAATTACAGCCTTGGTGCTTTCGTTTATCTTGCTCTCAAAATCCTCAACGTCAATTTGGAAGGTCTTTTCCTGTGGCTTAGATACCACAACCTTACCGCCTGCATTCTCAATAAACACGCGATACTCGGTGAAGAACGGCGCGAAAACGATACATTCCTCGCCCGAATTTAAAAGTGCGCGAAGTGAAATTGTAAGAGATGCAGCCGCGCCACAGGTCATATAAATATTGTTTGGTGTAAGAGATGTGCCGAAGCGCGCATTCGTATCGTTTGCAATAGCCTCTCTTACTCCAAGGTCGCCCTGTGCCGAGGTATAGCCGTGCAAAAGCACAGCACTTTCGTTTTTAACGAGGTCGCAAATTGCGTCCTCAATTTCCTTTGGTGGCTCAACGCTTGGGTTTCCTATACTGAAATCGAAAACCTTATCGTAGCCTATTTGTGCCCCTCTCGCCTTGCAATACTCGAAAATCTCACGGATAATCGAGCGCTTGCTACCAAGGGCATACATTTTTTCATTAAACATAGCGCGCTCCTATTAAAGAGATGCAATCTCTTCGTTTGACATTGTTCCAATGCCGTTTGCCTTGAAGAGCTCGCAAGCCTTATCAAGACTGTTTGTCTTAAGAACGATTGAAGCGTCGTTGCTTTCAACCGAAAGACCGTACATATACTCAATATCAATATCATTTTTTGCAATAAGCGAAAGAATTGCTTGAAGTGAGCCTGCAACGTGAGGAACCTTAACGATAAGGATGTCGGTTGTCATGCTTGAAAAGCCTGCGTTCAAAAGAACGTCGCGTCCGTGCTCGGGCTTATTTACGATAAGTCTTAAAAGACCGTATTCGGTTGTGTCAGCCAAGCTCATTGATACGATGCTTACGCCGTTATCCTTCAAAACGGTCAAAACCTCGTCAAGTCTGCCTCTTCTATTTTCAATAAATACTGAAAGCTGTTTAACTGTCATAGGTAGCTCCCCCTTAGTAAAGTTTTCTATTGTCGATTACATGGACTGCCTTGCCCTCGCTACGCTTAAGCGAGTTAGGTCCCATGAGTCGAATTTTTGCGCTAATTCCAAGCGCGCCTTGAATTACCTGACCGATTTTCTTGGTAAGCTTTTCAATTCCCTTAACCTCGTCGGTGTAATACTTAACGTCAACCTCAACCTGAATTTCAAGCGTATCAAGGTTGTTTTCTCTATCAACCACCATCATATAGTGAGGCGTTACCTCCTCAACGTCTACGAGAGCAGCCTCAACCTGGCTTGGGAATACGTTAACGCCACGAATGATAAGCATATCGTCGCTTCTTCCCTTAAAGCGAGAAATTCTTGGGCTTGTTCTTCCGCACTCGCATTTTTCGTGAGTAATGCTTGTCAAATCCTTTGTTCTGTAACGGATAAGCGGAATTCCCTCTTTTGTAAGAGTTGTAAATACAAGCTCACCAACCTCACCGTCGGAAACGGGAGTAAGTGTTTTTGGGTCTATAATTTCGGGCAAGAAGTGGTCATCGCAAATATGAAGACCCGTGTGATGCTCACAGTCGCAGGCAACGCCCGGTCCCATTACCTCACTAAGTCCGTAGATATCGTGTGCGGTGATACCAAGTCTTGACTCGATTTCGTTACGCATCTTCTCTGTCCATGGCTCAGCACCGCAAATTGCGCTTTTAAGCTTGATTTTATCAAGCAAGCCCTCATCTCTTAACACCTCGGAGAGGTGAAGAAGATACGACGGTGTGCAAGCGATTGCGGTAGCTCCGAAGTCAACCATCATAGTGGTGAGCTTTTTGGAGTTTCCTGTGCTCATAGGAACAACCATAGCGCCAACCCTTTCAGCGCCGTAGTGTGCACCAAGACCACCTGTGAAAAGTCCGTAGCCGTATGCGATTTGAATAATATCGTCCCTTGTTACATTTGCCATTGTCATACAGCGCGCAACACATTCGCTCCATATTTCAATGTCGTTTTTCGTATAGCCAACTACTGTTGCCTTACCTGTTGTGCCCGATGATGCGTGAACTCTAACAAGATCAGCGCGAGGAGCGGCAAAAAGTCCAAATGGATACGTATCACGAAGGTCGTCCTTTGTTGTATAAGGAAGCTTCGTAATATCGTCAAGACACTTAATGTCGCTTGGCTTAACGCCGTGCTCATCCATTCTCTTGCGATAGAATTCTACGTTGTTATAAACGTATTCAACAAGCTTAACAAGTCTTTGTCCTTGAAGAGCCCTTTTCTCCTCGACGGACATACATTCCATTTCCTTGTTCCAAATCATTGTTATCCCTCGTATCCTGCCTTGAATGCCTTTGTATTGATTTCAATTGTTTTAGGCGGAACTGTGTTCTTAAGAGTTTCAAGCCATTGAACCTCGGTAAAGCCGATATGCTTTGCGGCAAGACCGAGAACGACGGAGTTTGTAACCTTACTGTTGCCAAGCTCCTTTGCAACCACGCCTGCATCGATTGTGTAAAGCTTATGCTCCTTTTCGAGATTTTCAAGAATTCCCTCGGGATACTGCTTTGCACCGATAACGACGGTCATAGGGTCAATTCTTGTATCGTTTACAACCATAATTCCGTCCTTTTTAAGGAAGTGAGCATATCTTAGAGCCTCAAGGCGCTCGAAGGAGATAAGAACGTCAACGCTTCCCTCCTCGCAAACGGGCTCATATACCTTTTTGTCAAATCTTACGAAGGTAACAACGCTACCGCCACGCTGAGCCATACCATGTACCTCGGAGAGCTTAACGTCCCAACCCGCATTGAGGGCTGTTTTTCCTATAATTCTGCTGGTGAGCAACGTTCCCTGTCCACCAACGCCAACTACCATTATATTCATACCGTGCCCCCTTATCTTGCTACCTTTTTAATAGCATCAAATTTGCAATAGCTTGCGCAAAGTCCACATCCATTGCACATTGTTTCGTCGATTTTTACTGTTCCGTCAGCTTGCTTTGTGAGTGCAGGACATCCAATCTTCAAGCACATACCGCACTTCTTGCACGCATCTGCATCGCATCTGCAAACGTCAGGGAATTTTTGTCCCTTAAGGAGTGCGCAAGGAGCTTTTGCAATAATAACTGTAAGCTCATCTCCGTTTACGCTTTCCTTAATTGTGCTTTCAAGAGTCTTAATGTCGAATGCGTCAACTGTAATAACTCTTGGAACACCGATTGTACGGCAAAGCTCTGCCAAATCGATTGCATATGTATCCTCGCCCTTCAAGGTTTTACCTGTTGCAGCGTGCTCCTGATGTCCTGTCATACCTGTTGTGCGGTTGTCAAGAATCATAACTGTGCCTGTTGCCTTGTTGTAAACCATATTGATAAGGGAGTTAACTCCTGTATGAAGGAAGGTTGAGTCGCCGATTGTAGCAACCCAATTCTTTATAAACTCCTTGCCCTTTGCCATTTCCATACCGTGAAGGATTGAAATGCTTGAGCCCATACAAATTGTTGTATCAATTACGTTAAGTGGAGCTACTGCACCGAGTGTGTAGCATCCGATATCGCCTGCTGCGTGAATTTTGAGCTTATTCAAAACTGAGAATACGCTTCTATGTGGGCAACCGGGACAAAGGATAGGTGGTCTTGCAGGCGCTTCAGCCTTGTCAAACATTACCTCGTCCTTACCGTAGATTACCTTTTTGAGCATATTTGCGCTATATTCGCCCTGCTTTGTAAAGAGCTCCTTGCCCTTTACGTCAAGTCCCCAGCTTCTTACCTGCTCCTCGATTACAGGCTCAAGCTCCTCGAAAATATAAACGGTTTCTACGCTGTTAACGAAGTCCTCGATAAGCTTTCTTGGAAGTGGATTTACAATACCGAGCTTAAGAACGCTAGCCTCAGGGCAAGCCTCTTTTACATACTGATATGCAATTCCCGAGGTGATAAATCCAATTTTCTTATCGCCCTCTTCAACCTTGTTGATAGGAAAATCGCAGGCGTCGATTGCCATTTGATTTTCTCTTGCCTCAACAACCTTATGTCTGCCGATAGCAGAGGCAGGCATCATAACGTATTTTGGCATATTTCTTTCATAGGTCTTATCCTCGACCTCAGCTCTGTCGCAAATGTCTACAACGCTTTGAGAGTGAGAGAGCTTTGTTGTTGTTCTGAAGATAACGGGTGTATCGTATTTTTCGCTAAGCTCAAATGCGTACTTAAAGAATTCCTTTGCCTCTCCGCTATCTGAAGGCTCAATTACAGGAAGATGTGCGCTTCTTGCAATCATTCTTGTATCCTGCTCGTTTTGTGAGCTTGCAAGTCCTGGGTCATCTGCAACAACGACTACAAGTCCTGCGTTCACGCCCGTGTACGCGATAGTATAAAGAGGGTCAGATGCAACGTTAAGTCCTACGTGCTTCATACAAGCCATAGAGCGCACACCCGAAATTGATGCACCTGTTGCAACCTCAAGCGCTACCTTTTCGTTAGGTGCCCACTCGGTATAAACCTCGTCATACTTTGATAAAAATTCACTTATTTCAGTGCTCGGTGTTCCGGGATATGCGCTTGAAACCTTAACTCCCGCCTCATACGCACCTCTTGCAATTGCCTCGTTACCGAGCATAATTCTCTTTTCTTCCATATTAAACTCCCTTTCTCAAATCTCTTACTCTTTTTGCCTTGCCCTCGAAGCGAGCGAGAGTATTAGGTGATTCGAGCTTTATTTTTGCATCAAGACCAAGCACAACGCGAAGCTTGCCCTTGATGTCCTTTTCAATTTTTTCAAGCTCCTTGAACGAGTCGGTTGCTCTTGCAAGCTCAACTCTGATTGTAAGCTTATCCGAATAGCCGTCTCTTTCAACGACAATTTCATAGTGTGGACCAAGACCGTCAACCGAGAGAACAATCTCCTCGATTTGGCTCGGGAACACATTAACGCCTCTAACCTTAAGCATATCGTCGCTTCTACCGGAGAGATTTTCCATACGGACGGTTGTTCTTCCGCACTTGCACTTCCCGTATTTTAAGCGAGTGATATCTCTTGTTCTATATCTAATAAGAGGAAGTGCCTCTCTCTTAATTGAGGTAACTACAAGCTCTCCCCACTCTCCCTCAGGCAAAACCTCACCTGTTTCGGGATTGATGATTTCGGGCAAGAAGAAGTCCTCGTTAATGTGCATACCGTCAAGGCATTCGCACTCTCCCGATACACCGGGGCCCATAAGCGCGCTCATACCGTAGTTAGAGGTAATGAGCATATCGTCGCCCCAATATTTATGCATTTCCTCACGCATTGCGTCAGTTAAAAGCTCACTTCCGACAAGACCGATTTTAACATTCAAGTCAGTTTTTGGATCTACTCCGATTTCTCTTGCAACCTCGGCAAGACGGAGCGCATATGACGGTGTAGCAACTAAAAGCGTTGTGCCGAAGTCCTTCATATACATAATTTGCTTTTCGGAGTTTCCTGTTGATGACGGGACGATTGTCGCACCGATATTTTCAAGACCGTAATGAAGTCCGAGCGCGCCTGTAAACATTCCGTAGCCAAAGCAAATTTGTGCTATGTCAGTTGACTTTGCACCGCCTGCACAGGCAATTCTCGAAACGCACTCAGTCCAAACGTCCATATCCGCCTTTGTATATCCTACAACGGTTGGCTTTCCTGTTGTACCAGAGGACGCGTGAATACGGAGTAAATCGTCCTTCGGAACGGCAAACAGTCCAAACGGATAGTTATCACGAAGGTCCTGCTTTGTAACAAACGGTAATTTTTTAAGATCCGCAAGGGATTTAATATCCTCAGGCTTAATGCCCGCCTCGTCCATCTTGCGACGGTAAGGCTCTACCTTCTCGTAAACTCTAAAGACCGTTTCCTTAAGTCTTTCAAGCTGAAGGGCTTCCATTTCCTCTCTTGATAAAGTTTCTTCTTTTGACCAAATCATTTTATTTCACCTTATTATTTAATTTCATTTTCAATAGGCTTCTCAAACGCCTCAGCAATAATCTCATCGCTTGGGGCTTTTGTAAGAAGGCTTACTATAACGGTTACAAGAACCGAGAATATCATACAAATTGAGCCAATCATCGGTGAGCAGGATACGCCTGCCTTGAACGCACTGCCAAATGTGCCGTTGTAGCTTGGATGTGCATATCCGAGAATGAATATAAGTGCAACCGTGAGCACGAGTGAGCCGACAATTGATGCCCAAGCGCCCTGCTTGGTTGTTTTCTTCCAAGTAACGCCAAGCACGAACGGACCGATAAAGCATCCTGCGAGTGTTCCCCAGCTAAGACCCATCATATATGCGATAGCCGAGATACCGAACTCCTCGTTTAAGATTGCGAGGACAACCGAGATTACAATAAAGGCAACGCAAAGCGCCTTCATTATCATATTAGTGCGCTTATCGCTTGCGCCCTTGTTAATTTTTCCCTTATAGAGGTCAACTGCAACAACGGATGCCGATGCAAGCGATACCGAGGAAAGAGTTGACATGCTAGCCGACAAAATAAGCACGGCTATAATTCCGATAAGCGCCGTTGGAATAACGAGCTTAAGCATTACGGGAATGAATATATCGCTATTTGTTGCAAGTGATGAGAGTCCCTTTTCGGCAAGGAACGCCTCAATATCAGGCTGATAAAGCTTATAAAGTGCGCCAACGAAATATGCGCCAAAGCCGATTACGAGTGCGAACACCGTGCTAACGACTGTTCCCTGCTTTATAGCTCTTTTATCTCTTATTGCATAGTATTTATGTACGGTTTGTGGCAATGCCCAAACACCAAACGAGGTAAGGAAGATAAGTGAAAGGAGCGTCATTGTGCTACCGAAGAAGCCCTTATTTGTGCTTTCAAAGGTAAACCAGCTCTTGTTTACGTCGTTTACAAGCTCACTAATATCCCAATTTACATTCTCGTGATTTACAAAGCAGAAGACCATGAGCACAACGCCAACGAGCATTATAATGCCTTGAATGAAATCCGAGAGGGCGGTTGCGAAATATCCGCCAAAGAAAAGATACATAGCGGTAAGCGCGGCAAGGGCGAGCATTACAATCCAGCCCTCAATTCCAAATACGAATTCAAAGATACTGCTAAGACCGCTATAAACAGATGCCGAGTAAGGAATCAAGAACACGAAGATTACGATAGCCGAAACGATTTTAAGCTTACCGTCTCCGTATCTCTTTTCAAAGAAATCGGGCATCGTCTTAGATTCAAGACGAGCGGTCATATTCTTTGTGCGCTTTGCAAGAACGAGCCAAGCGACAAGCGAGCCGATTACTGCGTTTGCAATACCGATCCAAGCCGAGGCAAGTCCGAAGCTTGAGCCAAACTTACCTGCATAGCCAACGAAAATAACTGCCGAAAAATATGTAGTTCCGTAGGCAAAGGCACTCATCCAACCATTCAAGCCCTTTTTGCCTGCGTGTAAAAAATCATCAACTGATTTTGAGCGATTCTTTGTATAGATAGCAATACCGACCATGGAAATCGCATAAAGGACAAGTATTACGTAATCAATCCAAGTAACCATCTTTAAAAAACTCCTGCGCTAAAATAAAAAATAATATAACTATTATATAACAAGCGCCCGTGATTGTCAATAATATATCGCATTTTTTCGCGTTTTAACGCGCTAAAATTTTCTTAGGTTGTCGATTTTTCGTCGTGAAAAAGAAAAATCGCCTCACAGGGAGACGATTTTTTCTATTGCATTTGGTATTTTAGAGGCGGTATCCGAGGATAGCATTGAGATGCTTCCGACCTCGGCCTGTGCCATTTCACCGGCAAGACCGTTAATAAAAGCTCCCGCACAGGTGTTAAGGGTATGATTTTCGGCACTCTGCGCACAAATTCCCGTAAGAATTCCCGAAAGGACGTCTCCGCTTCCCGCAGTTGCCATTCCCGCACAGCCACGGTCAACAATATACACCTCGCTACCGTCGGTAACGATTGTAGATGCGCCCTTCAAAAGCAAAATCACACCGTATTCAAGAGCGAATTTTCGAGAAAGCTCAATAGGATTTTCAAGCACGTCCTCGATTTTATTTTTTGAAAGTCGCTCAAACTCCTTCAAGTGAGGTGTCAAAATCACGGTACATTTCGTATCCTTTAAAATGCTCATATCTTCCCTTGCAAGTGCATTGAGTGCATCGGCATCAATTATTACGGGGATAGCATAATTTTCAAGCACATAAGAGATTATCTCATATGCCTCGGCTCTAGCGCCTATTCCCATTCCGATAGCAAGCGAGCGAGCGCCCTTCAACGCTCCGTCAATTTGCTCGGGATTAAAAATTATCGCGCCGTCATCATCGTCAAGCTGGTAGAGAGTGCTCTCCAAAAGATACGGCATAACCGAGTGGGAAATTGAGCGTGCGGTTGCAAGCCTTGACACTCCCGCACCCGCTTTTAACGCACACAGGGCGAGGTTTGCAAGCTTTATTGCACCGCTATACTCCGCACATCCGCCTATCAGGGTGGTGTATCCGTAAGTGCCCTTGTTTGAGAAATTTTCTCGCTTTGGGAACACGCCTTTTAGGTCGCTTGCCTCAATTAAGCGGTACGGCTTATCTATAATTTCAATACCTATATCGACATTTGTTATCTTGCCTATATAATCCTTGGCTTTTCCAAGAAAATGTCCGCTTTTAAGTGTGCCGATTGAAACGGTAAGGTCGCTTTTCACGGCAAGCTCACACATTCCGTTGTCGGCATTAAGACCGCTATTTATGTCAGCACTGACAACATAAGCACCGCTTTTGTTTATTTCTTCAATCGCATCGGCTTGCGCGCCTCTCGGAGTGCCCTTAAAGCCTGTACCGAAGATGCAATCGACGATAATATCGTACGCATTAAGTGGCTTTTCGCCGTAAAAATACGATTTTATCGACACATCACGGCACTTTTTGTAATAATATTTTCCATCGGGTGAGAGCTTATCGCTTGTAAGCACAAGCTCGCAATCAATACCTTTTTCGTTCAGTATTAACGCCAAGGCATAGCCGTCGCCTGCGTTATTTCCGCTTCCGCACACAATTCCGGCTCTGCCGTGCCACTGAACACTCTCGTAAATTCCCATAGCGGCACGCCACATAAGCTCCGCGCCCGAAATTCCGTTCTCTATTGTATGGGCATCGCTTTTTCGCATATTCTCACACGATACAACGTCTAACATAATATCACCTCGGATATATTTTACACCTTTGGAAAATTAAAATCAATATTTATATTGAAATGTAATGGGAAAAATGGTAAAATATTAAAAAAGCTTACAAAAAGAGGTATCTTATGAGAAAAATTCTTATTGTTGTTGATATGCAAAACGATTTTATTGACGGCGCACTCGGTACGCCCGAGGCTGTGTCTATCGTTGATAACGTAAGAAGAAAAATCGAGGGCTTTGAGGGCGAGGTTTTGTTCACTCGCGACACTCATTTCGACAATTATATGGACACTCAAGAGGGCAAAAACCTCCCTGTTCCCCACTGTATCAAGGGAACTCACGGTTGGGAAATAAGAGCCGAGCTTGATGCGCTTCGCAAAACCGAGGCAATCGACAAGCTCACCTTTGGCTCAAGCACTCTTTTCGAAGCACTAGAGGACGAAAACACAAAAGAAAAAATCGACGAAATCACTCTCATCGGGCTTTGCACCGACATTTGTATTATCTCAAACGCAATCGGCATAAAGGCATTTTTGCCCGAGGTGAAGGTTATAGTTGACAGCGCGTGCTGTGCAGGAGTTACTCCCGAAAGCCACCAAAACGCGCTCAACGCCATGAAAATGTGTCAAATAGAAATTTTATAAAAGAAAAAGTGGACCAAGGTCCACTTTTGTTTTTATGCTGAAATGTGATTTACGGGAGTCATATCCTCTTCGTAAACGTCGCTACCGAACGGAACGTTTGCAAACTTCGCAATCTTTACGCACTGCTTCGCAAACGGAAAGCCGATAACGGTTATACAAAGCACAAGTGCAAGAATCAAATAAACAAGAGAAACGATTCCACCAACAAGCGAGCACCACAAGATGTTCGGAATGCTTGGCTCCTCTGCCTTAAGCTCCGTTACCTTTTTGAACGGGAACGCCTCCAGCTTAGCGAGCTTGAAAAGCGCCATGCCCGCAGGAAAAAGCACAAAGGTACAGCAAAGAACCGCGCCGAGTATAAAGTGAATTGCGCAAGGAATCATTCCAAAAAGAACAAACCATATTACGTTTCCAACAGTTTTCATTTGTGCCCTCCTTTTGTTAACTTGTCAACATAGTTATATTTTACATTATTATTTTATATTTGTCAAGAAAAAGTCTTGGCATTTTGATATGATTTGTGTTATACTATATTTGTAATACGCATAAAAGAGGTATTTATATGGCTAAATTCAGAAAAAATAGAATAAACGATGCCGTAAAGGAAGAGATGGCGCAAATTATCAGAGATACAAAGGACCCGAGAATTGCTGATGCCTTTGTTTCGATTACAGGTGCTGAGGTTAGTGGCGACCTTAAATTTGCGAAGATTTATTTTTCAGTTATGGCAGGCGATAAGAACGAGGTTTTGAAGGGACTTAAGAGCGCGCAGGGCTTTTTCCGCACCGAGCTTGCAAGAAGAATCAATCTCCGTCAAACTCCTCAGCTCACCTTTGAATACGACAATTCGGCTGAATACGGTGCTAATATTTCGAGAATTTTGAACACGCTTGATATTACCGACGAGGAAGAAAACGATGATTAAGCTTTCACTTAGCGAGGTGGCAAAAAGAATCAAGGGCATAAAAAACGCGCTCATTCTTTGTCATAAAAACCCCGATCCCGACACTCTCGGCTCTGCATTTGGATTAAAGCATATTTTCGAGCATCTCGGTGCAAGGGCGCGTGTTGCGTGCTGTGATAAAGCAAGCGCTAAATTCGACTTTATAACAGGTGGCTATGACCTTACGTCCGATTTTGACATAGACGAATTTGACGGTGTTATCGCAATCGACGTGGCATCTGGCGCTCAGCTTGGTGATTACTCATATTTGTCGGACAAGGTGTCGCTTATCATTGACCATCACGAGTCCTGTACTCGCTTTTGCGACTACTATGAGGACTTTGCAAGCGCGTGCGCTATGATTGTTTTCGATATTGCCAAGGAGCTTGGAATTTTCGAGGCTCTTCCCTCTCATTTTTACGAGTGCGTTTATGCGGGACTTTCGGGCGACACGGGTTGCTTTAAATATTCAAATACAACAAAGAAGGCGCTCACTGTTGCTAGCGAGCTTGTTGATACGGGAATCGACTTTGCCAACATAAACTACATAATCTTCGATTGCAAGAGTGTAGGTGAAATCTCGGCACAGTGTATGGTTTATAGCTGTGTGGAGCTTTTTGAGGACAAGTCCCTTGCTATCGCGCTTATCACAAACGAAATGAAGGAAAAGCACGGAGTGTGCGACGACGATATTGCCGACATTATAAGCTCGGTAAGACAAATTGAGGGTGTCAGAGTTGCCGTTACAATCAAGCAAAGCTCAAGGGACGAGAGAAAGTTCTCTATTTCCTCTCGCGCCAACTGCGACATTGACGTTTCAAAAATTTGTGCCGAAATCGGTGGTGGCGGACATCCGAGAGCTGCAGGTGCTATGCTCGAGGGCGTTAGCCCAAGCGAGGCATTTGATATAATTCGCAATTTGTTTGCAAAGGGAATGAAGACGTATGCAAAATGAGATTTGCGGTGTTGTAATAGTTGACAAGCACGAGGGAGTTACCTCGCACGATATTGTATTTAAGATAAGAAAGCTTTTCGGCACTAAAAAGGTTGGACATACAGGCACGCTTGACCCTATGGCGACAGGTGTTTTGCCCGTTCTTATAGGTCGAAGCGCAAAGGCGAGCGAGTATCTTCTTGCCGAGGACAAGGGATATGAGGCGACCATTCAGCTCGGCATTACAACCGATACCGAGGACACGAGCGGAACGGTGCTGACAAGGTGTGATGCCTTGCCGACAAAGGAGCAGTTTTTCGAGGCTTGCAATCACTTTGTGGGCGATATTATGCAAATCCCACCGATGTACAGTGCGCTTAAGGTAAACGGTCAAAAGCTCGTTGATTTGGCGCGCAAGGGCATTGAAATCGAAAGACAGGCACGACCAATTCGCGTTTTCTCTATTGTGCCGAGCGTACTAGATGAGGAAAAGGGTGTTTACAAATTGAGCGTTGAATGCTCAAAGGGCACGTATATTCGCACACTTTGTGCCGATATCGGTGCTTTTCTTGGCTGTGGCGCATCAATGAGCGCGCTAAGGCGCACAAAAAGTGGCAATTTTACGATAAATTACGCACACACCATCGAGGATATTGAAAAAATGTCCTATGATGAAAGAGTGGCGTTTCTTATGCCAACCGAGTCTCTTTTTAAGGAGCTTGACTCCGTTACCCTTAGCGATTTTTACGCAAGGCTTTGCCGTAGTGGATGCGAAATTTACCAAAAGAAAATAGGCGCATCGTTTACGGTCGGCACTAAGATTAGAATGTGCGACAAAAACGGCTTCTTCGCTCTTGGCGAGGTGCGTGAGTATCCCGACGGACTAGCAATCAAGGCACTTAAATTATTTGTATTATAAGAAAAAAGCCACACAGGGTGTGGCTTTTTTGATGCTTTTAATTTGTTTTTAGCCTGCGTATGCAGTTGCGTTTTCAGCCTTAAAGGAGTAGGTTGCCCCATCCTCAATTAAGGTTTTGTCTGCACCGGTTGGCGCATAATCCTCGCCTATGTAAAGCGACCAGTACATTGCGTCCTTATCGTAATCAAGAGTTTCTCCATCGACGGTTTTTACATAGATACCGTAAGGACCGTTCTCGCCCGCGATAAGCCCCTCATCCATAAGCGCGTCGCCAAGATACGCTCTTGTGGTTTCAATCTCAAAGGTTTTTGATGTGCCGTCAGCGTGTACAACCACAAAGGTAAAGGACTTTTGCTCTCCGTCCTCTTCTCTACACGATACGAGCGCAAATGATGCAAAAAGCATCAAAAGCGCAAGTGTTAAAGATAAAATTCTTTTCATTTTCATTCCTCGATTCAATTTATTTGAGATAAAAGGAACAAGGAACGAAAGCATCACACATTCCTCGGTCTTTTCGCCCCCGAATGCCCGGAGCTATTTTACCATTCGGCAATCCCGAAAACAAACGCGTGGCATTCCGACTTTGACGGCAATGGCTGTTGCGACGGATTTTCACCGTGCTTTCCCCCACGTCTGCTCATATTCCTATTCTACATTATTTTAGAGTAAAAGTCAAGAAAAAGCGAACGGAAATTCCGTTCGCTTTCGGTGTTAGTTTTTAATCAATGTTGACACAAGCGGATGCTCAATTGCTTCCGTGCCGTCTTGCAAGGTAAGATACACGGTAACATCGGAGAGCAAGCAAACCTTACCGTCGCTCGTTTTGAAAAGATACTCGTCTGCGAAAAGAATATCGTTTATTGTTGAGCCCTTTTCGCCATAAAAGCTTGACAATTTGGATTTTATACTTTCCTCTACCTTATCGGGATCAATTTCTTCCGTAAAGTCATCAAAAGCACCGATATGCCCTACTCTGAATTCTTCAATAATTCCACTATGAGTTATGCTGATGGAAATATAGTCTGAGGTTGGATAACCTTGAACATTTTTAGTGTAAGTAACATTCCAACCGTAACCGTCGGTATTGTCGATAGGATTTTCATCCAATCCATCAATAGTTATATGGTACTCAGAAATGTTTCCCACATACTCATTTGCTATATTTCTAGCATTAAATAAAACCGTATGCACATTGCCTCGTTCTATTGCCTGTTTTTCTTCTGCTATTACATCTCGGGTATTTCTTGCAAAATAAATCACATTACCTGTTATTTCATCCACATAAAAGCTTACTTTATTTTCTGCATCATAATAGGCTTTGTAGCTTGGCAAAAGACCTTTGATAGGAATGCTGGAATGTTGGTATTTTCCTGTGTATGCTTTGCCCATAAATTCTATTGTTTTATCGGGCATATGCCTTTCAGTAATAGATTCTTCTATTCCAACAGCACCGTGTCTTTCAAATATAACGAGGTTAAAAAAGCCATTTTCATCTATGATTTCGCTTTCATATGATATTTCAGGCTCATCAGGCGTGCAAGACACAACTCCAAAGCATAAACACAGTAAAAGTATAATCGAAAGTATTTTTTTCATATTACCACCTACCTTAAACAATAATTAGCATTTCTTGCAAATTTACTTTAATATTATT
>JAZKZO010000042.1:0-45622 GCA_045612665.1 Eubacteriales bacterium
TCCTGCCTCAACTGCTGCCTTAACAGCTCCAACGTCGCCACGAACCATAACGCTTACAAGACCGCTACCGATCTTTTCGCTACCTACGAGAACAACGTTTGCTGCCTTTACCATTGCATCAGCTGCTTCAATTGCAGCTACGAGACCTCTTGTCTCTACCATTCCGAGTGCTTCCATCATTGTTTTATTCTCCTTTATAAAATTATTTTTTATCTTAATTTATCTTTTCCCAAAGCGCTGAGCTGAGCGAACCACTCAATATCCTCGCTTTGTCTTGCAATCACCTTGTGAGTGATGTACAATTCTCTTTTTTCAGCCTCTGCCTTACCAACGAGTATAGCAGCCTCAACTGCCGCAGCAGAGCCCTCAATCTTTATCGCCATAACAAGCGGAACTCTTGCCGAGTCGCCACCTGCCGGCTTATTTTTATCTATACCGACAACCTTAATCTCGGCTGCCTTAGCCATAGCGTCCGCTACCACTATTGCAGTAGCAAAGCCATAAACCTCAATCATTCCAAGAGCCATAGATTACTCCTTACTCAGCCACATAGCAGATTTTAATTCCCTGCTGAGAAACGTTAACCTCCATAGCCTCGTTGAGCTTATCGAGAGGGAACTCGTGAGTTATAAGGTCCTTAATTGGAATGTTCATCTCTCTTGCCTGACGAAGGAACGCCATTGTTGTTGGATAGTCGTCAGCGCTGTAATCCCAAGAGCCTACAACGTTGATTTCCTTGTTACACATTGCAAAGTGTGGATTGATGGTGTATTCTCCGTTGTTTACAAAGAAGCCCATTTCGCACATTCCGCCACCGCGACGAATGTACTCGTAAATATCCTTTGCAGCTGCAGGTGCGCCTGTGCATTGGAATGCGAAGTCAACGCCTACGCCGTTTGCAACGCTCTTAACGAGGTTAACTCTTTGTTCAAGTGAGCTAATTTCCTTAAAGCTGATAACTGTCTTTGCTCCGAGCTTCTTTGCCATTTCAAGGCGCTTTGGTGTACCGTCGATTGCTACGATATGGTTTACACCTGCTGCGCGAAGCACGCTTATCATAACAAGACCAACAGGGCCAAGTCCTTGAACGAGAACCTTGGAGTTGAAGTTAATAAGACCTGTTGTGTTTGCTCTCTTGAGTGCGTGTACGCAAACGCAAGCAAGCTCAAGAAGCATTCTCTCCTTCAAATCGAGGTCGTTTACTACGAAATAAGTAGAGCCCTTTCCACTGATGAGAAGGTGTGTTGCAAACCATCCTGTAAGAGGATTTGCATCACTGTGGTGAATAAGTCCGAATACGCCCTGCTTGTCGCAAAGGTTAGTATTTGCAGGCTTGTTACGGCAAACGAAGCATTCGCCACAGCTGATAACAGAGGTAACGATTTTGTCGCCAACCTTGATAGGATTTCCTGCAGTATCAGCCTTAATATTTTTACCGAGAGCAACAATTTCTCCTGTTCCCTCGTGTCCGAGAGTTACAGGGATAAGTCCGAACGGGTCGCCCTTCCACTCGTGAACGTCAGTTCCGCAAACTCCACAGCCCTCAACCTTAACGAGAATGTCGTTGTCGCCAACCTGAGGAATCGCGAACTCCTTAACCTCGATCTTCTTAGGAGCTGTGAGCATTGCAACCTTAGCAGTTGCGGGGATTTTTGCGCTCGACGCGCTCTTTGTGCCCGAAACCTCACCGAGTATCTTGCGAACAATGCTCTCTACCTGTGATGATGAAATGTTCATTTCTTTTTCCTTTCTTAGATTATTCTGAAGCTTTCAGCGAGCACGCAACGGCGAAGTCTTGTAAAGCTTCTTGCGCTTGTGATGCCCTCTCCTGTCGGACCTGCTATTGTAAAGGTGGTGTGTCCCTCTCCACCGAAGCCTATGCCTGCATAGGACGGTGCGTTCTTTACAAAGATAGTGGTTTCAACAGCTCTTGCAAATCTTGTAAGATTGTCAATGTTCTTTGAGTGCATATGCGCTGTATGACGGTTACCGTGCTCTGCCTTAACGGCAAGGTCGATAGCCTGATCAATATTTTTAACTCTTACTATCGGAAGAATAGGCATCATAAGCTCGTGCTGAACGAAATCGTGCTCGAACGGAGCCTCGCAAATAATGCAACGGATTTTATCGCATACGGTAATGCCGATTTTTTCAAGCAATACCTTGGCATCTCTACCAACGCAATCACGGTTTACAATTTTGCTCTTTATGCCCGTTTTTGGATTTGTTTTCTCAACGAGAACAACGCTTGCAAGCTTATCTGCCTCTGCACGGCTGATAAGATACGCGCCATTTTCCTTCATAGCGTCGATTAGCTCGTCTGCTATGCTCTCAAACGCGAATACCTCTTTTTCAGCGATACAGGGTAGGTTATTATCAAAGGTACAGCCGTCGATAATGTCCTTGCCTGCCTTTCTTATATCGGCAGTATCGTCAACGATAACAGGTGGGTTACCTGCGCCTGCGCCGATTGCCTTCTTTCCGCTTGAAAGAACACTCTTAACTACGCCCGGACCGCCTGTGCAAACAAGGAGCTTAATTCTTGGGTCTTTGTACATAATATTTGCCGTGTCAAGGGTTGGCTTTACAACCGATGAAACGAGAATACGAGGACCGCCTGCCATTGCGCTTGCACGGTTTACAAGGTCAACTGCGTAGTTAGAGGTTGCGATAGCGTTAGGGTGAGGGTTGAAAACAACACCGTTTCCCGCAGCTATCATACCGATACTGTTACAAATAACAGTTTCAGATGGGTTTGTACTTGGAGTGATGCTTCCCACTACTCCAAAGGGAGCCATTTCGGTAAGAGTGAGTCCGTAATCGCCCGTCTTTACCTGTGGGGTAATATCGGCTGTGCCCGGTGTCTTATCGGCAACAAGCACGTGCTTTGCGATTTTGTGGTCAACTCTTCCCATTTTGGTTTCGTCAACGCCAAGGGCTGCCATAGTTGGTGCTTCGGCACGGCAAAGGTCGCGGATTATAGCGATAACCTTCTCTCTTTGCTCAAGCGACATTGCACGAACTGCCTTATAGCCTGACTCGGCTGCATCTATTGCGTCAGCCATATCCTCGAAAACTCCGATATAGCTCTTTCCGTTATAGCCTGCGCCGTCATATTTTCCCTTGGTAGCAGGAGCGTCGCTCTTGAGCTGACTCATAACCGAGGCTACGATTTGCTCAATTTGCGCTTCTGTCCAATTTATTGCCATAATATATCTCCTTTGGAGAAATTATTTTCCGAGAGCTGCGATAACTCTGCGTGTGATTTCGGAAACGAGCTCCTCGTTTGATGCACACTTGCAGTCAGCCTCTCCGTAATCGATACCAGGGTGGCGACCAGGAATGTTCATCTTCTTACGAAGCTCCATAAGCTTCTTAAGCTGATCGTTAGGAATTTCGTGAACTGCGCCAAGCTCCATAGCATACTTACAAATCTTTGCGTTGAATTCAACCTCTTCCATTACGAACATTGCCTTTTGAAGGCTAAAGCCTACTGTCAATGCACCGTGGTTTTGGAGAAGGAATGCGTCGTGGTTTTCGATAAATGGCTCAAGTGAGTCAGGAATTTCCATTGTTGAAGGTGTTCCGTAAGCACAGGTTGGAACCTCACCGATTGTAAGAACTGCCTCTGGAAGAATGTACTGGTCAAGGTCGATGCCTGCAATTGTAAATGCAGTTGCAATCGGTGGATGTGCGTGAACTACTGCGCCAACGTCAGGACGCTTTTGATATACACGCATGTGCATCTTGATTTCTGATGAAGGATTGAGCTTTCCTTCGATTTTGTTTCCGTTTTTGTCAACCTTGATAATCATATCAGGTGTGAGCGCGCCCTTTGACACGCCTGTTGGTGTGCAGTAGTATTCGTTATCGCTAACCTTAACGGAGATGTTTCCGTCGTTTGCTGCAACAAAGCCGAGGTGATAGAGCGCGTGGCCAACCTCACAGATTTCCTTTTTAATTTCGTAAGCTGATTTCATTTTTCTTTTTCCTTTCAGATATATATTTTTTTATTTTATTAGCTTATAAGTGTCGAGGGCAATCATATACTCCTCGTTTGTCGGGATTGAGAAGGTTCTTACTCTCGCGCCCGCCTTTGTAATTTCGCCCTGTGTGCCCCTTGGAAGGCTCAGGTTTATATCGTTGTCTATTTCTATACCAAGGTAAGACAAATCCTTGCATATCATATCTCTTACAATACCGTCGTTCTCGCCTATGCCCGCAGTAAATACGAGTGCGTCAAGACCGTTCATTTCAGCTATGTAAGAGCCGATAATCTTTTTAATGTAGTGGATAAGAATATCCATTGCAAGACCTGCACGCTTATTTCCGTCATTTTGCGCCTCAAGCACATCTCGACAGTCGCTTGAAACTCCGGAAACACCGATAAGTCCCGATTTTGAATTGAGGAGCTTCTCCATCTCGTCAGGAGAAAGTCCTTCCTTTTTCATTATATATGTTACAACGGTTGGGTCAAGCGAGCCACTTCGTGTTCCCATAGGAACTCCCTCTTGAGGAGTGAAGCCCATTGAGGTGTCAACCGCCTTACCGCCTACGCTTGCCGTAATGGACGAGCCGTTGCCAAGATGACAGGTGATTACCTTTGCATCGTCCTTGCCAAGTAGCTCCATAACCTTGGAGCATACGTATCTGTGCGATGTTCCGTGGAAGCCGTATCGACGGATTTTATATTTTTCGTAAAGCTCGTACGGAATAGGATAGATATAAGCCTTTTCCTCTACGGTTGAATAATAAGAGGTGTCAAATACTCCGACATGCTTAACATTTGGCATTACACTCTTACAAGCCTTAATTCCACTGATTGCCGGTGGGCCGTGAAGTGGATTGATTTCAACTATACTTTCAAGATATTCGATTTCCTTTTCGCCTATGACACTCGACTCACGGAGCTTTTCTCCACCGTGGGCAACTCTGTGTCCGACTGCGCCGATTTCGTCTGCGCTCTTGATAACTCCAAGCTCGCTATCGGTGAGCAATTTAAGAACAAGCTCGATTGCCGACTTGTGGTCGGGAAGCTCAACTGTCGCCTTGTAATTATCCTTACCAGGGCGCTTATGAGTTACCGCACCGTCAATGCCGATTCTTTCGCATACGCCCTTTGCGATTGCCTCGCCCGTTTCCATATCGAAAAGCTGATACTTAAGAGATGAGCTACCTGCGTTTACAACAAGAATTTTCATTTTTCTCCCCCTATTCGATTATTCGCTTTGATTGAAGCTCTGCCTCGCTCTCGCCTACGCTGTAAGCTCTTGCAGAGTTTTGATAAACAATTTTGTAGCATAAGGCGTCGATAACGATAAGCCTTGAGATGTGAGAATTAAGTCCTAAGGTGCTATGCCTTGTTTCCTCGGTGTCCGTTAAAATAAGTATGTCGCTTTGCCTTGCAATAGGTGAGCGCTCCTTCGAGGTTATTGAAATGGTCGTTGCTCCGTGAGCCCTTGCTCGCTTCATCGACTCAACTATATCCTTAGATGAGCCCGATTGAGATATTCCGATAACCACGTCGCCCTTCCGTAGCTGAGAAACAGCAATTGCCTGCATATGAGTGTCGGCATATGCGTTTGAGTTACAGCCTGCACGGAGAAGCTTGTTAGATGCGTCCTCTGCCACCTGTGCCGATGCGCCAAGTCCGATTAGCACTACTCTCCTTGCGTTCGATATCGCCTTGACCGCCTTTGTCATGCTTTCGGCGGAGAGGGTTTTCTTCGTACGCTCAAGAGACATATATGCATCGTTACATACCTTCTCGAAAATAGCGAAGCAATCGTCCTCGCTCGTTATCATCGGTGCGATAACCTTCTTTTCGTGCTCCTTGGCAAGCGTGAGCTTCAAGTCCTGATAGCCCCTACATCCAAGTCGCTTTGAAAAACGAACTATGGTCGCCTCACTGCTTTCACATTTGGAGGCAAGATCTGTTATGGAATACGGAAGCACCTCACCGGAGTGAGAAAACAACCAATCAGCGACTTTCTTCTCGGACCGTCCCATGTCGTTATACATGAGCTGAGCCTGTAATAAAGTCCTGTTCAAAATTTTGCCTCCTTTCTTGTGTTTTTCGAGTTTTTGAAAATTATTTTCACTTTTTCGAAATATTTTTTCGCATTTTGCGCTATTTTTGAAAACTATTTTCGAAAACAATGAAAATTACTTTCACAATTCCGATTTTAGCATAGAAATAGCGTTTTGTCAACAATTTTTGTGGAAAATTTTTAAAAATAGGTAAAAATCACGCAATTTATATTATAATAGCCATTTTCACCGCATACGGCAATTTCACCGTGATTTTGAAAAAAATTTTCACTTTTTTGAAAATTCCTTGAAAATTTTGCTATGAAAATAATTTTCACTTGTTTACAATTTGTTCATAATTTCCGTAAAAAAATAGGTGGCCCGTTTATACGAGCCACCTTAATTGTACACGCACTTGAAATAAAAAATCCCTCGGAAGGTTCCGAGGGGAAGGTAAGCCTTTCGGCATCCCTTGTTCTTTATTGTTATATCACAACTTTTTAGGAATGTCAATGGTTTTTAATAAAAATTTGGGGTGGTTCGGTGCAAGCTGAACCACCTTTAATAAAAAGGCGGCTTTAAATTAAAAAAGAAAAGCCCCTGCCACTATTGAGCAGGGATGAAAGAATATTTTCTTTTGGCTGACGTTATTATATCTTGTTTTTGTTCAAATGTCAATAGAAAAATAAAAAAGGCGGAAAATTCCGCCTTTTTTATTACTTTTCTTTTTCCCCACAAACGCATTTTCCATCGTCAAACGAATGGATATGTCCCCACTCAACGGGACGGTTTGAAGAGTTCCAAAGCAAGTTCCAGCCGCTCGGCCACTCTGCCGCCTCACAGTAAATTGTAAGCGCGGTACATTTTTCGAATGCGTAATTTTCAATTTCAGCCACACTGTTCGGGAGCAATATCTTTTCAAGCGATATACAATCGCGAAATGCTTTCGATCCTATCGACTCAAGAGAGCTTGAAAGCTCAATTCTCTTAAGAGAAACACAGCCATCAAAGGCGAAGTAATCTATTGTTTTTACGCTATCCGGAATCGTAACGCTTTTAAGCTTAGTGCAGCTCTTGAAAGTGGAATTTTCTATTGCGGTTACTCCGTTTGGAATAACAATGCTCTCAAGTGATATGCAATTTGCAAACACATAATTTTCTATTGCAACTACTGTGCTCGGAATCTCAATGCTTTTAATGGCACAGGAGTTAAATGCACTGTGACCTATTGTTTTCACGCCTTCGGGAATCGTTACGTTTGCAAGCAAGGTACAGTGAGCAAACGCGCTGTATCCTATCGAGGTTACACCGCTTGGAACCACAATGCTTTCAAGGGATTTGCAGTTTAAGAAGGTTTGGGCCTCTATTGCGCTCAAATTATTGGATAGCGTCACGCTTCTAAGCGCATGGCAGTCATAAAACGCGCGTTCACCAATTTTTTCCACACTGTTCGGAATCGCAATGCTTTCAAGTGATGAACAGTAATAAAACGCACCATTGCCTATTTTTTTCACTCCGTCGGGAATGCTCACACTCTTAAGCGATCGACATCTGTCAAACGCGTTTTCTCCAATCCATTCCACGCCGCTTGGGATTTCGTATGATTCACCCGCCTTTGCAGGTGGATAAGCAACAAGAGTTTTTCCGCTTTTGGAAAACAAAACTCCGTCAAGTGATTTGTAACTACTGCTGTTTTCATCCACGACAATGCTTTCGAGCTCAAGACAGCCTACAAAGGCTCTTCTCCCTATTTGCGTTATGCTCTGCGGAATTGTTATTTTTTTAATTTTTGTGTTACTGTAAAACGCATCTTCCATAATCACGGTAACTGCCTTGCCAAAATGCGTTGACGGAATCTCGATCTCGGTAAGCATAGATGCACGCTTTCCAAGCGCAACCGCATATGTGCCGTCATCAAGAATATAAAAATCGAATAAGCCCTCGTATTCATCAACTCTTCCTGCATTAACAGGGCTGTCGGGCGCATCCTCGTATGTTATCCAAAGGCATCCGCCGATAATTTCGGTTTTCAAAATAAATCTTTCTTCCTCTTGCTCCAACGGGTCGCTTGATTCCTCGCTCGAGGATGTTTCAGACGTGCTTTCGGATGAGCTTGACGAAGATCCTTCTCCACCGTTATCACACGAGGAAAAGGCAAGCGCAAGCAAAAGCAAAACAGTTAAAAATAATGCTAAAAATCTTTTCATATTGCCCTCCTGTAATTTAATTTTTGTGATAGACTCGATCGACTAATCTTCTCTGTCAATTATATTATACCATAAATCATTGAATTTTTCAACAAAAAAGTGGGAGCCACATCCCTCGCGAAGCGATTTCATCCAAGCCTTGCTTCAGCCTTCCTCCGAGAGGAAGGTGGCATTTTCGCAAGAAAATGACGAAAGGAGCCTGCGAAAACGAAAATTCAAAGGTTTTATGAAAACGCGCTCTCCCTCACCCGACTTCGTCAGGAGCTCCCTCCCAGAAGGAGCCTTATTATCATTCCAATTTCGTCGCGAAGCGATTTCACCCAAGCCTTGCTTGGATTTCATCCCCTTTCCATTCCGAACGACGGACGATACTAATTTTTAAGAGCGTTTAGGCTAAGCTAGGCTAGGCGCAACGAAAACGGCGGGCGCAGGTGTACTTAGTGTACATCAAGGTCGCCTTTGAGGAGCAACAACGCATAGCAACGCATAAACCTCTTAAAACGAATTCCGCATTAAAAAAGGAGCCTCGCTTGAAGCTCCTTTTTTATTTAGTTTTTTCTAAATTTTGAGAAAATATTCGAGGCATCGAAAACAACGTTTCCGTCGTCTTCGTTTTCCTCAACCTCGTATTGGGCTGAGGCGGTTATGATATCCTCTGATTCAAATTGAGCAAGCTCAATTGTTGGCTTTACGTATTTCATCACTGCACTCCTCCCTCATTTTCCTTGAAATTTACGATATAATCGTATGAAACGAAATGGTATATATCATTTTCGCTTGGTGCTTCTCTTTGAATATATGAATATTCAGTTGCATCTGCGCTAACCTCGGCAACGTATGCGCCCATTGCAAACGGCAAGCTCCTTTGAGCGCTTGTAAAGCCTATAACCTCAATTGAGAAGGTGCTAAAGCCATACTCGGTAACCTCGGCACAAATCGCACCGTCAATTATCTTTCCGTCCTCGGCAAAGATTTCGCCCTCTCCGATATTGTCCTTGCTTACTACAAATGCGCCATAGCGAATGGTCTTGCCTGTTATTTTCTCATATTCCTCGATAGCGACACAGTCAAGCGCAAAGCCTACTGCAACTCCGCCTCTGCCGTTTTCAGGCACGGAATATCCAAGACAGGTAAAGAGTGGAGCTACCTTAATTTCGCTCTCACCCGCATCACAGCCAAGGCATCTTACAACTCTGATGCCGTCCTTGTCAAAGCCGTTTGGATAAGAAATGCTAACGGTTTCCTCGTCGTGAGCAGGCACGTAATCGCGAACAACCGATTCACCGCAAATACAGGTGTAGGTTGTGTATCCCTGTTCATCACAGGTAGGAGCGGTAATCGCTGTCTTTACCAAGGTGTCTGTGGCAACGAGCTTATTACTTGTGTAACCGCTTATGTATTTAGGACGGTTCTTTATTTCGTTTGTGCTATCTACAGTCCATGTTTCAAGTGGAATTCCGTTTAACGCTGCGAGCATTACATTGTTTTCGTTGAGCATATTATAGGAAATGTCCAAGAAAACCTCGTTTTCGTCTGTTTTCAATGCAAGAACGCTGTTTATCATTGACTGTGTAATTGTTTTAGAGCTAACATAACCAAGTCTTGCCGTGCTATCAACATTCTTTACATACGCAAGATAATCTAAGCTGAATGATATCCAAGTGCAGTTGTCTTGCATATCGTATTTTTCAACAATGGCTACCAAAGCTTGCACCTGCTCTTGAGTATATGTTTCGCCATCGTTTTTAATTTCGATATACGGATGCAATCCGATTTCCTTACAAAGTGCGATAAACTCCTCGAAGGTAGGGATTTTTTCGCCTGCATAAGCTGAGCCTTTCCAACTGCCGAAGTCGTATTGGAGAAGCTCCTCATAGGTAAGATCCGCAATCGCGCCACTTCCGTTACTTGTTCTATCAATTGTCGTATCGTGGAGCAATACCGCTACGCTATCCTTAGTAAAGGATACATCACATTCTGCATAGAGGAAGCCAAGCTGTCTTGCCAAACGGTATGCTACAAGTGTGTTTTCAGGAGCTGTGGAGCTATATCCTCTGTGCGCTACGCACTTGATTTCACGGTCAAAATAGTGACCAAGCGCTGCTACATTTCCTGAGAAGGTTGTATAGTCGCACTTTTCACAGGCTTCGTATGATCTATAACCACCCTCGGTACAGGTTGGGGCTTTTGCAGAATAACTAACAAGAGTATGTGCGGCGTTGGTAGAACGTTCATTAACGGCACCACAGGTTGTACATGTTTGTTGATCCTTACCCTTTGTGGTACAGCCAGGTGCTACAACAACAACCCAATCGCCATAGCTATGTCCTGTTGCGGAAATAGCGCGCTCCTCGGTTGTGTTACAAATTGAGCAGGTTCTCTTTTCAACGCCTGCGGCTGTACAGGTTGCGCCTGTAACGGTTTCCCAAGCACCAAAATCGTGAATCGAGTCGTCAATCGGAACTGCAATTTTTATGCTATCAACCGAAACCTCTGCTGCGCGAAGGTGGAAGCCTACAAGACCTATTCCCTCTGTTGGCTGTTTGCTTTTTCCGATGGTGTTCTGTATGGCTGTTCCGTTAATCGAGTGATAAGCCACCGTGCCTACAATATCAAAGGTTTGTGTATAGTATTTAGCGGGGTCGATATCTTCTGTATATTTACTCTTACATGGAACATCCCACTTTGTACCGTTTGCAGTGTATGATATTTCAACACCGCTACTGTGGCTTTTTGCGCCCTTACGAACTGCTGCCTGCCAAATCGGGAAATAGTCGCTATCGTTTGCCACGCGCGCCATTGTTGCAAACCAACGAGAGTTGTCATCTACTGTTTGCTTTATGGTGAAAACTGTGTCGATTTTATAATCTCCGAAATCGCCAATCCACTCAGGCAAGATAACTCTCATTTGGTTGGCGCTGTTTCCCATGCAGTTAAGCACGAGCTTGCCGTTTTCAAAGTAAGCATCTGTGCCACTTGGCTGTTGAATGATTTCATATCCGCTGTCGGAAAGCTCGGCACGACCGTTTTCATCCTCAAGAGATGCGTCTCTTTCAAAATCGTCAAAGAATAATACATACTCTGTGTCGGTCGGATTTTTTACAACCAAGTAAACCGATTTTGTCTCAGAGCCCGAGGTCGCAGTAAGCTTATAAGTGCCTGCTACGGTAGTAGAAATTTGATTGTCCACAATTGCAATTTCTTCCGAGCTCCAGGTGATGTCCTTTGCCGACACTACCTTGCTAGAGGTAAAGTAAACGTCGTACACGGAAAGCATAACGATATCCCCTGCGTTTGCGCCGATTGCAGGAAGAGTGTACGAAAGCGTTTTAGAGGTAATGTCCTTTGCCGTTTGCACATTGTCGCAACCGTCGCACTCGCGATAATATCTGCCACCTACGCAAGTGCCACCAAGCGGAAAGGTCCACTCGCCGTAGCTTCCGCCACATACGCAGTCGGTGTTACCCTGTTCCACACCGTCGATTGCCTCCGCCTGTGCGCCGATGCTCATACAAACTACACCAACAAGCATCATAAGCACTAATAGAAGCGATGTCAATTTTTTCATAAATTAAACTCCTATATTTGAAAGTATATATTTAAATTATAAACTATATAAATTGATTTGTCAACAACAAAAAAAGTGGGAGCCACATCCTTCGCGAAGCGATTTCACCCAAGCCTTGCTTGGATTTCATCCCAACGGGATTTCATCCACCTTGGTGGATTTCACATCTCATTCCGCATTCCGCATTCCCAACGACGGACAACACTACTTTTTAAGAGCGTTTAGGCTAAATTAGGCTAGGCTCTACCGTTTTCGCAGGCGATGGCTATCTTAGGATAGTCGAGGTTGCGGAAGCGGTTAGTAACGACGCATAATGACGCCTAAACCTCTTAAAACGAATCAAAAAACAGCCACTCCTGTGGCTGTTTTTACCCTTATTCCTCTTCTATAACCTTTGCATAGCTTATATATGCGAGGCTTACATCGCTCTTGGTGTAGATGCCCGTTGAAATGTCGCGACCATCCTTGGTTTTTGTGCCTTGGATTATGCTTGTTTCATAGATTGTTTCTTCACCGCTTACTACCTTGTCGGTAATGTAGAGCGCATACGCAAGATTTTTGTCCTTTGAGTCTGCGTTAAATCCGTTGACCGTTATTCCGATTTTCGAATAGCTTATCTCTTTTATTGCAACCTGTAACGATTTTTCGGTAATTTGAAGCTTTCCGTCAACAAATAGCTCGGTTACATTCTTTGCCGAATCGCTATCCACATTGAATGCAACAAATCCAAGCTCAATCTCACCGCCAAGCAATCTCTTATATTCCTCGAGCATTGCGTTGTCGATTGAATATCCGCACTCGATTCCACCGTTTGTGTCGCTAATCTTATACGAATAGCCAAGGAAGGTGAATATCGGTCTTACCGTCTCTTGCGTGGTTGCGCCACACTTGCTACAAGCAATTATTTTGTTGCCGTCCTCGAGGAAATCCTCGTAAACCATTCTTTGTGGAATTGTAAAGCTATGATAAACTGTTACGAAATCGTTGCTTCCGTCTGCATCAAACAAAGCAACCTCTCCGTCTGCCAAGAAATCGCCAAACACAGCACCCTCGAAGTACGCTCTTTCGTTGTTTGGATGCGCAAGTACGATTCTTTCAAGGTGTGAAAACTCTGTTCTCGAGTTTCCTCCGGCTTCAAACCAAAATGCGCCCTTTGCCGAGCCCTGTTCAGGGAAATTGATTAGTGAAACATCACATTCGAACACAATCTCGGTAATTGCTACCTTATGGTCAGCAGGCTCGTAAAAGTCGCCGATTTCCCTAAGCTCAGCACAAATGGATTGATTTCCGATAGCTCTTGTATTAGGGCCGAAAACGAGCCTTGTAACATTTGAAATCGCATTATTAAATGCGCCTGCCTCTATTGTTGTAGCATTGAGGTAAAGCTCTCCTCTAAATGCGCCTGCAGCTCCGTTAAAGGCATCTCCCTTAATTGCGCTTAAGCTTCTTGGGAAATTCTTTACGCTCATAAGTCTGCCTGCGGCATTCGCAAAGCAATACGGAATCTCCGTTACCTGGCTGTTCTCTCCAAAGTCAATGCATCTTAGCTGTGAAACTCTTTGGTTCATATCGTGAACCTTATTTACGGTTCCCGCAAGTTGAATATAGCCACATACATTGCTAAAATATCCGTGAGTTTTCATAGAGTTAAGGTTTACATATGTTACAAGAGTTTCGCCCATATATGCAGGGAAATTATATCTTGTAAGATAAGTGCTACCAATTTTTGACTTGTCAATGCCTGCACTTTCCATATCGGCATTCATTACGTCGGTGTTAAGACCGCTAATTGTCGCGCCCGAGCCTGTAAAATACTTTTCTTCCTCAAACACAACAAAGTGCGTAAAGGAATCGTTTTGCACCTTAAGCTCCTGTGGGATTTCCTCAAGGTAAACTGTTCTCGCACTTACACAAATCGCAAATACAACTACAAAAAGCGCTATAAATAAAAGTGATATTGTTGCTTTCCTTTTCATGTTAAACTCCTATAAGATAAATAATATATAAACAGTATAGCACTCTCGCACCTGCGTGTCAATATTTTTTTAAATTCCTCAGTCGAGACGGCTCGACACCCAAAATCCGCGTTCGCTTGGCAAGTGTTGAACAACTCTCACGAAGCAATTTCATTCCGAATTCGTCGCAAAGCGATTTCACCCAAGCCTTGCTTGGATTTCATCCCAACGGGATTTCATCCACCTTGGTGGATTTCACCTCTCATTCCGCATTCCTCATTCCGAATTCCGCATTCCCAATGACGGACAACACTAATTTTTAAGAGCGTTTAGGCTAAGCAATCCTGCGAACCCCCAAAACTTACTTCGTGCGTTTCGGGGAACCCCAGCGCAAGGCGCGACGAAAACGGCGGGCGCAGGTGTACTTAGTGTACATCAAGGTCGCCTTTGAGGAGCAACACAAGGGGTCCTCAAAGCGAACAACGTGAGCTTTGGGGTTCACGGGCAACGCATAACAAAGCATAAACCTCTTAAAACTTGGTTTTTTTCATTTCCTTGTAAATGTTCGTCGCAAGCACAAGACAGCCGTACTCGTTTGGATGAACCTTGTCGCAATAGCAATCAAGCACGTTTGGCATAAGCTTAAAGCCGTCGACGAGTGTTATATTTTCATATTTTTCGCACTCTCTTTTCACGATTTCGCGACACCACGCAAAGCGCTCCGCATCAAGGTCATCGTTCCCTCTCCAAATCGGTGAAATTGACAAAATTTGCGTGCTTGGATACAGCTCTGTGAGTCTTTTATAAAATCCAACAGTCGCCCCTTCATAATCGTATTGGTCGGGCGCATCGTACCAGTTTGTGCCAAGGAAGGTTACGATTTTATCGGGCACAAAGCCGTCAACGTACATAAGGTCGCTCGGCTCACAGCGATAACCGCCTATGCCTTGGTTTAGCATATTATATCCCGTCATTCTTTGAAGTGCGTTGAAATACGAGCCACTTGAAAACATAGCTCCGTAGCCCTGTGTAATCGAATCACCGATAACGAGCACTCTTTGCCCCTTATCCTTAACCGATTTATATTTTCCGTCAATTTCGAAGCTCTTTACCCAAAATTGACAGTCGCACGGCAAATAAATGCTTACATGCTTTTCACCGCTAGGTAGGTCAATTTTGACACTTCCCTTGCTTTTTTCAAGGTGCAAAACGGAATACAGCACTCCGTCAATCCAAACGTCCACCGAATTGCTTCTGTCCGAAAGCGCCGTGCCACCGTTTGCACTGTAATCAAACGCAACGTAGCTTGAATCGGTCTTTAATTCTATTCTAATTCCTGCCGAAAAGCTTCCTCTTTCGCGCCAAAACTCGTCGTAGCCGTCCTTATTCATCAAATCGAGCTGCGCCCTTGAATATTTGTAGGAAATCAAGTAACCGCGCACCGTTTCAAAATAGCACGCGCCCTTGACGAATTTTTTAAGTGAATTTGCTGAAAATTTCATAATCCCTCTTTCGCCCTTAAAGCTTTGATACTTGGGCGCTTCTTACTAAAATGTCGCCCCTCTCGGAGAAGATACCAAAGAATGTGCCTGTAAAGCTTCTGCCGTTAGTTTCCGTGCAAAGTAGAGCGCTAGCCCCCTTGCCAAGCTCGACAAATTCTCCGTTTTTCTCGTAAAAGAACCTGTACCACTCGTCGCTTGATACGATTTTAAGTGTAATTTTGCCGTTATAGTCGATAGGCGCGCTAGCAACCACAACCTCAATGTCCGCAACGCGCTTGCGCAAACACACATTATGTGCGCCCTCGCTCTTGGTTACATATATATCATAGTGGTAATCGCCATTATAAAACGCGCAAATTCCCGAGCGCTGACCGTCCTTAGTCTCGCCCTCTAGGCTCACGGTAAAGTCCATATCGAACTCCTCTTGGCGCAGGGCAATCATTGTCGGATGTCCGAGTGGCGTAGAAAGGCAAGCGTCCGTACCCTTCAAGGTAAGCGCGCCACCGCCCAAGATATAATTTTCTCTTCTCGGATTGCGAAGGAAGCTCCATTTAAGGTCAAGGCTATCCCCCTCAAAGCTATCGCTAAAGCTACATTTTACAGGTGTAGGCGCAGGTCCGGGCAACGGTCCATCCATTTCAAAATCAATTTTGCCGTTATTTCCGACAACGGGCCAACCGTTTTCGTCCCAAGTAAGTGGGGCTAAAAAGCTCTCTCGTCCCAAATTGTGGAGTTGCATATTCTTAATAGTTCTGATTGCAAGGCACACAAGCCACCAATTTCCGTTTTGGTCCTCGACAATATCGGCGTGTCCTGTCGCCTGAATAGGTCCGGGCGCATCGCGGTGAGAGAGTATCGGATTGTGTGGGCATCTCTCAAACGGTCCGTAGATATTTTTTGAGCGTTGCATTGTTTCCATATGGCCGTATTCCGTGCCACCCTCTGCAAGCATTAGATAATAATAGCCGTCCTTTTTGTATATGTGCGGTGCTTCGGGATATCTTCCGCCACAGCCGTAGGAAATGAGCGTTGTCGGAGTGTGCTTTTCACCTGTAAACGGATCAACCTCGCAAAGATAAATAGACACTCTGCCGTCCTTGTCAAGACCGTTTGACACAAAATAGCATTTTCCGTCATCATCCCAAAATAGCGACGGATCAATTCCGCCCTGATCAACATAGGCGTTTTCGCTCCATTTTCCGTAAATATCCCTTGTATGTACGATGAAGTTTCCACCTTTTGAAACATTTGTGGTCGTCATAAAGAACGTTCCGTCGTGATATCTGATTGTAGGCGCATAAATTCCGCCCGACGACTCCGCCCCCTCGAGTGGAAGCTGTGAATCTGAGGTTAAGCAGTAGTTAATAAGCTCCCAATTCACAAGATTTTTACTGTGATAAATCGGCACGCCCGGAAAATATTCAAAGGTCGAGGTAACAAGATAAAAGTCCTCGCCCACGCGACAAATGCTCGGATCGGGATTAAAGCCCGAAATAATCGGATTTTGGTATTTCATAGATTTTCCCCTTAAAAATCAAGTATATTTTAATTATACTACATATCGCACACTTTTTCAATAAGCGCATAAAAAAGGAGCAAGAATTCTTGCTCCTTAATTCTTTATTTAAGCACACTCCATCTTTGGTAGCAATAGCACACGGACATATTGCTATATCTGTCAACGCGCTTAAACGGTCCTGTCAAGCACCAGCATTTGCCCTTAACGCTTTGGTCGGGCAAAATAATATTGTTGCCGTAAAAGTTTGGCTCTCTTGGACCCATCCAGTATTCACAGGTCGCACAAAGCTTAAGCTGTCCATTCATTTGATAACTCATAATTTTCTCTCCTTTGTTTAGTGCTTGTAGCACGAATTTACTGATTTTCATTTGCTCTAAAGATAGTCGAAGTCGGCTACGAGGAGCAACGCAAGGGGTCCTCAAAGCGAACAACGCGAGCTTTGGGGTTCACGGGCGCAGTATTGCAAAGCCTAAACTTCTTACATGCTCATTGTTAGCACACCCGCACTAACAATCCGCCCGTAATGTCCGTAATCTATCGGCTCACCCTTTTTCGCGCGCTGATGGGGAATCGGCAAAATCTCTGCCTCAAGCTCCTCGATTTTGTCTATTTTACCGTTTGCGTATGACAAAAGTCTTTTAGCGCAACTGTCAAGCCTTTGGCAAAGTCCGCCAAGACGCGCACTGTGAATTTCAAAGCCGTAGCCCTTGTTTTCCGTCATCCACACACGCTCCATTGTATCGTGGAACGCTTTTACTCGCTTTATAAGCTCTCTGTAATCCTCTTTCGCCAAGCGAGAAAGCTCTTCTTTGTCGCCATTTTTATACGCTACTCTCGTTTTCACGCCAAGCTCGTATTTAATTTCAAGCGCATGGCACAAAGCGCTGAGATTTTTGAATATGTAGCCGTATTTTCTTGTTTTTTTGGCGATCTCCGAAAGCTCGCTCGCGTATTTTTTATAAAGCTCGCCCACGCCCTCGGAAACGGTATAGTCGAGAAATCCCGAAAAAACGTCGGAGTAAAGCATATATTTACAGGGGCTTTCGCAATATTTTGGCTCGTCCCCGATTAGCAAATTCGGCAAATCCGCCTTTATAAAGCTATCGAAGTCAACGCCAACCACTCTTTTGAACTTGGCTTTGATTTTTTGCTCGTCAAAATTGCCCCTAGCGCACTCTGCGATATAGCAAAGGGCAGGAAGTAAAGCGTTTCTTGAGCATTCAGCACCGTCGTCGCCCCACATAGTCATCATTATATTGTCAACTCGGTTATCACGGCAAGCCATCATAGCCTTTTTCATAAGTCGCATAGAAAGCTTGTTAAGTGGCGCAAAGCCTGCCCAGCACCAAGCACCGCCTGCAAACCACACCTCGCCCTTTAACTGCTTATGCATTTTTATCATTGTGTCGTAGCCCCTTTGGCTATCGCTATAATAATCCCAATATACAGGCTGTACGCCCTGTGGTAACGCTTCTTTTGCATCCTTTGGTGCTTCCCTGTATTCGTTAAAGTAATATTCTCCACCGTTCCACGGACGGAAAAACATATCCGACCAAACGAAAAGCTCGTATCCGTAGGGCTTTGCAAGCGCGCAAATTTTTTCAAGGTGTCCCTTTATAATCTCGTTTGAGCTTTTTTGACCGTATCTGTCAAAATACTTACCTCTGCCAAGCATATGCGCCTCGTCCATACCGATATGTATGCGCCTTGACTTAAAGCATTTTGAAAGAGTCTTGAACATATTTGAAATCAGCTCATAGGTACGGTTGTCGCCAACCAAAAGTATATCGTCGCAGTCAACGCCAACCTGTCCCCACTTAAAATAGGTTTTCATATGCGCAAGAGTTTGTATACAGGGGATTGCCTCAATTCCAAGCGAGGTGCAAAGGTTGTCAATTTCCTTCATTTCCTCGACGGAGTATCTGCCCCTCATATATCCAAAATATTCCTCGCCCTCAACCTCATATGTGTCTTCCATATAAAGAAACACCGTATTGTAGCCGAATTTTTTCAAGGTTGTCAAAAAGTCCCTCAAGGCAGGCAGGCTCATCACCGCATTCCTTGACAAATCTATCATAACACCGAGCGATTTTTTCTTTTTCATATTTCCCCCAAGGGCCTACTCGCGAGCAGACCGATATTTTTGTTTTTGATAATAATTAAAGACTGTTTTTTATGAGCTTAAACTCATCAAAGGCCTCACAACGGCTATCCTTACCTATAAAGACTTGGAACGTGCCGTCTTCCGCTCCATATGTCAAATCTCGCTTTATAAATTTCAGCATATCCTCGTTAATTACGAAATTAACTGTCTTTTCTTCGTTTGGCAAAAGCTCGATTTTTTCAAAGCCCTTTAGCTCCTTAATCGGACGCACAAGAGAGCCAACTAAATCTCTTATGTAAAGCTGTACGATTTCCTTTGCCTTATATTTGCCCGTATTTTTTACCTTAACCGATGCAATTATCGACACATCCTCGCTCATTTCGTGTGCGCTAAGCTTGAAATCACTGTACTCAAAGCTCGAATATGACAAGCCGTAGCCAAACGGATAAAGAGGTGAGTTCGGGCTATCTATATATCCGCTTTCGTAAAGTATTCTCTTGTTATCATCTGTGCGCAGGTTTGCAGTACGATGATGGTTATAATAAATCGGACACTGTCCCTCGTTTCTTGGAAAGGACATAGTAAGCTTTCCACAGGGTGAGCACTCGCCAAACAAAAGGCGAGCAACTGCGTTTCCGCCCTCTGTGCCCGGGAAATACATATTCAAAATTGCGCCAACGGACTCCTCAATATCGCTCAAAACAAGCGGTCTGCCTGTGAATAAAACGAGTGCAGTGTTTTTATTTGCCTCAGATACTCTTTTTATAAGTTCTTTTTGTACGCTTGGCAAGGTTAACTTTGCCTTTGAGTTCGATTCACCGCTATCGGCTTGGTCCTCGCCTACACACAATATGACTGCATCTGCGCTTTTTGCCAAAGCAACGGCATTGTCAATTTGAGAATAATCGTTATCTTCGATATCAAGCGAGCATCCCTTTTCGCAGATAACCTCTGCATTTGGCAAAAGCGACCTTACACCCTCTAAAACCGTTACTGTTTCGTCCTGCTTATATGCACACCACCAAGAGCCGACTATTTTTTTGTTGTTTGCGTGTGGACCGATTACTGCAACCCTCTTTACGTCTTTACTAAACGGTAAAACCCCCTCGTTTTTTAGAAGCACGGCACTTTCCTCGGCACTCCTGCGAGCTATTTCTCTGTGCTCAGGGCAAGCAAGAATTTTCTTTGACTCCTCTATGTCGGCACTACCGTACGGATTTTCAAAGAGTCCAAGCTTTTCCTTTAAGCGCAAAACACGCATAACCGCAGTATCCACCTGCTCCATAGTTATTTTTCCGTCGTTTAGAAGCTTTTCTATATTGTTAATGTAGCAGGTAGAAACCATTTCCATATCAATATTAGCATTTATTGCCTCATATGTGGCTTGCTCCTTATTTTCGCAAAAGCCGTGAGATACAAGATTTTCAACCGAGCCATAATCGCTTATACAAACACCGTCAAAGCCCCACTCGTTACGCAAAATATCCTTTAAAATAAAGGAATTTCCGTTTCCGGGAACACCGTTTATTACGTTTTGTGCCGGCATTGCAACCATAGCGCCTGCGTCAACGGCACTTTTATAAGGTGGCAAATAAACCTCACGCAAGGCACTCTCACTTATATCAGATGAGTCGTAATCCTTTCCACTCATAGGTGCGCTATATCCCGCAATATGCTTCAGACTTGCACCAATGGTGTATTTTCCGCCATCGCCCTGAAAGCCCAAAACGCTTTCTCTTGCCATTTCACAGGTTAGATACGTGTCCTCGCCACAGCTTTCCATACATCTGCCCCATCTTGCATCTCTTGATACGTCAAGCATAGGTCCAAAGGTCAGGTGTATTCCGTCCACGCTTGCTTCCTTTGCCGCCATAGCAGAGCATTCTCTTACAAGGTGTCTGTCAAAGGAAGATGCAAGTCCTAAATTTATAGGATAAATGGTACGGTAACCGTGAATTACGTCAAGCATAAACGCAAGAGGAATCTTGTTCTTGCTCTTTTCTAAAAAATCCTTTTGAATTGCTATATTTCTTTCTGCTCCATAGGAATTATAAACAGAGGCAACCTCGTACTTATAGCGTTTATCGAATTGAAGATAAAATTCAGGGCCTGTTATTGGCATATTTTCATCTGCCATAAAAATATTAGAGTTAACCTGTTGAAGCTGATAGCATTTCTCGGCTAACGACATTTTTTCAAGCAATGCAAGTAGGTTCATATTTCGCTCCTAAAAGTAATACGCGTTTTTTATAATTATACTTTAATCGCAATAAATTGTCAAGGTCTATGCTCTTTTGAGCTTTTTCCCCATGCTCTTGCCTTGCTATTGAAATTCTCTTGGCTTAGTGTTATAATATAACAAAGACATTTAAGGAGTTTTTATGAAAGCAAAGCAAAGCGTTTTTCCAAGGTGGCGTGGATTTAATCTGCTCGGAATGTTTTGCTCCGAGGAGTCGGAGTATAGAGATTTTCGCTCTCCTGGGTATTATACCGAAGAGGATTTTAAAATGATAGCGGATTGGGGATTTGACTTCGTGAGATTGCCTCTTTCCTATCGACTTTGGAGTAGCGTTGACACACCCTACGAAATTGAAGAAAGCAAAATCGCACCACTTGACAAGGCGGTTTATCTTGCAGAAAAATATGGACTTCATACAAATATAGCAATGCACCGTTTGCCCGGATATTGCGTAAATCAGGACGAGAAAATCGAGGAAAAGGGCAATTTATGGACGGATAAGGATATGCTTGACGCATCTGCTTATCAATGGACGGAGATTGCAAAAAGATATAAAGGCATATCCTCTGACAAGCTAAGCTTTAATGTTATAAACGAGCCTGATAGAAACATTACCCCTGCACAATATAAGGCAGTTAGCGAGCGAGTTATAAGGGATGTTAGAAAAATATCCCCCGATAGGCTTTTTATACTTGACGGCATTTGTTACGGGGATATTCCACCGGTTGATGCTATGAGGTATTTTGAAAACTGTGGATATAGCTGTCGTGGCTATGAGCCAAGAAGATTAACTCACTATTTTGGTACAGAAAATGAGGAAAAGCCAAAATGGCCCGATATGAGAAGATTTGATAATAACGGAGATTTCACACTTCGAGACAGATGCGACCTTGAACAGTTTTTTGGTATGTGGGCTTCTCTTTCCGAGGCGTTACAGGTCGGCGTACATTGTGGGGAAATGGCAGTATATCATAAATGCCCACACGATACCGCGATGCGTTGGCTTGAGGATACCTTGGATGTATTAAAGTCATATAATATCGGCTGGGCGTTTTGGAATTTGCGTGGCAAGTTCGGCATTATGGATAACGGCAGAGACGATATTGAAATGACCGACTTTCATGGCCATAAATTAGACCTTCAAATGCTAAAGCTTTTGCAAAAATATTAACCCTTCGCCCTGTTAGCTTTAACAGGGCTTTTTTATAAAATTGCAAGAAAGCCTTGAGCGCAAGAAAATATTTTTATGGTTGAAAAAAAGCGAATTTTATGGTACACTAGCTTTATGAGAATATATTTTTTATTTATTGCATTTTGTCAACCACAAAATAAAAGGGCAGATTTCTCTGCCCTTTTTTAAAACTAATTTTTTGAGTGTCAATAACTCAGTTTTTGAAGCATCTATTAAGAAGTCCTTCAAATGCCTTGCCGTGGCGCGCCTCGTCGACGTGGCATTTACGCTATTGTCGTTTTAGTTTTTCCGAGAGCGATTTCTATTTCGATATCGTTTTCAAAGGTTTTTTCAAAATGCTTAAATCTTTTAAAAATCTCTATCATTTTGTCAACTGTTTCCTCGCCAAATCTGTTTTTTATATTTTCAAGTCCTAAAATCTCAATGTGAATTGATTCTCCATACATATCTGTAAGAGAGTCCCAAAGTGCTGACCAATTACAGCCATAATAATCCGGAAAATCAAGAGCTTCCTTTATGACAAAATGCATTTCTAAAAAATTCTTTACATCCGTAAAATCTATTGTGTATTTTTCTTTGTGTTGAGACATTTTATACCTCCTTATGCTGTAATTTCATAAAATGTTTGATAGTGGTCGTATGTAACGAAAATCAATCCATCATTTGAATATAAAATTCTTTGGCGATTTCTTTTGCCTCCAGTATAGTTAATATCTGCCTCATACCATATTCTTCCCGGTGCACTTGGTAATTTTGAATCGTCGTTTTGGTACAGATCTCCACCAAGCATTTTACCAGGCACAGCTTTGTCTAAATGTTTATGTTGCGTTTTCCAACCAAATCTATAAGCAGTATTTTTGTCAATATAGTAATCTGGTAATCTTCTTTGATAGAACAAAAAATAGTCAACGCCATTTATTCCAGTATTCGTGGCAGTTCCCACTGTTTTGGTTCGCATACGAACCCACTTGCAATAGCAATTTTCATGTTCATCTACCGGCTTTTCAAATTGTCCTTCTAAAATAGAAGCCGGAGCTATCGTTCCATGTCCTTCTACACATTTTTGACAAGTTGTTTTGGACAGTATAGACATCCAATTTGCCCACTTTTCACTAAAGCCTCTAATGTTTCGGTCTTGTCGTAAATTATTTATAAGTTTTTCTATAATATTTTCTTCCATTGTTCTCCTTTATTATACTTTCTTTTTCATAAATTGTCAATTATTCCTTGTCATTCCCACACAATTACATTTTACAAATCAAAAGAAATAAAGTCAAGTTCTTGGTGTCTTGAAATCACGACAGTATATTATTTTCCATAATTTTAATTTCCACTTTTTGAGCTTTTTCCAAAAACCAAAATGCTAAAATTCCACAAAATTTCCACATTTTTATGGAAAAAGTGCGGCAAAAAAGGGAACAAGTTAAACTCATTCCCTGTGTTTATAAAAGGTGCGGGCAACCACATATCACGGTCCCCGCTTTAGGTATAGCATCTTGCCCTACCTAGTGTCAAACAAGATGACAATGTTATTATATATCATAATATTCTATTTGTCAACACAAAAAATAAAAGTAGCACCCCACGGGCTAAGCTCTCACCGCCCATTCAATGACACAATGTGTCGTGCTACTTTTTTATATAAGAAACGGCCCGCATGCGCGTATCGTCAACACATCTCTATTTAGAGCAGGACCGCCGTTTCTGCCAATATTATATATTGAAAATTCTTGTTTGTCAACACAAAAAAATAAAAGGGCAGATTTTCTGCCCTTTTTTAGTCGTTATAGTCTATGTCAAGTGAGTAGATTCCGTAGCCGAGGTCGTTATGAACGATTTCGATATCGATTTCGAGCGCAACGCCGTCAACGATTATATTTGCCTCGAGGTCGTATTCGCTACCGTCAACCTCGCTATCGTAAAGCGCGCTCGATTTGCTCGTGTATCTCTTTATCTCGATGCCGTTTTGGAAATCTATGCCGATTAGCGCTTCCTTATCGCCAAAGTATTTTTCAAGGTTTAACGGCTTTTCGGGATGCAAATACCCCTTCGCGCTCTCAAAATCGCCCTTCCCTATCTCCGCAAGGAAGGCCTCTGCCGTTTCCTTCGCCTCGTCCTTTTTAATTCTCGTACCACAGCCTACAAGGGAAATCGCAAGCACGAGCACGAGTAAAACTGAAAGTATCGCTTTAATTTTCATAAAAATATCCCCCTATGTGTCTGTAATTTAACAAAACGCCACCGCTTTAGGCGGTGGCGTTAGGTGTTTATTCGCCTAAGTCGATTAGTTCTTGAAGTATCTATTAAGAAGTCCCTCAAATGCCTTTCCGTGGCGCGCCTCGTCGCGTGCCATTTCGTGAACGGTATTCGTAGGCTTCCCCTTTGAGCGAAGGGGAAGCTGGCAACGTAGTTGACTGATGAGGTGTAGAATTCATATACGCCATAAATGGCTACACCTCAGCCACCACTCGCGTGGTCCCCCTTCTCCTCAAGGAGAATGCTTAGTTAAAATATCTTTTGAGAAGCCCCTCGAATGCCTTGCCGTGTCGGGCTTCGTCGCGAGCCATTTCGTGAACTGTGTCGTGAATAGCGTCGAGGTTAAGCTCCTTTGCGCGCTTTGCAAGGTCGAACTTGCCCATTGTTGCGCCATTTTCAGCCTCAACTCTCATTTCGAGGTTCTTCTTTGTTGAGTCAGTTACAACCTCGCCAAGAAGCTCTGCAAACTTTGCTGCGTGCTCAGCCTCTTCCCAAGCTGCCTTTTCCCAGTAAAGACCGATTTCAGGATATCCCTCACGGTGTGCTACTCTTGCCATTGCAAGATACATACCAACCTCAGTGCACTCACCCATATAGTTAGCGCGAAGGTCCTCGATTATGTCCTCTCTTGCGCCCTTTGCCACGCCTACGATATGCTCAGCCGCCCATACACGCTCAGCTGACGCGTCAATTTCCTCGAATTTGTCGCTACCTGCCTTGCAAAGTGGGCATTCATCCGGAGCTTCATCGCCCGAAACGATCTCGCCACAAACTGTGCAACGCCACTTTTTAGCCGACGGATCAAGCTCTTTTTGTGGAGCAGGTGCTTTTGGAGTTGCATCCGCAAACACGAAATCCGCCTTTGAGTGGTGGCAAAGAGGGCATTCGTAATCGTCAGGCAATTCCTCTCCCTCATACACATAGCCACAAACTGCGCAGATCCACGCCTTTTTAGCAACATTTGGCTTTGGCTTGATATTCTTTTGATAGTAGTCATATGTGCAGGTTGGCGCATCGGAGAGCACCTCTGCCTCCTTTACCTCGGCGATAAAGAGAGTGTGCGCGCCGATATCGATAGAGTCGATAACATCTGCGCTAAGGTACATATTGGTGTTCTTTGTCAAGCGAATGAGTCCGTTTTCTGTACGAGCGATCGCACTAAATCCTGCGAGCTTGTCAGTATCTCTTCCGGATGTCATTCCGAACTTGGTAAAGAAATCGAACGATGTGTCCTCGGTCAATGCGCATACATTGAAGTTGCCACTGTTCTTTATCATTTCATAGGTTTTATTAGCTCTAAGAACGGAAATTGCTATACGCTCAGGCTCATTTGCAATCTGCATAACTGTGTTGATTACACACGCGTTATCCTGCGCACCGTCCTTCGCTGTAAGAAGATACAATCCGTATGTTATTTTATAAAACGCCTTAAAATCCATCTTTTTCTCCAACCTGTGTTTATTTTGTCGATTTTTTTCTTTTTTACACACTGCGTTTGCGTAGCAAGGATTTGCCAGCTCCCGCGAAACAATCTCATTCCGAATTCCGAATTCCGAATTCCGCATTTCAATAGATCACTTCTTGAAATAACGATTCAAAAGTCCTTCAAATGCCTTGCCGTGTCTTGCCTCGTCGCGTGCCATTTCGTGAACGGTGTCGTGAATAGCGTCGAGGTTAAGCTCCTTTGCGCGCTTTGCAAGGTCGAACTTGCCCATTGTTGCGCCGTTTTCAGCCTCAACTCTCATTTCGAGGTTCTTCTTTGTTGAGTCAGTTACAACCTCGCCAAGAAGCTCTGCAAACTTTGCTGCGTGCTTAGCCTCTTCCCAAGCTGCCTTTTCCCAGTAAAGACCGATTTCCGGATAGCCCTCACGGTGTGCTACTCTTGCCATTGCAAGATACATACCAACCTCGGTGCACTCACCCATATAGTTAGCGCGAAGGTCCTCGATAATGTGGTCAGGTGCGCCCTGTGCAACGCCTACAACGTGCTCAGCAGCCCAGTAACGGTTTTCTTCTACAACCTCATTGAATTTTTCAGCGGGAACCTTGCACTGTGGGCACTTTTCAGGTGCGCTATCTCCCTCGTGAACATATCCGCAAACAGAACATACAAACTTTTTCATAACTTTTTCTCCTTAATATTTATCAATTTTTTATTATTTACATTCAGCGCATAGACCGTAATAAACGGTTCTATCCGATTCGATTTCGAAGCCCTGACCCGTTATGTGTGCGGGATATTCGATTTTGAACTCGAAATCGTAAATTTTTTTGCACTTTTTACACACAAAGTGCGTGTGTGGCTTGGCATATCCGTCGTAGTAAACGAACTTGTCGTCGGTTTCTACTGTGATAATCGCTCCCATCTCGACAAGCTGTCCGAGGTTGCGATAAACCGTGCCAAGACTTATGTTGGGGATTTCCTTTCTTACCGCATCGTACACTTGAGTTGCACTTCTGTGTGCGCGCTGTGAGCGTAGATAAGCAAGGATTGCGTCCCTTTGATGCGAGCTTCTCATTTACACCATCCTTTCCGCTTTCATTACTGCTTCTTGTTAAGTAGTAATGATTACTGTTATTACTATACACTATATTTTTCGATTTGTCAATAGGTTTTTTTAAAAAAATTCAAAATTTTTTTAAAATTCGGAATGCGGAATGAGGAATGCGGAATTATATGTCTAGATTTAGTTAATCATAACTATATATAAATATATTAAGAGGTATATATGAATAATAGAAAAGATACAAATAGAAGAGATATAAGAAATAGCGTCGGCTTGCCTGACGATAACGGCAAAATCGCAGGGCTCGTAAGCGAAAATCCTTACGAAATTTGCGAAAACACGATAGGGTATGCTCGCTCGCACAAGGCACTCTCCTCGCCTCACAACCCGAGCTCATCATTTCATTTGTCCAAAAACAAAGCCAAGGGCTTCGATTATGGTGCATCCGGTGGCTCCACTTCCCCCAATACCGAGGTCAATGCCGACGGTCAAGGCATCGCCAGCGAAGTGCCAAGAAAAAACAACTAAATAAACAAAAAGAGCGGATTTCTCCGCTCTTTTGTGTCTTTAATATTCGCTTTTTCCGCAAACGCATTTGCCGCTTGTGTACGAATGAGTGTGTCCCCATACAACCGGACGATCCGAACTATTCCAATTGTTATACCAGCCATCTAGTCGGCTTTCTGCTTCGCAATAAATAGTAAGCGAAGCACAACTATTAAACGCATGATAACCTATCGAAGTTACGCTGTTTGGAATTGTCACTTTTGTAAGTGAAGCACAACCCATGAACGCACAGGCTCCTATCGAGGTTGTGCTATTTGGAATAACAATGCTTTCGAGCGAGCTACAATCGGAGAACGCGTAGTTTCCTATCAAAATTACCCCGTTTGGAATAGCAACGCTTTCAAGCGAGCTACAATCGGAGAACGCGGAACTCTCTATCGAAACCACACCATTCGGAATAGCGATGCTTTCAAGCGAAGCACAACCCGCGAAAGCAGAACTCCCTATCGAAGTTACGCCATTTGGAATCAAAAACGTCGTGTTTTTCTTGCCTATTGCATATTGAATAAGCTTTTTTCCATCCTTTGAATATAAAATTCCGTCAGTAGTTTTATATTCCGTATTGTTTTCGTCAACATCAATGCTTTCAAGCGAACTACAATTGGAGAATGCGTTGCTTCCTATTACTGTTACAGTGCTCGGAATTGTCACTTTCGCAAGAGATGTGCAATAAGAGAATGCTTTACTTTTTATTTCTGTTACCGTATTCGGTATTACAAGCTCGGTTAGAAGCTCACCGTTCAAATACAAATCCTTTGTATAAGACACGGGCGTCGAATCAAATGAAATGTTACACCAATCCTCTATTGTTCCAAGATAGTTTACTTTTGTAAGAGATGTGCAGTCCGCAAATGCAGTACCGCCTATCGAGGTTACGGGATATGTTTTCTCTTTATAAGTTATATTGCTAGAAATAATCACTTCTTTAAGAGATGCCGGTTGTTTTACAATAGTTGCCTCATTATCTTTTATAGAATATCTAACACCGCTAATTACTGTATAGATTTTTCCGTCGGTGGCTACATCGTTGTTATTACAATTCCACACAACAGGAAGAAGCGAGGAGTTCCATTTTGAACTCCAACCACTTGGTTCGCTTTCCGCCTCGCAGTAAACAGTAAGCGAGGCGCAACGGTGGAATGCATACTCGCCTATCGAGGTTGTTTTGTCAGAAATCGTTACGCTTGTAAGCGAGGCGCAGTCATAAAACGCATACTCGCCTATCGAGGTTACACTACTTGGAATTACAACGCTTGTAAGCGAGGTACAGCCGCGAAAAGCTTCGCTTTTTATCTCTGTTACCGTGTTTGGAATTACAAGTTCAATTACAAGTTCTCCGTTAAGATAGAAGTCGTGCGCTCTATTCACCGGATTTGCCGAATTTGATCCAAACGAAATGTCACACCAGCCCTCTATTGTTCCAAGATAGTTTGCGCTTTCAAGTGAATGACAATTATAGAACGCATAGTTTCCCATCGAAGTTACACTATTTGGAATTTCTATAGCTTCAAGCGAGGTACAGCCATAAAACGCATACTCTCCTATGCTCGTTACGCCATTTGGAATGGTTATGTTTTTTAAATTTGTGCAATCTTTAAAAGCCTCATCAATTATTGTTGAAACTGTTTTTCCTGCATATTTCGACGGAATTACGATGTCGCTAACAAATGTGGCTGTTCCCGCACCGACAGCAAGAGTTCCATCTTCAAGTTCATAATAAACAAGGCCAAATGTTCCGTTTTCTTCAGCGTTGTCTTCTTGAATTTTTCCGAGATTTTGGCTCGTTCCGTCGGTATAGTATATTATGAGCTCACCGTCTATAATTTCAAATTTTTCAACGCCTCTGCCATCTTCTCCATCTTCGCCTTGCGCGCCTTGTGGGCCTTGCGCACCTGCATCTCCTTTTTCGCCTTGAACGCCTTGTTCTCCTTGGATGCCCTGAGGACCTTGCTCGCCGCGCATTTCTTCAGAATCACAGCTCACCAATAAAAGGCAAAAAGACAAAATTATTACAAAAGCTAATAAAAATCTTTTCATACTGTCCCCTCTTTAATTATCAGTCAACTCATCAATCTTCTTTTCAAACTCCTCATCGGTTAGGAAGCCTGCTTTATTCCATTTTGCGAGCTCGTCGGCTTTATCCGCCTTTGTTTCAAGTGCGTCAATTTTCGCGTCGAGCTTCATTTTCTCGATTGCAACGAGCTTCTCGGAATTTTCAACCATTTGACCGAAGCCGTACAAAATGAATGTCGATGCCCACGAAACGAGAAATCCTGCCAAAATCACAAGAATTCCCACCAAAACGAGGTCGTTTGTCATCAAAAGCACACCGGCAACGATTGATAAAATCACGCCTGCACAGGTAATTACGCCTGCGAGTGTCTTAATTTTTCCACCTATTCCCTTATACATAATCCCTCACGCGTTTGGCAAAAGGCTGAGCGCCCACGGTAGCACGTAATGCATAGCCACGCCCACCGCAACACAAGCCACAACGCCAATAATATACATATAGATTTTTACATCCTTAGAGTAGCGCTTTTCGGCAATTTCGAGCTTTTCGGCATCAATATAGAAGCGTGCGCTATCAAAGTCGGCATTTCCCTCGCTATCAAGCGGTAGAGTGCCACCGACAACGCTAACAATTCGCCTCAAAATGCCATTTTCCCCGAGGAAGTGTCGATAAAACGCGTTATTTTTGCCAAGCTCGGCAAGAGTTTTAGCATTTTCCTCGCCAACGCACGCGCCACAAAGCTCACGCACGAGCGAGCCGAGAATTTTCATTTGGAAAAAGTAAACGGTAAACGCAAGAATCGCACCTGTTACAATTCCCCAAACCACAATCTCGGTTGTGATTATATGCCCAAGATAGGGCGAGGTCGAGAGTAGCATCAAAGCACGCCCTCGATAATATTCTTTCCACAAAGCTTAACAAGAAGCGTTTCGAGGTCCTCGTTATCGGCAAACTCAACCTGAAGCACCTTATTCTTGCCCTTTGTCTTGATTTTTACCTGTCTGCCTGTAAGCTCTCTTGCTCTATTTTCAAGATCCTTTACATAGTCGATTATAATTTGACGCTCGTCGCCATCGCCCTCGTCAGCCTCTTGAGCAAGTCTATTGAGCTTCTTTACAAGAGCCTCGGTATCACGCACGGAGAGTGAGCGAATGAGGATTTTTTGCGCCGTATCAACGATCATTTCCTTATCGGTCAACGCCAAAAGTGCTCTCGCGTGGCCTGCGCTGATATCGCCTGTTTTGAGCATTTCAAGCACCTCATCGGGCAAATCGAGCAAGCGGAGTGTGTTTGCAATCGCACTTCTTGACTTTCCAACTCTTTCGCTTACCTGCTCCTGAGTTAGGTCAAATTCGTGCATAAGTGAGTAATATCCCTGCGCTTCCTCGTATGGATTGAGGTCCTCGCGCTGAATGTTCTCGATAAGTGAAATCTCGGCACTTTTGAGCTCGTCAGCATCAACGATTACAACGGGAACCTCGCTAAGTCCTGCCATTTTAGAGGCTCTAAAACGACGCTCTCCTGCGATTATTTGATAAAAGCCAAGCTCGGTACGGCGAACAACAATCGGTTGAATTAAGCCGTGCTGTGAGATTGAGTCGGCAAGTGCCTCGAGCGCGTCGCTATCGAAATACTTACGCGGTTGGTCGCTCTTTGGCTCGAGCTGTGAGAGCTTCAAGGTTGTGATGCTTTCCTTTTTAGATACAACGCTCTCGGTATAGTTATCGGCAAAAATGGACGAAAGTCCCTTTCCAAGTCCTGTTTTTTTCATATAATAAATCCCCCTGTTCGTGATATGATTTCTCTTGCTACGTCGCGATATTCAAGGCTTGCCTTGGAATATCTTGCGTAATAGTACACGGGCTCTCCGTAGCTTGGCGCTTCGCAAAGAGTAACCGTGCGCGATATTTTGGTTTTAAAAAGCTTGTCCTCGTAGTATTTTTCAATCTCGGAAAGGACTTGATTTGCGATTTTCAAGCGCGACGAGAACATCGTAACAAGAATTCCGAGTATGTAAAGGCGAGGATTGTAAAGCGATTTCACCTTTTTAATTGTCAGCATAAGCTGTGAAAGCCCCTCAAGCGCGTAATATTCGCATTGTAGAGGGATAATGATTGAGTCGCTTGCGGTAAGCGAATTTATGGTTATAAGACCTATTGACGGTGGGCAATCGATAATTATATAGTCGTAAGAGTCGGTTTTGAAGAGCTCCTCGAGCTGTTTTTTAAGGAAATATTCCCTGTCCGTCTCGCCTGTCAGCTCGTAATCGGCTGCCGCAAGAGAAACATTTGACGGAATAACGTGCAAATTTGGAAACTTTGTTTCCAAAATCGCGTCCTTTGCCCTGCACGAGCCAATCAAAACCTCGTATGCGGTGTTGACGGGCTTGCTTTTGGGAATTCCGACACCACTTGTCGAGCTTCCCTGTGGGTCCATATCAATAAGTAATACCTTGTTTTTCTCAACCGATAGCATTGTGGCAACGTTTATAGCAGACGTCGTCTTGCCAACGCCACCCTTTTGGTTAACAAAGGATATAATTTGTGTCATGATACCTCGATATATGTGTGAAGTGCGAAGTGTGAAGTGCGGAGTGAATTGGGAGAGTCAATGAATCGATGCTATCGCATCACGAATTCTCGCTACGCACGCCTACTTTTGAGCAATAGGGCTACATGGCGGTGGAAGGAACCTGATTTAACTTCGCACTTCACACTTCGCATTTCGCGCTTAAATCGTTGACTAGTCAACATTTTAACATTCATCTATAAAAAATCAAAGATTTTAGGCTTAAAAAGCCGTAAAAAGTGGTTATTTTTGCGTTTTTGATGCAAAATTAGCCGTTTTCGGCACTTTTGCACTCCCCCGAAGCGTTCCACTCTTTCGAGCTTTGCGCCCCCTCTTTGTATTGAATATTATACCATACGCGCGTGAGCGTGTCAAGGATAAAAGAGGTTTTTGAGGGATTTTTCTAGGCAAAAAGACCTGTTTTCACAGAGCCTTGACTCTCTCCTTGTTTTTCTTGGCGCGTTTAAAAATTGCAAGCCTGTCAATTCTCTATGCTCCTTTTTTTGCAAAAAAGAGGATAATCTCTTGATTATCCCCCTCTTTTTTTATTTTTCTAGTCGTTGTAGCGAGCAAAATTTCAATATGCCCATTGTTTCACGTGAAACAAGGGAAGTGCGAAGTGCGAGGTTGGAAGTGCGAAGTTGAGGCGTAATTTTTACAACTCGTAAAAAATCAACAAAAACGCATTTTCGTTGTTTAAAAACGCAACTTTATATGATATTTTCAACAAACCCGATGTTCACTTCGCATTTCGCACTTCCAACTTCACACTCTTTTGTTTCACGTGAAACATTAAAAACCGCGGTTTTCGGAAAAACATTTCTTTTTATCCTTGTTTTAGAATAAATAGCGCTAAAAAGGCAGACTTTTCGGTCTGCCCTCTTGTTATTATAGCGATTTTGAAAGGATTTTCCATAAATTCTTGCGTTTTTCACAAAATTTAATGTTTCACGTGAAACAACTTATCGCACGGACAAGCGTCCGAGACAATATCCGCATTTCTTATTAAGAGCTCTTAAACATTTGAGGGTATTAAAATAGTAACCTCAGTAAACTCCTCGCCCTCAATTACACGGCTTTTTATATCCACTCCCGATTGCTTTACCGAATTTACAAGCCTATCTATTGATGCGTAAAATGAATTCATATCCCTTGGTTGTCTTGGTTTTTGCTTTTTTGGCTCGTTATTTGATAAAGTTTGCTCGATTAATTCCTCGGTTTTCGATACGTTGAGCCCGTCTGATATGATTTTTTCGAGGATTTTTTCTCTTAAATCCGTATCAAGTATGCGCAAAAGCGCCCTTGCGTGGCGTTCGGTTAGGTTATTATCGATGATTTTTTCTCTTTCAGATGCAGATAAACGCAAAAGTCGTAGCTTATTTGCCACAAAAGACTGACTATTAGATAGTTTTTTGGCTATTTGCTCCTGTGTAAGACCGTATGTATCTATTAGGGCTTCTATTGCCCCAGCTTGCTCAAAAATGTTCAAATCCTCGCGAATTAGGTTCTCAATTATGGAAATTTCGGCACTTTTTTGCTCATCTATCTCCATAATCACGCAGGGAACGGTGTTAAGACCAAGCTCTTTTGAGGCTCTTAAGCGACGTTCTCCCGATATTAGCTCGTAATTTTCGCCCATTTTTCGCACGCATAACGGCTGAATTATGCCGTATTGGCGTATACTGTCGGCTAATTTAAGAATTGCCTCGTGTGCAAAGACCTTTCTCGGTTGATTTGGATTGAGGGAAATTCGCGATATTTCTATCATTTTTACGGTTTCCTCGGTTTTTTGGGGTGCTTTTTGGCAGTAAATGCTCATTTTTTGTCCTCTCCTTGTTTTTTCTCGGCTATTTTTATTTTTGTGAGCCTTTATTTTGCCCACATTTTCATTTTATCATTTCCCGACTAATTATTTTGCCGAAAATACGGTGTCTAAAATAATTTTCTTATGGCTTCTTTTGCTCAAAATGCGAAATTTTGCCCCTTTTCGGTGGATTTTTAAGCCTTTTTGCGTTTTTTCTCGATATTTTGTTGATTTTATCAACAATTTAAGGTATTGACTCAAGAGAAAAAAGGTGATATAATATAAATAGTAAGAAAATCTACTCCAAGGGGGATAAAAATATGAAATTTTGTGCGCATTGTGGCGCTGAGCTTGTAAAGGACGCAAAATTTTGCGTTTATTGTGGAAACGAAATAAAAATTTTAGAGGAGCAACCTGAGAAGATATTTACAACGGTTGTAAACGAGCCTATAAACGAGGCGGAGAATAGTGCGCCCAAGGCTGAGCAAGCCTACACCGAGCCACCGAAATCGCGCCCTGTATATCACGCAGAGCCACCTAAAAAAGAGGTTAGCAAGAGTGATGCGATTACCTCTATGGTGTTCGGAATTCTCTCGATTTTTATGGCAATTTTCGCAATTTATCCGTTCGTAGGATTTCTCTTTATGGCAACGTCGCTTGCGTTCATTATAGTGGCCAAAAAGAAAAGAAACGCATATGTGCGTGAGGCAGGCGAGGATATGGGCTTCTCAAGAGCCGGTAAAATCACCTCAACCGTCGCTATCCCACTCCTTTGCTTCTTCACTCTCTACGGACTTGTTTTCACACTCGCCTTATTACTTGCATAAGGAGAAAAGCCAGTTTCTAATTCGGAATGCGGAGTTCGGAATGCGGAATGAAATTAAGATTTTTCGAGGTATTTATGAGAAATAAAAATAACAAGCACCTGGGAATAGAGATAGATCCCGAATTGCATTACAAGCTCCACTATATTTCAAAATACTACGGTCGCTCGGCAAACGGAGAGATTTTGTATTTGATTCGTCAAGCAATCAAGGAGTTTGAGAGCGCCGAGGGCGAAATAGAAATTCCGCAAAAAGAAGAGAATAAGTAAAAAACAGCCACAAGAGTGGCTGTTTTTTGTTTTGCAGGACTATGTGTGCCAAAAGCAAAAGCAAGAGGAAAATCCCCTTGCTTTTTAAGTTATTGTTCGCTGAAGTTAGATTTATCAACTCCGCAAAGTGGGCACTCGAAATCGTCGGGAAGGTCCTCGAACTTTGTGCCAGGAGCTATTCCATACTCAGGAGCTCCTGCTTCTTGTGCCCGAAAGGGGGCGCCCAAGTTAGATTTGCTAGCGATTAATTCGCCCGTCCACCTGTGTTAAAAAATCTTGAAATATGCTTATATCTCTGCGATTTTTTGCCTTGGATTCGGGCGAATTTCTTCGCTACAAATTGCAACGCACCTTCGCATAATGTATTTTTGGATGATTTTTGTTGATTTGCGACGACGCTGTATTTTATACTGCAAGAAGCAAAGCCACGAAAAGCGCCAAAAGCAAAAGCAAGAGGAAAATCCCCTTGCTTTTTAAGTTATTGTTCGCTGAAGTTTGTTTTATCAACTCCGCAAAGTGGGCACTCGAAATCGTCGGGAAGGTCTTCAAACTTTGTGCCGGGAGCTATTCCGTACTCAGGAGCTCCTGCTTCTTCATCGTATTCCCATCCGCATACTTCACATACATACTTTTTCATAATAATTCCTCCTTGATTTATGCTGTAAATACATATGCAAAGGCTAGCTTGGGCGCCCCCTTTCGGGCACTATCCCATCCACATACTTCACATACATACTTTTTCATAATTTTTACCTCATATATAATTTATTGTTTGATTTTAAATTGGCTTTCGCCATAAATTGATGCTGTGCATCATGAATTCTCGCTACACATGCCCCCTTTAGAGTAAGGGGGGGAGAGCCACGGAGTAGCGGAGGGATTGTTTTCTTTTACACTCTCTCCCTCAGTCGCTATGCGCCAGCTCCCTCATCAGATGGAGCCTTATTATCATTCCTCACGAAGCAATCTCATTCCGAATTCCGCATTCCGCATTCCGAATTCGCTAGTAACGACGCATAAAACCGTCTAGGATTAATGGCTTTTAGGCTAAATTAGGCTAGGCTCTACCGTTTTCGCAGGCGATGGCGTACTTGTGTACGTCGAGGTTGCGGAAGCGGTTAGTAACGACGCATAATGACGCCTAAAACCATTAAGTGATTGGTTCGAAATCAGCAACCCCATGCTTACACAATGGACAAATAAAATCGTCGGGGAGAGTATCGCCCTCGTAAACATAACCACAAATCTTGCACACGTAGCCCTTCTTACCCTCGGTTTGAGGCTTTGGCTTAACATTTTCAAGATAATAGGTATAAGACATTGTTTCAATGTCGGAAATCACGCGCGCCTCGGTTACGGAGCAAATGAACATTCCGTGTGTATCGAGGTCAACATAGCTCTCAACCTTAAGGGACATAAACGAGTTTATATTTCTTGGAAGGAATATAAGTCCGTTATCGGAGCGAAGTGGCTCGCATCCCTCAAATTTATCGGTATTTCTACCACTTTGGAAGCCGAATTTTTCAAAAACAGCGAACGGTGTGTCAATAGAAAGGCAGTTTACGTTCATAATGCCTGTTTGCTTGATTACGTGGTGCGAGTAATTTTCCTTATTGATGGTTACTGCCACACGGTTAGGCATATTTGTAAGCTGAGTTACTGTGTTTACGATAAGACCGTTATCCTTTTTGCCATCGTTACAGGTTACAACATAAAGACCGTAGCCGATATTGAATAGGGCTGTTAGGTCGTTCTTATTTGCAGTTTCGCTCTGACGTGCAAGATAATCACGGCAAAGCTCGTTTGCGAGTGATTCAATTTGAGAGGAGCTTTCCTCGTTTAGAGCACTCATAATTCTAACAGTTGCATCGGTATATGTGAGGTTTTTGCTATTTTCAAGCATTCCCTTCATAACCTTTGTAGCAAGAGGTGCCCAGCTACCGTTTTCGATAAAGGCAACAGTGCGATTTTGGAAGTTACGCTCGGTTAAGTGGTTGATAAACTCACGCATAAACGGGAAAATCTCGGCGTTATAGGTCGTTGTCGCAAGCACGAGCTTACCGTATCTAAACGCATCCTCAACCGCCTCAGCCATATCGCATCTTGCAAGGTCGTTTACAACAACCTTCGGACAGCCCTTTTCCTTAAGCTTTTCAGCCAAGAGCATAACCGCCTTTTTAGTGTTTCCATACACGGATGTGTACGCAATCACAATTCCGTCGCTTTCAACGCTATAGCTTGACCAGGTGTTATAAAGACCGATATAATAGCCCAAATTTTCGCTAAGAACAGGACCGTGAAGTGGGCAAATGATGCTTATATCAAGCGTTGATGCCTTCTTCAAAAGTGATTGAACCTGTGCGCCATATTTGCCAACGATGCCAATATAGTAGCGTCTTGCCTCGCAAGCCCAATCCTCGTCAACATCAAGCGCGCCAAACTTGCCAAAGCCATCAGCGGAGAAGAGAATTTTGTCATAGGTATCATAGGTAACGATAACCTCGGGCCAGTGAACCATAGGCGCACCAACAAAAGCAAGTGTGTGCTTACCAAGCGAGAGCGTGTCGCCCTCACCAACAACGATTTGACGCTCGGAAAAGTCAGTGCCGAAGAAATTCTTCATCATCACAAACGCCTTTTGAGAGGAAACTATTGTCGTGTCAGGATAAGCGCGCATAAAATTCGCAATATTTGCCGAGTGGTCGGGCTCCATATGCTGAATTATAAGATAATCAATCTTTCTTGAGCCAACGGTGTTTTGAATGTTATCAAGCCACTCGTGTGTGAAATTAGCGTCCACTGTGTCAATAATTGCAACCTTTTCGTCAAGAATTACGTACGAGTTGTACGCCATTCCGTTTGGAACGTCATACTGTCCCTCAAAAAGGTCAATCTTGTGATCGTTTACGCCGATGTACTTAACGTCATTTGTTATAAACATATTATCACCTCGTGTTAATTTTAACCATTTTTTATAAAAACTATCGTTTTCAAATAAATTTTATCACAAATGTGTACGAATTGTCAATAATAGGGTATATTATTTTTGCTGATATTTTTTGGTAATATATAATTATGAAAAATTTATAAAAAGTCTTGACATATAAAAAAATATGTGATATATTAAATAAGCAAAATGCGTTGTATGCAGGAATAGCTTGACCAAGGTCAAGAATGATTACACTAATCGCTTACAAGCGAACTTGACTCGATTTTAGTGTAATTTGCGAAGCGAATTTAAATCAAAGATTTAAAGCCATTCGATATTCTCTGCATATATAAACATATGCAGGAATATCGAAGCGGTCACAACGAGGCGGTCTTGAAAACCGTTTGCCTAACGGCACGGGGGTTCGAATCCCTCTTCCTGCGCCAAATAAAAAAGATAGGCTACTTGCCTATCTTTTTTGTTTCTCGTAAATAATACAAGGGGATTCGAACGCAGCGTTAAGCGACTCTTCCGGGGGACGAGTCGTAGCGGTGACCGAAGGATTTTGCAAGGCATAATTAAAAATATACATTCATTGCCCTTGCAAAATTCAAGAACGAATCCCTCTTCCTGCTTTTGTGTTAAAGCCAACGCATCCCGAAGAAAATTATTAAGATTCGAAGCGTAGGCGTTAAGAAATCCCTCTTGGTGCGGCTTGATGATATACAAGGCTATGCCTTGATTTATTTGCGAACGTGTGATATAATAAACTCACCGATAAATAAGAATTTGATGAGGTAACATATATGAATGAAGAATGCTTAATTTGCAAAGCACCGCTTGAATACCTCAATACCGATGTGGAAATGGAATGTGTGCTTTGCCACAAAAAGCAATACAGTAAAACAAGATGCGTCAAAGGTCATTTTGTCTGCGATGAATGCCATACAAGCGGAATGGACAGCATCATTGCTATTTGTCTGAATAGCAAATCTGATAATCCAATTGAGATTCTGGAAGAAATGATGAGTATGCCGTCTTGCCATATGCATGGCCCCGAGCATCATACGATGGTCGGATCGGCGCTTCTGACCGCTTACAAAAACGCAGGCGGTGAAATTGATCTTGAGTCCGCACTCGGAGAAATGCAGAAACGAGGAAAGCAAGTCCCCGGCGGTGCTTGCGGATTTTGGGGAGCTTGCGGTGCAGGTATCAGCACTGGAATGTTTATCTCCATTGCCTTAAAAGCCACTCCTTTGGTAGGTGAAGCTTGGGGACTCTCTAACAAAATGACTTCAAGCGCCCTCGGTGCAATTGGAGAGGTTGGCGGTCCCCGTTGCTGTAAGCGAGACTCCTATCTCGCCATTATAAAAGCCGTTGAATTTGCGAAAGAACACCTTGGTGTCAAAATGAAGCTCGACGAAATTAAGTGTGTACATTCAGCAAACAACAATCAATGTATTGGTTCGAGGTGCCCATTTAAATGAAAAAGAAGATAGCGTTTATCTGTGTTCATAATTCTTGCCGTAGTCAAATCGCGGAAGCGCTTGGAAAGCATTTGCGAGGTGAAGAATTCGACTTTTACTCGGCTGGCACAGAAACCAAGTCGCAGATAAATCAGGATGCGGTGCGGCTCATGAAGGATCTTTATGGTATCGATATGGAGATGACACAGTACAGTAAAACCATTGACAAGATACCACAACCCGATGTTGCTATCTCAATGGGATGCGATGTTGGTTGTCCATTCATCGGCAGAGCATTCGATGATGATTGGGGCTTGCGCGATCCTACGGGAAAGAGCGATGCGGATTTTGTTGAGGTCATCAAGGAGATAGAGTCACGCATAAAAAGTATGTGGTAAATAAATTCCAATTTGTCGAGCAGACAGCAACGGGATATTCCACACGGACAAGCGTCCAAGGCAAAATCCGCGTTTATTTAGTAAGAATTTATCAACTCTCACAAATTAATCTCATTCCGAATTAAAAAAAGCACTCCATCGAGTGCTTTTTATTTTTTCATTTTTTGAAATTTTTTTCAACAACCGTTGTTACCTTGCAAAGAGCAGGGGCGAAAACGACGTTTATTATTAGCTCAATTATAAAGTTTGTTGTGATAAGCACGCCGAAGAGAAGTGTGAAGAAGTTATCAAAGGTAATTCCCAAGCCACCGGCAACGCTCATAACATCATTTTTGATTAAGAGAGCGCCAAGGGCGAAAATTCCCGTGTTTACGACAGGCGCGCTAATAGATGCTAGTAAGCCTGCCAAAATCGCGTTTTTGTCCTTCAAAGCACGCCAAATGAGTGCAGGAGCTATCGCGCAAAGTGTTCCCTTGAAAATACAAATCAAAATTGTCATTACAGGGTTTTCCTGGAAAAGCAAATTTGTAAACAAATCTCTGCCTACAATTCCCCAAAGAAGTGCAACCATTCCAAAGGTAAAGCCCAAGATTGCGCCACCCTTCCAGTTAATTACCATAGCGCCGAGAGTAATCGGAACAAGGCAAAGGCATATATTTACATATCCAAAGCTAGAAATTGATTGAAGCACTATTACAAGCGCAAATAAAATTCCAAGCTCACAAAGAGTAAGAGTTGATATCTTTTTCTTTTCCATTTTTCCATTCTCCCGTTGATTTTTTGGTTATTTTATCACACTTTTTTGTCTTTGTCAAGGTTTGTCCACTAAGTGAGTGGAAAATGTTAAAAAAATTCTTGACAATATACAATATTTATTATATAATTTAATATAGAGTAATTATGCGCTCGCGCATTTTGCGCGTGGGCGTGCGTATTGAATAGAAGAAAAAAGATTTATAGAAAATTGACTGAAAAGGAAGGATTTTTAAAGTGTCAGAATTTAAGGATATTTGGACGCCTGTTTCCGAGGTTTTAAAGGGAAAGCACTTCGACGTTGCATATAATCTTTGGTTTGGCGATATGGAGCTCGTTTCTCTTACCGCAAAGGAAGCTACCTTTACAACCACCAACAATATTAAAAGAGATGTTATTTTGGAAAATTTCGCTGAGGAAATTCAAGATGCTCTCGCAGGTGTTATCGGATATAGACCGAGAATTATTGTTATCTCAACTGAAAATAAGGAAATCGACCTTTCAGCTCCTAAAATCGAGCAGTTTGAGAAAATCGAGCGTGGAGAGGCTACATCTGAAAATGTAGTTATGCCTGATGACTATCGCTCGGATTACACCTTTGAAAACTTTATTGTAGGCGCGTCAAACGAATTCGCTTATGCAGCTGCAAGGGCTGTGGCTGATAAAAATCTTGACGACCCTGAAACACTTCGCTCAAATGCATACAATCCGCTCTTTATTTACGGTCCTAGCGGAGTAGGTAAGACGCATCTTCTTTATGCAATCACAAATAGACTTGCAAAAAGATATCCTCAAAAGAAAATTGTTTATATCAAGGGTGAGGAGTTTACCAATCAGCTCGTTGAGGCGATAAGAAATAAAACAACCTTTGAATTTAGAGAAAAGTTCAGACGCGTTGACGTTCTTTTGATAGATGATATTCAGTTCGTTGCCGGAAGAGATTCAACTCAGCTTGAGGTTTTCAACACCTTTAATGCAGTTTATGAGGAAAGAAAGCAAATCATCTTGACCTCTGACCGTCCACCGAATGAAATCAAAACTCTTGAGGAAAGACTCAGAACAAGATTTTTGAGCGGTCTTTTGGCTGACGTTTCACTCCCTGACTTCGATTTAAGGCTTGCAATCCTTCAACAAAAGGCAAAGCAAAATAATATCTATCTTTCAAGCGAGATTTTAAAGTATATCGCGGACAATGTTTCTTCGTCAATCCGTCAGCTTGAGGGAATTATTAAAAAGCTTGGCGCAATTAAATTCTTGCAGGGCGGTGAGCTTAGCTTTGAGCGAGTTAAGGACGCAATCAAGGACTTTGTTCAGGTTAAGGAAAATGAGTCAAAGAAATTTGATGAAATCTTAATGGCAGTTTCCACAAAGTTCGGAATTTCTCGTGAGGATATCCTCTCGGAAAAGAGAAAAAAGGAAATTGCAATTGCAAGACATATTTGCGTTTATATAGCAAGAGAGCTTACCTCGCTTTCACAGGCGCAAATTGCGAAGATTCTTAATCGTGATAGATCTACTCTTGTTTCAAGTGAAAAAACTGTCAAGGATATGATGGAAAAGGACAGCGACTTCGCTTTCGATATTAAAGAAATCATAAGAGAGCTTAGTAATTAACCGGGAAAAGTACCGTACTTTTTCTTTGATTGAAGAAAAAGTAGGCAAAAAGAAAATATATGGGGAAAATTAAAATTAAATAATTTCCTATTTAGCCTTAAAACAAAAAAATTAAGACAAAATAAAATTTTCGCAAGTTATCCACAAATTTAAGGACACAAAAGTCATATTTGCCCGTGGGGGCTCCCCACTCGTGAGTTATCAACATTTTAGAGTGTCAAACACGGCATTTTGGCCGTCGGGCCGCCTCGACTTCTTTTCTTGTTTTCTTTATAAATAATTTAACTCCTTAGCAGGAGTAGCAGTAGAGGACAGGGAAAGCGTGGAAAAGTCGGCAAAGGCTTGATTTTAAGGGAAAATTACCTAAAAACAACTCACACTCGCAAGTGGAAAAGACTGTGTGAAAACGAGTGGAAAGTATGTTGGAAAGCGACGGCAAAAATCCACCAAATTACCAACAGTGGAAAGCTTGTCCGTGGAAAGGCGCGAAAAAGCCGTATGGCAAAAGGATTTTCCTCAGATGTGGATAAATGTGGAAAACATTGATTGTCCACCGAGGGATAAAAAATATTATCCTGTGGACAATAAAATGCTGAATTCGGAATGCGGAATGCGGAATGCGAAGGGGACGAAATCCACCAAGGCGGATGAAATCCCGTTGGGATGAAATCCAAGCAAAGCTTGGGTGAAATCGCTTCGCGACGAACTCGGAGTGAAATTGCTTCGTGGGAGTCATAACGATTAAAATAATTAAAACCGGAATATGCCCGTCGAGGCTCCTCGACTGCGAGGGATAAAACAAAGTTAATTTTTTAATATATAATACATTCACTTTCTTTTTGGTTCGTTTTTCTTTTGTTAAAGAAAAAGAACAATAAAACTTTAGGAGAATATGAAAAATGGTAGTAATTTTTGACAGAGACACATTAATGAACGCTCTAACACCTGCGCTTCTTTGCGTAGCAGGAAAGAACACGATGGCGACAATCGAGGGCGTGCATCTTATTTGCACCGAGGACGGCAAGTGCAAGATTGAGACACAGGACCTTGAGAAGGGCTTTAGAACATCAATAATTGCGAATGTAGAGGAAGAGGGCGATGTTATAATCAACGCGAACAAGCTTCTTCAAATTATGAAGGTAATGCCTGCTGGCGACATTCGCTTGACGGTTGACGACAACTTTTCAACAAGAATTGAGTCAGGACCGTCGCACTTTGACATTAAGGCGCTCCCTGGCGATCAATTCCCACCACTTCCCGAGGTAATCGGAGATAGAGGCTTTATCATTGAGCAAAGCCTATTTAGAAATCTTGTAAACAGAGTATACTTTGCAATAGGACAAAACGACTCGCGCCCTGTATTTAACGGTGCATATTTCAAGATTACAAGCGAGAATATGCTCCTTGTAGCTTGCGACGGAAATAGACTTGCATATTGCGAGAAGGATATCGTGCTTGAAAACAGAAACAAGGACGGAATGTCCTTAAATCTTAAATTCATTGTTCCGGGCAAGACCTTAAGCGACGTGCTTAAGATGACCAAGGACACCGACGAGAAGATGGAAATAAGAATCAGCCGTAGATATATTATCTTCCATTTTGGCGCATATATGTTCTTCTCAAAGACAATTGACTCCGAATATATTGACTATAACAGAATTCTTCCATCAACACACAAGGTAGTAACATATCTTGATAGCGCAACACTTAGAAGCGCGCTTGAAAGAAGCTCACTTATCGTAGAGGATCGCCTTGCAGGAAGCGTTCGTTCATATGTAAAATTCACAGTAGGTGATGAGCTTTTGGTTTCGACCACCTCGTCAAACGGAAATGTATTTGATACAATTCCGATAAGAAAGGACGACGATGGCGAGATAGTAATAGGCTTTAACTGCCGATTCATGCTCGATGCACTCCGTATTTGTGATGATTGCGAAATAAAAATGTCGTATAATAACCCACTCATGGGAGTTCTTATCGAGCCACAGGATAAGGATGAGGCGACGTATAAGTACTTCGTTATGCCAATACGTATGAATAACTAATTTCGACCGATTATAACTGCGTTATGTGTTGTTGCTCCTCGCCGACAACCTCGACTATCGCAAGATAGCCATCGCCTGTCGCCTGCGGTGCGCCTAGCCTAACTTGTTTATTAAGCTTTAATGGAAAATAGATTATTTGTTGTATAGTTTCTTTTTTGGTAGCTTTTTTCTTCTCTTAAAGAAAAAAGTACATTAACATATGATAGTAAAAAACATAAAATTGACCTCGTTTAGGAACATAGACGAGGAGACGATAGAGTTTTCGCCGACGGTGAATGTAATTTACGGGCGAAATGCGCAGGGAAAGACGAACGTTATTGAGTCGATATACTTATTTGCGCGTGGAAAGAGCTTCCGTGCGTTAAACGACAAGGAAATGATAATGTTCGACAAGGGCGTAGCCTACGCGCTTATGGAATATGAGAAGCGAGGGGACGTAACCAAGATAGGCGCAGAGATAGCCAAGAGGGCATCGAAGTCGTTTTACAAGAACGGCAACAAGGTGCAAAGGACTTCCGAGATAATAGGAGAGTTCAGGGCGGTGTTATTTTGCCCGTCGCATCTTGGAATTATAAGCGATTCACCGAGCGTGCGAAGGAACTTTCTCGACGTTGCGATAAGTCAGCTAAAGCCTGTATATATCAAGCTAATGGCGAGATACAATAATGTAATGTCCTCGCGAAACGCGATACTCAAGATGGAGCCGACCGAGAGGGAGCAATATAGGGACACACTTGACTTTTATTCGAGCGAGCTTGCATCGCTTTGTGCCGATATTGCCGACGCCAGATGCGAATATGTAAAGAAGCTTGACAGATGGGTAAAGGAATTCTTTTCTCAAATGACAAACGGCGCAGAGGTGCCGAGCATCACTTACGAGACCAACGCGCAGGGAATCGACTTTGACACTCGCGAGAGCCTTAAAAACAGATACGCGACTCTTCTTTCGGAAAATCTCGAAAGAGAATACAAATATGGCGCAACCTTGTTTGGAATACACAAGGACGACTTAAAAATAGAAATAAACGGCAAGGATTCGCGCCTTTACGCATCACAGGGACAGCAGAGGTCGCTTGCGCTAGCTATGAAGATGGCAGAGGGTGAAATCTCGCGTGAGCACACGGGAGAGTATCCTGTATTCCTGCTTGACGATGTGTTGAGCGAGCTTGACCCTACAAGACGCGCATACGTGCTTTCAAACATAAATAACCGACAGGTGATAATCACCTCTTGCGAGCCACAGCACTTTGAGGCAAGCGATACGAATTTTATTTATCTTTCCGAGGGAAAGA
>JAZKZO010000043.1:0-25065 GCA_045612665.1 Eubacteriales bacterium
GTGACTTTTAAAAACAAAATTGGAAATTTTGTTTTTAAATTATGGTGGGCTATCTTGGCGGAAATTCCATATTTCATAGTTATGTTTTTTATGTTTAAAATTCTTGCCATGTTAATTGAAACACATGGTTTGATATTTTAGCGAAGAAGAGAAGACAGGAGAAGACAGGGGACAGAAGACAGGGAGAAGACAGGGGACGGTGGTCTGTCTTGAAGAAGAAAATTCGTCGTTTCACTAGAATTTTGAAAAACTGTCGTTTTTGTAAAGCCAAAAGGCTTTGACTTCTTGCTTAAAATAGTCCGTACTCGTGAGTAAACTCCCAGTACGGACTATCAATACAAGGTATAGGACGGACAAGCAGTAGAGTGTAATGAGTATATGAATTGTGTATGCTTCGCATCCACCAACGACTCCGTCGTTACCAAACACCTTGTGTTTGAATTCTAATAGAACAGTTGCTGAAAGAAGATACTTCTATGATGCAAACGGGATAATCTCGTCGGCAAAAGTGTATTATTATAAATGCCTGACAGGAATGGGATGGAGTATGCGTTTGCGCGAGTAAAAACTAAATAGTTTTACGGCTTGGTAGCAATCTACTAAGCCGTTTTTTCTATAAAAATAATTTTTTCTAACTTTTTCGACAAATTTTGAATGATTTCGCCCTAAATTCTCCTTTTTAATTATAGATAGCAAAAATCATTGCTGTCAAAATTTATAATTAAAACAAGGAGAATTTTATTATGAATGTTTCGGATTTTTTTAAAATAGGAAAGGGCCACGCAAATATGGACTTCGTTGATGTCTATGTAAATGGTGATGTAGCGTTGTTTATAGATCCGTGTTTGATAGAAACGGTCAGTGATGATTTTTGTAAGAATGCAAAAATTGTTCTTGTTGACTATTTTGATGCTTTTTACAAGTTGTATCATACAAAAGCCACCTATCAAGTAAAACACGATTTTTTCTCTCATGCACATGAACTCAATTACACAAAATTGGGATATGGGAACGGAAATAACGGTAAGGCAAAAACCGCTGAAGGCATGATTGATACATTTTCGGATGTTGAAAGACTAATGGACAAAAAAATTGACATGTGTCACGCGATTGACTTGCCAATTTTTATTGAAAATTTTGCCGAAGATTGTATGTCAGATATGATAACTAATATTCTTTTTAAAAATTTGAATGAATTTACTATACAACAGTGTAAAAAATATGGCGTTCAAACTCAAAAGAGCGATAATGAGCATTATTATTGGGATGTGTCATCGCATAATTGGGAAAAATATCAAGGAGAATACTTAGTTATAGATAAAAAAATCATTGTACTTGTACCCAAAAATATTGTTAGAAACAAATATTTTTATTCTGCTGGACAATATTTTTCAAGTGTTATTGTTGAAAGAGCTCGAGAAGAAAAAGCAATGTACGATGCAAAAGGCAAAAAGATACCACCTCAAAAAGGCTCTATTGAAAAAGAGTTATTGGAAAATGTTAACAAAAAGCAGGCAATTGTCAGGGAAACAGCTGAACATCCAGACTGTTTGAAAAGATACCACAATCAAATGGGAAGCGCATATCAATCGAAAAATATGGACGATAAAGCTCTAGATGAATTTATTTATAAAGATAAAAGTGAAGATGATAAAGAAGAGCGTGGAAAAAACGAATGATTTCTAAAATTAGTGCGATAAGATTTAAGAAAAATAAAGAGGCGAGAATATGAAGAGGGTTTTGTTGATTATTGGTTTGTATTTGCTGATGTTTATAATTTCAATGGCAAGTTCGCTTTTGTATTTGTTTATGTTGGCAAATGTTTTTTGTAAATTTGATTTGATCCCCGAAACATTTGCGTGGGCAAGTTCTATAATTTTGAGTTTTGTTTTTTCAGTAGTCATTTTAGTCTATGTCATCATCCAAAGCAATTCAACAAAGAGAACGAAACTTTCAAACTGGATTGCAATGAATTGGTCGAAACTTTCTTTGTATTACATAGTTTCTTTAATTTGCTTTGTTTCGATAAAAACTGAAATAATTTGGGGCTTTAATCAGCTGGAAAATATAATTTCATTAGAGTGGACTATTTTTGGGATTTCAATAACTATTTTTTTGGTTTGGAATGTGTTGATTTCAAAATATTTGAAAGAAAAGAAGCCTAAACTAGAGCCGGGATATTGTTCTCCAATAGAAAAATTAAAGATAATAGAACAAAGGGGAGAATTTTATCAAAACGCAAGCACAGTGTTTAATTCTGTTAGCTTGTTGATCATTAATATGATTTTACTTGCTCTCGCAACCGGTAGTACTTATATTATGGGTGCCGAAGTTAATCTGATTAATCAAAATCTAGCCATAATAAGCTTATATTTTTGCACTAACACATTGATAGCGCTTTTTATGGATATTTTGGAACCATTGAAGGAAGAAAAAAAGGCAATATTGAAGGGGGCAAAAATTTCTAGCGAAGATGTTTGTGAACGAAATAAAATAGTTGAGAAAAGAACAGTTTTATTGTCGATGCTGAAAGAAATTGACTCGTCAAGCGCTTTTGACGAGGAACAAAAACTAGATATAAAATCAAAATTATTGATTGAATATTTTGGCGAACCCAAACTAGATTCATCAATATCTGCAAATGATGTGCAAAAATCCGATCCTGAATAAAGTCAAAGATATACGCCAAAAGTGTCCTTTTGGCGTATCCCGAAAGAAGAAAAGAGATTTTTGGATGCTTATAACAAATTAAAATAACAAAGAAAAAGCCTTGAAAACTTAGCGTTTTCAAGGCTTTTTGGTCTAAGTGCGGAGAAACATCGCAACCTTGTTGCTCGTAACACTTCGCACGCCTCAAATCAGCGAGCTATTTTCGGCTTGCTCGTTAGGCGCACTCCATTTTCGCAAGCGAAAAGCGAAGTTCTCTCGGCCAACACTACGATAAAACAAAAAAGCACCGAGTGGTGCTTTCTTGTTTTATGGTCGAAGTGCGGAGGTTCGAACTCCGGGCCTCATGGTCCCGAATGCCGAATAGACAGTTTTTGCCATCATTTCCCCTCATCTTGACGCCTTTCCTCTCGGAAAACCATGCTTTTGTGACCTCTTACGAACACTGTTTCCACCTAGTCCACTCCCGTATATGGTCTACACTGTGGTCAACCCACAAATCAACCACAAAAACTCCACCCCGTGTACGATTTTCTATCCCACCACCATGTTAACATATAATCCCTAAATTTGCAACCCCGTGTTCAAAAAAGCCAAACATCGTTGCATTTTTCTTTTTCAACATTCAAAAATTGCCCCGCAGTAAACAAAGAATACACCCGGAGTAAATTTTTGCAATGTTCTTGTCGAAAGCTCTTGTGCAACGATTTAAAAAGGTGTATAATATTTATATTAAAGTGATTTCGTGTATAAAAGCGTTATTCACTAGATCATATCGCAAACAGAACTGAATATAGAAAAACATTTAGAAAGGAATAACGATGGATAATTTATGGTTGCTTACCGAAGAACGCCCTAAGCTTTCTGTTGTATTAACAATTTTGGACGAATATAACAACGACTTTGGCGCGTCCGTAACGGTTAGTGAGAACTTTAATATTAGACCTATTATCAAAAACGGTAAATTTACATTTGAATATTTGGTAGAGGGTGTATCTGTTCAAGGAATCGCAAATGTCTTTATAGAAATAGTCAGCGGTAATTCAAGTTTTGTTGATTACATGCTTATTCGACAGGAAACGAAGCCTACAGATCATTCTTTAGACAATGTTCTTATGGCGATTGAAGAAACAAAGACAAGTGACGCCGAATCAAGAAACACAGGCATATATCAGCGTGCATCAAAATTTGTTTACATAGACAACTACTGTCCTCGTGCAAAGAAGTACATGTTATACAATGAGGAAATGACACCTGATGAAGATAGAACTCCCACAGATACAAATAGATTTGGAACGAATATGCTTCTTACTTTGGGAGTAAAGTTTATCGGCAAAACCATGAGAGGTTTTAGAGCTTTTGGAAATGTCGATGAGATGGTTGCACAAAAATCGAGCATGCGTCTGCCGAATCATACGAATGTTCCTATTCTTCTTCACAAGTATGCGGATAGGATTACTGTTTCTGGACGATTAGCAAAGCCAAAAGATGCCGGAAATATTGGTCATGACCCTAATATTGGTGCTCTTTCTTGCATTGGATACACGCTCCGCAAGCTCGGTTGGGATAAGGATATTGTTGTAACACATCACGGAGTTTCTCAATCCTATGTTGACAGAACGAGAGGGAGAAATAAGTGTTTGTTTCTCTTCAGCATGAATCAGATGAAGTTGGACGGCATAACTATGCCTTCCATCGTTCCTATGCCAGAATTTTATTGGAACTACTCATGTTCTTCTGAAAAAGTAGCGTCAATCTTCTTGCACCTTACATGTCAATATTCAGGAATTCACGGAATCTATGAAAATCACGCTGGTTGTGAACGCGGATATTTCAGAACACAAACAGGAGCCTTTTTGGCATTACCGAAAAAGGATAGATTTGGAGAAAATCTTTTACTTCCTGATGTCGTTTTGTGTGACGATGCAATAAGAGAAATCTACAATGTTGAAGGAAAGAAATTATCCACTCTTTATGATGGCGTCGCAGAGGTTGACACATACGATTCAATAGAAGATGAGTTCATAAAACCTTACTATCGTGGATATTCTATTCAACGTTGGATATCTATTTTCGGTGGAAATCTAAAAAGAATTCCTCACGAAAAAGTTTTGATTTATTTAAATGAATCAGGAGAGGTCTATATAAATAATGCCGCTCCTGTGAACATTAAAGCTGCGTTCAACAGAATCGGCATTACTTGTTAATATTTTCGGAATATCAAAATGTATTGATGGATTTGATTTGCTACAAAATCAAAGGGATACCCGTATGGGAACAGCTTAACAGACTGATCGGCCCATATCTTCATTCCTCGATAGTATAGCTTAGGTATTTCGTTCAAAGCATCTATAATTCGGGCATGAAGTAAATTTGTTTCTTTCTTTTTAGGTTGCATGTCCTTGCAGAAAACAACCAAATATCCTTTGGACTTTAGATAAACTAAGGATTTTTCGGCAATGGTTTTCAAAGTGGGGATAAATTTATCGGGATCGATGTTTCCCAAATCAACATCATAATTAGTAAACGGGGTTGCGGTTTTACCATAGACATCTATGTCCGCTCCCGTTTTTTCTTTTGACATCATATTGGCATATGGTGGATCAATAAGGATCATACCTACTTTTTCTCCGCGTAAAACTCGGTCCATTTCGTCTTGATTTGACAAAACATTGTTGCAATCACCGCAGATGCAAGGAAATGCCGTAAGTTTTAAACTTTCAGCAGCTAATTTGTAGGCATCAATATAAGCTGAATTTAACTCGATTCCGACAGCTCTACGATTGCATAAAGCGGCACCCAAAAGAGAACCGCCAACTCCTGCAAAATAATCTAACACAATTTCGTTTTCTTTTGTAAAAAATCGAATTAGATCGCGCATAAGCTGTGGAGGTTTGGGAGTAGGATGGACCTTTCGGATTTTATGTGCATAACTATCCTCGCCTTTGGTAGAATAGCACGTATTTATCACGGAACAAATTTGAGTAGTCCATTCTGCACCAGATAAATCGTTAATTTGATTTGTCATACAATATCTTTTTCCATTGGAAATTTGTATATTAATGTTACTGCCTTCCACAAATATTGCATTATCGATATCCGCCTTAACCCAACTAGGTAAAGCAGATATTTCTTCTTCTGATAAAATATCTTTTACTTTTCTCATGGCATCGTTCGTATTTTAGTAATTTGTGATTAAAACTTCAATTGTTTCCGTTGATTTGTCTTTTAATTGGTAATTACAATTGGAGTAACTACTGTTTATATAATTGATATTGTATTTTTTAGACCACTCCATTAAAATCTTGTTTTCTTTTCCTTTGTGCTTTAAAACATTTGAAAGTGCAAAACGAATTCCTTTTTTGTTGGCTTCATCTAGGTATGCACATAGAGCTTTTTCTTCTTCTTCACCCCAGTCATGAAACCCACGATTTCCATCATTGTAGGATCCGGTAGTTATCAAATATGGAGGATCGCAATAAATAAAATCATTGCAGTCTAAAGCAGATAGACTGATTTCCCTAAAATCTCTAGTGTAAAATTCAATGTTTTTCTTTTTTAGTGTTTCCATAAAAAGAATTAGATTGCGTCTTGTTGTTTCAGAATATTGGCTTCTGTTTCTTCCAAAAGGATTGTTGTATTCCATTTGGTTGTTAAATCTAAATTGATAATTAAAAGAGAAGCATGAAAGTGTGAACAAGTCTACTGGATTACCGGTTTGATTATAGTAATCTCTAAAGGCTTTATAACCGGCTTCATTTTCTTTTGACAAGTTATATTCTTTTATTTTGTCATCAATTCTTTTTAAGACGGTAGGAATATCGGCAAAACAAAAGAAACGTACCATTTCAACAATACGAGTATTAAGATCATTGCAAATAGTCCTATTTGCATCAACATTAACAGAAACATTGAATCCACCTGCAAACAAGTCGACAAAGGTATCGATATTTTGTGGGAATAAACTCATTAGTTGAGGTAAAAGTTTGTATTTACCACCTATATAATTCATAGGACTTTTAACGAATCTTTTTGAGTCAACACCTGGTATTAACAACGTTTCTTGAGTTATTGGTTGCGTGATTGGTTGAAAGTTTTCTTTCACTTGTTTTTTTGCGTAAAATATGTATTCGAAGTGATCAGTTTTCCCGTTTTGAGGTTGTTTTGATTTATACCTACTATAAGGGATTTTATATAGCTTTACTGTGTCTGCTATGCAATTGGATTTTAAAATATCTATAATTTCATCGGCAGAAAGAAGGCCGTCATCACTGTAGCTGATAATGATATGTTTGAATTCGGCATCTGAAATTAAAGATTCAAATGAAGATTTTACAGATTTTTTTACGCAATAGTTGGATTTTTCATTGCCGTATGGACGAACACCAGTAACACCCTTTAAAGAAGGAGAGTCGTATTTTGCAACGGTCTCAAGTAGATGATAGTTAGGCAAATACTGACGTTCGTTGTATGGGGGATCTATATACAAGATGTCACCACTTATTTTTTTAATGAGTTCGTTAGCATCTTCGTTATAACAAATGTTTCTTTGATTGTTGTCAATAACACTTAATTTTATTAACTCAAAACGTTTGAAAACGCGCTTGTCCCATGATTTTAAATACGCACCGTAAGTTCCGGTTATGTTTGAAACGTATGGGATACCTTCGATTAATGCCGCCAAAAGATATTTGAATTCGTTAGAATCTATCAAATCACTTTTTTTCCAAGTGTCAATTGTAGTTCTAATAAAATCAATTCTTCGAGCACTTTCTTCGGTTAGATACATGCGACCAGCAGGACCAACAGGAGAATATTCTTGTGTAACAAAACCTTGAAAAGAAGAAACATCTGTAGACTCAAGATAAGCAAAAGGGTCATCTATGCCAGATGCTTTTAATTTTTCAAAGGTGGGAACTGTGTTGTTTTCAATAGTAGCAGCAGTTAATATATGTGAAAAATAGAGAAGATCATTGCTTATTATTTTGTAATATGGTTTGAAGAATCTAGAAACTGAACCAGTTCCAGAAAAGATATCACAAAACACTTGACTGCCGTCGTTGCAATTTTCGTCAATGACTTCTTTTATATTTTCTAATAGGTTGCTTTTATTTCCTATAAATCTCATAAATCCTCCAAATTACATCCTATAACATCCTTGATTATGATTATAACTTAGTTCACGCGTAAAGTCAAGAGAATTTCGTGAATAAAAGACTTGTTTTTGGTGATATTATTGCATACTATTGCTAAATTTGATATAATGAAGGTGTTTGAGGTGACATTTTAAAAAGGAGAAGAAAAATGGAAGAAATAGAGATTATAGGATTAGACGGAGAAGTAACAAAAATAGGTAATTTTCAGGAAGAAATGATAGAAGAAAACAAGTGGAATTTTTTAAACCCAAAGTTGTGCACGAATCTTCGAGATGCAATCAATTCGTCGACTGTTTTTTTATATGATCCAAAGTATTTAGCCCAATATAATTTATCTTGTGCGGTTATGGATAGGTTGGACACATGTATATCAAAGTTAGAGCAATATGGGGACTATCCAGAATCAGAAGAAGAATTGCTGTCTTTTATGATGTTTTCTTGTATGGTTGTTGATGCTGTTCAAGAAATAATAATGGAACTTACTGGATGTAAGAGAGAAGATCTATTATCAGGAACAAATGAAGATTATAAGTTTTTTGGAGATATTTATAAGAAATCCGAGATATATAATCCTAATGTAGAGATGCCAGTAGATGACAAGTTTTTTGAATATCTTAGATCATTAATGTTTGCGCATCCGTTTGAAACAAGCAGGGCAAAATTTCTTAAACCTAAGGAAAAACAATACTCTCCATGGGTAATTGTTAATAATGCTATAAGTGGCTTGTTGGGCGCAAAAGATTTGGTGGGAGTTAGAATATATTCTAATCAATCAGAGAATATTATTGATCTACATTTTCCATTTTCTACTTTAAAATCTTATATTGCATCAAGGTATGAAAGAATACAGAAAGCAACAGAATGGGTAAAGGAACAAATTAGAATAACAGAGGAGAATTGGAAAAAAGTAAAAGTGAATCGGTTTCAAGACGCAATAGATGTTTTCAAAGAGATAAAGGGCATTCTTATTTCTAGATACGAAGATGCTTCATCTTCACAAGAAGCGATAGAATGCTTAGAATGTGAAAATTCGATTGAAAAAAAATAAAATAGCTGTTGAAATGTTCAAAAAATGTCTGATAGAATTGGTTCCGGACCTTTGTGATGCGGTTGATACGTTGAATAATGAAGAGGTAGAGAATTTATACCAAAAAGTATTGGGAGCAAGGCCAGCTAAAATGCACAAAATGGCAAACTATCAATTGGAAAAGATTTTTTGTTATCTTAATGAAGAAGATGAACCTGCGATTCCCGGAAGTAACGCTTTTTGGGGTCTTGAACAGGCAAAATGTTTTTATCAAGAATTCGCGAAAAAATGGGTTGAAATAAAACCTTTTGAAATGTCTTTTAGAGAAATAAAGCTGCTTGTTAGAACGGCTTGCTTTCTGGAATATCAAGAACAGAAGACAGGGAAACGAGTATGAAGAAAATTATAAAAAACGCAATACAGTGCAAACTGTGTGGAGAAGTTATTGAATCTAAGCATGTTCACGACTTTGTGCAATGCAAATGTGGAGCATGCGCAGTTGATGGCGGACATGATTATTTGCGTAGGTGCTTTAGAGATAAGGACTGTTATATAGACCTTTCAGAAAGTATCGAAATATCTGAAGAAGATTCGTAATAATGCTGGACTTTTGAAAACTTGTGTGATATTGTGGTGTTACCAAGAAAAGGAGGTAGCATTATGATATTAGAAGCGTTAAAAAGTTTGTATCCAAATTCGAGTGAAAAGGTGCTCGTTGCTGTAAAGGAAGATTTAGAAAAGCTTCGAGGAAAGCAGGTAAGTACAGAGGAGCTTGTAGAATGGATGGACAAGCTTGTTGTAGCACACACAATTAACGAAGCATTAAAAATAGAGGACGATTCAAAGCCGACCTGTGTCGGCAATGAGTCGTCCTTTGTTTATGTGGAGGACAGTGATGAAATCAATGATTGATGAGCTGTGGTATGGAAATGTATCTCCAATGGATGATACTCGAAATAACACGGAAGAAATGAAGGAACTGATGAGTTACATAGCTCGGCATCAAGAAGATTTAATAGCAACACTAAAAGACGAACAGAAGGCGATTTTTGAGAAGTTCGACGACTGTTGGAGTGAATACGCAAGCAAAGCACAAAAAGCAATATTTTCATACGCCTTCAAGCTTGGAGCAAGGCTCATGCTCGAAACATTAAATAATTAAAAGCACGGGTTAACCCGTGCTTTTGAACTGACAAACTAGCTTTCTATTATACAATTAATCATTTTGATGTATTCTTCATCTCCTAGGAAAATCCTATCTTCTATGTTTAAAAGAATAATATTTAAATCAAACACTTTGTCAGCAACATCAAATACTTTTTCAAGATATGAAAAGCTTCTCAAAATTAAAAATAATTTTAGACAATCCGATTTAGATACCTTTCTTGTGATAATTCCATGTAATAATCTGTTTCTGCAAATAAATGGAGGTTCTTCGTCTTCTTGGGTTGATCTTTTGTAGTAATTATCGAGCATAAATTGAGCTATCTTTTTATATTCATTTGTAAAAAATTCTATGCTGATGTCAGGAATTCCTGTCCATTGAGGAATTCTATCAATTATTTTGTTTAGAGCTGAATGCTGAGTAAATTTACCATTTTCGCTTGTGTATTGTGAAAGCTTTCTCGTGAAGTGTTCTATGATAGGGAAAATTGCGCAAGCACAACTGTAAAATTTATGTTCTTTAAATAACAGTTTGCACTCCTCAAAATACTGTTGAACCAGAGAATTCTTTATTTCAAATGAGAAAAATCCATCGAAATATTTTGAATATACAGCAGTGTTGTATTCATCAAGAGAAGTAAATTCATTATGATTCCCAAGGACTATCCTTCCGTTTCGTGGATAAGAAAACCATCCAAACTGTTCGTTTGCTGTATTATCGGTTATGCTCATATCTAAAGCTTTGGAATAAAAGTATTGAAGATGAAAGCGCCAATACAGGTATATGTTAAAATACTGATTTCTCCAATCCCATTTTTCATCATCTGTTTTGGGATTTGAGACTAACAAGTTTTTGTCTCTTAAAATGATTCCCTTCAATTCCTTAGCCTGTTCTAAGTAATCATTACTTGTGAAAATAGGACTGGGAGAAAAAACTTCTATTTTTGGCATTGTAAAAGCTCCTTTTATGTGATATAAAAATTATAGCACAGATTTTGGTATCTTACAACATTTTGAAAATTTTTTAAGGTGCATTGGCAATAACATTTGAGAGCGATGTTTTTTCTTTGTCAACTTCAAAGTGTCTTTATAATGCGACATGACAAACTTGACAAATTTTTGCTATTATTATAAAATATTAACAGCAATTCTATATATTTTAATCAAAGTACGAAAGGAGAGCGATAACATGAAAGAATTAAAAAAATTATTAAAGAAAAAGCAATACGAAAATATAATCAAGTTGTTATTGTCTATCAATGATGAGGAAGAAATTGATAAAGCTATATGTTTGCTAAAAAAAGAAGAAACATTTGTGGATCGAAGTGGTAAACTAAAATACGATGAAATGATTTTAAATATAGAAACGAACAATTCAAAAATCTTAAACTACTTTGAAGAATTAAAAATAATTAATCTGTTATTTGCCGAAGAGAGAAAAATGCAATCTTTTATAGAGATCATTCCAAAGAAGAAACGTTTGGCAAATGTTTTATATTACAACAATTATAATTACATGAAATCTAAAAGAAAGACGAAATCTAACAAAAAATTGGATCCGGAAATTTCATTGGATGGTGTCGCAATATTGTACAATTCGACAATAAAAACACTAGTCTACGATAATGAAATATGGAACGATGGTTTTTTATATAATGGTTTTTGTTGTTTTTATGATAAGAAATCAATTGAAAATAGCGTAGAATATACACTCCTTTCAAGAAATACTCATGATTGGGGGACTCTATTCTGTGCTTGGAAACAAGGCTTTGTTACTATTAGTAAGGAAAATGAAAATATCTATTTAAAATATGTTAACTCTTCGAAACTGACATGGTTTAGAAAAAGCAAAGCTAAACTTCAAATTTACAACAACATTTACGAAATGCTAATAGCGATGTTTGCAAGTATTTATTCCAGTTATCCCTCAAATGAATTTAGTAATGTATATGATAATGTTGCTTTAGATACAGTGAGAAATTATTTACATATTGACGATTCAAATACGCGAGCAAATAATATACCCATAAAATATTGGCTAATCGCTTATAGAAGTTTGATAAGATATTCTCAAAAAGTGAATTTTATCAATTCCATATATAGGTATAACATCTTAAGATTTTTGTTAAGCAATTTGTTACTAATGAAAAAAGATAATAGTTGGAAAAAATTATTTATTAAATCAGGAATTCCAAAAGAATATGCTGATGAGATTTTTGAGGCATTAGTATTTACCAAAAAATCTACAGATTTATACGATTTTCCTTTTGTAAAAGTTAAAGAAAAATATATGATTGTTCCAGCACTGCTACATTTTGCAGAAGCTGGACAAGTATTAAAATCAAGATTCAGACAACAAGATTTTAACATTTCCGAAAAAGGCAAGGGATTTGAAAAAGAAATAAAAGGAATAATTCAAAGTAATAATATACCTGCCATATCGATTCATCGAAAAGAGTCAGGAAGTGATTATGAGTGTGATTTAGCATTTGTTTTGGATGAAACATTGTTTTTATGCGAGTGCAAAGATAATGGAGACAAATACATATTTAATGAAATATCGGACTTTTACACAGAAGATGTGGATCAATTGAATAGAATAGCTGATTTTTATACTGATAATATTGGAATTGTAAGAGAAGAATTCGAAAAAGCTGGTTACAAAATCAGAGGGTTTAAGAAAGTTTATAGGATACTTATCTATAACACTGTATTTCATAGTTGTTTAGATGAAAAAGGAGTTAAAATTGTAGATTACGAAAAATTCATTGCAATATTTAGACGAGCTGATTTGGACAAACGAATTTGTTCGCTTTATAACGGGCCAATAAGTTGTTTATCTGGTAAAATAACAGAAACAAAATTGTTAAAGTATTTAAACGATGATTTTATTGTTTGCAATCATGATAATGTAGTTGTAACGAATTGTGTAGATATACCATTTGGCGACTATTGCTTGAAAGCTGAGGTTGAGCAATGCAATGTTATTGACCGCAACGAAATTCAAAACATAATAATGCCACAGTAAAAATAAAGGAGAAAAATGGATAATATTGAATTAAATAGATATATTTATAATTATCTTACAAATGATAAAACAAATAGTGCTATTATGCTTACTGCAGATTGGGGTACGGGAAAAAGTTATTACATAAAAAATGAACTAATTCCGCACATAGAAAAAAATAAAGGTAATTGCATAGTTGTTTCATTGTACGGGATAGACAGCATTAACGACATTAGTAAAAGCATTTATTTGGAAATTCGCGCGAAAAAGCTAAAAAAGAAAAATGAAGTTATGTCAGCAGGAACAATTTTGGCAAAAACAGTTTTAAAAGGCATAACTAGTTACTTTGGCGTTGATATGAGCGTAAGCGAAAAGGATTTGCAAAAAATGTACAAGTCAATTGATTTATCAAATAAGTTAATTGTCTTAGAAGATATAGAGCGTTCGAAATTTGATATCGTAGAGTTGCTAGGATATGTTAATAGTTTAGTTGAACAAGATAACGTAAAAGTTTTGTTGGTTGCCAATGAAAACGAAATCAAAAACAATTCGGAAGAAAGCGAATATTCACGAATAAAAGAAAAAACCATCTCTGATACAATACAATTTTCTTGCGATTTTGATAAGGCTATAGAAAACATACTAAAATTGTTTGACAATTGCTATTTAAATGCTATTCTAAAAAAGATTAATGACAGAAACGAAAAAATCATTGTTACTGACATAAAGAATATTATGAAGACTGCAAATAGTTATAACCTTAGAGCTCTTATTTTTGCTTGTCAAAAAACAATGGATATGTTGCGTTGTTCAAATAAAATTTATGATAGCGATTTTGTGCAATTTTTGCTTTGTGGAAATATAGCTTTTTCTCTTAGACTTAAAAAAGACGATAAAATAAAATGGGAGAGTGAGCAAGACTCTCCGACTAATTTGGGCACATACAATTTCCCTCTTTATAAAATGTGTTATGATTATATTAAAATTCAATCTATTAACGCAAGTGATATAGACAGAGAAGAGGGGGCCTTTGTAAAAAGAAGAAAATTCGAAACGCGTCAAAAGAAAATAAAAGCAGAATTAGACATAGTTTATAATTATTACTTAAAGGAAGAAAAAGAAGTAATAACTGCTATTGGCAAAATTTTGCAAAACTTAAAAGAAGAAAAAGATATATCTATATATGAATACAGCAAGCTTGGCAACTATTTAATATCTTTAAAGCCTCATGTTGACTGTAAAGAAGAAGTTGAAGGTTGTTTGAGACAAATGATTGAAAATATAGAATTGGTTGATGAGGACTTATCAAATCATATTGCTTATCACGATGGTATACAATTAGACACCGAGGAACAGGCAAAAGAATTTTCAGAATTTAAAGGAAAGTTGCTTGAAAAAACCAAGGAAAATCATTCAAAAGAGTTTAATTTTGATTATGAGCCAAGTAGTATTAATGAATTTGAAAATTATATCTATGAGAATAAAGATTCGTTTGTGTCAAATGGCGTTTTTGCTAAAAAATTCGATATCGATAAACTTGTAGACATGATAAAACTTTGCACATCGCCACAAATAATTGCATTGAGAAGTTGTTTTAATAGTGTGTATTCGTTTTCAAATATTGGAGATTTTTTCAAGGAAGATAAACCGTATTTAATTGCTTTGAGAGGTGGATTGTCGGCATTAATGCAGGAATTGGATATCTTTGATGGAATACAAAGAATGCATATTCAATATTTTATAGATAACATTAATGTATTTATAGATAGAATGTCTTGATATGATTTTGCGCAAATTAACATATTTATAAGAAAAAAGCACGGATTTTTCCGTGTTTTTTCTTTGTCAATTTTAAGGTGTCTTGAAATTGCGACATGCAAGACTTGACAAATTTTTCACTATCCGGTAAAATAGAAAAACATAGAGCCGTGACCTTATGTTATGGCTCGTAAAATAGTTTGTTACTGTTCTTTTTTCTGCTGATAACGCAGAGCACTTAGCAGGCTTGCCTGCACAAATAAATATCTACGAAGGTAGGTATCATTACATATTTAAGTAACAAGCGAAAGGTAAAAACTACGATTTTGTGCGTGGTTCTTTTCGCTATGCTTGAATGTGAAGTGATGCCTATCTTTTTTGCGTTTAGTAAACAATTTGTAAACATTTTCAAAAAGGGGAATATTTTTGCCGTTTTCGCTGGCTACCTATTGAGGGGATAAATTATTTTCTAAAAAAGTTGCCCTTTTCATGCCTTTTCGGTGCCTACCTATTAGAGGACAAAAAATTTTTTTCATAAAACCTCATATTTTTCGCATTTTCAAGGGCTACCAATTGCGGGAACAAAATTATTTTTCTTAAAACCTTATATTTTTCGCATTTTCGCTGCCTACCAATTAGAGAGATAACTGTTCAAAAGGTGCATCGCTGTAATCAAAGAATACATAACTCAAAAAAATTAAAACAGGAGGAGCCTTATTGAACAAACGAAACGACAAAACAGGAAACTATTTTTTAGCACCGAAAAGCATTTTTAGCATGGGCTTATCATCAGGCGAGATAACCTTGTATCTGTATCTTATGTTCTGCGAGGATAGAACTACCTACAAGTGCTACCCAAGCTATTCTACCATAGGCAAAGCGACAGGAATGAGCAACAATACTGTTCGCAAATATGTAGAAAGCCTGGAAAGGCGAGGTCTTATCTTCACCGAGCATACAACTGTCATAACCAAGGACGGCAGAGCTCATAACGGAAGCCTAAGATACACCATCAATCCGATACAGCCTATCGAGGAAATGTATTTTCAAAAGCAGCTAAGAGAAGCAAACGCAAGAAGAAAGCTAATCGAATTTGAAAGGAGAAAGCAAAATGAAAAAGTCAATGTATAAGAGCAAGGATGAGCTACCAATGTTCTTGTCAGTTATGGATTTAGCTGACCTACTTGGAATCTCACGAGCAAGCGCATACGAGCTTGTAAACGAGGAGGAATTTCCGAAGCTAAAAATTGTGCAAGGAAGAACTATCATACCACGAGATAGACTCCTTGAATGGCTAGATGAAAAGACTAGATATGACAAGATTTGAAATCTTGTTATTGGAGCAGGATAAAGCCGTGTCTTGACTTGGCATACCACATCGCACGGCAATGCCGAGCGTGTAAGGAGTTATGTGATATTTACGCTATGGAAAAATCGTGTCTTGTGGTAGCCAAATTTAAGAAAACAAGTCTAAAACAACAAAAAATCAAGGTGTTACAAGGACACTTCAATGTCTAACACCAGAAGGAGAAAAATGAAAGAAAATAACACACTTGAAGCACGAGGCGTCAGCCTCACTAAAAATCAATGGGAGCGATGCGAAAGATTGTCAAATGAAAAGGGCTATCGTTCTCGAAATGCGTTCATTCGTGATGCAATAGATTTCTATTGCTCTTGGCTTGAAAAGGAGCAAAGCGAAAGGTTTTTAACACCGGCACTTGAATCAGTTATCGGTGCAAAAATCCGTGATAGTGAGAGTAGAATTAGCAGAAATCTTTTCAAAATTGCAGTCGACCTTTCTGTGCTTGGAAAGATAATTCTTGACGAAAACGGTGGCGGTTATGATGAAGATGTTCTCGAAAACTATCGCCGTGAAAGCATACGAGAGGTGTCCGAAACTAATGGTGCAATCCGTATGGAAGAGCGCTTTAAATAAGGAGAAATAATGGCGAAATTAATTCTTAAAGCACCCTACTATAAGCCAAATCATAGAACAGACACAGGAGCTACAAGAGGTGGCTATGTAGAGTATATTGCCAAGCGTGAGGGCGTTGAAATTTTGCGAGGTGGAATGGCTGAATATATAGCTCAAAGGCAAGGCTCTCACGGAATGTTTTCTGACGAGGGAGTGAGCATTAACCTATCTAAAATCAAGCAAGAAATTGATGAGCATACAGGAAATGTATGGGGCATAATTATCTCCTTAAAGCGAGAGGATGCGGAAAGACTTGGCTACAACACAGCCGAGCAATGGATGAACCTTATTCGCTCTCGCAGAAACGATATTGCAAGTCAAATGCATATATCCCCGTCCAATCTTCGTTGGTGTGCAGCCTACCATAACAAGGAGCTAAATCCTCATGCTCACATTATGGTTTGGTCAAAAAATCCAAGCGAGCCATACCTAACACGCACAGGAATTCACAACCTAAAAGCGGTATTTGCTAGCGATATATTCCGTCAAGAGCTAACCTCTATTTACAAAAAGCAGACTAGTGCTCGTGATAGTATCAAGGAAAAATACAAGATAAAAATTAGAAATCTAATCGAGGATATTCGAAATGGTAACCACGATATATCACCTGAGCTTGTTATGAAAATGCAGTTGCTTTCCGAAAATCTAGACAAGCATAAAGGCAAAAAGGTGTATGGATATCTTAATAAGGACACAAAAAATCTTGTAAATGAAATCGTAAAATTGCTTGGAAAAGATGAAAAAATACAGGAGCTATACGATAGCTGGTACGGATATAAATGTGAAACTGTTCGCACCTACACTGATACAATGCCAGAGAAAATTCCAATCGAGGAAAACGAGGAATTCAAATCTATTCGCAACAATGTTGTGCGTGTTGCAAGCGAGCTTGGGAAAATATCCGACCAACCAAACCGTGAAATTGACTACGATTATTCACAATATGAAAGCAAGAAAGATGACTTCGATTTTCTATACCATAAGGCAATGATAGAGGACAATCCGATCCTTTATTATCGTCTTGGCAGATATTATCTTGAAAAAACAGACGATATGGAAAACGCAGAATATTGGCTACGATTATCAGCCGATAACGGAAATTCCTTGTCTGCCTATCTCATATATAAAGCCTATCGTGACCACAAATTTGATGATACACCAAGTGATAAAATGAAATATCTTCGCATGTCGGCAGACGCAGGCTTTGGCTATGCCGAATACGAGTATGCTAAATATCTTATGGATAAATCTCCAAGCGAAGCTATGGAATATCTTAAAAGAGCTTCAAATCACGGAAGCTTCCAAGCCGAATACACCTATGGCAAAATCCTATTTGAGCAAGGCAAAAAAGAGGAAGCAAGAGCGTATTTTGATAAGTGTGCAAGAGAGGATGCGTGGACGGAAGCAAGAGTAGGACTCCTATACTACTACGAATATCAGAACTACAAAAAAGGAAAGGAGCTATTAAAGGATAGCGCCGAGCAAGGCTACACGCCAGCCAAGGAAGCACTAAAAGCAATTGAGCAAGGGCTAAACGCTCAAATCGTAATAGGTGTGTGCGACCTATTCTATTACGCAAGCAATATCATAGAGGAAAGGTGCGAGGATATGTATTCAAAAGAGCATCAGGTAAGCTATCACGGAATAGACAGAAGGCAACGCAAGGAAAATCAAGCAAAAAGGCATGGTATGTCATGGTAATTGATAACTCTTTGATAACTTTCTGTGTTCTCGCTGGATATATGCTCGAACATGTGGTATCTTGTGAGTACCAAAAAACGAAAGGAGAAACAAATGTCAGCAAAAAGACGACCTCAAGGCGACGGAACAATACGAAAGCGAGTTGATGGCAGATGGGAAGGGCGAATAATTATCGGTCATAAAAGCAACGGAATGCCCATATATAAATCGGTGTTTGGTAAAACCCAAAAAGCAACCCTTGCCGAGCTACACAAGCTAATCGACCAATACCAAGGTGTTGATTTAAGCGAGGAATGTAGAATGACTCTTGGCGAGTGGCTAGATAAATGGCTTGATGAGTATATGATTTTTACCATACGAGAAAATACCTTAGCTAGGTATCGCAATATGGTTGACAACCAAGTCAAACCGTATATAGGGAACAAAAGGCTAACCTCGCTAACAACAGTAGATATTCAAAAGCTTTATACCAAGCTAAAAAATGAAGGACGAGTAAGAGCACATCCCATACACGGTCGCCAGCTCTCCGATAGCATGGTAAGAGGTGTGCATATGATGCTACACCAAGCACTTGAAATGGCAGTAACCGAAAGACTAATCGTTAAAAATCCAACCAAGGGAACAACCATTCCAAAAAAGAACTATGCCGAAAAGCAGATTTTGTGCGACAGTCAGCTTGAAATCTTCAAGGAAGCCATAAAGAAAGAGCCATATTGGAGCGACCTATTCTATGTGGAAATAATGACAGGACTACGCAAGGGAGAGCTGTGTGGACTTAAATGGAGTGATATAGATTTTATATCGGGCACAATGTGCATCAGACGATCGGTTTCTAAGGGCAAGGACGGAATTGTTGTAGGAGAAACAAAAACTGATGCAGGGTTAAGAAAAATAATCTTGCCACCAAGTGTAATTGAGCTCTTGCAGAGAAAAAAGCAAGAAGCAACAAGTGAATGGATTTTCCCACACTATGCAAATCCAAGTGAGCCTATGCATCCCGAGGTTGCATATCGCAAGCTAAAAACAATACTCAAAAATGCAGGCTTGCCACTAATAAGATTTCACGACCTTCGCCATACCTTTGCAACCCATGCATTACAGGGTGGTGTTGATGCCAAAACACTATCGGGAATTTTAGGACACACAAACGCAAGCTTCACACTTGACACCTACACCCATGTAACAAGTGATATGCAGAAAAACGCATCAAATATAGTAGGTAAAATGATGCAGAAGTTTATAAGAAAGGACAACTAATATGCCAAGACAAATGAGAAAGCAAGGCGAGGGAAGCATATTCCAACGCAAGGACGGAAGATGGGAAGGCAGAGTAATGATAGGCTACAACGAAAAGGGCAATCCCAAGACAAAAAGCGTCTTTGCCCATACCAAGGGCGAGTGCGAGGAAAAGCTTGAACGATTAAAAGCCGAGTGTGGTAGAAGAAATGACCGAATGAAGCCGGATATGAATTTTGGCGATTGGATGGATTTGTGGTATCAATACTTTTGTAAGCCAAGGCTTCGCATAACAACACAAGCCTGCTATGAGGGAAGAATTTATACTCATATAATCCCCGAAATAGGTCATATACCGCTAAATAAGCTAACGCAAAATGACCTTCAGCAATTCTATGCAAGAATAAAGAGAACGGGCAGAAAAAAGGATGTAGAGAAAAAAGGCACAGCCTTGTCCGATAGAAGTGTTCGTTCCTGTCATGCAGCCTGTCGCTCAGCACTTGAAAAGGCAGTAGAGGAAGGACTAATTCAAAGAAACCCGTCAATCGGCTGTAAGCTCCCACCGAAAAAGGGAGCAGAAATGAAAATATTAACCCAAGCAGAAATAACAAGATTGCTAATTCAAGCCGATTATGAGGGACATTATGAAATGTTTCTTCTGGAGCTAACAACAGGCATGCGCCGAGGAGAATTACTTGGACTAAAATGGCAGGATTTGAACACCGATACAGGCGAGCTAAAAATAGTAAGACAGCTAACAACCAAAGGAATAAGCACACCAAAAACAAAAAGCTCCATAAGGAGCATATTCCTACCAAGGGATATGGTAGAGCTTCTTATAGAGCTTAGAAAAAGCACTAAAAGCGAATGGATGTTCCCATCGCCTGTAAAGAATGGAGAGCCAAGGCACCCATCATCAATAACAAAGAAATTTCGCATAATGCTAGAAAGAGCAAATTGCAAGCATATACGCTTTCACGACCTGCGTCACACCTTCGCTACAATGGCACTTGAAAACGGAATTGATATAAAGACACTATCAAGCATGATAGGACATGTGTCATCAGAAACCACGCTCAATATTTATAGCCATGTAACCGATACAATGCGAGTGCAAGCATCTGTTAAAATAGATAGAGAAATCGGTGGCACAAGCGCTAAAATGCCCGAATTTGAGGAAAAAGAGCCAGAGGTAGAGAGCACACCCACAAACGAAAAATTCGAGCCGTCCAAGCCCAAGCACCGCAAAAACGGAACAGGCTGTATCACAATGATAAACGACCACCTCTACGAAGGCAGATACACGCCCTGCCTAAACGGAAAACGAATCTCTAAAAATGTTTATGCCAAAACAAGAGAAGAGTGCGAGCAAAAGCTAGCAGAGTTAATAAAAACGATGAAAGCAGAAATAGCCAAGCTGAAAAAGAAAAACGCATAAAAATAGATGGGTGAGCAAACGCTCACCCATCAAAATTTGAGTCGGAAGTAAACAAAGAAAATAAATCGTTTTGATTGACAAAATAGCAAGAAAAATGTATAATTAAAAAGGATAAATGTCGAAGGATGATGTATTCGAATTGAATGATTTCTACAATGAAGAGGTGCTATTATGTGCAACCATGAAATTCCAGATGAAAGATTGCGAGTCTTTATTAGTTCCGCTCAAAGCAATGAAGGTGGTTTTGCGTGGCTCAATGTTAGACGTAAAATTAAAGATTATCTTAAAGAGTGTCCGTATCTTAATCCGTTTATAATTGAGGAAGGAGCTTCTCCTGTAAAATCCGGTCAATATTATCAGATTCAGTTGTTGCGTGCTGATATTGTTGTTTTGCTGGTAAAGGGAGAGGTTCGAAATGGCACTGCAACAGAATATGCTTTAGCCAAAAAACACAAAAAGCCAATGTTAATTTATTTTTTGGATGACGAACAGATAAAGGAATTAAGTGCGATTAGATTAAAAAAAGATGTGCAAGATAATGACTACTGTACATACTGCTCGTTAACCAATTTCGATGATGTCGAAAAGAGGGTAAGAAAGGATGTTATCGAAAGCGTTATTCGCTATTTTCAGTACAGTCAGTTGAATAGCGGATATTCAGAGGAGGATATTACAGATACAACATCCGTATCTAACGATACTCAAGATTTTAAACACAGCATCCCTACAAAAACAGCTATCGGGTTATTCAGTAGTTGCTATGCTCATATATTCAATTTACTTGATATCTCACAAGCAAAAAGTGAAGATTCGTCCGAACCATCTCCTTTGCATGATTTTGGCATTGCAGCATTAGATTGGTTAGTTACAGGAACAGGAAGTATATCAGATAAAGATATATTAAAGTTGATTGATCATGTTTCTGACATGTATTCTGATACAACATGGCTAAGCAGACGTTGGGATGCGATTAGGCACGAATTTGTTGGAGATATCGATGGAGCTTTAACTGCGGAAAATCAAGCTCTCTTATCAGCTAGGGCATCAGGAATGCCTCCGTGGATTATTGCAAACATTTTAATCGATTGCAGGAATATAGAAAATGAGATTTTTGCTAGAGATGGTAGTGTGTTTTATGAGGGCGAAGGGCAAAAAGGGCTAAATGAATTAGATACTATTGTTTATCTGCCTGTACTAGATCGCTATTTAGGTGATGTTTATGGTGGACTTGCTAAGGAAACTGAAAAATTAAAAATGGTCAAACCTGGAACAATATTCATGGGAACAAATATTGTTGGCATTATTAATGATATAGAGAACTATTTCTTTACAGCTATATTGTATGGATCTTATACACATATGATTATAGCGCGAGAGTTGCTTGCTAAGATATTATACCAATACGCCGAGCTTACTGGAAAAGAATCCCTCTTGTTTGATTGTGTAAAACTGTTAGTTCTGCACGGAAATGCTACAACTTTCAAAAAAATGATAGAACACAAATGGGATGACGTTTATCTTTCGGTAGCCTCTGGGGCTGACAATCTTTGGAGATTAACTGATCATGTTTCATCTTCCTCCAGAACGCGGATAAAACTCGCAGTATTTACTAAACTTGGAATGTATATGACAGACGATTGTTTTGCAGAGGCGGAAAAATATCTAAAATATATTGATGAATCTATATGTTTGGGCGATCGCGAGGAGTTTTTTGACTGCATTTGTCAAAACATTAATCGCTTGAATGCCATTATGATAACCGAGATGCTAACAGATATTATTCGAGAACAACGTTTTGTTTTGGCAAGAAAGTTGGCAAATATATTATTGTATTTAGATCTTACTAATGTTCCTCAAGATTTTCAGCGTGCTTTGTGTAAATCACTTCAAGATAAAATTACGCTTATTGTAAGCAATGGTGGACATCCACAATTTATAACTTCTTTAATAATGCAAAACAAGGAAATTTTTGAGGTTCTTGCCTCCGTTCCGGATAATGGTTTACATGGAACAGCAAAAATTTTCCACGATATAAATATGGGCAGTGGTGATTGGAATAAGGTTATTTTGGATCAAATCAATACGGCGAAACAACAGTTTGATGCCAACAAAAATCCAGGTTTATATCACGGATTTGTGGAGAGGCCATATGCAACAATCAAAAATGTTATTCGAGAGCACTATGTTTCCCAAATGGCCGAAATTATAAACGAAGAATTTATACCATTATGTGTCGATGTTTTGAATAGTCAGGCGCCAGCAGATTTAAAGGAAGAATGCATTGACTGTCTTTGTGATGTAATTGTTTATTCAAATTCTGGCGATATAGTTTTAACACAAGAATTAAAAGACTCAATCACTAAAATTGATATTTCTGAAACACGAACATTTATGGGAGGATCAAAAAACATTTTATCTTGTAGAGTGCTCATGCTTAGAATTGTTTCAGAAGTTGCCGACAAAGAAGAGATGCTTGAATGGTGCTTTGAGTTCGCAAAAAAAGATAGTTCTACGAAATTGGCACTGGCAGAATGCGTAGAGCAATATCTAAGATTTTATTCGACTGATTCGACTAAAATTGATGCTATGATACTATCCATTGTTTTTCAGTGTTTTGAGGATGAATATTGGCCAGTACGAAGAGCAGCTTGTAATTCTTTAGCAAAAATGTTAGGCACACGATATAAGGACAGAGTTGAGCGAAAACTTTATGAAGGTGCAATTGACCCTTCGCATTATGTAAGAAATCATCTGTTAAGAATGTGCATGAATGGAGAGATTCAAGATGCGTCTATTTCTGATAGAATAAAAGATATGATGAAGTGCGATGCTAATTTTGCAATTCGTACATATGCAAATAGCTAACTCTAAAATTAACATACTAAACGAAGAAAAAGCCTTGAAAACTTAGCGTTTTCAAGGCTTTTTTGGTCGAAGTGCGGAGGTTCGAACTCCGGGCCTCATGGTCCCGAACCATGCGCGCTACCAGCTGCGCTACACCTCGATTTTGGTAAATATTAAGTTTTTTGCAAGTGGTCAAGTCTGTGGTCAAAATGGAATTTTGCGAAAATTATTGGAGATGTAAAGTGCGAAAAATCAGCCAGTGCAAGGCATTTCGGGATTTTGAAAAAGTTCAATAGTAAGAGTGGCTATTAGGTCCCGAACCATGCGCGCTACCAGCTGCGCTACACCTCGATTTGCCTAATAATTTTAGCACAAGGGCAATGAAATGTCAATATGATTTTTAAAATAAAAGCACTCGGCAAAATGATTTCTTTTTGTCGAGTGCTTATTTTGTTAGTTAATGATTTCCAAGCCGTCTTTATCGGGAAGCTCGGGATATTCGTCGTCGAGTGTATCCGAATACCAATAAGCCACTGACGATATGTCGTCCTGTAAAGGCAAATATCTACCATTGCTACGCCAACCGAGAGCCTGAATTGTTACCTTTAAGCTTTCTTTAAAATACACAGGGTCGGTTATATGGAAGCGATACATGTCGAAATATCTTTGCGAAAGATACGTTTTATCGGTCTTACAAACCTTGGAAAGTCCTGTATAAGGTGTCGAAAATTCGACGTATTCGCCATCAACGTCAAAGTTGTATGCGCCGCCAAAGTAGTCCTCAGTGCCGGTTGTGCAAATTGAAGGGAAGTCTTTATCACCGTCAACGTAAAATTTGACCTCGCCCTCGCCCCACCATCCGTTTGATTTAACGCCCCAGTGCATATACGTGCCGATATAGTGTCCGTTGCCCTTTACTTTGTCAAGAATTGTGTAAGCTTCTTTATACGGAAGCGGATTCACTCTGCGAAATTGTGCGTGGAAATAAAGCGAGCATGGGTCGATTTTCTTTTCCTCGCAATCAAGCTGATAGTAAACCATGATATCCTCGTCGGCTATGTTTTCTATTTCCACACGGAAGCCCGTAAAATA
>JAZKZO010000044.1:0-22518 GCA_045612665.1 Eubacteriales bacterium
CTACGTAGCTGAAAATCCATACGAGGATACACCTACACTTATCGGTAAGGGACTTATCAAGGTTCTTCAAGCTGACGAAAACGACGTTAAGGTTGCTCCTGCAATCGTAGAAGAGGCAGTAGAGGAAGCTCCTGCTGAGGAGATTGTAGAGGAAGTAACTGAAGAGGTTGTCGAAGAAGTAGTTGAGGAAGCACCTGCTGAAGAAGCAATCGAAGAGGTTGTCGAAGAAGTAGTTGAAGAAGCTCCTGCTGAAGAGGTAATCGAAGAGGTTGTCGAAGAAGCACCAGCCGAAGAGGTTGCCGAGGAAGTAGTTGAGGAAGCTCCTGCTGAAGAAGCAATCGAAGAGGTTGCCCCAGAAGCTCCTGCTGAAGAAGTAATCGAAGAAGTGGTTGAAGAAGCACCTGCTGAAGAAGTAGCCGAAGAGGTTGTGGAAGAAGTAGTTGAGGAAGCCCCTGCTGAGGAAGCAATCGAAGAAGTGGTTGAAGAGGTAGTAGAGGAAGAGGTTGAGGAAATCGCTCCTGCTACAACAGTTGAGGAAATCCAATACGTTGAAAGCGTAAGCGCTGACGAGGTTGATGACCTTGTTGAGGACGAGGTTGTTGATTCGCTCGTTGAAGAGGATGTTGAATACGTTTCCGCTGACGACACAAAGAAGAGCGTTGTAAACCTTGACACACTTTCAAAGGAATTCAACGACGGCGACACAGTTGACCTTGAGGCACTTAAGGCAAAGGGACTTGTTGAGAAGAAGACAAAGAGCGTTAAGGTTCTCGCAAGAGGAACAATTGACAAGGCGCTCACAGTTAAGGCTGGCGAGTTCTCCGAAACTGCACTTAAGATGATTGTTCTTACAGGCGGTAAGGCTATTAAGACAGTATCTAAGGTTAAATAATCAAACAAAATAAAACGGACATCACTTTACTTGATGTCCGTTTTTATTATCGAAAGGATTTCTATATCAATCGATAAGCCGTCGCCCTCGATTGTAACGTTGCTTGGTAGCTCTAGGGAGTTGTAGGTTACGGTATAGGTTAAGCTATCCATATTAAAGCTGATAACTCCGCCCTCGGTAGCCGTTGTTATGGCACTTTCACTCAAATCGAAAATCGAGGTAATCGCCATAATCCCACCAAGGCTGTCTTTGTCTATTTGAATGCTCACCTCGTCAATGCATGCGTGCCATGCGCCGTCCTCGCATACAAACGAAATGCCCGATACGCTACCTGAGGTTAGCTCAAGCGCGCGAAAGCCTTCCTTTTTAATTATATTAGCATTATATTTGCCGTTGATTTTGCATTCCGCCAAAATATCACCGTTTTGATAGGAAAGAGCATCTTCTCTTGGCGCACAGGAAACGAAAAGCAAAAAAGCGAGCAAAATAAAAGCAAGTCGCCTCATAAAATCACCTCGTCAAATTATATGCGACGAGAATGGCTTAAATAACAAAAAACGCCCGTTTGGGCGCTTTTTGTTTAATATGAACTGAAACTATAAGCCGTGTTCTGTAATCGACGGTCATCTATCTTTGCGCCTTGTCGCCAAGACGCTCCGCATAATGCGTGCCACCTACAAGGACGCGCAAGCGCATATCGGGCAAATAAAATCCTTGTGTACGGTGTTGCTTCGAATAGGGTTTACACCCACCCTATGTTACCATAGCGTGTCGTGAGCTCTTACCTCGCGTTTTCATCCTTACAGGCAAAGCCTGCGGTAATTTTCTGTTGCACTGTTCCCGAGAGTCGCCTCTGGCTGACGTTATCAGCTATCCTGCCCTGTGAAGCACGGACTTTCCTCACGGTAATACCTTTCGGCGACATACCGCGCAACCGTCCGTCTCAGTTCGTTGTTATTATAACTAAAAATTTTTTGTTTGTCAAGTAATTCCACACATAAAAATAAATCGCCCAAAAACACTAAGCTTGAAAAGAGGCGATTTTTACGTACGGAGATAATTCAAGCAGAATGCCGTTGGGACTTGCAATGAGCCTGTCGGGCAACCTCAACGCATTTAATAATTTTTTAAAAATGTCCGACTTGGAGCAAGACAAAATTATCAAAAAGGCGCGCGAGGCAAGTAGCTATTTGGAAATTCACAATATAGTTAAGGGCATAGAAACAAAATAAAAAAACAAGCACAAGGTTTCCCTTGTGCTTGCGATTTTTTAAAGATTAAAGTGCAACAGGAACAAAGAAGTAAGCGAGGAAGAGAACTGTTACAACGATTGCAACGATTGAAACAGGCCACTTTGGCTTTTCAATTTCTTCACCCTCAGCTGCCTTGTTCTTCTGAGCTGAATACTTAATAAGGTCGATTACGTATGCGATAGCAGCCATAACTGTGTATGAAATCATACCGATACCGATACCCTTTGTAATTGAGTATGAAAGAACCATAACTACAATTGTAAGGAATGCAGCTGTTGCGTTGATAGCGTTAGAGAAGTCAACTCCCTTAACGTTGTTCTTCATCATAAGAACACCAACGTAGATAAGAGCAGATGCTGTTGCTGCACTTGGGATAACCTGGAACAAAGGCATAGCGAACATAGCAAGGAAGAACATGCAAGCTGTTGTGAATGCTGTAAGACCTGTTCTACCACCTGCGGAAACGCCTGCACCGGACTCAACGAATGTTGTAACTGTTGATGTACCGAGAACTGCGCCTGAGCATGTAGCAACTGCGTCGCAAATCATGATTTCGCCATAGTTGCGTGGCTTGTTATTTTCATCAGAGAGGATTCTGTTACCACCGCAGCATCCAACGATAGTTCCCATTGTGTCGAACATATCGATCATGCACATTGTGATGATAACCATGATTACAGTAAATACTGAGCCCTCTGGGAAGCCTGTCTTGAATGCGTCAGTGAATGAAAGGAATACTGTGTTTTCGCCAGCGAAGAAGTTAGCGAAGTTTTCCCAGAATTTCCAACCACTCTTCAAAACCTCAAGGTTAGTAACACCGAAAGGAATACCTACGATTGTAGCGCCGAGGATACCGAAGATGATTGAGCCCTTAACCTTAAGCTTATCAAGAATAGCGATAAGGAAAAGACCGATAAGAGCAACAACTGCGGTTTTAGCAGCGAATGCAGGTGGGTTTCCAACGTTAACGATTTGCTCGCCCCAGTTTGTGAGGTCAACAAATCCAACCTGTGTGTATGCGTTGTGAACGATGATGCCGGCATTTTGGAAGCCGATGTAAGCAATGAAAAGACCGATACCAACTGAGATAGCGCTTCTAACCGCTACAGGCATACCGTCAAATACAAGCTCACGGAATGTCTTGCCCTTAATCTTAATAAGTGAAAGAGCAAGGAAGATGATTCCTGAGATGAGGACCATCAAGTAGGCTTGTCCGATAGTGAATCGAACGCCGTATGTGTCTGCAGCCCAAAGAGCAATAAGACCACCAAGCATTGAGTTAAGACCCATACCTGAAGCCTGTGCGAGTGGCATCTTAGCTACGAAAGCCATAAGAAGTGTTCCGATGATTGCACCAAGAGCGGTAGCAATGAACACTGATGGCCAGTAAGCTTGATCTGCGCCAACCAAAATTTGAGCTGGGTTTACTGTCAAAATGTAAGCCATTGCAAGGAACGTAACGATACCGGCAACGATTTCTGTTTTGACACTTGTTTGCTTCTCGATTGGATCAAAGCCGAGAAGCTTTGCAAATTTTTTCATATTTCCCTCCTATTGCGGTGAGTTTCTCACCAAATTTGTAATCTTATTATATCACAAACAAATTCAATTTACAATAGTATTGTAAAAAAATGACATAATTTAAGGAGAATTTATTTGCTTTTGTCGATAATATGAAAATGCGGTCTCCCTTTCGGGAAACCGCATAAATTGGCACTGTCGACTATTATTCGTGATCAAGAGAAAACTGAATTCCATCATCTTCAGCCTCTTCGTTTACCTCTTCTGCCGGATTGCATATTTCACAATGGTCCTCGTCGCACTCGCACTTGCGAGAATTTTCCTCGGATGGATTAAATTCGATGTGGATTTTGCAGTGCTTTTTGAAGAACTTGTAAATTACTGCACACGCACCGGAGATAGAAATAGCAAGACCTGCGAAAAATAAAAGTACCTTAACGAAAGATTTCATAACGTAGTCCTCCTTTTCTTTATCTTCAATTTTATTTTATCATAGTTTTTTTCAAAATGCAACACTCAAAAATAAAATTTACAAATATGTAATTGAATTTACATAAATTATGTGTTAAAATGAATTATATATTCGTACAAAGGAATAAATTATGAACAAAAAATATTTAGGTGTTGATTTTGGCGACGTGCGCACAGGTCTTGCAATGTCCGATATTATGGGCTTTTTGGCAAGTGGTGCGGGCACACTCAAGGGCGGATTTGAAAAAACTGCCGTTTCCGTTGCCGAAATTGCAAAAAAGAATAACGTGTCCAAGATAATTTTGGGGCATCCTATAAATATGAACGGCACACTTGGTGAGCGCAGTGAGAAAATCAAAGCGTTCGCTAAAAGACTCGGTGAGCTTTGCGATATCGAGGTTGTTCTCTATGATGAGCGACTTTCGACTGCAAACGCACACACAATACTTAATATCACAAACACAAGGGGCGAGAAGCGCAAGAGCATAATTGACGAAATGTCGGCGTGCCTAATTCTTCAAAGCTACCTTGACAGAGAGGAAAAGAATGGCTAAAAGAATGAAATGCGACCCTTGCCGTCGAAATAAGGTTGGCGGTCAAGCGGTAATCGAGGGAGTAATGATGAAGCGTGGCGAGGAAACCGCGCTTGCAACTCGCCGTGATGACGGTACGGTTGACATAAAGAAAAACTCCTTCGTGTCTATAAAAAAGAAAATCAAATTTCTCGGTCTTCCGATTCTTCGCGGAATTGTCGGATTTGTCGAGAGCATGGCGCTTTCCTTTAAAACAATGAACGACGCAACCGAGGCGCTCGGCATTGAAGAGGAAGAGGGCAAAACCGAAAAATGGCTCAAAAAGCATCTCGGCATCAAGCTAACCGATGTCATTATGGTAATCGGAATGATTTTGGGCGTTGGACTTGCGCTTGCACTGTTTATGTATTTGCCTGCGCTTTGCACTAAGCTTGTTCAAAATTATATTGCAACTCCAAACGGAGTAACGCTTAACAGATATGCCGTTGCTGCAATCGAGGGCGGAATAAAGGTGCTTGTCTTTATTTTGTACTTGCTTCTTGTGTCGCTTATGAAGGATATCAGACGCGTATTTCAGTATCACGGTGCAGAGCATAAGTCTATTGCGTGCTATGAGGCAGGTCTTGACTTGACCCCCGAAAACGCAAAAAAATGCACACGCTTCCATCCAAGATGCGGAACGAGCTTTATGTTCGTTATGATTTTGCTCGGAATTTTCGTTGGAATGCTTTTCCCTGCCGAGTGGCTACCTTGGCAAAGAAGCCTTGCAAAAATAGCTACGTTGCCTATCGTAATGGGACTTGGCTATGAATTTATTATGCTCGCGGGCAAGCACGACAATTTCCTTACAAGAATTATGAGCGCCCCCGGACTTTGGATGCAAAGAATTACCACCAAAGAGCCTGATGAAAAGCAGCTCGCTATTGCAATTTGCGCAATTAAGGCATCAATGCCCGAGGAATTCCCTGATTTTGATGCGAGCGAATATGCAATTGAGGTTGAGGATAACACCGACCATATCGCCTTTACAGGACTTAAAAAGAGCGAGAAGGATGCGCTTATTGAAAAGCTTAAAAGAAAGCGCGCAAATGCACAAAATGACGAAAATATCGACACAGAGGGCGATGCTTCCGAAGAGGATTTGAATGATTTGAGAGCCCTTGACGGTGCAGACCAAGATGAAGCACAGTGAGCTTGTAAGAGAGCTTGTACGCGTGGGCGCAGGTGATGCCGAAAGCGAGGCAAGCGTGATTTTAGAGGAGCTTTTTGGTGCATCGCGCTCGGATATTCTCTTAAACCGAGATAAGGATTACGACGATAGCAAAATAAAGCCGATTATTGATAAACGAGAGTGCAAAATCCCACTTCAATATATTCTTGGTGCGTGGTATTTTATGGGAGAGCGCTTTGAGGTTTCTCCCGATTGCCTAATCCCTCGCCCCGATACCGAGATTTTGGTTTACGAGGCGTTAAAGCTCATAAAGGACGGGGACTGTGTCGCTGATTTGTGTACGGGAAGTGGCTGTATCGGTGTGTCAATGCTCAAAAAAAGCGAAAAAATAAAGGCTCTTACCTTGTTCGATATATCAAGCGGAGCACTTGAAATGGCAAAAAGAAACGCGGGAGCACTCGGTGTTGAGAACAGATGCAAATTTGTCCTTGGCGATATAACAAAATCGTTGCCTGACGGAGAATACGATATGATCGTGTCAAATCCGCCATATATTCCAAGCGAGGATATCAAAAGCCTTTCCGACGAGGTTAAAAACGAGCCTATGCTCGCTCTTGACGGTGGAAACGACGGTCTTGATATTGTCAGGGCCTTGATAGAAAAAGCACCGAGAAGCATTAAAAAGGGCGGTTATTTGCTCATAGAATTCGGATACGACCAGGGCGCGCAAATTTCTTCTATAATGGAAGAAAAGCTATCACAGGGCGCATATTCCTTTTATAAAATCGTAAAGGATTACGGTGGAAACGACCGAGCCTTGGTAGCGAGAGTGTAACCAAAATCGAATATTTTCATAAAATGGTATCGTAAATCGATGCCATTTTTTGTTTGAGGTTGATATGGAGAAAAGAGATATTTTCGTTTTATTCGGTGGGCAAAGCAGTGAGTATGAGGTTTCGCTTGCCTCGGTGTGCAATGTGCTTTCGTTTGTTGATGGGGATAAATACAACGTACATAAAATAGGGATTACAAGGCGCGGAGAATGGTATTTTATCGAGGGCGAAATAGATTGTGTTTTAGAGGACAAGTGGGAGCAAAGGTGCAAAAAAGTGCCGATATGTGTCGATTTTTCGTCAAAAAGCTTCATTTTAGAGGGAAAAAGAATTAGACCGAGCGCCGTAATTCCGATTTTGCACGGAGAGTACGGAGAGGACGGGCGCGTGCAATCTCTTTTCGAACTTTTGGATTTGAGATGTGTAGGCGTTGACAGCGCGTGTGCATCTCTTTGTATGGATAAAGGGCTTTGCAAGTGCGTGGCGCTTTCATCACTTATTCCCGTAGTGCCGTATATTGCCGTGGGGCACAGAGAATATTCCCTTGACACGCTAATTTCGGAGATTGGCGAGGGGGAGTGTGATTTGTTTGTAAAGCCCTCGCGCGGTGGCTCTAGTGTCGGAATTACGCACGTTCGACACACAAACGAGCTTGATAGTGCTATGAAGCACGCATTTGAATATTGTGATACCGTTTTGGTCGAGGAAGCAATTTTGGGGCGCGAGTGCGAGGTGGCAATTCTTGAAGGGGACGGAGAAATAATTGTTAGTGAGGTTGGGGAAATTCTATATTCGAGCGACTTTTACGATTACGAAACGAAATACCACTCGGACGGCGTAAAATATCAAATCCCTACCAAAATTTCACCAAAATGTGCCGAGGAGTGTCGAGAATTTGCCAAAAAGCTCTTTATTTTGCTCGGATGCAGAGGAATGGCAAGAGTGGATTTTTTCGTACGAGAGGAGGAGATTTTCTTTAATGAAATCAACGCAATTCCCGGATTTACAAGCTCAAGCATGTATCCTATGCTTCTTGAAAGGAAGGGCTTTGCCCTTAATTCTATAATTGATTTCCTAATAGACGGATAATCAAGGCATTTAAATTTTTACTATTTTTGCTAAAACTGTTGAAAATTGTTATAAATTTATATATAATATAAAGATAGAGGTTTTATGTCCTATAATAACGAGGTAGCCTTGATAGGCTACGGTAAATCAAATCAAGCACTTGAAGGGTATCTTTTGTCAATCGGCATTTCGTCGTCTATCCACACACGAGAGCGCTCGCTTGGTGAGGACTATCTTAGAGTTAGTGAGAAAATCGCATTTCGCACACCTGCCGTGCGCCCCGACAAAATTACGGGGAGCGCCAAAATAACAAGCGAGATTGCACTTGCCACCTCTCTTACAAACGGATATAAAATCGGCGTTACCGGCTCGGACGGTAAAACAACCACCTCTACATTGATTTATAAAATGCTTTTGGCAGACGGCAAGAGCGCGCGACTTTGCGGAAATATCGGCACACCTGCGATTGTGGGCGCTACTGATACGACTGATAGCTCGTATACCGTGCTTGAAATGTCAAGCTTTCAGCTTTTCGATTTTTGCCCAAGCCTTGACTGCGCGATAATTACAGGCATTACCGAAAACCATCTCGATTGGCATACCGATATGGACGAATATATCAGGGCAAAGGAGAATATCCTCGTGAATTCCGAGCGTGCCGTTTTGCTTTACGACGATTTGCTTTTGAAAATGAGCCGTCGCCACAGTGCCGAGCTCTCGTTTTTCTCCCTTGATGACTTCGATGCACCAAGAGGCGCACATAAGGCGTGCGTTAAGGACGGATTTATCACCCTTGACGGAATACGAGTGCTTGAAATTGACAAAATAAGATTAAAGGGAAAATTCAACCTTTTAAATATTGAAGGCGCTCTTTGCGCTCTTTACGGAGTGGTTGACACGGACGCGATTCGAAGGACTGCATATACCTTTTCGGGAGTCGAGGGGAGAATGAGTGTAATTGATGTCCTTGGTGGCGTTACGGTTATTGATAGCTCAATCGACTCAACTCCGTCGCGCACGGCTACAACGCTTAGCGCTCTTGATAAGTCGAGGTGCGTGGTGCTTTTGGGCGGACACGATAAGGGGCTTTCGTACGACATACTGTCAGATGCGCTTGACGGCGTGAAATATGCCGTGATTTGTGGCGCTAATTCAGATAAAATTTACAGGGCAATTCGAGGCTCTGTACGCGCGCACATAACAAATGATTTCGAGTGTGCCGTGCGTGAGGCGTGCGCTATGTGCGTAAGTGGCGATATTTTACTTTTGTCGCCTGCCTCGGCAAGCTTTGATATGTTTGAAAATTATAGACAAAGGGCGAGCGAGTTTGCCCGAATAGTGAGAGGATATAAATGGAAAAAATAAAGAATTTGTTAAAGGGCCTTTGCGAAATCCCGTCCGTTTGCGGTAGGGAAGGCATGGGCAAGGCTATGCTTTTCGATATTGCAGAGCCGTATTTTGACAATATGTATTCCGATAGCTTCGGCAACCTTGTTTTGGTTAAAAAATCGTCAAGACAGGGCGCGCCAAAGCTCCAAATCGACGCGCATTTCGACGAGGTCGGAATGATGGTAAGCGAGGTTTGCGACGGTGGATTTCTCGGAGTGCGCGCAATAGGCGGACTTGATATGAGAGTTCTTTGCGCTAGCGAGGTTACAGTTTACGGCAAGGAAAAAATTTACGGAGTTATCACCTCAATTCCGCCACACATAAGCGGTGGAAAGGGCGAGGTGCCGAAAATTCAAGATGTTTATATCGATACAGGACTTGACAAGGACACTCTTAAGGAGCTTGTGCGTGCAGGCGATATCGTTGAATTTAGGGACGGAATGACCGAGCTTTTAAACAACTGTGTTGTGTCAAAATCTCTTGATGACAAGGCGTGCGCCTGTGCCGTAATCGATATGGCATCGCGCGCTGATAAGGACAAGCTTAAGTACGATTTGTACATTACAATCTCGGCTCAGGAGGAAAGTGGCAAAAACGGTGCAAGGCTTATCGCGTACGATATTCAGCCCGATATTGCAATCGTAACCGACGTGAATTTTGCATCGGGCGACGATATAGACGAAACTGAGTCAATAGAAATCGGTAAGGGCGCGAGCGTTGATATTTCGGCGCTTACCGATGTTAAGCTCACAAGAGCGATTATGAAAATGCTCGACTTGAAGGGCATAAAATACCAAAAGGTGTGCGAGCCGTCGCGTACAGGAACAAATAGCGACGGAGTTTCCGTTGCAGGCAAGGGCGTGCGCACGGTGCTAATGAGCGTGCCTCTTAAATCAATGCATACACCGTCCGAGGCGGTTTGCCTTGACGATATAAAATCACTCTCCGATATCTTGCTTGAGGTTGCATATACCGAAAAGGAGGCATTATGAAGAACTTACTTAAGGAGCTGTGCCTTGCCTTCGGTCCAAGCGGATACGAATATGACGTTAAGGCGATTATAAAGGCAAGACTTGAGGCAATTGCCTCGTCCGAGTGCGAGATTATCGAGGACAACCTCGGTGGAATATATTTCCATATTCCAAAAAAGGATGCACCGAGGCTTATGATAAACGCACATATGGACGAAATTGCGCTTATGGTAACGGGAGCTACCGATAGTGGTGAGCTTCGCTTTGAAAGAGTTGGCGGAATTGACCCTATCGTGCTTTTGTCAAAGAGAGTAGTAAGTGAAAACGGAATAAACGGCGTAATTTCCTCAAAGCCTATTCACTTGCTTGATAAGGAAGAGCGAAAAAAGTCGCCACGTGTTGATAAAATGCAAATCGACGTTGGCGCAAGGGATAAAAAAGAGGCGCTTGATGCGTGTCCTATCGGCACTTACTTTGCTTTTGATAGCGATTTTGTCGAAATGGGCAAAAAAATAAAGGCAAAGGCACTTGATGACCGCCACGGCTGTGCCGAAATGCTCTCGGCAATCGAGAAATTGGCACTTGACGGCTTTAAGGTAAAATATGACTTGTATTTTGCATTCACCACTCGCGAGGAGGTTTCCTATTCGGGCGCAAACTGTGCAACGGAGATTATCCGTCCCGATTATGCAATCGTAATCGAGAGCAAGGCGGTGCTTGATTTGCCCGGTGTTGACGAGGATAAAGGCGTTGCCTCGCTTGGCGACGGTGCACTTATCTCTTATGCCGACAGGGGCGCTATAATGGATAGAGGGCTTACCGAGTCGATAATTGACACCTGTGTCAAAAATTCAATAAAATATCAAATAAACCGTTCGGTTTCGGGTGGAAATGATAGCGCGACAATTCAAAGGGGAGCTCTTGGAACAAGAGTTGCACTCGTGTCCGCGCCGTCAAGATATATTCATTCACCGTCTAGCGTTGTCGATTTTGACGACCTTGTGGCGATTCGCGACTTGATATTCAGTTTTGTTAAGGAGTAATTTTAAATGGTTGAATTACTAAAAAAGCTCATGTTCACACAGGGCGTGTCGGGCAGAGAGGATAAAATTTGTGAAGTGATTAAAAAAGAGGTTGAGCCATATTGCGACGAGGTTACAGTTGACGCAGTCGGCAACCTTATAGCTCATAAAAAGGGCAACGGAAAGAAGATTATGTTCGGCGCACATATGGACGAAATCGGCTATTTTGCGACACATATCGAGAAAAACGGAAATATTAAGCTACACTCCGTCGGTGGAATTAACTATACCTCGTCCGCGTTTGGCACGGTCGTTTCCGAAAGAGGCGTTTACGGTGCTTTGGTTCAAAGGGCGGGCGACGATTCTCCAAAGGAGGACAATGTTTACATTGATATCGGTGCTAAAACCGAAAAGCAGGCACGCTCTAAGGTTAAAATCGGAGATGCGTTCGTTACCGCACCGTCAATTAAAAGGCTTATGGGTACTCGCTATATCGGCAGACCCTTTGACGACAGGGTGGGCTGTCTTGTTTTAATTGAAGCTCTTAAGGCAGTTAAAAAAACCGATAACGACCTCTATTTTGTGTTCACAACTCAAGAGGAGGTTGGAAGTCGCGGTGCAAGACCTGCAACCTACGGAATTGCCCCCGATATCGCAATCGCAATAGACGTTACGAGAGCCGATGACAAGGGAACTCAGCAAAAGCTCAATATTGACCTTGGAAAAGGACCTACAATAAAGATAAAGGACGGAAGCGTTATTTGCTCAAGTGAGCTTCTTGCCGAGATGAGAAGAATTGCCGACGAAAACGGTGTAAAATATCAGGACGAGATGCTCTCCGACGGTGGAACAGACACCTCGGTTATGCAAATTGCAGGCAAGGGCTGTAAGGCGGGCGCAATTTCGCTCCCCTGTGGCTATATTCACACCTGTAACGAGATGATAGACCTAAATGATATAAAGGGCGCGATAAGACTCGCTACTCTTATTTGTGAAAGGATTTAAGATGAAAAAGCTACTTTTGATAATTTTATCTCTTTTCCTGCTCCTTACGTTTGTGTCGTGCAAGGATAGACAGGGCGCACCTGCCGGTATGAAGCTTGCATCAAACAGAAGCATTGTCGATTATTCGCTTTACGTGCCCGAGGAGTGGCTCGTTGACGAGGCATCGGTATTCACTCGCGCACACTCTGTTGCCGATATTACCTCGGTTAGCGTTTATACCTTTGCGTTGACAGAGGATACTGATATTGCATCGTGGTGGACAGGCGTGTACGAGCCGTCTATAAAGGTGTCCCTTGATAATTATGCGCTCATTGAGGGCGAGGTGAAGGGCGCAATCGACGGTGTTGCATCACTTTCGTATATTGTAAGCTCGGTATCGACCGACACTCTCGGAGAGGTACAGTATAAGCATAAGATTACCGTGGTTAAAAGCAACTCCAAGATGTATGTGATTTGGTATTGCTCGGCAATCGGTGAGAACACAAATTACTATGACACAAACCTAAGCACACTTGATAAAATCCTTGATGCGTTTGCGTTTAGCGAAATCGAGCCACCAAAGGAAAACGAGGGTGTAAAATATGACAAAAACACTCCCGAGGGAATGAAGCTCGCATCAAATAAGAAGGTCGTTCTTTATTCGCTCTATGTTCCAAGTGATTGGACCGTTGCTCAAAGCGATGCTATGACTCTTGCATATGTATCCGAGCAAAATAAGTCGAGTGTCAGCGTTATGCAATGGAATTTGACCGAGCAAACGAAAACGATTGATTTGTGGTGGAGTGATTATCACAAAAAGGAGCTCCAAAACAGCTTCGATACCTTTACCGTGCTTGAAGAGGGTATAGAGGGCGAAATTGACGGCATAGCCTCAAAGAGCTACACATATACCGTTACAATTTCGGGAACAACCTATAAATACTATGTAACAGCAGTAATAGATCAGGGAAGCATTCATCTTATAACCTATACCTCAACCGAGGCGCTTTACGATGAAACGCTTTCGACCGTCAAGGACCAAATCCTTGCAAATATGAAATTTAACTAAAATGGAAAAGATATATTTTGACAATAGCGCAACGACAAAAATGTCGGAGCGTGCAAAAAATAAAATGACAAGGGCAATCGACCTCTCTTGGGGAAATCCGTCCTCGCTTCATTCGGCAGGGCTTGATGCTGAAAAGCTAGTTTCCGAGGCGAGAGGGGTAATTCTTTCTTCTCTTGGAATTATGCGTCCGCAAAGATGGGAGCTTATCTTCACCTCGAGCGGAACGGAATCGAACAATCTTGCAATTCTTGGCACGGTAAGAGCCAAGGCGCGCAAGGGAAATGAAAAAATAATGATAACGAGCTCGGAGCACTCATCCGTTGAGGAGTGTGCCGCTTATCTTGAAAAAGAGGGCTTCACCGTGCTTCGTATTCCAACCTTTAAGGGTGAGCTTGACCTTGATTTTATCGAGAAAAATGCGACAGGCGTTATACTTGCGTCCATTATGCACATAAATAATGAAACAGGCGCAGTTTATGACGTAAAGCGCGCATTTGAAATAATAAGAGAAAAGTCTCCCGATTGCGTGTGCCATACCGACTGCGTTCAATCGTATCTTAAAGCAAGAGTAACGAGAAAATCGCTCGGTGCTGACCTTATAAGCATAAGCGCACATAAGGTGAACGGACCGAAGGGCGTTGGTGCACTTTATATCGCTCCCGAGCTTTTGAAGGCAAAGAAAATCGCGCCTATCATCTATGGCGGTGGGCAGGAGAACAATTTGCGCTCAGGCACGGAGAATGTGTACGGAATTTGCGCATTTGGTGAGGCGGTTAAGGAGCATTTGGAGAAATTAAACGACGAAATTTCTTGTATGCAAGAGGTTCGTGAGTATATAATTTCGCATCTGCCCGAGGGCGTTGTGGCTAAAGCTCCCGTAAAATGCGCACCTCATATAATCAATATAACCTTGCCGAAAATCAGAAGTGAAACGGCATTGCATGCGCTTAGCGCAAGGGGTGTTTTCGTTTCAAGTGGCTCGGCATGCGCATCAAACTCGACACATAAGGCGTCAAGAGCGCTTCTTGCCTTTGGCGTAAGCGATGATGAGGCGGACAGCTCACTTCGAATAAGCCTTTGCCCCGATAATACAAAAGAGCAGGCGGACATCTTGCTCGATGCATTACGCGAGGCTGTGGAACATCTTGCAAGAAAATGATTTTGAAAAAATAAATTCCTCGATAGGAGAAATAAATGAAAAAGCTAGACAAAACCATTCTTAAGGAGGCGCGCTTCGTCGGTGCGTGGATACTTATATTCAGCGCACTTATGCAGTCGGTCTTTTTGATAATAGGGAAATGGGATTACACGGTGCTTCTTGGCAATATCCTTAGTGCTGTGTGTGGAATTCTCAACTTCCTGTTTCTTGGAATCACCGTACAAAAGGCGCTCGACTCAAAGGATGAAAAGTATATAAAAAATCTAATGCGTCTTTCACAGGCGTTGAGGCTACTGTTTATTTTGTGTGTTGCCGTGCTCGGAGCTACAATTCCGATTTTCAACCTTTGGGCAACGCTTATTCCACTTTTCTTTACAAGAATAGCGATTACAATTCGCCCCTTCTTTAATGCAAAAATGGGTACACAGTCGAATATGAGTCTCGATGCACCTGCCGACGATAGAAAGGAGGATGCAGATGAGCAAGACTGACCTTAAATTTAAGGTCGTTGACATTTTGCTGGTAATTTTAATGATATTGCCTCTTGTAACGGCAATAGTAATAACAGTTCTGGTTACTCCACCGTCGCAGGGCGTAGAGATAACGGGAGCGCTAATCTTTTTTGAAATACCGATGCCACTTCAAAATATGCCTATAACCGAGGCACAAATAAACTCGTGGCTGGTAATGCTCTCGATATTCTTCTTATGTCTTTATATGACACACGGAATAAAGGATAGACCAACACTCAAAAGACAGCACTTTGCCGAGTTGATTGTGGAAAAGTGCGAGGCTATGGTAAACGATAGCATGGGCGAATATTTCAAGGGCTTTGCTCCCTTTATCGCATCGATTATCGCCCTGTCGGCATTCTCGAGCCTGCTTTCACTTTTAGGACTGTTCCCACCAACCTCGGACCTTAACATAGTTGCCGGTTGGGCGATACTCGTATTCATTCTTATAACCTATTATAAGATGAAATGCGGACCTTTAAATTACCTCAAAAGCTTTTCGGAGCCTGTTGCGTTCCTAACTCCACTTAATGTTATAGGAGAGGTCGCAACACCTGTTTCAATGGCTTTCCGTCATTACGGAAATATCTTGTCGGGAACTGTAATTTCGGTTCTTTTGGCAACGGCGCTTCAGGGACTTTCAAGTATGATTCTCGGTTGGGCGCCCGACTTTATTGCAAGCATACCGCTATTTCAGGTAGGTATTCCCGGCGTGCTTTCGATATACTTTGATGTCTTTAGCGGATGTCTTCAAGCTTATATCTTCGCTATGCTTACGATGCTTTACGTATCTGGTGCATTCAATATAGATTTGTACGAAAAGAGAAGAGCGAAGAGAAAGCTCAAAAAACAACAAAAAACAGAAAAAATAATTTCGGAGGAAAAATAATATGTTAGAACTTGCAATTGGTATAATTTTGGGATGCTGCGCACTTGGCGCAGGTGTGGCTATGATAGCCGGTATCGGCCCTGGTATCGGTGAAGGTAACGCAGTAGGTAAGGCGTGTGAGGCTATTGGCCGTCAGCCTGAATCAAAGAGCTCGGTTACTTCAACCCTTCTTATGGGATGTGCAGTTGCCGAAACAACAGGTCTTTATGCACTTGTAATCGCTATTCTTCTTATATTCGTAGCACCAAACCTTCTTGTTAACATACTTACAAGCGTTATAGGAGGCTAATATGCAGCCATCGGAAATCATATCGGTCAATATATGGCAAATAGTGGTTTCCCTACTCAATTTGTTAATCATCTTTTTCATACTCAAGAAATTCTTGTTTAAGCCGGTAAAAAACACGCTTAAATCCCGTCAGGATAAGATTGACGAGGATTACGCACAGGCAGAGAGTGCAAGAGCCGAGGCTGAGGCTGAGGCAAGTGCATTGAAGGCTCAGCTTGATAGCGCAAGAGGCAAGGCGGACGAGATTTTAAACGAGGCAAGCGCACTTGCCGATGCCCGTAAAAAGCAGGCTGAGGACGAGGCGAGAGCTGAGGCTGACGCAATAATCCGTCAGGCTAAGGCTGAGGCAGAGCTTGAAAAGAAAAAGGCACAAAGCGAAATCAAGGAGCAAATCGTTGACGTGTCGCTTGTGCTTGCCGAAAAGCTTGTTGAAAGAGAGATAAATGAGAAGGACCACCATGCCCTCATAGATGACTTTATAGACAACATTCCACTTGGCGAGGGAGACGAGCCAAATGAAAAATAAGCTAAGCAACGAATATGCCGAGGCGCTCTTTGAGCTTGCGCTCGAGGACGCCAAGGCGGACGTATATTTTGATGATCTAAAGGTGGTAAAGGCACTGCTTTTGGACAACGCTGAATACGTTGAATTTTTATCATCGCCAAGCATTCCAACCGAGGATAAGCTAAAGGCTATCGACGAGGCGTTTGACGGAAGAATAGGCGATAATACAGTATCGTTTTTGAAGCTTCTTTGCGAAAGAGGTAGGGCAGGACTTTTCTTTGCCTGCTTTGACGACTTTGAGAGGCTTTATAACGAGCACAAAAGAGTTATGCTCGTAAAGGTAACGAGCGCGACGGAGCTTACCGATAGCGAAAAATCAAGACTAATCGGGGCTCTGAAAAAGAAATATGCTCTTGAAATCGAGCTTGAATGTGTCGTTGATAAGAGCATTCTCGGCGGAATTATCGTCGAGGCTGATGGCTCCGTAATAGACGGAAGCATATCGAAAAAATTGCGTGATGTAAAGGAAGTGATAAAGGCATGAGCGAAAGAGCAGAAGAGATAAGTGGCATCATTAAAGAGCAAATAAAGAGCTACAAATCTAAAATCGAAATGAAGGAAACGGGCACCGTTATCCTCGTTGGCGACGGAATTGCAAAGGTTTACGGTCTTAAGGACTGTATGGCGAGCGAGCTTCTTGAATTTGAGGACGGAAGCTTCGGAATGGCTCAAAACCTCGAAAGCGAAACTGTTTCGGTCGCTGTTTTGTCAGATACCAACCAAATCCACGAGGGAACGGTTGTAAAAAGAACAGGTAAGGTTGTATCCGTGCCTGTTGGAGAGGCTATGCTCGGCCGTGTTGTTGACGCACTTGGAAAGCCGATTGACGGAAAAGGTCCGATTGATACAGTAGAGCAAAGACCTATCGAAAGCGAAGCGCCCGGTATTATCGAAAGAAAGAGCGTATGCGTTCCGCTTCAAACGGGAATTAAGGCAATCGACAGTATGATTCCTATCGGTAGAGGTCAAAGAGAGCTTATTATCGGCGACCGTCAGACAGGTAAAACCGAGATTGCAATTGACACAATTATAAATCAAAAGAACACAGGCGTTCTTTGTATCTATGTAGCAATAGGACAAAAGAGCACCTCTGTCGTTCAGCTTGCAAACGAGCTTGCCAAGGCAGGTGCGCTTGAATATACAATTATAGTATCGGCTTCGGCATCCGAGAGCGCTCCGCTTCAGTATATCGCTCCGTATTCGGGCTGTGCTATGGCTGAATATTTTAGAGAAAAGGGCAAGGACGTGCTTATAATTTACGACGATTTGTCTAAGCACGCAGTTGCGTATAGAGCACTTTCCCTTCTTATCAGACGTCCACCGGGCAGAGAGGCTTATCCGGGAGACGTATTCTATTTGCACTCACGTCTTCTCGAAAGAGCAGCATGTGTATCCGAGGAATATGGCGGTGGCTCAATTACAGCCCTTCCTATAATCGAAACGCAGGCATCGGACGTATCGGCATACATTCCTACTAACGTAATTTCAATAACCGACGGACAAATATTCCTTGAAACCGAGCTTTTCAATGCGGGAATTATGCCGGCTATTAACCCTGGCGTATCCGTATCCCGTGTTGGTGGCGCAGCGCAAATTAAAGCTATGAAAAAGGTGTCGGGAGAGCTTAAATTGCTCTATTCACAGTATAGAGAGCTTCAGGCGTTTGCTCAATTTGGAAGCGACCTTGACGCAGATACCAAGCGCAGACTTGCACTCGGCGAGAGAATCGTTGAGGTATTAAAGCAACCAAGAAATTCACCTGTTAGAGCAGGATGTCAGGTTGCAATAGTTTATGCCGTAACAAAGGGATACCTTGATAGCGTTAAGCTTGAGGATGTTAAAAAATACGAAAAGCGCCTTTATGAAAAGCTTCAAAATCAATATAGCTCACTTCTTGACCGCTTTGAGGCAGGAAGCTTTGAAAAGGAAGATATTGAGGAGCTTAAGCGCGCGCTTGAGGAGTTGAAATAATGGGCGCAGATATTAAAAGTCTTCGTACCAGAATTAAAAGCGTAAAATCGACACTCCATCTAACAAAGGCTATGGGGCTCGTTGCCTCATCAAAAATACGCAAGGCTCAAATCGCAAGACAAAAAAGCCTTGAATATGCCCAAAGCGTAGCGTCTATAATCGACGTTCTTGCCTCATCTCGCGATTGCGAGAAGAGCCCTTATATGCAAAAGGGAAACGGCAAGGATTTGATTGTTATAATTGCAGGCGACAGAGGACTTGCAGGTGGCTACAACGCGAACATTTTTCGATTTATAAGAGAGCTTGATTGCGAAATAGTTCCTATCGGTAAAAAGGCGTGCGACAAGTACGGTGAGGAGCATAATTCCTCGGAGAATTTCTCGTACGATGATACCTTGGAGCTTGCAAAGGAGCTTTGTGAGCGCTTTAAGAGCGGTGAATATTCAAGAGTAGGCGTGCTTTCAACAAGATATATTTCTATGATTAGCCAAGAGCCAAGGCTTGATTGGATTTTGCCTCTTGAAAAGAAAAACGAGAGTGGCGCAGGCGCAATATTTGAGCCCGATGAGCTTACTATGCTTGAGCGTGCAGTGCCCACCTACGTTGCGGGAATTCTTTATTCTTGCATAAGAGAGGGCTTTGCGTGTGAGGTTGTTGCAAGACGAAACGCTATGGATAGCGCATCAAAGAATGCAACGACAATGATAGATGAGCTTCAGCTTAAATACAATCGCGCAAGACAAGGTACGATAACACAAGAAATTACAGAAATCGTCGCGGGAAGTGGCGAGTAAAATTTACAAGATTTTTAACGCGGTATGTAGGGCGTTTGGCTGTTCCAAGTTGGCTGAGCCCTTACTGCTAAAAGGAGTAATAAATGTCAGATAAAAATACAGGCTACGTCAGTCAGGTAATGGGACCTGTTGTCGACGTTAAGTTCGATAACGGTGTGCTTCCTGCCATCTTCAATGCCTTGACAATCGATAACGGTAACAGAGTTCTTACCGTTGAGGTTGCACAGCATATAGGCGACAACGTTGTTCGTTGTATTGCTATGGCATCAACTGACGGACTTAAAAGAGGACTTCCTGTAATCGACACAGGTAAATCCATTAGCGTTCCTGTCGGAAGACAAACGCTTGGAAGAATATTTAACGTTCTCGGAGATACTGTTGATAACGGACCTCAAATCGAGGGAGATGAGCGTTGGACAATCCACCGTCATGCCCCCGACTTTGATGAGCTTTCCACCTCTACTGAAATTCTTGAAACAGGAATTAAGGTAATTGACCTTATTTGCCCATATTCAAAGGGCGGTAAAATAGGACTTTTCGGCGGTGCAGGAGTTGGTAAAACGGTTCTTATTATGGAGCTTATTAACAACATCGCAAAGCAGCACGGCGGTCTTTCCGTATTCACAGGAGTTGGAGAGAGAACAAGAGAGGGAAACGACCTCTATAATGAAATGAAGGAGTCGGGCGTTCTTGGTAACACCTCACTCGTTTACGGACAAATGAACGAGCCACCGGGGGCGAGAATGAGAGTTGCTCTTTCGGGACTTACAATGGCGGAATATTTCAGAGATGCCGAGGGACAGGACGTGCTTCTCTTTATCGATAACATTTTCCGTTTTACACAGGCGGGAAGTGAGGTTTCGGCGCTTCTTGGAAGAATGCCGTCAGCCGTTGGATATCAACCAACCCTTGCAACCGAGATGGGCGCATTGCAGGAGAGAATTACATCAACAAAGCGTGGATCTATTACCTCAGTTCAGGCAGTATACGTGCCGGCGGACGACCTAACCGACCCTGCACCTGCCACAACCTTTGCGCACCTTGACGCCACAACCGTTTTGTCAAGATCTATCGCATCACAGGGTATTTATCCTGCCGTTGACCCACTTGAATCAACAAGTAGAATTTTGGATGCCGAAATTCTCGGTGAGGAGCATTATACAGTAGCAAGAGACGTTCAAAGAGTGCTTCAACGCTATAATGAGCTTCTTGATATTATCGCAATTATGGGTATGGATGAGCTATCGGAGGAGGATAAGCTTCTCGTTGCAAGAGCGAGAAAAATTCAAAGATTCCTCTCTCAACCGTTGCACGTATCCGAAAAATTCAACGGATTACAGGGAATTTATGTTCCATTAAAGGAAACAATCCGTGGCTTTAAGGAAATCTTGGAGGGTAAGCACGATAATCTCCCCGAGAGCGCGTTCCTTTACGTTGGTACAATCGACGAAGCAGTAGAAAAGGCAAAGCAGCTTGAAAACGTTTAAGCTTATAGTCTCAACACCGGACGGCAATGTTTTCGACGGGGAGGTTCTTGAAATCTCTGTAAGAGGTAGCGAGGGCTCACTCGCAGTTCGTGCAGGACACATTCCGTTTATTTGTACGACAAAAGAGGATAAAATAAGAATTACCAATGCCGAGGCTGACGATTTGTTCGCACAGGCAGGCGACGGAATTTTGACCGTAACGCAGGAGAAGGTTACCTTGCTTTGCGGAAAATTCGAAATGGTAGAGCAGTAAAAAGAAGCCGACGTCAGTCGGCTTCTTTATTTATCATTTTTCTAAGCGCACCAAGAGCGTCCCTGAGTCCCCCAACCTCGTCGATAAGACCGCACTCAACCGCCTCGTGCCCGTCGATTACCGAGCCTGTATCGGTTGCAATTTGGTCGGTGTTCATCATAAGAGAACGGAACTTTTCTTCATTTATATTAGAATGCGCGCACACGAAGTCGCTGATTCGCCCCTGCATTCTCTCAAAATAGTAAAAGGTTTGCGGAGAGCCGACTACGACTCCCGTTATTCTTACGGGATGAATTGTCATCGTCGCGCTTGGCACAATAAACGACCTTTTCGCGCTAACGGCAAGTGGTACTCCGATTGAGTGCCCACCGCCAAGCACGATTGAAACGGTGGGCTTATCCATGCTTGCAATCATTTCGGCAATCGCAAGCCCCGCCTCAACGTCTCCGCCCATTGTATTAAGCACAATTAAAATCCCCTTGACGCTCTCATCCTGCTCGCATGAAACTAGCAATGGAATGATATGCTCATATTTGGTCGCCTTTTGGTCCTGTGGAAGTATATAATGCCCCTCGATTTGCCCTATTATACTAATACAATGTATGCCCTCGTTTTCTACATTGCCCGTTTTTATTATGCTATCAAGCTCGTTTTCACCGTTTTTCTCGTGGTTTTCCATTTTGCACCTCGCACTCTTTTAGATTAGTGTGTCAAAATTGCAAAAAAATATTCAAAATTAGCGACTTTTTTGACTCAAAAAGTGCCGAAAATTCCTTTAAAATCAAGGCTTTTCAAGTTTTTTAAAAATTTTCAAAAAAAGTTTTAAAAAGGTATTGACAAATAGTTTTTATGGTGATATAATAGCAAGGCTGACTGTGAAGAGGTTGGCAAAAAGATCCTTGAAAATTGAACAAAGAAGAAATTAGTTAGATAACTAAGTACAAAGACGGAACTCTTAAGAAAATTCTTTTAGAGAAACTCAAAAAACAAGTAATTTAAGTAAAGAGCTAAACAAAAGCTTTAAAAATGATTTAATCATCTACGGATGAATAAATAAAATTTTTAGAGAGTTTGATCCTGGCTCAGGATGAACGCTGGCGGCGTGCATAACACATTCAAGTCGAACGAACAATTGCGAGCTTGCTCAAGATTGTTAGTGGCGGACGGGTGAGTAACGCGTGAGTAACCTGCCTATGCGTGGGGAATAACACAGGGAAACTTGTGCTAATACCGCATAACATACAGATATCGCATGATGACTGTATCAAAGAGCAATTGCGCATAGATGGACTCGCGTCTGATTAGATAGTTGGTGAGGTAACGGCTCACCAAGTCGACGATCAGTAGCCGAACTGAGAGGTTGAACGGCCACATTGGAACTGAGAAACGGTCCAGACTCCTACGGGAGGCAGCAGTGGGGAA